>DATGEK010000109.1:0-47798 GCA_035310205.1 Aliidongia sp.
AGCTGGGTGAGGCGAGCCCGGACGCCAAGGCCAAGGACGACGGCCCGACGCTCGACATCCAGGCCACGGCCGACCGCCTGATCCTGGGCCCGGACCGCGAGATGCGGGACGTCACGATCGCCGGCCTGATCGCGCGCAACCGCCTCGACTATGGCAAGCTCGACGGCCAGTTGGGCGCCAAGGGCACCGCGGGGTTCCATCTCGACCGCATCGAGGCGGGCGGGCAATTCGCGCTCGACACCGACGATTTCGGCGCCTTGCTCAAGGTGTTCGACATCTCCGACAACCTGGTCGGCGGCAAGCTCGCGGTCAGCGGCGCCGCCGTCGCCGACAACGACCTGCGCCGCTATGTCGGCAAGGCCGAGGCGAGGAACTACCGGGTGATCCGGGCGCCATTCATGGCCCGCATGCTGTCGATCGCGTCGCTCACGTCGATCGCCAGCCTGCTGTCGGGCGACGGGCTGCCGTTTGCGATCCTGAAGAGCGATTTCACGCTGGAGAATGGCCGGCTCAGCCTGAGCGACGGCCATGCCTCGGGCGGGGCGCTAGGCATCAATGCCGATGGCTGGATCGATCTCGACCATGACCAACTGGACCTGAGCGGCACCCTGGTGCCGGCCTACACGCTCAACAGCTTCCTCAACAACATTCCGGTGCTGGGCGACCTCATCACCGGCGGCGAGGGCACCGGCCTGTTCGCCGCGAACTACCGCCTGTCCGGCTCGCTCGCCGACCCGCAGATCAGCATCAATCCGCTGAGCGCGCTCGCCCCCGGCGTGCTCCGGCGCCTGTTCCTGTTCGACGCGCCCAGCTCCTCGGCGCCGGACCCCCGCGCAGCCGGCCAGCCGGACAAGCCGGCGCCGGCGGAGAAGCAACCTTAAGGCGGCGGCGGGGTCAACGGCTCGGGAGGATTGGGTTTGGGCGGCCGGCTCTGACGCCGAACCGGTGGTGGTGAGCTCCCTGGCCTTTTGCACGCCGTCCCTCGCCCTGTCGGCGGGTACGTGGTTGAATTGCCGGCACTCGCTCGAACGGAGGCGTGTGGGCCATGAACATTCGCACGAAGTTCTTCGCGCTTGCCGGCATCTTGCTGCTGCTCTTCGGCTGTGTGATCGGCGTCCTGTCGCTGCTTCAGGAGGCGACGGCGCAAAGGCTCGAGGTCATCGTCGCGCACCACCAGCCCCTGCGCCGCGTACTCGCCGACCTCGACGTCGATACCGATAAATACGAGCTGCTGGTCTCGCGCCTGCTGGTGCGGTACCCGGACCCAGGGGGCGAGGCGGCCCTACGGACGCAAGCCGCAGAACTCGAGCGCGTCGCTGCCGGCATTCGGCAGAATTTCAAGACGCTCCGGACTGGCCTTGGTGCCGCCGTGGCATACAGGCACAACGACCCTCGCGACTTGGAAGTCCTTGCGGGGTTGGAGGGCGCGCTTCCGTTCATCGAGCGGCAGGTCGAACCATTCCTGGCGCTTGGCCAGAGCGTAAGCGACAGCCTCGTCGCCGGCCGACCGGACGAGGCCCGCACGCTTGCGCTCGGGTTCCGGCGCTATCAAGACGCGTTCGGTCCTGATCTCGGCGAGCTGCGCGAGCGCCTCGCCACTCTGACCGAGACGGCCGCCTCCCGCGTCCATCGGGACCAGAACCTCAGCACCTGGGTCAGTTTCACGTTGTTCCTGGTGGCGAGCGTGATTGGCCTCGGCATCGGCGGCATTGGCTCGGGCCAGGTCGTCGCAGCCCTGCGCAAGCTGGTTGCCAGTACGCGCGCGGTCGAGGAGGGGCGCGCCGATGTCGCTGTCGCCGTCGTGTCGCGCGACGAGGTCGGCGAGCTCGCCCGCGCCTTCAACCGCATGGTCGAGGAACTGCGTGCGCGCGAGCGGATCAAGGACACGTTCGGCAAGTTCATCGATCCGCGTATCGTGACGCGTCTGCTCGGGACCGCGGAGGGCACCCCAGATCAGGCCGAGCGCAAGTCGGTGACGATCTTCTTCTCGGACATCAAAGGTTTCAGCGGCATCAGCGAACGGCTCACCGCAGCCGCGATGGTCAATCTGCTCAATTCCTATTACAGCGCCGTCGCCGAGGAGATCCGCGGCCACAACGGCATTATCGACAAGTTCATTGGCGACTCGGTCATGGCGTTCTGGTGCATTCCCTTCTCCGCCGGCGACGAGCATGCGCTCGACGGCTGCAAGGCGGCGCTGGCGCAACTGCGGGCCGTGGCGGAGATGAGAAGCCGGCTTCCCGATCTCACCGGCCTTCGGCGGGACACGCCGGAGCTTTTCGTCCGCATGGGGATCGCCAGCGGCGAGGCGGTGGTCGGCGTCATCGGCAGCCCGCACACGCGCTCCTACACCGTCATCGGTGACACGGTGAACCTGGCCTCGCGCCTGGAGGGCGTCAACAAGGTCTACGGCACCTCGATCATCTTGGCCGAGGATACCTACCGGCTGGCGCACCACGCGATCGAGGTGCGCGAGCTCGATGTCATTACCGTCACGGGCAAGAGAGAACCTATCCGCATCTACGAGTTGCTCGCCGAAGCGGGCGAGTTGGATCCGGTGCGCACCGAGCTGCGCGAAACTTTCGCACAGGGGCTCGCGGCCTATCGGCATCAGGATTGGTGCGGCGCCTCGGCGTGCTTCGAGGCGTGCCGGCGCCTTGTGCCCGACGACGGACCAAGCGCCGTCTTGCTCGAGCGCATCGCCCGCCTGCGCGCAGAGCCGCCGCCTGCTGATTGGGACGGCGTTTGGCACCTGAAGACGAAATAGCCCCCGGTGTGCTGAGGCGCCTGCCGGGTCGGCTTGATATCTGGATCCTCTAGGGAGCCGCCAGCAGCCGTTCTCGCAGTGTGTCGATGAAGGCTCTCACCCGGACGGGCATGTGCCTGCGGGTTGGGAAGACCGCCCAAATGCCGATTTCGACGGGTTCGACGTCGGCGAGGAGGATCCGCTTCAATTCTCCACGCTCGATCTGCTTGTGCACGTCCCAGTACGTCATCATGGCGATGCCGACGCCCGCGAGGCAGGCCGCCCGAACCGCGTCGACGGAGCTGGCCGATAGAGGACCATCGATGCGGACCCGATGCAGTTCGCCGCCCCGCACAAACGGCCAGGTATCCATCGCGTGGAGCTTGATGCAGGGGTGACCCACCAGGTCGCCTGTCGTCGCCGGTTCTCCGAAGCGAGCGATGTAGGCGGGCGACGCGCAAAGGGTATAGGGATTGTCGGCGAGCCTGGTCGCGATCATGTCCGAAGGCTTCAGCAGCGCCACGCGAATGGCAACGTCCAGCCCTGCCGTCGCGATGTCGATGACCCCGTCGCTCAGGGTAAGGTCGACCCGCAGCGCCGGGTTGTCGGCGATCAGCTCGGCCACGACAGGCACGACAACGGCATGGCCGATGACGTTCGGCGCCGTGACTTTCAGCACCCCTGAAAGGCCCGAGCCGCAAGATGACACCGACTCGAATGCTGAATCGCGGGCTTCGATCAGGGCGACGGCATGCGGCAAAAACGCCTCGCCCTCGGTAGTCAGCGACAGCGACCGTGTCGTGCGGTGGAACAGGCGCGCGCCCAGTTCGGCTTCCAGGGCCGCCAGCCTTCGGCTGACCAGCATCGGCGTCGTGCCCATCTGGCGCGCCGCGGCCGACAGGCTGCCGGCGTAAGCGATGTTGCGAAACAGGGCGACGTCCGCGAGGTCCATATTTTAACAGTGGGCGATAAAGTGCTTACCGTCTAGCCCGGCTTCTGCGCGTTCGCAGCAGAAGCTAAATCCATGTCCGACAGCCAACCCATCCTCGCTTTCGAGGAAAAGGCCCCTCCTTTCGCGCCATATGGAGACTGGACATGGATTTTGACACGAGCGCGCTTTTTGCGCCGATCGATATAAACGGCCTCACCGTGAAGAACCGCCTCGCCGTTGCGCCGATGACGCGCATCACGGCGACCGAGGACGGCCGGGCGACCGAAACCATGACGCGCTACTACGAGCGCTTCGCGCGGGGCGGGTTCGGGACGGTCCTCACCGAGGGCATCTACACGGATCAGGCGTTCGCGCAGGGCTACGTCCATCAGCCCGGCATGAGCGACGAAGCCCAGGCCAATGCCTGGAAGCCGGTCGTCACCGGCATCAAGGCGCACGGCGCGCTCGCCATCGCTCAGATGATGCATGCCGGCGCGATCAGCCAAGGCAACCGCTTCCGCGACGGCACGGTGGGACCCTCTGCGGTCCAGCCCAAGGGCCAGCAGATGACGTTCTATCACGGCAAGGACCGCTACGGGCTGCCGGCCGCGATCACGGAAGAGCAGATCGCGGACGCCATCACCGGCTTCGCCGGCTCGGCGGCGCGCGCGATCGAGGTCGCCGGGTTCGACGCCATCGAGATTCACGGCGCCAACGGCTACCTGCTCGACCAGTTCTTGACCGACTACACCAACCAAAGAGCCGATCGCTGGGGCGGCGCCACGGTGAACCGCGTGCGGTTGATCGTGGAGACGTTCAAGGCGGTGCGCGCGAAGGTCGGGGCCAGGGTGCCGGTCGGTGTCCGCATCTCGCAAGGCAAGGTGAACGACTATCACCACAAGTGGACGGGTGCGGAGCGCGATGCCGAAATCATCTTCGGCAGCCTCGCCGATGCCGGCGCCGACTTCATCCATGTGACCGAGTTCGAGGCCTGGAAGCCGGCCTTCGCCGAGGGCGGCCCGTCGCTAATGCGCCTCGCCAAGCGCTACGCTCCCAAAGCGACGATCTTCGCCAATGGCAGCCTGCATGAAATCGAGCAGGCGAGGGCGGCACTCGACGATGGCGCCGATATCGTCACGATCGGTCGCGGCGCGCTGGCAAACCCCGACTTGCCCAGGCGCCTGTCCAACCGCACCGCCCTGAACGCATTCGATCCCGCGATCCTGGGCCCCATCGCCAACATCAAGGAAACCGAGCTGGCAATGTGATCACGCCTAACGCCGGACGCCCGCAAGCGAGGCCTGGGTCAGGTCGGTATTGATCGCCTCGGCGCCGATCATGTTGGCGCCGTCGAAGCGGGCGCCGTTGACCTTGCAATCGATGAAGCGCGCGCCCAGTAGATTGGCAGGCCATTTGCGGCCGGTCGGCTTGCGCTCGTGATTGAGGATGTCGGCCTCGGTGAAATCGGCCTCGGTCAGGTCGGAGCCGTGGAGCATCGCGTTCTTGAAGCAGGTGCCGCGCATCTGCGCGCGGGTCATGTCGCAATTAGCGAGATGCGCGTCGGTGAAGTCGCACAGCAGGAAATTGCCGCCGCGCAGGCTGACGCCGTCGAGATTGGCGCCCTTGAACACCGCTGCCGACAGATCGAGGTTGGTCAGCACGAAGCCGCGCAAGTCCTGGTCGGTGAAATTTGCCTGGCTGCCCTTGGCGCCGAAGGTCTGGACCCAGGTGCAGTGCTGCGCGATCGCGCGGCGCAGGTCCGGGTCGAGCCGCTTGTGCGGCCCGTCTTCGGGATTGAGCCCCAGCGAATGCTCGGTATTGGCATCGGCGAGCGCGCAATTGGTCATGTCGGCAGCGGTCAGCACGGCGGCGCGCAGATCGGCGCCGGTCAGATTGGCGTCGGTCAGGTCGGCGCCGGTCAGATCAGCCCCGCGCAGATTGGCGCCCGACAGGTCGACCCCACGCAATATGGCGCCGGCCAGCAGCGCGCCCTTGAAGGCGGCGCCGCCGCCGTTGGCGAGCGACAGGTCGGCATTGGTCAGATCGGCGCCCGTGCGGCGGCCGAGTTGCGCGGTCATGGCCCGGTCGCCGGGCCGCGCGTCGAACAGCACGCCGCCGGTCAGGTCGGCGCCGGTGAAATCGGCCTCGGCCAGCATGGCGTTCTTGAAGTTGGCGCCGCGCAGGTCGGTGTTGCGGAAATTGGCGCGGAACAGCGTGGCGCTGTCGAAGCTCGCCGCGAACAGGTCGGCGCCTTCGAAATCGCCGCTGCTGATGTCGGCATAGTCGAAGCGGCCGCCCGGCAGCCGCGCACGGGTCAGGGTGCAGCCGGTGAAACCCACGCCGGCGAAATCGGCCCAAGGCTTGTCGAGCCGGACGCCGCCTCGGCCGCGCAGCCACAGGGCATGTGCCTTGAGAGCCTCGAGTAGATCCTGGGACATGAGCCGTCGACGACCCGCCAATCAATATGCTGCTGGGTTACCGCGGCACCTGCCGGTTTCCACGGTATCTACCTGTGTGCGGCGAGTTTGGGGCGAACATCCTTCAAAATTTATGAATGAAGGGCGGCGGCCGCGCCGAAAGGTGCGGCCGCCGCTGGTTCAGGCGGTCAGACCGGAACGATCAGCGCATGCCGCTTCTTGCCGGCGGTCAGCTTGAGCACGCCGTCGGCGTTGACGTCGGCCTCGCCGGCGGTCTGGCGTTCGTCGGTGACGGCCTGATCGTTCAGCCGGCCACCGCCGCCCTTGATCAGCCGCCGCGCCTCGCCGTTCGACGCGGCGAGGCCGGCGCGCACGAACAGCTCGACCAGGCCGATGCCGCCGGCCAGATCGGCACGGGCGATCTCGATGCGCGGCAACGCCTCGCCGGTCGTACCCTCCTCGAACACGCGACGGGCGGTATCCGCCATCTCATCCGCGACCGCGCGGCCATGGGCGAGTGCCGTGACTTCGGTCGCCAGCACCTTCTTGGCCTCGTTGATTTCGGCACCTTCGAGCGCCTCGAGCCGGCGGATCTCGTCCGCCGGCAGGTCGGTGAACAGCCGCAGGAAGCGGCCGACATCGCCGTCCTCGGCGTTACGCCAATATTGCCAGAACTCGAACGGTGCCAGCTTGTCGGCATTAAGCCAGACCGCGCCCGACGCGGTCTTGCCCATCTTGGCGCCGGACGCGGTCGTGAGCAGCGGCGAGGTGAAGCCGTAGAGCTCCAGCCCGCCGGCGCGCCGGCCGAGCTCGACGCCATTGACGATGTTGCCCCATTGGTCGGAGCCGCCGAGCTGCAGGCTGCAGCCGACCCGCCGACCCAGCTCCAGGAAATCGTAGGCCTGCAGGATCATGTAGTTGAATTCGAGGAACGACAGCGGCTGCTCGCGCTCGAGCCGGAGCTTCACGCTGTCGAAGCTCAGCATGCGGTTCACGGAGAAATGACGGCCATAGTCGCGCAGGAACGGGATGTACTGCAGCCCGTCGAGCCAGTCGGCATTGTTCAGCATGATCGCGTCGGTCGGGCCGTCGCCGAAAGTCAGGTACTGGTCGAACACCTTGCGGATGCCGGCCATGTTGCGGGCGATCTGCTCGTCGCTCAGCAGCGCGCGCGCCTCGTCCTTGCCCGACGGGTCGCCGATCCGCGTGGTGCCGCCGCCCATCAGCACGATCGGCTTGTGGCCGGTCTGCTGCAGGCGCCGCAGGGTCATGATCTGCACCAGGCTGCCGACATGCAGGCTGTCCGCTGTGCAGTCGAAGCCGATATAACCGGTCACGATCTTTTCGCTGGCGGCCTTGTCCAGTGCCTCGAAATCGGTGCACTGGTGGAAATGGCCGCGGTCGACCAGGGTCTTGAGGAGCAGCGACTTGGGTTCGGTCATGATCGTCCGGTGGGTGAAGGCCCCGGCTCGATGCCGGGCTAAGCGATGTAACACGAGCCTTCGGGCTCACGGAAGGGCGGGGCTCGCATGCGCGTGATCGGTTTGATGAGCGGTACGTCATTGGACGGCATCGATGCCGCATTCATCGAGACGGACGGCGTCGACCAGGTCGCGACCGGGCCGTCGGTGACGCGGCCCTATCCGGCCGATTTCCGCGAGGCGCTGCGTGGCATCCTGGGGGCGACGGAACCGACCGACAGGGTGCGTGCGGTCGAGCGTCGCCTGACCGAGCTGCATGCCGAGGCGGTCGCCGACCTGCGCCGGCGCCATGATCTGGCGGATATCGAGCTGATCGGTTTCCATGGTCACACGATCCTGCATCGTCCGGATGAGGGCCGGACCTGGCAGATCGGCGACGGCGCGCTGCTGGCGCGGCTCGCGGGCGTTCCGGTCGTCTCGGATTTCCGCACGGCCGATGTCGCGGCCGGAGGTGAGGGCGCGCCGCTGGTGCCGGTCTATCACCGGGCGCTGGTGGCGTCCCTGCCCAAGCCGCTGGCGATCCTCAATATCGGCGGCGTCGCGAACATCACCTGGATCGGCGAGGGGGCGGACGATCTGGTCGCCTTCGACACCGGTCCCGGCAATGCGCCGATCGACGATTGGATGCGGGCCAAGGCGGGGGTGGGATTCGACGAAGGCGGAGCCACGGCGCGGCGTGGGCGGATCGATCGGGAATTCGTCGCCCGCTTTCTCGATCATGCGTTCTTCGTGCGCCGGCCGCCGAAATCGCTCGACCGGGACGATTTCGCCCGCTTTCGCCCGGATCATCTCGATGCGGCCGACGGCGCGGCGACGCTCGCCGCCTGCACGGTCGCGGCCGCGCTGGCCGCGCGCCGTCATCTGCCCGCGGCGCCCGTGCGCTGGCTGGTGACCGGCGGCGGACGGCTGAATGGCGCACTGATGGACGGGCTCGCGGCCGGCTTCAACGTGCCGGTCGAACCGGTCGATGTCATGGGGTGGGACGGCGACGCGCTCGAGGCGCAGGCGTTCGGCTATCTGGCGGTGCGCAGTCTGCGGGGCCTGCCGTTGAGCTTTCCGGGCACGACCCGGGTGCCGCGGCCGCAACCGGGCGGCCGGCTCGATCGGCCGCCGGTGTTCTGACCGGGCGGCCGCGGCCGGTTTCAGGGTCTCGGCCAGATGTGATAGCCTTCGCCGCGGGAATTAGGCGGAGGGCTGGCATGACGAAACCGTCCGCAGCGTGCTGGCTCGCCTTGGCCTGTGTCCTCCTCTGCATCGCCGCAGGCGCGCGGGCACAGGAGGTGCCGGAGTGGGCCTATCCGATCAACCCGCCAGGGCCAGACGTACCCGACCCGCCGGATGACCTGCACAGCCTGCCGGGCAGCGCCGTCCAATTCTCATCGAGCCAGCTCGACGATCTGTTCACCGCACCCGACTGGTACCCGAACGACCACCCGCCGCTGCCGCCGCTGGTTGCCCATGGTGCCCCGCCCACGGTCTATGCCTGCGGCTATTGTCATCAGCCGAACGGCTTCGGCCGGCCGGAGAACGCCTCGCTCGCCGGCCTGCCGGCAACCTACATCATCCGCCAGGTCGAGGCGTTCGGCAGCGGCACGCGCCGGTCGTCCGTGCCGGACCGCATTCCGGCAAAGTTCATGGCGGAGCTGTCCGGGCAGGCGGCGCGTGATCCGGGGTTGGCCGAGGTGGCGCGCTATTTCGCCTCGATCAAGCCGAAAGCCGTGATCAGGGTGGTCGAGGCCGAGCAAATTCCCCGGACCGAGGTTGCCGGCTGGGTACTGAAGCGCGCGGACGGTGGCGAGACGGAGCCGATCGGCGAGCGCGTGGTCGAGATCCCCGACGATTTCGCCCGGTTCGAGGAGCGCGACCCGCGGCTGACCTATACCGCCTTCGTGCCGCCCGGCAGCATCGCCCGCGGCGAGGCGTTGGTCAAAACGGGTGCCGGCAAGACCGTCGGCTGCGCCCTCTGCCACGGTGCCACCCTGCGTGGCCAGGACGGGATCCCACCGCTCGCCGGCCGGTCGCCCAGCTATCTGGCGCGCCAGCTTTACGACATGCAGAGCGGGGCGCGGCGCGATGCCGAGACCGCCGCGATGAAGCGGGTCGTGGCCAAGCTCGGCAATGCCGAGATGGTGGCGATCACCGCCTATCTCGCCTCGCTGCCGCCCTGAGGCGCCGGCTCTAACTATATGATTTAGATCAGGATTCAGATATCAAGCCGACCCGGCTTGATATCATCCTGATCTAACGCTTCGGCTGCTGGATCAGGGTTTCGTGCAGATGGGTATCGAGATAGTCCGACACCGACGCCTCGAGCTCTTCCATCTGCTCGTTGAAGAAATGGTTGGCGCCCTTGACGATGCGGTAGTCGATCTTGATGTCGCGCTGGTGCGACAGCTTGTTGACCAGCTTCTGCACGGACTCGACCGGGACCAGATCGTCCTTCTCGCCGTGGATGATCAGGCCCGACGACGGGCAGGGCGCCAGGAACGAGAAGTCGAACGTGCTGGCCGGCGGCGCGATCGAGATGAAGCTGTCGATCTCCGGCCGACGCATCAGAAGCTGCATGCCGATCCAGGCGCCGAAGGAGAAGCCGCCGATCCAGCAGCCGGCCGCGTTCGGATTGTAGGTCTGCAGCCAGTCGAGCGCCGAGGCTGCATCCGACAGCTCGCCCTCGCCGCGGTCGAAGCTGCCCTGGCTGCGGCCGACGCCGCGGAAATTGAAGCGGAGCGTGGAGAAGCCACGCTTGGTGAAGGCCCGGAACAGCGCGTAGACGATCTTGTTGTTCATCGTCCCGCCGTGCTGCGGATGGGGATGCAGCAACAAGGCGATCGGCGCGTTGGGTTCCTTGGAGTGCTGGTAACGGCCCTCGATCCGCCCTTCCGGGCCGTTGATAATAACCTCAGGCATGCTGGCAAAATCCTCCGGCAGTCACGCCCACAATCCTGAAAAGCTCAAATTCGTTGCCTTGGTCGGACGCGGGCGCCGTGGTTTAGCACGGGCGTGGGTCCGGAGGGCTGCCAATCTTGATGGGGTCGGTCCAATAAACTATATGGAGTGACAGGGTAGGGGCGCTGCCGCAAGCGTGAACGTGTTCCGGCGGCGAATGGCTGCTGCGATCTCTGCTCTCACGATCCTATCATGGCGGGATCCCATGTTTCTGCAAAACCTGCGTGACGATATCAAAGCCGTGATGGCGCGTGACCCGGCTGCCCGCTCTTTCTGGGAGGTCGCGCTCTGCTATCCGGGCATCCAGGTGCTGGCCGCGCATCGGGTGGCCCATTGGCTGTGGCATCGGGACCTGAAGCTGCCGGCGCGCTGGCTCAGCCAGTTTGCCCGGACCATGACCGGCATCGAAATCCATCCGTCGGCCAAGATCGGCCGGCGCCTGTTCATCGACCACGGCATGGGCGTCGTGATCGGCGCTACGGCCGAGGTCGGCGACGATTGCACGCTCTACCAGGGGGTGACGCTCGGCGGCACCCTGCTGCACAAGGGCAAGCGCCACCCGACGCTCGGCAACAACGTCATCGTCGGTTCAGGCGCCCAGGTGCTGGGCGGCTTCACGGTCGGCGACGGCGCCCGCGTCGGTGCCAATGCGGTCGTGGTGGCGCCGGTCGAGGCGCATACGACCGTGGTCGGCATTCCCGCCAAGCCGATCTCGCACGTTCCCGGCCGCGACGATCATTGCGACGACAGTTTCGTGCCCTATGGCACGCCGTGCGAGGATCTGCCGGACCCGGTGGCGCGCGCGCTCAAGGGGCTGCTCGACGAGGTCGCGTGCCTGCGCGCCCGGGTGAACGAGCTCGAAGCCCAGGCGCCGCGCGTGACCTTCGACGAGCCCGTCAAGGAACTGATCGAAACCGCGCCGCGCCGTCGGATATGAGAATGGCCAAGGCCTTATTGACCCTCTACCGCTTGCGGGAGAGGGTGGTGAGCGTGAGCGAACCGGGGGAGGGTGGCCGCGGCCGCGCTTCCCTCACCCTACCCAGCCTGGGGGCTGGGTCCCCTCCCTCTCCCGCGGGGCGGTAGAGGGACGATCATGTCTGCTCAGTCCTTCGTCTTTCTCGACCATAACGCCACGACGCCGCTGCGGCCCGCCGTTATCGCGGCGATGGTCGCGGTGCTGGGCGAGGCCGGCAATCCGTCCTCGGTCCATGCCCAGGGACGCGCCGCGCGCCGCCGGATCGAGGCGGCGCGCCGCCAGGTCGCCGCGGCCGTCGGCCTGCCGGCCGGCGGCGACATCATCTTCACCTCCGGCGGGACCGAGGCCAACCACCTGGCGCTGCGCGGCCTGAAGGTCGAGGGCAGGGTCCTGCGCTCGACGATCGAGCACGACAGCGTGCGCGCGGCGGTGCCGGACGCGGTCGAGATCCCGGTGACGCCGGACGGTATCGTCGATCTGGCGGCGCTCGAACGGCTGCTCGGGGAGGGGGCCGCGCTGGTCTCGGTCATGGCGGCCAACAACGAGACCGGCGTGCTGCAGTCGATCGCCGATGTGGTTCGGCTTGCCCATGCCGCCGGCGCGCTCGTCCATTGCGACGCGATCCAGATCCTGGGCAAGGCGCCGTTCGACATGGCGGCACTCGGCGTCGATGTTGCGACCGTGTCGGCCCACAAGCTCGGCGGTCCCCAGGGCATGGCCGCGGTGGCGCTGGCGCCCAAGGTCCCGCTGCGGGCGCTCACCACCGGCGGCGGCCAGGAGAAGGGCTACCGCGCCGGAACCGAGAATGTCGCCGGCATCGTCGGCTTCGGCCTGGCCGCGGAGGCGGCGGTGGCCGAGCTCGATGCCTATGCCCGGCTCGCGGAACTGCGCGACCGGCTGGCGGGGCGGCTCCAGGCGATCGAGCCCGCGGCCGTGATGTTCGGCGCGGGTGCGCCGCGGGTCGCCAACACGCTCTGCATTGCCATGCCGGGCGTGAAGGCCGAGACCCAGGTCATGGCGTTCGATCTCGCCGGCATCGGTGTCAGCGCCGGCTCGGCCTGCTCCTCGGGCAAGGTCAGGACCAGCCATGTGCTGACCGCCATGGGCGTCGGCCCCGATCTGGCATCTTCCGCCATCCGCATCAGCCTCGGCCGCGACACGGCCGACGAGGAGATCGACCGGATGATCGAGGCCTGGACGGCGCTACGCGCCAGAACTGCGCGGAGTGCCGCATGACCGACAATGGGCGCGTACCGCCGGACGCGATCTATCTCGACTACCAGGCGACCACGCCGACCGATCCGCGCGTGGTCGACGCCATGATGCCGTACCTGGTCCAGCGCTTCGGCAATCCCCATTCCACCTCCCACGCCTTCGGCCAAGAGGCCGCCGACGCGGTCGAGCAGGCACGGGGGCAGGTGGCGGCCGTGATCGGCGCCGAGGCGCGCGAGATCGTCTTCACCTCGGGCGCCACGGAATCGAACAATCTGGCGATCAAGGGCGCCGCGCGCTTCCTCAAGCCGCGCCGCAACCGGCTGGTGACGGTCGCGACCGAGCATAAATGCGTGCTGGAGAGCTGCCGCGCGCTGGTGTCCGAAGGGTTCGAGCTCACCGTGCTGCCGGTCGGCCGCGACGGGCTGATCGATCTCGATCGCCTGGCCGCGGCGGTCGACGAGCGGACCGCGCTCGTCTCGGTCATGGCGGTCAACAACGAGATCGGCGTCGTCCAGGACCTGGCGGCCATCGGCGCGATTACCCGGGCCGCGGGCGCGCTCTTCCATACCGACGCGGCCCAGGCGTTCGGCAAGATCCCGCTCGACGTCGCGACCCAGTCGATCGACCTGATGTCGATCTCCGGCCATAAGCTCTACGCGCCCAAGGGCATCGGTGCGCTCTATGTCCGCCGCCGGCCGCGTGTGCGCCTGGAGCCGCTGTTTTCCGGCGGCGGGCAGGAGCGGGGCCTGCGCTCCGGCACGCTCGCCCCGGCGCTGGTCGTGGGCCTGGGGGCCGCGGCGGAGATCGCCGGCCGGGAGATGGCCGGCGAGGCCGCCCGCCTGGCCGCGCTCGCTGCCCGGTTCCTCGGCCGGCTCACGCGTGCGATCTCCGACGTCACGGTCCACGGCGCCCGCGATGCCCGCATTCCCGGCAATCTCAACCTGGGCTTCGCCGGCGTTCCGGCGCTCGAGCTGATGGCGGCGGTGCCGGAATTGGCGATGTCGGTCGGCTCCGCCTGCACCTCGGCCGAGGTCGAGCCGTCCTATGTGCTGAGCGCGCTCGGGCTCGACGATGCCACCGCGGCCTCGGCCCTGCGCATCGGCTTCGGCCGCTTCACGACCGAGGCGGAACTGGACCGCGCCGCCGACCGGCTCGCCCGGGCGGTGGCTGGCTTGCGCGCTCCGGGCTTGCGGCCCGCGCTCGAAGGCGCCACATAACAGCCGGTATTTGGTGACGGCCCGCGGCGGTGTTAGCCTCGGGATCGGCAAGCTTGAAATTTGGAGCGGTTCGGCGATGGCACGGTTCCAGGCGATGAACGTGACGGACGCGGCGGCGGAGCGGGTACGCGAACTGCTGTCGCAGCGCGACAAGCCGGCGCTGGGCATTCGGGTCGGTGTGCGCAGCCGCGGTTGCTCGGGCATGAGCTACACCATCGAATATGCCGAGGAAAAAGGCCGGTTCGACGAGGTGGTCGAGGACAAGGGTGTCACGATCCTGATCGATCCGAAGGCGACCATGTTCCTGATCGGCACCGAGATGGACTATGTCGACGACAAGCTCCAGTCCGGCTTCACCTTCAAGAATCCGAACGAAAAGGGCCGCTGCGGCTGCGGCGAGTCGTTCCACGTCTGATCCGGTCGCCGGCCCCGCCGGCGCGGTGCGTCGAACATGCCCATGAACAATCTCATCCAGATCGAAGAGCCGAGCCGTACGGTCGATCCGCTCGAGGACCAGGGCATCGCGCTCGGGCTCGAGCTGGCCGCCGGCGGGTTGCGCCTCGCCATCGCGGTCGGCGGCAATGTCGAGATCGTGCCCGGACCGGTCGGCGGCGACTTCCTGCCCGGTGTGGTCGGATATGACGGCGACGGCGACCTGGTCGCGGGCGCGCCGGGCTTGGCCGACGCCACCCGCGTCGACCCGGTGCTGCTCGCCATTCCCGATCAGTTGGATCCGCGTGGCAAATCCGCGACCGAACGGCTCGCCGCCCTGATCGCGGCGGCCCGGCATGCGCTATCGCTCAAGGCCAAGCGGCCGGTGACGCGGGCGGTCGCTTCCGTGCCGCTCGGCCATGGACCGGCGGCGCGCGCGGCCATGCTGCAGGCGGTCGAGGCGGCCGGTCTCGATCTGCTGCGCCTGGTCGAAGCGCCGGTCGCGGCGGCGCTGGCGCTCGAACTGGAAAGCCGCGGCGACGGCGATTATCTGTGGCTCGCGCGCGGCGTCGCCGGGTTCGAGGCCGGCGTGGTCGCGGTCGACGGCAACGCGGTGCGGCTCGCCGACTATGATCTGGCCGACCGGCTCGACGGGCTGGCCGGTTTCGTCGCACGTCATGCGGCCGTTGCCGGCCTGTTGCTCGACCGGGTCACCGCGGCGGAGGCGGCGACGCTCACCGCAGCACCCGTGCTGCCCGGCTTCGCGGCCGACCGCTCGATCGTGATCGGGGCCGCCCTGATGGCGGAAGCGCTTGCCGATTAAGGCGGGCAAGCATTCGCACGAAGGCGTGCGAGCAATGCAGCGAATCCGCTTTACGCGCGCGGGTGGCTGGGGGATATCGACAGCCTCATATGACATCCGCGCGACAGTAGGGTTCGCGAGAACTGGCGAAGAGACGTTCCATGCCGAAGATGGTTTTTGTTGATACCCAGGGCAACCGCCGCGAAGTGGACGCGCCGACCGGCCTGTCCGTGCTCGAGGTCGCCCATAAGCACGGCATCGATCTGGAGGGCGCCTGCGAGGGCTCGCTCGCCTGCTCGACCTGCCATGTGATCGTCGATTCCAGCTGGTTCGAAGTGCTGAAGGACCCGACCGAGGACGAGGAAGATATGCTCGACTTGGCGTTCGGCCTGACCAAGACCTCGCGGCTCGGCTGCCAGATCGTCATGAGCGATGAGCTCGACGGCCTGGTCGTGTCGCTGCCGCCCGGGTCGCGCAATCTCCTGAGCAAGTAGGAAGGGGCCGCGCGCACCGCCATGGCAACGCCCCGCCGCATTGTCGTCGGCATGTCCGGCGGCGTCGACAGCGCGGTGACCGCGGCGATCCTGGCCGAGCAGGGCCATGACGTAATCGGCGTGACCCTGCAGCTCTACGACCACGGCATGACCGTCGGCAAGAAGGGCGCCTGCTGCGCCGGCCAGGACATCTATGACGCCGCCCGCGTCGCCGAGCAGCTGGGCATTCCCCATTACGTGCTCGACTATGAATCGCGCTTCCGCCAGTCGGTGATCGACGATTTCGCCGACACCTACCTGGCCGGCGAGACGCCGATCCCCTGTATCCGCTGCAACCAGACGGTCAAGTTCACCGACCTGATGCGGGTGGCGCAGGACCTGGGCGCCGATGCGCTCGCCACCGGGCATTACGTGCGCCGGATCGAAGGGGCGGGCGGGGCCGAACTGCATCGGGGATCCGATCCGTCGCGCGACCAGAGCTATTTCCTGTTCGCGACCACGCGCGCGCAGCTCGATTTCCTGCGCTTTCCGCTGGGCGACCAGACCAAGGCCGAGACGCGCGCCGTCGCCCTGCGCCTGGGCCTGGCCGTCGCCGACAAGCCGGACAGCCAGGACATCTGCTTCGTGCCCGAGGGCTCCTACGCGAGCCTGGTGGCGAAGCTGCGTCCGGGGGCGCTCACCCCCGGCGACGTGGTCGATCTCGACGGCAATGTGCTCGGCCGCCACGACGGCATCATCAATTTCACCGTCGGCCAGCGCCGCGGCCTGGCGCTCGGCGGCCATGCCGACCGGCTGTTCGTCATCCGGCTGGAGCCGGAGACCGCCCGCGTCGTCGTCGGCCCGCGCGAGGCGCTGGCAACCAGCCTCGTGCATCTGGCCGAGATGAACTGGCTCGATGCGGCGGCGGAGCGTGCCGTCGACCGGCCGGTCCTGGTCAAGCTGCGCTCGGCCCAGCCGCCTGTGCCGGCGCGGCTCAGCGCCACCGGGCCCGACAGTGCCGAACTGATCCTGGAAGCGGCCGCCCCGACGGGTGTCGCCCCCGGCCAGGCCGGCGTGATCTATGACGGCGACCGGGTTCTGGGCGGCGGCTGGATCAAGCGGAACCGCTCTGCGCCCAATGCACATCTCGCCGCTATCGAGCATGCTTGACAGATGGCCGCCATTTTCCGATAACGCGGCCTCTCCTGAGGCGGGATAGCTCAGTTGGTCAGAGCAGGGGAATCATAATCCCAAGGTCGCTGGTTCAAATCCAGTTCCCGCTACCAAATTTATCAAGCACTTGGCTTGAGATCGAGGGCCGCGAAAGCGGCCCTCTTTCGTTTTGGGGCAACGCCTGGGGCAACAAACTGCCGATTTGAGGTGCCCATTGCCCCGCTGGAAAATCAGGATCGCCTTGCCGACCAACTGATCGGTGCACGCGGCAAACCAGGAACCGGCCGGCAGAAGCGCAGGCACAGTTTCCCAGGGGTTTTATTGCTGGAGGTCTACACGGCGGATAGCGTCGCGAACGAGGTGATGTGCGACCATAAGGACGTCATCGAGACATCTGCTCGACAGCACGGCCAGCATCGGCCTGACCTTCGAGCCCTTCTCGGACAAGGCACCGCTCGGCCAGATCGAGCTGGACGAAGCCCCGGCGGTGCCATGGCTGGTGAAGGAGAAATGGGGCACGCGCCTCGGTGACATAGATGATCGGGTTCCCGCACCACCCGAAAGCGCGATGAGGGGGAAGCCGCCATCCTCCCTGGGATGCACGGAGAGCTGGAAGTGGCGGAGGGTCTGCGCGTGCAATCCGCTGCGCTCCCGCGGCTATGGCCAAATTGACGGTCGCCTGAAACGCAAAAGCCGCCCAAAGGGTCGCCTTCTGAGCCATTTGCCCGGTCGGAGGCAGGTAGCCCAAAGGCCCGCGTGCCTACGCCGCTCCAATGCGGCTCTCAGGCTCCGCTGTCATTTCCTTGCCCGTTCGGCCGCGAGCGACGGTAGTGCTGCAGGAACATCCGGATCGTGTCTTCGACCACTTCCTCTGCCGAAATCGACCCGCCTTCGCGGCCCATCATCCAAGGCCACAGGAAGAACTCATTGAGGATGCCCGTGAACTGGCGAACCGCCAGCACCGGGTTTCGGCAGTCGAGGACGCCCATCTCGGTCAGATGCGCCAGATAGCGCGCGAACCGCTCCGTCTGCGGCTCCATGACGGCAGCGAACGCCTCGGCGATCCAGGGAAACTGGCGGGAGTCGGCCACCACCATCCGAAGGAACCCGAGGTACCCCGGGCGCGCGTGCAGATTCAAGATTGCCTGCGCAATCAGATGCAAGACCTCTTCGACGTTGCCTTGGGTTTCGATGCCCGGCGGCAAGGCGTCCTCGAGCTGGCCCGAGACCCGAAGGAGCATCTCCCGAAAGATTTCCTCCTTGCTGGTGAACTGGTTGTAGAGCGTCCGCCGAGCCACACCGGCGGCTTCGGCCAGATCGTCCATGCTCACCGTGCCGAAGCCGCCTTCCAGGAACAGGTGCTCGGCGGCTTCGACAATGGCCTCTCGCGACCCGCCGCGCCGCGGCTTTAGACCGGTCGGCTGCAAGCTCTGGCCATCCCCCATTCCCAAATCTCCTTTGCACTATCCAGTGCGCTGCGAATTACACTCAATCGTGCATAAGTGTATATTATAATGTGCAATTAAAGACCTGGCGTGCGGATTTCTCCTTCGTCGGCAACGTCTTAGCTTGTGGAAGGGAAGCGCCGAGAAGTTATAAATCGTCCGTCAGTCGGATGGCGTCGCGCCCTAGGCCCGGCGCTACCCTGTCGGATCGGCGCTATCAAAAGCCTTTCATACCCACGCCACTCCAATGCGGGGCTCAGGCTCCGCTGTCGTGACCTTATTCGCCCAGTTGCGGGCGACGGTAGCGCTGCAAGAACATCCGGATCGTGTCGTCGATCACCTCTTTGGCCGAAATCGGCGTGCCTTGGCGGCCTATCATCCAAGACCACAGGAAAAACTCGTTGAGGATGCCGGTGAACTGGCGAACCGCCAGCACCGGCTTACGGCAGTCGAGGACGCCCATCTCGGTCAGATGCGCTAGGTAGCCCGCGAACCGCTCCGACTGCGGCGCCATGACGGCCGCGAGCGCCTCCGCAGTCCATGGAAACTGGCGGCAGTCGGCCACCACCATCCGAAGGAACCCGAGGTATCCCGGGCGCGCGTGGAGATCCAGGATGGCCCGCGCGATCAGCCAGAGGACATCCTCGACGTTGCCTAGGTTTTCGATGCCCGGCGGGAAAGCCTCTTCGAGCTGACCCGAGACCCGAAGCAGCATCTCCCGAAAAATCTCCTCTTTGCTGGTGAACTGGTTGTAGAGCGTCCGCCGGGCCACGCCGGCGGCTTCGGCCAGATCGTCCATACTCACCGTACCGAAACCGCGTTCCAGGAATAGACGCTCGGCCGCTTCGACAATGGCCTCTCGCGACCCGCCTCGCCGCGCCAGCGGGCCGGCCGGCTGCAAGCTCTCGCTATCGCCCATCCGCAAATCTCCTTTGCACTGCCCAGTGCATTTCTGAATTGCACTATTTAGTGTATATAGCTATATCGTGTCGTGCAAATCAAGATCTGGCATGCGCAGCGCGCCGTCATCGGCAGCGTGTCAGCTTGTCGTCGCCCCTTTGGAAGACAGCGAAATGTGGAAGTCCCGGACCCTAGTAGCCACGCTGATCGCCGCAACACTCTCGGGCTGCGACAAGCCAGCACCATCCGCCCCCGAGATCCGACCCGTGCGTGCGGTGACCATCCTAGACGGCGCCGGCGGCGAGACCGTTTCGCTGACGGGGCAGATTCGCGCTAAAGACCAGGCCAGCCTTGCCTTTCGGCTCGATGGACGCATGATCGAGCGGCTTATCAACGTGGGCGATATGGTCCAGGCAGGCCAGGTCATCGCCCGGCTCGATCCCCAGAACCAGCAGAATGCGCTCCGCTCGGCGCAGGCCAACCTCGCCTCGGCGGAGGCGCTGGCCACCCAGGCGCGCCTCACCTTCTCGCGACAGCAGGCGCTCTTAAAGGATGGCTGGACGCCCCGTGCCCGCTACGACGATGCCGAGCAGGCGCTCCAGTCCGCGCAGGCGCAGGTCGACTCCCTCCGGGCACAGGCGCGCATCGCGCAGGATCAACTGAGCTACACGGTGCTATACGCCGACGGTCCGGGCGCGGTCACCGCGGTCGGGGCCGAACCGGGTGAGGTCGTCCATGTCGGGCAGATGGTCGTCCAGGTGGCGCGCCAGGGCATACGCGATGCCGTCTTCGACGTATCCGAACAGATCATGCGGACGGCCCCGCGCGATCCGACGGTGGAGATCGCTCTCACCAATGATCCGACCGTGACGGCGACCGGCCGCGTGCGGGAAGTGGCGCCGCAGGCCGATGCCGTCACGCGGACGTTCCGGGTCAAGGTCGAGATCTCCGATCCCCCCGCAGCCATGCGACTGGGATCCACGGTCACGGGCGGCATCAAGCTGGCGACTCCTCCCGGCATGAAGGTCCCGGCCGGCGCGCTATTTGAGGAGAGCGGACACCCGGCCGTGTGGGTGATCGATCCTCAGACCCAAGGCGTGTCCCTGCGTGCCGTGACAGTTCGGCAGTACGATCCGGACAATGTCGTGATCTCTGAAGGGTTGCAACCAGGCGAGGTCGTGGTCACCGCCGGCGTGCAGGTGCTGACCCCGGGCCAGAAGGTCCGGCTCCTGGAGGTCGCCCAATGAAGAGCTTCAACCTCTCCGAATGGGCACTCCGGCATCGTTCGCTGGTGGTCTTTTTCATGATGGTGATCGTGGTCGCGGGCGTCGGATCTTACTTTCAGCTCGGGCGCGACGAGGATCCGGCCTTCACGATCAAGACCATGGTCGTCCAGGCTTCATGGCCCGGCGCCACGGTCGAAGACACGCTCACGCAAGTCACGGACCGCCTGGAGCGCAAGCTGCAAGAGACGCCGAACCTCGATTACCTGCGCAGCTATACCACTGCGGGCAAATCCACGATTTTCGTTTACCTGAAGGACTCGACTCCCCCGCGCCAGGTGTCGGACATCTGGTATCAGGTGCGCAAAAAGGTCGGAGATATCCGCAATACACTGCCGCAAGGAATCGTCGGTCCCGGCTTCAACGATGAGTTCGGGGACACTTACGGCATTATCTACGGCTTCGCTGCGGACGGGTTCACGCACCGGGAGCTGAAAGACTACGTGGACGACGTCCGCAACCGGCTCCTCCAACTGCCCGACATATCGAAGATTGACATCCTCGGGGCCCAGGACGAACGCGTCTACGTCGAGTTCTCCAGCAAGCAACTCGCGGGCCTCGGGATCGAGCGATCTGCGCTGATCACTGCCCTCGAGGCCCAGAACGCCGTGACGCCCGCGGGCGTGGTGCAGACCGGCAATGAGCAGATTCTCCTCCGGATCTCGGGCGACTTCCGGTCCGAGCAGGACATCCTCGCCGTTAACTTCGTCGCGAACGGCCGGATCATCCGCCTGGGCGACATCGCGCGCGTGACCCGCGGCCCAGCCGACCCTGCCCAGCCCATGTTCCGCGTCAACGGGCGGGACGCCATCGGGTTGGCTATCGCCATGCGCAAGGGCGGCGACGTCCTGTCCCTTGGGCACAACGTCGAGACGGCCATGACGGAGATCATCGCGAACCTGCCAGTCGGGATTGAGACGAAGCTCGTCGCCGACCAGCCCGTCACCGTTAAACACGCGGTGGACGACTTCATGGAAGCCCTGTGGGAGGCTGTCGCGATCGTGCTCGGCGTCAGCCTGGTGAGCCTGGGCTTTCGGGCTGGTGCCGTGGTGGCGCTTGCCATCCCGCTGGTGCTCGCCGTGGTCTTCCTGGCGATGCACCTGTTCGGGATCGATCTGCAGCGGATCTCTCTTGGCGCGCTCATCATTGCCCTTGGTCTGCTGGTCGATGACGCGATGATCACGGTCGAGACCATGATCACGCGGCTGGAGAAGGGGGACGACAAGGAGCACGCTGCCACCTTCGCCTACACGTCGACCGCGTTTCCGATGCTCTCTGGCACGCTGGTGACGGTCGCGGGCTTTGTCCCCATCGGTTTCGCGCGCAGTGGTGCTGGCGAATACACCTTCTCGATTTTCGCGGTGGTCGCCATCGCGTTGATCGCATCGTGGGTCGTAGCTGTCCTCTTCGCCCCCTTGCTCGGTGTCTGGATCCTCAAGAAGCCCAAGGCGGTACATTCGGAGGAACCAGGGCCGATCATGCGCGCGTTCCGCCGCGTCCTCATCCTGGCGATGCGGGCCCGCTGGGTCACGGTGCTCCTCACGATTGCTCTGTTCGGGGCGGCGCTCTTCGGCACGCGCTTCATCCCCCAACAGTTCTTCCCGGCGTCCGACCGGCCGGAACTGCTTGTAAACTTGCAGCTGCCGCAGAACGCGTCGATCTACGCGACGCGCGACGTCTCGGCCCGGCTCGACGAACTCCTGAAACAGGATCAGGACGTGGACCACTGGAGCACCTATGTGGGACAAGGCGCCGTTCGCTTCTATCTGCCGCTGGACGTGCAGCTCCCGAATGATTCGTTCGCCCAGGCCGTGGTGGTGACCAAGGGGCTGGAGCAGCGCGAGCGGGTCAAGGTCAGGCTGGAGCACGCGCTGGCAGCGGAGTTCCCGAACGTCACCGGTCGTGTCTCTCCTCTGGAACTTGGTCCCCCGGTGGGATGGCCGCTCCAGTACCGGGTGCGCGGGCCGGAGGCGGAGGAGGTGCGCAAGATCGCGTTCAAGGTGGCGCAGATCATGGGGGCCGATGGCGCCGTCCTGAACGTCAACTACAATTGGATGGAACCAGGGCGCACCGTGCGGATCCAGGTCGACCAGGACCAGGCCCGCCTCCTTGGCCTCAGCTCCGGAGAGCTTGCACAGGCCGTGAACACGGTCGTGTCCGGTGTCACGCCCACCCAGATGCGGAGCGGAATCTACCTCGTCGATGTGCTGGTCCGGGCCTCTGCCGAAGAGCGCAGCTCGCTGTCGACGATCCGGACGCTCCAGGTGCCGCTGCCCAACGGGCGGACCGTTCCCCTGAGCCAGATCGCCTCCGTCGAGTACGGCCAGGAATACCCGATCGAGTGGCGGCGGGACCGGAGGCCCACGCTGACGGTCCGGGCCGAAGTCGCAGCCGGCACACAGCCCGCCACGGTCGTTGAGACCCTGACGCCGCAGATCGCGGAGCTGAACGCGAGCCTACCGGCGGGCTACCATGTCGAGCTTGGCGGATCCGCGGAGGAGAGCGGCAAGGCCCAGGCATCGGTTGCGGCCGTCCTGCCGCTGATGCTCGTGCTAACGCTCACGGTGCTGATGACCCAGCTCCAGAGTTTCAACCGCCTGTTCCTGGTGCTGAGTGTGGCCCCCCTTGGGCTGATCGGAGTCGTCGGGGCCCTTCTCCTGTCGGATAAGCCGCTGGGGTTCGTGGCACTGCTGGGCGTGTTGGCCCTCACTGGGATGATCGCCCGTAACTCGGTCATCCTCATCGACCAGATCGAGACCGAGAAGGCGCACGGGCGCCACCAGTGGGACGCCGTCATCGAGGCGACTACGCACCGCTTCCGGCCGATCCTGCTCACCGCGGCGGCTGCGATCCTGGGCATGATCCCGATCGCGCCGACCATCTTCTGGGGGCCGATGGCCTACGCGATCATGGGCGGCCTGGCGGTCGCGACGCTGCTCACGCTCGTCTTCCTGCCGGCGCTGTACGTCGCGTGGTTCCGGATCAGGCAGCCGCACACGGCGAGCCAAAGAGTTGCCTGATGAGTACCGACCGCCGGTTGCCATCAGGCAACCGGGGGAAACCTCAAGTCTCCAATCGTTGAGAAGCCAACCGCCATGGACACAGCCATCATCTCAGGTCTTGCGGCGCTCTCCGGGTCGGCGATCGGCGGGTTCGCGTCGGTCGCCGCGGCCTGGGTGGCCCACCGCCATCAAGATCGACGGGAGCGCGTGGCCCTCAATACCACCCGGCGGGAACGCTTCTTCGCCGAATTCATCGATCAGGCGTCGCGGACATTTGCGGACGCCCTCGTCAGCCAGCTCGAAAGCCCCTCGAAGCTCGTGCCGCTTTACGCGACGATCGGAAAGCTCCGGCTGTTCGCATCGCCGCGGACCGTCCAGGCGGCCGACGACGTAATGGCACGGATCGTCGCGGCCTATTACAGCCCGCCCGTCAATCTCGAGAAGTACGAGAATCTCGACAAGGATGACTACGACGTTCTGCAGGCATTCATCGATGCGTGCCATGCGGACCTGAGCGCCGCGGCTTAGCTCCGCTGGCCGCATTCCAACCGTGATGGAGGCCACCTTCGACCTGGCGAAGGAAGGAGGAGCGACCCACGCGAATGGCGCAGAAATTGATGCGGAGGACGAGGCAGCATAAACAGGTGGTTCCGCCGATTGGCCCCCGGGCAAATCGACGGAACTCGTCACCGCTCTTCTGTCCCGTCGAAGCAGATCGATGATGCCGAGGCGATACCCAATTCTAACGGCTACACGACCAAGGTACTGATTGAGGTGTGGGGCATGAGATCGAGCGAGCAACTGGCGCTGTGCAAGCATGATATCGGCCCAGTAGCGCGATGAGCGACGAAACACGCTTCGCGCCATCGGCGCAGGGGCCGGACGGTCACTGGACCGAATGTCCGGATTGCGGGCTGTTGCAGATCCTGCCGGTTCCGATCGGCGGCCATCGTCGCCATTGCTGCCGATGCAACGCCTCCTTCGGTCATGGCGTGACCCGGACCGCCGCAGCGCCAGCCCTTGCTGCGACGGCGCTCGTGCTTTTCCCCTTGGCGACGCTCTTCCCGCTGATGGCAATCAGCCTTGGCGGCAAGAGCCAGAGCGTTCGCCTCGGCTCCGGCGTGATCGGGCTCGCGGATCATGACTTGCTGCCTTTAGCTCTATTCGTTCTGGCGATTTCGATCCTTGCGCCGCTCGGTCGGATCGCGGCGCTGGGTTACGTCCTGCTCGGTCGCCATCGGACCGAGCATCGGCCTCGACTGGCCGCGGTCCTCCGTCTTGCCGAGCGCATGAGGCCGTGGGTGATGATCGACGTCTTCCTGGTCGGTACCCTGATCGCACTGACCAAGCTGCATGATCTGGCTTCTGTCGACCTCGGTATCGGCTTCTGGGCGTTGGGCCTGCTCGTCATCTGCCTCGCTGGGTTCGACGCGTCGATCGATCGGCATGCGCTCTGGGATGTCGTGAGCCCACCCTTTCACGCCACCGCGCCGCCGGCGCCAGGCAGCTGGATCGGATGCCGGGAATGCGGGTTGGTCCAATCGATCTCCGCACGCTGTGGCCGCTGCCATGCACGGCTGCACCGCCGCAAGCGGGAAAGCCTGCATCGAGCGGCGGCGCTGGTCGTGACCGGTATCATTCTCTATTTCCCGGCCAACCTCTATCCGGTTCTGACCGTCGTCTCGTTCGGTCGCGGCGCACCCGCCACGATCATGGGTGGCGTCTTGGAATTGATGAACGGTAGCGATTGGCCACTGGCACTCATCGTCTTCGCCGCCAGCATCGCCGTACCGCTGTTGAAGCTGATCGGACTCGCCGGACTGCTGATCTCGACGCGCTTCAGCGCCACCAGACGGCTTGCCGACCGGACCCGGCTCTATCGGCTCATCGATCTGGTGAGCCGCTGGTCTTCCGTCGACATCTTCGTCGCGGCCTTGCTCGCTGCTTTGGTGACGCTCGGCAATCTTGCGACCATCGAGCCGGGGCTGGGCGTGCTCGCGTTCGGCGCCGTCGTGTTCGTGACGATGCTGGCGACTGAGAATTTCGATCCGAGACTCATGTGGGACGCGGCGGGAGCCAATGATGCCTGATCACCAAACGCCGCGGTTGGCGACACACGAGCGCCATCGCTTCCCGCTGGTTTGGATCGTGCCGATTGTGGCGCTCGCCGCGGCCGGCTGGCTCGGCTACCGCACGCTATCCGAACGAGGCCCTCTCGTCGCGATCTCGCTACAGAGTGCCGAAGGACTGGAGGTCGGTAAGACCAAGATCAAGCATCGGGACATCGAGCTGGGTGTTGTCGAGGCAATCGCGCCGAGCGTCGATCTTTCGTCCGTCACGATCCAGGCGCGGATGAACCGCTATGCCGAACCGCATCTGGGATCCGGCACACGCTTCTGGGTCGTGCGCCCGCGCCTGTCCGCCGAGGGGATCTCTGGCCTCGGCACGCTGATCTCGGGCTCCTATATCGAGATGGAACCGGGGCCCGGGGAATCGACCCGCCATTTCGTGGCGCTCGAGGATCCCCCGGTGGTCACCGCCGATGTGCCCGGGACCAGATACATTCTCCATGGTTCGCAATTGGGCTCGGTCAGCCAAGGTGCACCGGTCTCGTTCCATGGCGTAAAGGTCGGCGAGGTGCTGGGCTATCAGCTATCGGATGACGATGGCACCGCCACGGTCCAGGTCTTCGTGCGGGCCCCTCATGACAAGCTCGTCCATGAGGGCACCCGCTTCTGGAACGCCTCGGGCATCTCGATCGATGTCGGCAGCGAAGGGCTGCGGGTCGAGTCCGAATCCGTTCAGGCGATCCTTGCCGGCGGTGTCGCCTTTGACGTGCCCCGTGGCGGCGAACTCGGGCCCCCGGCCAAGCCTGAGGCAACGTTCAGGCTCTATGGCGACGCAGACAAGGCCCGCGATGCGCTCTTCACCCGCAAACTCCCGTTCCTGCTGCATCTGACCGGTAGTGCCCAGGGACTGTCCGCCGGTAATATCGTCCGCATGCACGGAATCCGCGTCGGCGAAGTCACCGACGTCCATATGGAATATGACACCGCGAGCGGGGTGATGACGGTACCTGTGACGTTCGAAGTGGAGCCGCAGCGCATCAGGCTGCTGCACGCCGACCTGTCCGACGCCGGTTTCGAGGAGCGGGCCTACGGCGCCTTCAACAGCTTCGTCGCTCAAGGCCTGCGCGCGCGCCTCGCGTCCGGCAACCTGCTAACCGGGCAGAAAATCATCTCGCTCGATTTCCTGCCCGACGCTCCCAAGGCGACCCTGATCGAGGGCGGCCTATATCCCGAAATTCCGGCGATCGAGAGCGATGACCTAGATTCGATCATCCAGTCGGCGAAGGCGCTGCTCGGCAGCCTGCAGTTGACGGTCACGTCGCTCGACCAGGTGATCACCTCGCCGGAAGTGAAGCAGTCGGTCCGATCGCTTCGAGGCGCGCTCGCGAACCTCGACCACCTGACCCATGACGCGAGCCTTCAGACCGGCCCCTTGCTGACCAGCCTCAAGGCGGTTTCGAGTTCCGCCGACCAGATGCTGAAACAGGCGACCACCACGCTCGCCGTCACCGGCGACGCTTTCGGCGGCGACGGCGAGGCCGGCGGTGATCTCGCCGGCACGCTGAACGAACTGAAGCAGGCAGCCCGCTCGCTGCACGCGCTGACCGACTATCTCGAAAAACATCCGGAATCCCTTATCCAAGGGAAAAGCGCGGGAGCAACGCGATGAGAGCATCTTTCCTGATTGTCGGAGCCCTGACGCTGCTCGCCGCGTGCAGCACCACCCCGGAAAACCGCTACTACACCCTATCGGTCGAACCGGCAGCGATATCTACCGCCCAATCGCCCCACGCCGGACGGATCACGATCGCGAAGGTGCTGTTGCCGGGCGTGATCGACCGGGAGCAGATGGTGGTCGTGACCGGCCCCCAGACCGTCGATATCCGGGAATTCGACCGGTGGGCGGAACCGCTCGACCAGTTCGTCCCCCGCACCCTGGCGCAGGATCTGGCCCTGCGGGTCGGGGGACCGACTTCGAACCTGCCCGAGCGACGCTTGTTCGTGTCCATCGACAGGTTTTCGGTGGACGCAATGGGCTCGTCGCAGTTGACCGGGCGATGGTGGATGCTCGAGCCGGGGGAAACCGCCGCCCAGAGGAGAGAGCGGCCGTTCGTTTTGTCTCGGCCGGCTGAGGCCCGGGACGGCGTACAGGTCGCGGCGGCTATGAGCGCGCTCCTGGGCATGCTCGCCGACGACGTCGCCCGGAAATGACGCTCGCCGGACCTCCGCGTCCGCTATGCTGCTCATGAGGGACGTCGCGTCACGTGTGAGCCCCCTCTATGGACTATACGACGACGCCGGCATCGATGGCGGCAGCAGCTACTCCGGCCGACACTGGTTCATCGCCAAGCTCGCTCACAGCGGGATCAGTCCGAAGGTCATCATGACGCTCGCCGGACACAAGCACCTGACGACAACCCAGCGCTATATCGATGTAAACGACGAAATAATGCGGGCTGCTGTCGACGCGCTTTGGCCGAACTGCGCGCTCGGGTCTGACCGGCACACAAGTTTAGGCCATAAATTTCCGCCGCTCCATCGGCGGTCATTTATTTCGTGACTGCTGCGTCGCGCGCATCCTCGCCGTTCCCAGGCAAAGTGGGCCGTCCCGAAAGATGATGTATCGCGGCTGCCTCTCGCCACTGATGAGAGCGCAGCCCCTTCACATACGATGCCTGAACCGAGGTCGAGCCAGGCCTCGATCATCGAGGGAAGGAGCGACGGCGATTGCCAATATGGTGCAGCGGGTGCTGGCCGAGGACTTGGCCGGGCGTCCGCCGGCCGGTTCCAGCACCACCGCCAGCAGCGCCGCCTTCTTGGCCACACTCCACTTCCGGCGCCGCTCAACGCGATCGATCACTTCGGCTTCGGTACTCCGAACCTCCTTCTGAATTCTCCAGAAGGACTGAGGATCGACGTGAGGTCCCGACATCGATCGGCTCAATAAGCCACTGAACTCTTGATGATAAGCGAGGGCACAGGGCGGTGCGCATTGACATGCGCGGCCTCGCCTGTCGCGGCGCGCCCGGACAAGAGCCTCTGTCCCGCTGCTTAGCGGTCGCACTCGATGAATAAATCATAGTTGACAAATTTATCATAATTGACGTCAATTTCATTATCCGCCCATCGCAGCCGAAATGGAGCGGGGAGACGGTGGCGAGCTTCGGCGTGGCTGCATCGCCGGCGCCGGCCCGTCGAGAAGAACAATCAAAATTGGGAGGTACTGCCTATGGACTACTGCCGCTTCGGTCCCGCCGTGGCACTCGGCGCGCTCGTCTCGACACTCGCCACGCACCAAGCCCGGGCCTCGGCCTTCGCGCTTCAGGAATTCTCCGCGATCTCCACGGGCTCGGCCGACGCCGGCGCCGCCTCGGCCAATGAGGATCTGTCGACGATCTTCTTCAATCCCGCAGGCATGACCGCCTTCGACGGGCTGCAGAACAGCGCCGTGGCGACCTATGTTCTCCCGCAGGCCCGCATGCATATTACGAGTGCCCGTGAGAATGTCGGTCTGCCCGCCGGCACCGCACCGACGATCCAGGGTGGTGACGGGCGTGATTTCCCGCAAGACAAGGTCGTCCCGGCGGGCTTCGTTTCCTATGCGCTCGCGGATGATTTCCGAGTCGGCCTCGGGCTGACCGTGCCCTTCGGTCTGCTCACCAGTTATGGTGCCGATTCCCAGGCGCGCTACCAGGCGCTGAAGTCGGAGGTCGAAGCCTTCGACTTCAACCCGTCCTTTGCCTGGAAAGTCAATAACTGGCTGTCGGTCGGTGCAGGTGTCTCCGAACAGAAGGTCAAGGCCAAGCTGACCAACGCCCTCGACCTCGGGGCTATTGTCCCCGTGCAACTCAATCAACTCGGCCTATTCAACCTCGTCGGCCCGGGCGCCTATGCTGCGACCGTGAACCAGACCGCCGGCCGGATGGCGAATGACGGCCGCGTCGACCTCCGGGGCACCTCCTGGGGCACCGGCTGGAATGCCGGCATCCAATTGCGTCCCTTCGAGGGCACGACCATCGGCATGTCCTACCGCTCGGGCATCGAGCACCAGGTCCAAGGCCGCGCCGATTTTGCCGTGCCGACGAGTGCCATTGCCAACATCGTGGCCGCCATGCCGGCCTCGCTGCGCGCCATCACCCTGATCGGCCTCGCCCAGAACAAGGCTTTCCAGAACACGGATTTCGACGCCGACCTGTCGCTGCCGGGCCAAGCCTGGTTCGGCATCACCCAGCAGGTGACGCCGCAGCTTTCCGTCAGCTTCAGCTACAAGTGGACCAACTGGTCCAAGTTCGAGTCGCTCATGGTCGGCTTCGGCAACCCGGCGCAGCCGGGCTTGAACCAGCATGAGGGCTACAGGGACAGTTCCTTCGCGGCGCTCGGCGGCAGCTATCGGCTCAGCGAGAAATGGACCATTCGTGGCGGCGTCGCGTTCGATCAGACGCCGGTCGTCGATGCCTATCGCGATTTCCGCGTGCCGGATGCCGATCGCTATTGGCTCGCTTCCGGCTTCAGCTATCGGCTGAGTGATAAAGTCGAGCTTGCCGGCAGCTACCGGCACGTGTCCCTGGCATCCTCCAGGGTCAACCATGTCGACCCGGCGACCGGGCTTAATACGGTATCGGGCACCCCCTCGGGCGATATGAATCTGTTCGCGCTGGAGGCGCTGATGAAGTTCTGAACTGCTGCCAATGGGCGCCCCTGGCCCGTGCCTGGCGCCCGTTCTCTCAGCCTTGGGCGCTTGATGGCAGTGGGTGCCAGGTGATTGAGAAGGGGTGGGAGAACCGGCCGAGCACCGCCTTGGCCTTGGGCTCCAGCTCTGGATCGGGAAGCTCGATCTGCACCACGAGATCGGGCTTGCGCGCGTCGATCGCAACGCGGGCATCGTGAATGCCGGCTCCGGTTAGCGCCGCCCGGATTGCGTCGAGCGTCTCACGGCGCTTCAGTTCGGGTTTGAATATCTTGCCGACGCCCGTCAACGGCATCGCCTCCACGATGCGAATATGCTTGGGCATCGCCGCGCGCTCGCTGATCCGCTCGCCCACGAACGCCATCAATTCCTGCTCGCTCGCTGTTGCACCGGGCTTGAGCTGGACATAGGCCACGGGAAGTTCGCCAGCATGGGCGTCCGGCCGTCCGATCGCCGCGGCGATCTGCACGGCGGCATGGCGATGGAGCGGCTCCTCGATTGCCGCAGGATCGATATTGTGGCCACCGCGGATGATCAGGTCCTTCTTGCGGCCGGTGAGCCAAAAGTAGCCCTCCGCATCACAGCGCCCCAGATCGCCGGTATTGAGCCAGCGCTTGTCGTCGCCGAGATCCAGCCAAAGTCCCTTATTCTGCTCCGCCTGGGAATAGCCGGCAAAAACATTGGGGCCGGAGATCGCTATCACGCCGATCTCATCCGTGGCGCAATCGCGCACATATCGGCCGGCGTCGTCGAGCACGATCGCCTTCATGGCCTGCCAGGGAATACACAGGCCGATCGAACCGACACGGCGCTCGCCCCGGGGCGGGTTAATGCTGCTGACGCAGGCGCCCTCGGTGAGCCCGTAGCCCTCGAGGATCTTGATGCCGGTGCACTCCTCGAAGGTGTTGAACACCTCGATCGGCATCGGCGCCGCGCCGCACAGCCCGTATTCCAGCGAGCCGAGGTCGTGCCCATCGATCGGTACCTCGAGCAGGGTCGAGTACAGGGTCGGCACGCCGCTGAAGAAGTTGACCCGGTGGTGCTCGATAATCTCCCAGAAGCGCTTGATGACATCGTTACCGCGATAGCCCTGGGGAGTGCCCAGGATCACGTGTGCGCCCTTCGAGAACGGAATGAGGCCCGTCGCCATCACGGCGTTCACATGGAAGAGAGGCAGGCCGCAGAACATCGTCTTGCCCGGTCCGATCCCCTCTCCAAGATACTGGCCCGCGCTCCAGGCGTTCGTCACCTCGCTGCCGTGGCATCTCATGGCGATCTTCGGAAGCCCCGTGGTGCCGCCGGTGCAGAAATAGGAGGAAAAGTCCTGGGCGCTGAAATGCCGCCCGCTGTTCAACTTGCTTCCCGTCTCCCGGGCGATTGCCCGACCGAAATCATGCACCTCGATATGCGCCGGCACCGCTCCGCGCAAGCCGGCGTAGCCATGCAGTATTGAGGTCTCCAGGCGCTGCATTAGTTTGGCGTCGGGCCCTTTTGGACCCGGGACCCGGTCTGCCAGATTGACGAGCACCAGGTGCCGTAGCGACGGCAATCTCTCCAGCACAGGGTGGATCTTCGGCCAGAGATCGGTCCCGGGAAACGGCCCAAGCGTCACAAGCACCTCGGCGCCAACGGCCTGCAGGAGATCGGCCATGGCAGCGCCTTCGAGCAGCGGGTTGATGGCGCAGACGATGCCCGCCGCCTCGCCGCCCCAGATGACGAAATGCGTCTCCGGCAGGTTCGGCAGGACATAGGCGACCACTGAGTCCTTGGAGACACCCAGGCGCAGGAACATGTTCGCGGCGCGGGTGATGTCGCGGAGCAGTTCGCTGTAGGTCCAGCACTCCGCCTCGCGGTGGTCCTCGGCGCGCAGAAAAAAGGAAAGCGCCGGCGCCGACGGGTCGATGGCCGCGCCGCGGCGGATCATTTCGTATGTGCTCGCGGGCAGGTCCGCCGGCAGCCCCTGTGCTTCAATCGCCCGGATCTCCGCCAGGCTTGCGATGCCGCTCATGCCGCCTCGTCGACGACACGGTTGCGCTGCATGCCAAGATCGATTGAGCCGTCGGCACTGGCGATGCGCGCTTCCACGATGTCACCGGCTCTCAGGTACTGGCTTCTGCCTGCCTGTACCTTCATGAACATCTTCCACTTGGCTGCTTCCGGCAGCAGCGCCGCAATCCGCTGCTTGGCCGGAGAGGGAATGCTGAGCGCACAGCCCGAGGGCGTGCCCGTCGACAGCAGATCGCCGGCGTAGAGGTTCTGAACGTCCGACAGTTCGCTCAGCGTCTCGGCCGGGCCGTAAACCAGATTGGCCGTCGAATCCTTCTGCCGCACGGCGCCATTGACCGTCAGCGTGAGATCAAGCTGCCGCAGCCTCGGGATGTCGCCTGACTCCAGGAGGCATAGATAAGGGCCGACCGGACCGAAGGTACGGAAGCTCTTGCCCTTGTAGAACTGCATCTCAGGGATCTGGATGTCGCGAGCAGAGTAATCGTTGACGATGACTGCACCGGCGATGAATTCATGCAGATTCGCATTGGTGACGGTCTGGCGCGAGACGACGTCGCGCTTGAGCACCAGGCCGAGTTCGATCTCGTAGTCGAGAAAGCGCACCCGCTGCGGCCGCACCAGGTCGGAGTTGGCAGGAGCCATGCAGCCCGGCGCCTTGGTGAAGATCATGTTGAAGCGCTTCGCGTCCGGGTTCATACCCGACTCGATCATGTGCTGGCGATAGTTCGCCCCCTGGCACAAGAACTGCTGATTTTGGGTGATCGGCGACAGCAGCTCGACCTCGGCTTCATTGATCACCGGGCCTACGGCTACCAAGGTCTCGGCGCGGTTGGCGCGAATGAAGTCGGCCGTAGTCTCGAACACGCCGGGAATTGGCGTGATGAGCTTGTCGCGAACAACGCCCCATTGGGCGCGGCCCTGGTGCCTGAAATGCAGCACGTTTACTGACATGAATGGTCCCCGGAAGTGGAAAGCGGTGAACTCGGCGTTAGCCGAAGAGTTTCGCGAGCGTGCGCAACTTCGCGACGCTGAGGTCGGGGCTGCGGCGCAGGTTGCTCACCAGTGCCGCCAAATTCGCGGCGGTGAGCTTCGGCCTGGTGAAGCTGCTCGGCATGATCTGGCCCCACTGCGCCATGCCCTCGCGGCTGACCGGGTGTATGCCGGTCGGCCGATCCGCAGTGAACAGGTCACCATCGCAGTAATGCTCGTGCTTGTCGCCCCACGGGTCCTGCCAATAGTCGAAGATCTGGCTGCCCAGGATGTGCCGTCCGATGCCCCAGGCGTGTTTCCATCCCTTGTCGCGGAGCAGCCGCTGCCCCATGCCGACGGCATCGGAATCCACGAGCTCGTAGGCGCTGTGGCTGTACATCGGCGCAAAGCCTTGGGCGAGCGCCAGCGTGTGGTGATCGGCGGGCGCGCTGCCGAGGTCGAGGCGCATGAACGCAACCGCAGGCGAGCCGTCGGGCAGCACGAGCACGTCGCTCGGGATGAAACCGAAATGCTGGGTATACCAGGCACAGGTGGCCTGGTAGTCGGCAAGTTCGAGCACGATATGGCCGAGCCGGATGATTTCCGGCGGTGTTGTCGGGGGGCGCTGGGTCTCGTTGACCCGGAGCACTGCATCGGCGGAATTGAAGGCCAAGGCGGGGCGGTACGGCAGCGCCTCGACCGACGACTGCCCGAAGACCGCATCGACCTGAAAGCCCGAAGGATCGGTCAGGCGGACACGATGCCCGCCGCCTGGCCAGGTAAGCGGCTCAGGGGCGGAAGCGCCCGGGAGCCGGGAGAGCGCTTCCAGCTCCGCCAAGCTGTCGAGCCGCAGGCCGAAACCGACGAAGCGCGCCTTCTCCGCTTGGCGGACCACGTAGCAGAATGGAGCCGGCCCGGTTCCTCTGAGGAACAGCAGGCCGTCTTCCCTCAAGACTGTGCGCAGGCCGAAGTCGGTCAGGAATTGCTCGGCCCTGTCCAAATCAGGTCGTTGGAACACCAGATAGGCGAGCGCAGTCGCCTTCGCCGTAGGAGAGGGATGGCGCGCTGGCTGTGGGGTGGCTAGCTTCATAGAGAGAGGCTTTCGACAGAGTGCTGGGCTGCGCCGGCGGAATTGGCGGCCGAGGCCGGTGGCGTGCCGAGCAGAGCGAGGCTCTCGCGCATGAGGCGGCTTGCCTCGCCGACCGGCCCGTCATGGAGGATCGTGCGGTCGGGCCGAACGATCGCGGCCCAGCCGAACGGGACGCTCTTAGGCAGGAAGACTCCTTCCAGATCTTCCCAGCAGTGCTCGCGGACGAGGTGGAGCTGTTGGCCGCGATGGGCGATCTGGACGATCCTGCCGCCGGCGGCCTTGAAGGCGCGATATGCGGGCTCGTCCAACTCCGCTTCGGCATCGAGGCCGAACCCGATCAGGGTCAGCGCGGGACCCAATACATCGTCGCTGAGGGTCGTGTTGCCATCGGCGCCCCGGACCCAGCCTTGTGCGAGGAGTGCGCCGCGCACCAGCTTTGCGCCCGAACGCCCCTTCACGAAGAGTCCGCGCCGGAATACGTTCTTGGGCTTCATGCCCAGTTCGTCGAAATAGGCGCGGAGCTGGGGAGTGAGCCTGGCCAGGCGCAGGAAACCGTGCGTCAGGATCGCGATGATGGCGCTGCGCGGCATCACCAGCTTCCCGATGCCCTTGGCGAGTTTGATCATCGCCTTCGCGTGCGGGCGCCGCTCCTGGTCGTAGCTGTCCAGGATACTCGACTCAGCGTGACGTTGGATCACCCAGGCGAGCTTCCAGCAAAGATTGGCGGCATCACGCAGGCCCGCGACCAAGCCCTGGCCGACGAAGGGGGGCGTAATGTGCGCCGCGTCGCCGGCCAGGAAGACGCGCCCCCTGCTGAATGCCTTCACGGTCCTGGCATGGAAACGGTAGACCGCCTTCCGCTCGACGACGAGCTGCTCGGCGCTTGCCCACGGCGCCAGAAGCTCGCGAATACGGGCTTCGGATTCCATCTCCTCGCGAGTCTCGCCAGGCTGGAGCATGAATTCCCAGCGTTCGCGTCCGCCGGGGGCGGTCATGTGAGGCACCGGCCGCCGGTGGTCACAAAGGAACTCGATATGGTCGATCGGTCGCGGGGCTTTGCGCGCGTCCACGATCAGCCAATCCTCGGCGAAGGTCTTGCCTTCGAACTCCTCGCCGATGAGCTGGCGCACGTGCGAGCTCGCACCGTCGGCGCCGACGATGTAGCGGGCCGTGACGGCGCAGCTTCCGCCGCCCTCGCGTTCCAGGCTTGCGGTGACGGACTCGGCGTTTTGGACGAGGCCGGTGAGCGTGACGCCGAGTGCTACTGAAATGGAGCGGTGCGCCTCCAGCCGGCTCCGCAGCGCGCGCTCGAGGCCCGGCTGGTGGAAGGTCACCAGCTTGGGATGGCCGTCGATGCCGCCGAGCGTGTTGATCCTGCCGAATTCTCCCACGTACGGGCATCTCATCCGGACATAGGGAATGGCAATCTTGTCGAAATCGCGTTCCTCGAGGCCGGCCATCTGCAGGATGCGGAGGGCTTCGTTATCGAGAACAATGGCTCGCGGTGCCATGAAGATCTCTGTGGCCCTGTCGATCGCGAGCGCCTGGACGCCATAGCACCCGAGCAGGTTGGCGATCGTGGCGCCGACCGGTCCGAGCCCTACCACGAGGACGTCGACCGACGCCGGGAGTTCGACCGTGGCCTGGAGCGGACCTTCCATGGCGTGCGCCTGCCGCGAGAGCGGCTGCAGATTTGTCTCCACCGGCTTCCGTCCCTGTGTGCGTTGTCTGGTCGTGTGTTTGTGACTATACAATCATAATTGATAATTTTGTCAATCATGATGTTTGAGCTATGCTCTTGCACCTTTTGCCAACCGAGCCGCCATGCCGAAAACTCCACTCCGCCGAGCCGGCGATCTGCCGGTCGACAACACCCGCGCAGCAGCCGGCCCCCCTCAGCGGGAGCCGCGCGGCGAGCGCCGAAAGCGCGAGACCCGGTCCCGGCTCCTGGACGCGGCCCTAGAGCTGATGGCGGCGAAGGGGATGGAGGGCGTGGCGATCAACGAGATCACCGAGGCCGCGGATGTTGGCTTTGGTTCCTTCTACAACCATTTTGAGTCCAAGGAGGCGATCTATGCGGCGCTCCTAAATGCGGTCTTCGAGGAATTCGGCAATGCCCTCGACCGCCTCACTCAGGACATCGCTGATCCTGCCGAGGTCATTTCCGTCTCAGTCCGCCACACGCTGCGGAGGGCTCAGCGCGAACCCGTCTGGGGGCGCTTCCTCATCCGGGAGGGATTTTCGGCAAGAGTGCTCGAGCGCGGTCTCGGTCAGCGCCTGCTGCGGGATATAGAGAAGGGGGTGAACGAGAAGCGATTTCCGAACGACGACATTCTGATGCTGTCCACCTCGGTGGGCGGCACGGTCTTGGCATCGATCTCGATTGGGCTGCAGCTTGGCTTTTCCCAGGAAGCAGAGCCGGCCGGCCTCAAGCGTCTCGGCTTCAGCGCGGACGGGCTGCCGGAGCGGGCCGCTGCAACCTTGCTACGGACCCTGGGTCTCGATCGTGCCGAGGCGGAGGCGATTGCGTGTCGGCCACTGCCGCACGGGGAAGCGGAACCAAGACCGACCTGATCGTCGGCCGACAGCCGATCTTGCTGACAGTCCCGCGCCATGGTCCCAGGGATCCGGCACCGCGGCGCTCGCGTGGCTTAAGACAGGGCTACGGGGCGCAGATGAGAATGTCCGCTCGCTCGTCCCAATTGCCCAAACGGCCGGTCTGTTACCGGCCCGTTCAAGCCGAAACGCGGCCCGTCGGCAATGCGCCCGAAGCGGAACTTCGTTCACGGAGTTTGGCTTCTCATGAGCAGACCTCGCGCTGATCACGGCGCCTAAGCGACCGGTCCTGGCGCCCGGAATCTCGGACCGCGATCCACACCTCAAGGCCCAGAGGCGGCCAACTCGGTAGACTTCATCTGCAATTGCCGAGTCAGGTTCGATATGCTGTCGCCATTCCGGTGGACCACGGACGAGAATTCCTCGCGCTGTGCCCGGGAGAGACTGATGCCGCCGGCCGTGATGTCGGTCACCTTGTAGCTGCCGGGTGTTTTGGCCAGGACCCAGTCCAGATCGATCTCCTCCCCGGTCGCCACGCGGGTGATCTCACTACTGACCACCGTCGTTGTTTCGCTCTTGGCGAACTGCGTCGTCACTCGGAATGACTGGGCGTTGTATTCCGCGAATCTGGAGGAATAGATGCGCGTCATGTAGTCGCCAAAGGCGGTGATAAATTGCTGCCTTTCGCTGTCGTTCGCCTTCTGCCAATAGCTCCCGAGCACGAACTGCGCGATTTTCGGCAGGTCGAAATCTTCGGCCAGCAGCATCTGAAACCGGCTCTGCCGATCCACGGATGAAATCCCAGGTTCCTTCATGATGGCGATCGCATGGCGGCCGAAATCGGCGACGAAGCCGCTCGCGTCATCGGCCGCCCTCGCCGCGGGCGCCGCCATTGCCGCGGCCAGCAGGATGAAGAGGGTACTGAGGGCGTAGGCCGGCTTCCGCAGGGATGTTGCAGTTCCATGTGTTGTCATGACACACTCCTCGAACCTGAGAGCTGCAGCCACAACGCAGGCTCGGCAGAACTGGCCGGCGGACGCTCTCAAATGGGTTGTGGAATTGCCACCGGGATACTTGCCAGTATGGAGTTCCGACGACGGAGCGGTAGCCTCGGAAACTACTCACGACCGTTACCGGAGAGCGGGCAACTATGATCCTGCGGAGCCTGCGCACCGCTGGTTCGCGGATTGGTCGTCAGGCGGCGAAAACTCAGAAAGCGCCTTTGACGTCCGGTCTTTGGATCGGCACCATTCGCGACGTCCGCTCGTCCCACAGCGCGGCTCGCCACGCCCTCCAACCATGCCAGGGCTTCAAGACGTAGGCCGTCTGGAGCGCCGGGTTCGCCGCATGGCACGCCTCGAGCCGGTAGTTCGGGATGCGGGGATTGAGGTGGTGAACATGGTGGAAGCCGATGTTGCCGGTGAACCATTGCAGGATGCGGGGCAGTTCGAGATAGGAGCTGCCTTCGAGGGCGGCGGAGACCGGATGCCATGCCGGTTGCCGCGCCCAGAGCGCGCGCTCGAACCGGCGTTGAACCGAGAACAGCCAAACGCCGGCGATGGCAGTGATCACGATGATCGGGCCCTGGACCAGCGCCACGGCGCCGAAGCCGAGCGTGAAGCCGAGCCCCAGAATCACTCCCAGCAGCGCAAGGTTGGTCAGATGCACGGCACGCCGCTCCCGGCGCCACGTGTGGGGCGTATCGAAAGGCACGCGATAGAGCAGCAGGAATACCAGGGGCGGCAGCACGATCCAGCAGACGAGCGGATGCTGCACGAGCTGGTATCCCCACCGTTGCCGCCGCGACAGGTTTCGGTATTCGTCGACCGTCAGGCAGCCGGAATAGATGTCCGCCCCGGACATCCGGCGATCGAGATTGTTCCAATGGCTGTGATGTCCGGCATGCTGCCGGCGCCACATCAGATAGGGCGTGAGCGTGATCAGGCTGCACAACAGACCAACGGCATGGTTGGCCGCGCGCGACCTGAAGAAGGATCCATGGCCGCAATCGTGCTGAATGATGAAGATACGGATGCCGAACCCCGCAGCCGGGACAGAGAGCCCCAAGGTCAGGGCGTAGGACCAGGCGAGGCTCCAATACATGAGCACGCAGATCGCCGCAAACGGCAGGAACGAATTCGCCAATTGCCATAGGCTGCGCCGGAGCGGGGCGCCTTGATAGGCCTGTGTCGAGCGCCGCAGCGCGTCGCGATCGTCACCGAGATTCTCGTTCGAGCTCATCGATTGCCCCGTTCCAAGGCGGTCGCAGCCGATCAGTGCTGGGAGTCCGCGATCGCATCGAGGGCGAGGGCCGCCTCCAGAATTGTCGGATCGATGATGACGGCGCGGGCGACCATCGGGCTGTCGGGACTCCGCGGCAGATGGATCACCGTATCCAGGCGCCGCCATGCCATGAAGGAGACCGCTTGTAGCTGTTCCTCCTCGGTCTCGACGACGTAGCTTCCGGCCGGCTGGATATCAGGGATGCCGGGAAGCCGGAATGGCCTGCAGAAGCTGACCTGCGTCGTGACGGTTCTGTTCATCATGCCCCCCTATTCCAGCCAGGTCGCGACCATGGCGAGGACGGTAATCGCCTATCGTGGCGATGCAGCTGAGAATCTTGAGCGGAAGCGGCGGGGCAAAGCCGGCCATGATGCCGCGCCGCATGGAGAGGTGCATCATCACGATCATCACCGGCACCGCGACAACGCCATTCAGGACGGCGCTCCAATAGAGCGCCTTGACCGGATCGATGGCGGTAAAGTTGAGGCCGACCCCGATAGCCGTCGCTGCCGCGATCACGGCGTAGAAGGCCTTCGCCCGCAACGGTCGGCGCGCGAGGCCGACATGCCAGGAAAACAGTTCGCCCGTCGCGTAGGCAGCCGAGCCGGCCAGCACCGGCAGCGTCAGCAGGCCGGTGCCGATGATGCCGGCGGCGAAGATGGCGAACGTGAAGGGCCCGGCGACGGCCCTGAGGGCCTCGGCGGCCTGGCCGGAGGTCTGAATGTCCGTGACTCCATGCGCGTGGAGCGTCGCTGCCGTAGTGATCACGATGAAGAAGGCGATCAGGTTCGACAGCGCCATGCCGAGATAGGTATCGAGACGGATCCGGATGAACTCGCCAGGCGCCTGGTCGGGGGCCCGGATGAGCGGGCGTGCGCCCGGCCGTTCCTTCTCGTCCTCGACCTCCTGCTCGGCCTGCCAGAAGAACAGGTAGGGGCTGATGGTCGTGCCCAGAACGGCAACCACCGCCATGACATAGGCCGGTGTCAGGGAGAGCGGCGGCCAGACGACCGCCCAGCCGACCTCGGCCCAGGGTACGGTTACGACAAAGGCGCAGATGACGTAGCTGAACAGCGACAGGCACAGCCATTTCAGGACCGAGACGTAGCGGGCGTAGCGCGTGAAGATTTCGAGCGCCGCCGACATCACGCCGAACAGCGCGACATAGAGCAGCGCGGGGCCGGCGACCAGCAGCTTGAGCGCGGCGCCCATGGCACCGAGATCGGCGCCGAGATTGATGACGTTCGCGATCAACAGCAGGCCGACGATCCCGCCGGAGAGCGCGCGCGGATAGTGGCGGCGGAGGTTGCCCGCGATGCCGAACCCGGTGACGCGGCCGATGCGGGCACTGATCTCCTGGATCGCCGCCATCAGCGGATAACTGAAGAGCAGGGTCCAGGCGAGGCCGTAGCCGAACTGCGCGCCGACCTGGGAATAGGTCGCGATGCCGCTGGGATCATCGTCCGAAGCGCCGGTGATGAGCCCGGGCCCCATGATCTGCAGCAGCTTCGGCCGCTCGGGCTGCTTCACCGCGGCAGGCGTCAGGACGGCCATCTGCACCTCTCCTCGCGGCAAAAGCCGCTAGTAGCCCATACCGCCCATTCCACCTCCCTGTGGCGCGGCTTGTTGCTTATCCGGGTGCTCGGCGACCATGGCTTCAGTGGTGATCAGCAGGCCCGCGACCGACGCGGCGTTCTGCAGCGCCACGCGGACGACCTTCGTGGGATCGATGATCCCTGCGGCGATCAGGTCCGTGTAGGTGCCGGACTGCGCGTCGAAGCCGAAGCCGTACTCGGTGTTCTCCAGCACCTTGCCGCCAATGACCGAGCCATCCTCGCCCGCATTCTCGACGATCTGGCGCAGCGGGGCCTGCATCGCCTTGCGCACGATCTCGATGCCGACCTTCTGGTCGTCGTTATCCGCATGCACCTGCGCCAGGATCAGGCTGGCGCGGGCAAGTGCGACGCCGCCGCCGGGCACGATGCCTTCCTCGACCGCCGCGCGGGTCGCATGCAGCGCGTCTTCGACCCGGTCCTTGCGCTCCTTGACCTCGATCTCCGAGGCGCCGCCGACCCGGATGATCGCCACGCCGCCCGCCAGCTTGGCCAGGCGCTCCTGCAGCTTCTCGCGGTCATAGTCGCTCGTGGTCTCTTCGATCTGGGCCCGGATCTGCCCGCAGCGATCCTTGATCAGGCCGGGCTCGCCGGCGCCCTCGACGAGGGTCGTCGTCTCCTTATCGATCAGCACGCGCTTGGCCTGACCCAGCATCTCGAGCGTGACGTTTTCGAGCTTGAGGCCCAGATCCTCGCTGATCGCCTGCCCGCCGGTCAGGATGGCGATGTCTTCCAGCACCGCCTTGCGACGGTCGCCGAAGCCGGGCGCCTTCACGGCCGCGACCTTGAGGCCGCCGCGCAGCTTGTTGACCACGAGAGTGGCCAGCGCCTCGCCCTCGATGTCCTCGGCGACGACCAGCAGCGGCCGGCCCGACTGCACCACGGCCTCGAGCAGCGGCAGCAGAGGCTGCAGGCCCGACAGCTTCTTTTCATGGATCAGGATGTAGGGCTGCTCCAGGTCGACCGTCATCTTCTCCGCGTTGGTGACGAAATACGGGCTGAGATAGCCGCGGTCGAATTGCATGCCCTCGACCAGAACCAGCTCCGTCTCGACACCCTTGGCTTCCTCGACGGTGATGACACCCTCGTTGCCGACCTTCTGCATGGCCTCGGCGATCATGCGGCCGATCTCGGCCTCGCCATTGGCGGAGATGGTCCCGACCTGGGCTGTCTCGGCCTCGGTGGTGATCTTCTTGGTGCGCTTGGCGAGCTCTTCGACGAGGGCCGCCACGGCCTTGTCCACGCCGCGCTTTAGCTCCATCGGCGCCAGACCGGCCGCGACCGCCTTGCCGCCCTCGCGCACCATCGCGTGGGCGAGCACGATGGCCGAGGTGGTGCCGTCGCCGGCGCTGTCGGCCGTCTTGCTCGCCACCTCGCGCACCATCTGCGCGCCCATGTTCTCGAACTTGTCCGAGAGCGTGATCTCCTTTGCGACGGTCACGCCGTCCTTGGTGATGCGCGGCGCGCCGTAGGCCTTGTCGATGACCACGTTGCGGCCCTTGGGGCCCAGCGTCACCCTCACGGCGTCGGCAAGGATAGCGACGCCGCGCAGCATGCGGCTGCGCGCATCGTCGCCGAAGCGAACGTCTTTTGCGGCCATGTGCCTGTTTCCTTCTTGGTCGTTCAGCGGTCGTTGGTGAGGGACGGGGCGCCCTCGATCACGCCCAGGAGATCACTCTCCTTCATGATCAGCAGCTCTTCGCCGTCGAGCTTGATCTCGGTGCCGGACCATTTGCCGAAGAGGACGCGCTCGCCGGTCTTGACGGTCAACGCGACGATGGCGCCCTGCTCGTTGCGGGCTCCGGCGCCGGCGGCGATGATCTCGCCTTCCATCGGCTTTTCCTGGACCGTGTCGGGGATGATGATGCCGCCGGCGGACTTCTCGAGCGGCGTGATGCGGCGGACCACGACACGGTCATGGAGAGGGCGGAATTTCATAGGGTTGCTCCAAACGGGGATGTTGGGATACGGCCGCATCCGGGTGCCGACCGTTCCGGAACCCGGGTCGTTCCCACACCGATCCCCAACCGCGATCATACAAGCCGCATCGCGAGGGAGTCAGGTTCGGAAACTACCTAGAGCGGCAGGGTCTCCGGATCCCCATCGAAGCGCCCGTCGGTGCCGTGCGACGCAGCGGCCAGCGCCAATCGCGCCAAGGCCGGAAGGGACTTCGAGCCGGTCTTCTTCATGATCGAGGCGCGATGGTTCTCGACCGTACGTTGGTTGACGCCGAGATCGGCGGCGATATTCTTGCTGGGATGGCCAGCGGCTCCACACGCCAATCCGGAATGGGCGCCGAAGGCCGCATATAGGTCCGGATAGCTCGAGCCCATTATTGCCGCCGCGCGTCTTGCCCCGATGGCCGCGCTACAGTGGCGGCCAGTTCGCGCGGGGCAACGGATGATGAAGGTTGCAGCCTGCCCCGTCTAGGATTCGACGTAGCGGCTATCCAGCGGCGCGGCCATGAACGGTCCCAATTGCGAATCAAAGCGGAACGGGGTCGCGCAGTAGGGGCAAAGGATGACGTCTCGGTCGCCCATGTTGATGTAGACGTGCGGGTGATCGTGCGGCGGCGACATGCCGACGCAGTGAAATTCCTTGACGCCGATCCGGATCTCTGCAGCCGCGCGATCGTTTTGGAATTTCGGATAGCTGCTTGACATGAGTCTCGCCTCCGCGCGGACGCCACTTTTCAGGCGGCCGTCTTGAGCGGGCTTCCCTGAGCTGGAGCCGCTTGGTTGGCCAGGACCAGAGCCGAGGCTGGGTTCAGGCTGTCGACCATCGCGGTTGGGATCAGGATAGTGGTCCCACGCTCCTTCGTCGTCTCGTAAATGATGTTCATGGCGCGAAGTTGGAGCGCCGCCGGATGGTCGGCGTAGATCTCAGAAGCCTCGACGAACTTACCTGCGATCTCCGCTTCGGCCGAGCCGAGAATGACGCGGGCCTGCTTCTCGCGCTCGGCCTGGGCCTGGCGAGACATGGCGTCCTGGAGAGCCACCGGGATGGCGACGTCGCGGATCTCGACGGAGGTTACCGAGATGCCCCATTTGGCGGTCTTGCGGCCGATCTCGTCTCGCAGATGCTCGTCGGCTGCCTTTCGGTCCGAGAGTAAAGCGGCCAGCATCGAGGAGCCGATCATCTCGCGGAGCGAGGTCTGCGCGACCCGGTCGATGGCCTGTCGGTAGTTGGTGATCTCCAGGGCCGCCCTTTGCGCGTCATGAACATTCCAGAAGATGATCGCGTCCACGTTGACGGGAACGGTGTCCTTGGTGAGGGCCTGCTCGGCGTTGAAGGCCGTGGTCTGAATGCGCTCGTCGATCACCGCGGCCACATTGTCTATGACCGGGATGATCACGAAAAGGCCAGGACCCTTGACGCTTTGCAGCTTGCCGGCGCGCAGGATGACGAATTTCTCCCAAACGTTCGCCATCTTGAGCGAGAGCGCGATGATGATCGCGGCGACAAAGAACGGGAGTGCCACATAAGGGCTTATCCATGTGCCGGTCGCCAGCCCCGCGAAGGCGCAGGCCGCCACCAGAAAAAGCGTGATCGGGTTCATGCTCGCTGCTCCTTGTGCCGCGGCTCGCCAGTTCGTGTGTCCCTTCGACAATTCCGAACATAGCGGGAAGCTGATCGCGTCGGCAGGCTCGGAATGTACTCACTCCGCGCCGCCTGTCTGACCGATCTCGCGCCGCGCCCCTGACCGGCGCTGGGCAGCGATATGCCGAGGATGATCGAGTGTCTAGTAGCGACGATAGGGCTGCAGCGGATAGCCCGGGGCAGTCTGATAGGCGCCCGTCGAGGTGGTGCTCACCGGGTTGCCGTTGGCATCGCGGACTGTCTCCCCGGTCGAGAGCGGGTTGCCGTACCCGTCGCGAACCACGGTGGTGGTTGTCGTCGTGGTCGGGCCGGAGCCGTACGCGCCGGTACGGTAAGGATCGGAGGCGATGCAGCCGGTAAGCCCGATAAGTCCAAGCCCTGCTGCCATGAAGGGGATAATTACGCGCATCGTCATCTCCTACGGACGGCTGGACTCCGAGCCGCGGTAGGAACCGTGGCGGACAACCGCTGTCGTCCAACTGACCATCGGAGGCTCACCGCGCAAGCGTCGGAAACTACCTAGAGCGTTCGGTCTTCCGGATCCCTGTCCGAGCGCGCGCCGGTACCGCTCGACGCGGCTGCGAGCGCCAATCGCGCCAAGGCCGGAAGCGACGTCGAGCCGGTCTTCTTCATGATCGAGGCCCGGTGGTTCTCGACTGTGCGCTGGCTGACGCCGAGATCGGCGGCGATATTCTTGCTGGGATGGCCGGCAAGGACCAGGTCCATGACCTGGCGCTGTCGCGGCGTCAGGCTGGCGACATGCTGGGCGGCATTCTCACGCCAGGCCGTCAGTTTGCTGGCATCTCGCGACTGCTCGAGTGCGCGCTCGACGCTGGCGAGCAGTTCACTCCGCCCGATCGGTTTTTCGATGAAGTCCGATGCGCCGGTCTTCATGGCCTGGACCGCCATGGGCACGTCGCTGTTGCCCGTGATCATGATCGATGGCAGCCGGTAATCGGCGTCCTTGAGCGTCCGAAGCAATTCGAGCCCGTTCATCCCCGGCAGGTAGGCATCGATCAGAAGGCAGGCGTCGCCGCCGGGCCGATAGGCTTCGAGGAATTCCTCGCATGACGCAAAATCCTCGACGGTCCGGCCGTCTTCCTCCAGCACGGCTCGGATGCCCTCGCGCACGTGGCTGTCGTCGTCCACGACGAAAATCACCGGCGCGTGTGTGCTTGGATCGGCGGCTAGACCGTGTGCCGCGGGATGGTGGATTGCCGGTTGGAGTGTCGAAAGCAGGCGTTGGATGACCTGATTGAGCTCTTTCACCTTGACCGGCTTGTTGAGCTGAACGCAGTCCTCGCGGGCGATGTCGCGCAATGTGTCGGTCGAGATGTCGCCGGTCAGGATAATGGCCGGAAGGGCGCGATGGAGCCTTTGTCGGAGCTTCGCGGTAACGGCGAGCCCATCCATCCCACGGGGCAGAATGTAATCGGCCAGGATCAGGTCGGGCCGGCATGTGCCCCGTTCCACCAACTCGATCGCGCCGGCGCCGTCGGTCGCCGTCGCGACGCTATGGCCTTCGGCTTCGAGCAGAAGCTCGATCAGTTTGCGTATTTCGGGGTCATCCTCCACGACGAGGATGCTGCCGGTGCGGACGGCATCTCCGGCGGCTTCACTGTCCGTTTCGGTCCGGTGCTCATGATGATGTCCGATTTCGCCCGGCGGTAGCGCCACCTCGATGGCGAAGACGGAGCCCTTGCCGAACGCAGAGCGAACACGAACGCGGTGGTCCAGCAGGTCGCCCAGGCGCTGGACGATGGAAAGGCCGAGACCGAACCCGCGACTCTGCTCCGGCGCGGCGGTGTCGATCTGATGGTATTCCTCGAAGATCGCGTGAAGGTCCTCGTCGGCGATGCCGACGCCGGTGTCCCAGACCTCGACGCTGAGCATCCCGTCCCGTCGGCGACAGCCGAGCAGCACCTTGCCGCGCTTGGTGTATTTCAACGCGTTGGACAGCAGATTGCGGATCATCTGCTCGAGCAGGCGCGGATCGCTTTCGACCGAGAGACCGCACGAGACGACGCGCAGACCCAGGCTCTTGGCTTGCGCATGATAGGTGAACTCGTCCCTCAGGCATTCGAGCAGCTGGTCGATCCGGAAGCCGACCTTCTCGACCCGCAAGGTGCCGGCCTCGATCTGATTGATGTCGAGCAGCGTATTCAACATGCCCGACATGGCGCCCAGCGTTTCGTCCAGGCGCGCGACCAGTTCCTGGGAACGCGCCTCCTTCGCGGACTTCGCCAGCAAGCCCTGAAGCAGGGCCAGCGTCTGCAGCGGCTGGCGAAGATCGTGGCTCGCCGCGGCGAGAAAGCGTGATTTCGCGGCGGTCGCCAGCTCCGCCTGCTGTTTCGCCGCCTGGAGAGCCTTGGCGGTGGAATTCCGCTCGGTGACGTTCGTAAAGGTGATGACCACGCCCTCCACCCCGCCATCCTGCGTGCGGTAGGGCAGGATCCGGCGCACGAACCAGATGCCGTCCGGCGCCTCGATCTCCTTTTCGATCGGCGCGTGGCTCCGCAGGACGGCACGGGCGTCGGCCGTGAGCGTACCGTCCGCGGCCAGGGAATTGAGGTCGGCCAGCGGCCGGCCAAGATCACTCGGGATGACGCTGAACAGGGATTTCGTCGCGGGCGTGAAGAAGCGGATCTTGAGGTTGGTGTCGAGGAACAGCGTCGCGACATCGGTGCTGTAGAGGACATTCTGCAGATCGTTGGAGGTCGTGCGCTGCCGCTCCAGGGTCTCCTGAAGCTGGCCGTTGAGCGCGGTCAGTTCCTCGTTGAGCGACTGCAGTTCTTCCTTGGAGGTGAGCAGCTCTTCGTTGGTCGACTGGTATTCCTCGTTGACGGACAAGGTCTCTTCATTGATCGCCGTCTGCTCTTCGTTCGAAATCTCGAGGTTGCGGATGGCATCCCGCAGCTCCGTCCTGGCGGCCTCCAGCTCCTGTTCGAGCTCGGCAACCCGCGAGAGTTCGCCCGGCTTCGTGGCGCGGCCGCGCAGTTGTTCGTGTATCGGCGTTTCGACGAAGCAGACCAGCAGCAGGCGTTCGCCCTCGTTCGAGACGGGCCGCACCTCGATGTTGAAGGAAACCGCACGGCCGTCCTGCCTCATTCGGCCGCCGGCCACGATCACGGGCTCGACGCCATGACCGGCCTGCTCGATGGCGGACCTAAGCTTCGTTCGCATGCCCTGTCGCGCCATGGCGAGCAGGTCGTGGGTGGGAAGGCCGGGCGCCACCCGCAGATAGCGATCGGTCGGTCCGAGCGAATAGAGGCATTCATGCTGCCGGTTGATGAGGACGGCGGCCGGCGCGTAGTTCTCCGCCACCAACCTTCGACAAAGCTCCGCCAGACTGGCCTGGCGCGAAGGGGCGGGGCTCTGGCCCGGACGGGGCGGGCCCCGGACGCCGTCGCCGGCATCGATCAGGAAGCCCAGCTCGCCAGGATGGCTGCGGCCGACGTGTCGGTAGAGCCGCGCCGCCTTGGAAA
>DATGEK010000110.1:0-8489 GCA_035310205.1 Aliidongia sp.
TCTCGCCGGCGGGCGCCGGGATCGCATCCAGATTGACGAGCGCCGTGCGCAGGGCCTCGTCGACCTGCGCACGCCATTGGCCGGGATCGAGGTAGAGATCATAGGCCGTGCGGCCGCCGGCGCCGGCCGAGCCGGTCTCCATCCGGTCGCCGTCGCCGACCACGACCGAGACGTTGAGGCGGACGAGCGGGCGGATGTCGCCGACGCGCACGCCGTCGGCGCGCAGGATCTGCACCGCACTCCACTCGCCGGTGAGCGAGCACATGACCTGCCGCACGCGCGGGTCGCGGGCGCGGGCATAGGCGTCGATCTCGGCCAACAGCGTGACCTTGGCCTCGAACGGCACCGCCGACAGCGGGTTGAGATCGGTATAGAGCGCCTGGTTCGTGCCGCGCGGCGCCTCGGCCCGGGTGCCGCCGCGGCCGGTCTTGACCGCGCGTACCGTCTCGCCGGCGCGCCGGATCGCAGCCTCGCTCAATTCGCCCGAATGGGCATAGCCGGTGGCTTCGCCCGAGATCGCGCGCAGGCCGAAGCCCTGGGCGGTGTCGAAGCTGGCGCTCTTCAGCTTGCCGTCATCGAACGCCAGCGCCTCGGACTGGCTGTATTCCAGGAACAGCTCGCCATCGTCCATGCCGTCGAGCGCGGTGCCCACCAGCTTTTCGACGCGCGCGGGGTCCATGCCGGTGCGCTCGAAAAACAACGAATCGGTCGCGGCGAGATCGGTCATGGGATGACAACTCCGGGCAGGCTGACGCCAAAGCAGACGATTAGATGACAAAATACCATGATAGAGCGATGGTTCCGGCTCGGGAACAGCGGAAATGCCGTACCGGTGCCGCATCGATGCCACACTCCTGCCAAAAGCAAGGCTCGTGCGACAGTTCTGGGTGTTGTGAGCCGCCGGGCAGTTGCGGTAGGGTGCCGGCCATTCCTTGAATTGGCCTCATCCCACATGAGTTCAAGTGCTTGTCGGATCGATAGCGGCGGGCGGTTTTGGCGGGGTTGATGGCTGGAGCACCTATTTGGCAGGCAGGAAGAATATGAAGCGAACCGTCGGGCGGGTACTCCTGAGTTTCGCGGCACTGGTCGCCCTCGCGCTTTTCTCGGGCGTGGCGTTGGCGGACCAGCCGCATGATTGGCAGATCGGTTTCCAGGACATGGTGACGCCGGTCGGCGACCGGCTGGAGTCGCTGCACACCCTGCTGCTGTGGATCATCATCGCCATCACGTTGTTCGTGCTGGCGCTGCTGCTCTATATCTCCTTCCGTTTCCGGGCATCGAAGAACCCGGTCGCATCCAAGACCTCGCACAACACGCTGATCGAGATCGCCTGGACGGTGATCCCGATCTTGATCCTCGTCGTGATCGCGTTCCCGTCGTTCAAGCTGCTCTATTTCCAGGAGCGCGTGCCGGAATCGCCAATCACTCTGAAGGTCACGGGCCTGCAGTGGTACTGGCACTATGCCTATCCGGACAACGGCGACTTCGGCTTCGACAGCTACGGCATCGACGACAAGGACCTGAAGCCCGGCCAGCTGCGTCTCCTGGACGTGGACAATGAGGTCGTGCTGCCGGTCAACACGAACGTCCGCGTGCAGATCGCCGGCAACGACGTGATGCACAGCTGGTTCGTGCCCTCGCTCGCCGTCCAGAAGTACGCCGTCGTCGGCCATTTGAACGAGGTCTGGCTGAACGTCGAGAAGGAAGGCACTTATTATGGCGAGTGCAACCAGATCTGCGGCGTGAACCACTCCTTCATGCCGATCAAGATCCGCGTCGTCTCCAAGGACGAGTTCGCCAAGTGGGTCGAGACGGCGAAGCAGAAGTTCGCCCGCGAGGACAACGGCCCGGCCGCCACCAAGCTGGCCGCGGCCGAGTAACGAGACGGGTCAACCAGACAGGAAGCCCCGGGCGCGCGGCGGTCGAGCGCAGCGCCCGGGGCAACCGCAGTTAAGACGAGAGGACCGAAGGGCAAGACCATGGCCGAAGCACTCCACGCTCACGACGATCACGGGCATCACCACCCGACATTCGTCCAGCGCTGGCTGATGTCCACCAACCACAAGGACATCGGCACGCTCTATCTGATCTTCTCGGTGGTCGCCGGCCTGATCGGCGGCGGCTTCTCCGTCCTGATGCGCATGAACCTGCAGCATCCGGGTGCGCCGCTGTTCCATGACGACCATCAGCTCTACAACGTGATCGCGACCGCCCATGGCCTGATCATGGTGTTCTTCGTGGTCATGCCCGCGATGATCGGCGGCTTCGGCAACTGGTTCGTGCCGCTGATGATCGGTGCGCCCGACATGGCGTTCCCGCGCCTCAACAACATCAGCTTCTGGCTGCTGATCCCGTCCTTCGCCCTGCTCTTGGGCTCGGCCTTCGTCGATGGCGGCGCCGGCACCGGCTGGACGATCTATCCGCCGCTGTCGAGCAAGGCCGGCCATCCGGGTGCGGCGGTCGACATGGCGATCTTCTCGCTGCATCTGGCCGGCGCCTCGTCGATCCTGGGTGCGATCAACTTCATCACCACCATCCTGAACATGCGCGCGCCGGGCATGACCCTGCACAAGATGCCGCTGTTCGCCTGGTCGGTGCTGGTGACCGCGTTCCTGCTGCTCCTGTCGCTGCCGGTGCTCGGCGGCGCCATCACCATGCTGCTGACCGACCGCAATTTCGGCACGACCTTCTTCGACCCGGCCGGCGGCGGCGATCCGATCCTGTTCCTGCACCTCTTCTGGTTCTTCGGCCACCCCGAGGTGTACATCATGATCCTGCCGGGCTTCGGCATGATCAGCCACATCATCTCGACCTTCTCGAAGAAGCCGATCTTCGGCTATCTCGGCATGGCCTACGCCATGGTCGGCATCGGCGTCGTCGGCTTCGTCGTCTGGGCGCATCACATGTATACGGTCGGCCTCGACCCGGACACGCGCGCCTACTTCACGGCCGCGACCATGGTCATCGCCGTGCCGACCGGCATCAAGATCTTCTCGTGGATCGCCACCATGTGGGGCGGCTCGATCGAGTTCAAGACGCCGATGCTGTTCGCCGCGGGCTTCATCTTCCTGTTCACGGTCGGCGGCGTCACCGGCGTCGTGCTGTCGAACGCCGGCCTCGATGTGGCGCTGCATAACACCTATTACGTCATCGCGCATTTCCACTACGTGCTGAGCCTCGGCGCCGTGTTCGCGATGTTCGCCGGCTTCTACTACTGGTTCGGCAAGATGTCGGGCCGGCAGTATCCGGAATGGGCCGGCAAGCTGCATTTCTGGCTGACCTTCGTCGGCGTCAACCTGACGTTCTTCCCGATGCATTTCCTCGGCCTCGCCGGCATGCCGCGCCGGTATGTCGACTATCCCGAGGCATTCGCCGGCTGGAATTACGTCGCGTCGATCGGTTCCTATATCTCCTACGGGGCGACCCTGTTCTTCGTGGCGATCGTGCTCTACACGCTCGCCGCCGGGAAGAAAGTCGCGGCCAATCCGTGGGGCGAAGGCGCCACCACGCTCGAATGGACGGTGTCGTCGCCGCCGCCGTTCCATACTTTCGAAGAGCTGCCGGTCATCAAGTGACCGCGGCTTGAAACGCTCGATCCGGCCGTCGGCCCCAATTACGGGACCGGCGGCCGGGCGATCCTGGGAAGTGTGAGTTTTGAGTAACGTGACCTCAGCCGAATTCGCCGCCGGCACCGCTCCGTTGAGCGCTGCCGGCGTCGGCGATTACTGGGCCCTCTTGAAGCCGCGGGTGATGTCGCTCGTGGTCTTCACCGGCTTTGCCGGCCTGTGGGTGGCCCCCGGCCATCTCAATCCGGTGCTGGCTGCGGTCGCGATCCTGTGCATCGCCGTCGGCGCCGGCGCGTCGGGCGCCATCAACATGTGGTACGACCGCGACATCGACGCGGTCATGAACCGCACGCTCGGCCGGCCGCTGCCGGCGGGACGGATGCAGCCGAACGAAGCGCTGGCCTTCGGCGTCACCCTCGCGGCCGGCTCGGTCATCCTGATGGGGCTCGCGGTCAATATCCCGGCCGGCCTGCTGCTCGCCGGCACCATCGGTTTCTACGTCTTCATCTACACCATGTGGCTGAAGCGCCGCACACCGCAGAACATCGTGATCGGCGGGGCGGCCGGCGCCTTTCCGCCGATGGTCGGCTGGACCGCCGTCACCGGCGACATCGGCTGGCCCTCGGTCGTGCTGTTCGCGCTGATCTTCTTCTGGACGCCGCCGCATTTCTGGGCGCTGGCGCTGTTCCGCTCGGGCGATTACCAGAAGGCCGGCGTGCCGATGCTGCCGGTGGTCGCCGGTCCGCGCGAGACCAAGAAGCAGATGCTGATCTATACGGTCGTGCTCTGGCCGATCGCGGTCGCTCCTTATTTCATGGGCATTGCCGGTGCCGCCTATCTGGCGCTCGCGGCCGTCCTGTCTGCCTGCTTCACCGCTTTCTCGGTCGCGGTCTGGTTCGACCGGACCGACAAGTGGCCGAAGCGGATGTTCGCCTTCTCGATCCTGTATCTCTCCCTGCTGTTCGCGCTCCTGATCCTGGATCGCGCGCCCGGCGGGCTTCTGGGCTGATGAGCGCCATGTCGGTTTCGATGGAAGAGTTCCTGAAGCGGCGCAAGGCGCGCAACAAGGCGATCCTGGCCGTGCTGGTCGGGCTCTGCGTGCTGTTCTACGCCATCACCATCGCGCGGCTGACGCACTAGGCCGATGGTCCGCCGCCCGTCCTCCCGCAACCGCCGGACCCTGGCGCTTCTGGTCGCCGTGATCGCGGCCATGACCGGGCTCGCCTTCGCCTCGGCACCGCTCTATCGGGTGTTCTGCCAGGCGACCGGCTTCGACGGGACGACCCAGCGCGCCGCGGCGGCGCCGGGCGCGGTCGGCGGCAAGCTCTTTACCGTCCGCTTCAACGCCGACGTCTCGCCCAGCCTGCCGTGGCGCTTCCAGCCGGTGCAGCCGTACGTGCGGGTGCATCCGGGCGAGCAGACCCTGGTCGCGTTCCGGGCGACGAATGTTTCCGACCACCCGATCACCGGCACGGCGAGCTTCAACGTGACGCCGCTGATCGTCGGGCCCTATTTCGACAAGATCGAATGCTTCTGCTTCACCGAACAGACCCTGCAGCCCGGCGAGAGCGCCGACCTGCCGGTGACGTTTTTCGTGTCGCCGGAGATCCTCAAGGACAAGAACACGCGCGAACTTGACGCGATTACCTTGTCTTACACGTTTTTTCAGGCCAAAAATCCGGCCAAGCCGACGGCGGAGAGCCGGTCCGGCACGGTCGATGCGGCACCGGTCCAGGTCGGTGCGCTCGTGCCGGCCCCTTCTTCGCCTTCACTTCGTCCCGTGAAAGAGTCTTCCCGATGAGCGAAACCACCGCCGGTCATCCCAAGCACCAGTTCCATCTGGTCGACCCGAGTCCCTGGCCCCTGTTCTCGTCCCTGTCGGCCGGCACCCTCGCCGCCGGCGCCGTGCTCGGCATGCATGAGCATGGCTGGATCGTGGCCGAGGTCGGCTTGGCGCTCGTGCTGTTCTGCATGTTCATGTGGTGGCGCGACGTCATCAAGGAAGCGGTGGTCGAGAAGCATCACACGCCGATCGTCCAGCTCGGCCTGCGCTATGGCATGACGCTGTTCATCTCGTCCGAGGTGATGTTCTTCGTCGCGTTCTTCTGGGCGTTCTTCGCGTCGAGCCTCTATCCGGTCGGCGGCGTCTGGCCGCCGAAGGGCATCATCCCGTTCGACCCGTTCCACCTGCCGTTCCTGAACACGCTCATCCTGCTGCTGTCGGGCACGACCGTGACCTGGGCGCATCATTCGCTGATCGACGGCGACCGCAAGGGCCTGCTGCAGGGGCTCGGCATCACCGTGCTGCTCGGCCTGACCTTCACCTGCCTGCAGGCGATCGAGTACAGCGACGCGCTGTTCCATTTCGACGGTAACATCTTCGGCGCCACCTTCTTCATGGCGACCGGCTTCCACGGCTTCCATGTGATCGTCGGCACGATCTTCCTCGCGGTCTGCTGGATCCGGGCCTACAAGGGCCAGTTCAAGCCGGACCATCATTTCGGCTTCGAGGCGGCTGCCTGGTACTGGCATTTCGTCGACGTGGTCTGGCTGTTCCTGTTCCTGGGCGTCTATGTCTGGGGCGGCCACGGCATCGTGCCCCCCACGGAATAAGCATGGCGGGCGCCGGCCGGATCCGATCCGGCCGATCCCCTCGATTGGTTTCCGAGTTCCATGGCGGCGCCCGGCTGTCGGCAACAATGCCGACGACGGCGCCGCCATTTTTCATGGCCCTGGCGACTTGGGGGTCATTCGAGTTCCCAGCATGTCCACAGCCACCCAGTTCCTGAAGACCCGCTTCCGTTTCACCCTCTGGCCGACGCTCTTCACGATCCCGGCGATCCTGCTGACGCTCTGGCTCGGCACCTGGCAGCTGCAGCGGCTGGCGTGGAAGACCGGGTTGATCGCCGATCGCGAGGCAGCCCTTTCGGTGCCGCCGGTCGGTCTGCCGGACACGACCGATGCCGCCGCGGCGCTCGACTTCCACCGGGTCTCGGGCGCGGGCGCGTTCCTCAATGACAAGGAACTCTACATCGGTGCCTTCTCGACACGCGACGTCGAGGGCTATCAGGTCGTCACCCCGTTCCAGCTATCCAACGGCAAGATCCTGCTGGTCAACCGTGGCTGGGTGCCGGAGGCGAAGAAGGATCCGGCGACCAGACCGGACGGCCAGATCACCGGGACGACGACCGTCGACGGCATCCTGCGCCTGCCCGTGGTGCCGAAGAGCATCTTCAGCTGGCTGGTGCCGACGCCGGTCAACCGGCCGAACGAGAATTTCTGGTTCTATGTCGACGTGCCGGGCATGGTCGCCAAGGACGGGCTCGACCCGGCCCAGGTGCTGCCCTTCTATGTCGAGGCCGGCCCGGCCAAGAATCCGGGCGGTTTTCCGGTCGGCGGGCAGACGCGCATCTCGCTGCCGAACGACCATCTGCAATATGCCATCACCTGGTACAGCTTCGCGGTCATCCTGGCCGCGATCTATCTGATCTACCACTATCGCAAGCCCGGCACCGCGCCGGATCAGCCGTAAGGTCCCCTCGATGACGCCCTATCAGCAGCTCGAAGCCCGTTTCGCCCGCCGCGGTACGCTCCAGGAGGCCCTCGCGGTCCTGGGTTGGGATCACAGCGCCATGATGCCCACCGGCGGCGCCCACGCCCGCGCCGAACAGGTCTCGACGCTCGAAGTGATGGCGCACGAGATCCTGACCGCGGCCGAATTGCCCGACCTGTTCGACCAGGCCCAGGGCCAGAACGAGCTCGGCGAATGGCAGCGTGCCAACCTCAAGGAAATGCGCCGCGAATGGCTGCATGCGACCGCGGTGCCGGCGCGCCTGGTCGAGACGCTGTCGAAGGCCGGCCTCGAATGCGAGATGGCCTGGCGCGCAGCACGACCGGCCAACGACTTCGCCGCCGTGCTGCCGAAGCTCGAGGCGGTACTGGCGCTCGTGCGCGAGGTCGCCGCCGCCAAGGCGGCGAAGCTCGGCAAGCCGGTCTACGACGCGCTGCTCGATGCCTATGAGCCGGACGGCTCGGCCGCGGAGATCGACCGGCAGTTCGCCGCCCTTTCTGCCTTCCTGCCGGACGCCATCGGCGCCGCAATCGAGCGGCAGAAGTCGCGGCCGGCGCCGCTGCAGCCCGAAGGCCCGTTCCCGATCGAGCAGCAGAAGCAGGTCGGGCTGAAGTTCATGGCGGCCCTCGGTTTCGATTTCGACCATGGCCGCCTCGACGTTTCGGCCCATCCGTTCTGCGGCGGCACGCCCGACGACGTGCGCATCACGACCCGCTATAGCGAGGATGATTTCGCCCGCGCCATGATGGGGGTGCTGCACGAGACCGGCCATGCGCTCTACGAGCGCGGATTGCCGGCCGACTGGCGGCGCCAGCCGGTCGGTCGCGCCCGCGGCATGAGCGTGCACGAGAGCCAGTCGCTGCTGATGGAGATGCAGGCCTGCCGCTCGCGCGAGTTCCTGGAATTCGCCGCGCCGGTGCTGCGCGAGGCGTTCGGCGGCACGGGCCCGGCCTGGGATGCGGACAATCTCTATCGCCTGAACACCCGCGTCGAGCGCAGCCTGATCCGCGTCGATGCCGACGAGGCGACCTACCCGGCGCATGTCATTCTGCGGTACCGGCTGGAAAAAGCGCTGATCGCCGGCGATCTCACGCTCGACGATCTGCCCGGCGCCTGGCGCGAGGGCATGCAAAAACTGGTCGGCATCGTTCCGCCCGACGATCGCGACGGCGTGATGCAGGATATCCACTGGTATGCCGGTTTGTTCGGCTATTTCTCGACCTACACGCTCGGCGCCATGACGGCGGCGCAGCTTTTCGACGCCGCGACCGCTCAGAACCCGGCGATCCGCCCCGCCATCGCCAAGGGCGATTTCTCGCCGCTGCTCGCTTGGTTGCGGCAACATGTTCACG
>DATGEK010000111.1:0-17534 GCA_035310205.1 Aliidongia sp.
TGGCCATTGCGCTTCACTTCCGGCGCGTGCACGCGGTCGGCGGCATATAGACCTTCATGGCTGTAACGGTCGCGGTCGGACAACCAGCATTCGTTGACGGCTTCATTGTCGCGCGGCACCGTCCTCAGCACTTCGCCGCGGCGCGTATGCAGCCACAAGTTGGAGCCGAGCGCATCATGATAAGCCACGGACGGCTTGGCGATCAGTTCCCAAGCGCGTGCCTTGAATTGGAACGGCTTGTTGGTAAGCGCGCCGACCGGGCACACGTCGATGACGTTGCCCGACAGCTCGGTTTCCAGCGCCTTGCCGATATAGGTGCCGATCTGCAGGTTCTCGCCGCGGCTCATGCCACCGAGTTCGTACGTGCCGGCAATCTCGCTGGTGAAGCGCACGCAGCGCGTGCACTGGATGCAGCGCGTCATTTCGGTAGCGACCAGCGGACCGAGGTTCTCGTCGGCAATGGTGCGCTTGCGCTCGGTGTAGCGCGAGACGCTGCGGCCATAACCCAGCGCGACGTCCTGCAGCTCGCACTCGCCGCCCTGATCGCAGATCGGGCAATCCAGCGGGTGGTTGATCAGCAGGAATTCCATGACGCCCTTGCGGGCGCGCTGGGCCTTTTCGGAGTTTGTATAAACGACCTGGCCGTCGGCGGCCGGCATGGCGCAGGACGCCACCGGCTTCGGCGACTTCTCCATCTCGACCAGGCACATACGGCAATTGCCGGCGATGGCTAGGCGCTCATGGAAGCAGAAATGCGGGACCTCGATGCCGGCGGCCTGGGCCGCCTGCAGGACCGTCGTTCCGGCCGGGACTTCGACCTCTTGGCCGTTGATCGTCAGCTTCGGCATGGATCGCCCCTTACGCCGCGTGCGAGCGGCCGACGGCCGTCGCGCGGTAGTTCTTGATACGCTCTTCGAGCACCGGGCGGAAATGCCGGATCAGGCCCTGGATCGGCCAGGCCGCAGCGTCGCCGAGCGCGCAGATCGTGTGGCCTTCGATCTCGTAGGAGACGTCGAGCAGCATGTCGATCTCCTCGACCGACGCGTTGCCCTTCACCAGCCGCTCCATCACGCGCCACATCCAGCCCGTGCCCTCGCGGCAGGGCGTGCACTGGCCGCAGCTCTCGTGCTTGTAGAAATGCGCCAGCCGCGCGATCGCCGCGATGATGTCGGTCGACTTGTCCATGACGATGACCGCCGCCGTGCCGAGGCCGCTCTTGACCTCGCGCAGTGCGTCGAAATCCATCAGCACCGTGTCGCAGATCGACTTGGGCAGCACCGGCACCGACGAGCCGCCGGGAATGACGCCCAGCAGATTGTCCCATCCGCCGCGCACGCCACCGCAATGCTTCTCGAGCAGTTCCTTGAGCGGAATGCCCATCTCCTCTTCGACCGTGCAGGGCTTGTTCACATGGCCGGAGATGCAGAACAGCTTGGTGCCGTTGTTCTTGGGCCGGCCGAAGCCGGCGAACCAGTTGCCCCCCCGCCTGAGGATCGTCGGCACGACCGCGATCGTCTCGACGTTGTTGACCGTGGTCGGGCAGCCGTAGAGGCCGCATTGCGCCGGGAACGGCGGCTTCAGGCGCGGCTGGCCCTTGCGGCCCTCCAGGCTCTCCAGGAGCGCCGTCTCTTCGCCGCAGATGTAGGCGCCGGCGCCGCGGTGCAGATAGAGCTCGAAATCATAGCCCGAGCCGCAGGCGTTCTTGCCGATCAGACCGGCCGCATAGGCCTCGTCGATGGCGACCTGCAGGTTCGACGCCTCGTTGTAGAATTCGCCACGGATATAGATGTAGCAGGCGCTCGCCCCCATCGCGACCGAGGCGAGCAGGCAGCCCTCGACCAGCTTGTGCGGGTCGTGGCGGAGGATGTCGCGGTCCTTGCAGGTGCCGGGCTCGGACTCGTCGGCGTTGACCACGAGGTAGCTCGGCCGGCCGTCGGGCGAGGCCTTGGGCATGAACGACCATTTCATGCCGGTCGGGAAGCCGGCGCCGCCGCGGCCGCGCAGGTTCGAGGTCTTCATCTCCTCGACCAGCCAGTCGCGGCCCTTGAGGATCAGGTCCTTGGTGCCGCTCCAGTCGCCGCGCTTCTGCGCACCGGCCAGGTGCCAGTCGTGGATGCCGTAGAGGTTCGTGAAGATCCGGTCTTCGTCACGCAGCATTGCCGTCTCCGTCGAACCGAAGGGTCGTGAGGGTGTCGGGCCCGCCCACGGGCGCCGAGGTCTGGCGGTCGATCATCGAGCCCTTCGGCGGAACCACGCCGCGCGCCAGGCTGTCGAGCAGCTTCTCGGTCAGCTCGACGTTCAGATCCTCGTAGAGATCGTCGTGCAGCTGCAGCACCGGCGCGTTGACGCAGGCGCCGAGGCATTCGACCTCGACCAGGGTGAACTTGCCGTCGGGCGTCGTGCCGCCAATGTCGATGCCGAGCTTGCGCTTGCAGGTCTCGGTCACCTCGTCCGAGCCGCGCAGCCAGCAGGACGTCGTCCGGCAGACCTGCAGGAAGTAGGTCCCGACCGGCTTCAGATTGAACATCGTGTAGAAGGTCGCGACCTCGTACACGCGGATCGGCGCCAGGTCGAGCAGGCCGCCGATATAGTCCATCGCCGCGCGCGGCACCCAGTTCTGGTGCTGCTTCTGGGCGATGTAGAGCAGCGGCAGGACCGCGCTGGCCTGGCGGCCTTCGGGATATTTGGCGATGATCGCCTTGGCCCGCTCCAGATTCTCAGCCGTGAACTCAAAGCTCGCCGGCTGCTCGACGACCACGTCGTCGTGCGCTCCGCTCATCGATCGATCTCGCCAAACACGATGTCCATGGAACCGATGATCGCCACCACGTCGGCCAGCATGTGGCCCTTGCCCATGAAATCGGCCGCCTGAAGGAAGGCGAACCCGGGCGCGCGGATCTTGCAGCGATACGGCTTGTTGCTGCCGTCGGACACGACATAGACGCCGAACTCGCCCTTCGGCGCCTCGACGGCCGTGTAGGTCTCGCCGGCCGGCACGTGATATCCCTCGGTATAGAGCTTGAAGTGATGGATGAGGGCTTCCATCGACTGCTTCATTTCGGCGCGCGGCGGCGGTGCCACCTTGCGGTCGTTGACCATGCACGGGCCACCGGGCATCTGCTCGATCGCCTGGCGCATGATCCGGACCGACTGGCGCATCTCCTCCATGCGGACGAGATAGCGCGACCAGCAATCGCCGTTCTTGCCGACCGGAATGTCGAAATCCATGTCGGCATAGGCATCGTAGGGCTGCGACTTGCGCAGGTCCCAGGCGACGCCGGAGCCGCGCAGCATCGGGCCGGACAGGCCCCAGTCGAACGCGTCCTCGGGGCTGATCACGCCGATGTCGACCGTGCGCTGCTTGAAGATGCGGTTCTCGGTCAGCAGGTTCTCGAGATCGTCGATGCGCTTCGGGAAGGCATCGCAGAAGCCCAGAATTTCCTCGGTCAGGCCTGGGGGCAGATCCTGGTGGACGCCGCCGGGGCGGAAATAGTTGGCATGGAGCCGGGCGCCGCAGACACGCTCGTAGAACTCCATCAGCCGCTCGCGGTCTTCAAAGCCCCAGAGCAGCGGCGTGATCGCGCCGACGTCGATGGCGAAGGTCGTGACGTTCAGCAGATGGTTGGCGATGCGCGAGATCTCGGCGTAGAGCACGCGGATGTATTGCGCGCGCGCCGGCACGTCGATGCCCATCAGCTTCTCGACCGCCAGCGCGAACGCATGCTCCTGCGACATCGGCGCGACATAGTCGAGCCGGTCGAAATAGGGCAGCGCCTGCATGTAGCTTTTGTATTCGATCAGCTTCTCGGTGCCGCGATGCAGGAGGCCGATGTGCGGATCGACGCGGTCGACCACCTCGCCGTCGAGCTCCAGCACCAAACGCAGCACGCCATGGGCGGCGGGGTGCTGCGGACCGAAATTCAGATTGTAGTTCTTGATGTCCATCGCCGCCGGCGCATTGGTCAGCGCGCCGGAAGCGGTCGCGGTGTCGAACGCGGACGACGGAATGATCTTTTCGACGGTCTCGCTCATCAGCTCTTGCTCCCCGCCTGCGGGTCGGGAGTTCCGGTGAATTTCTCGTCGCCCGGCAGCAGGTGGTTCATGCCTTCCCACGGCGACAGGAAATCGAAGCTGCGGAATTCCTGTTTCAGTTTGACAGGCTCGTAGACGACGCGCTTCTGGTCGTCGTCGTAGCGAACCTCGACGAAGCCGGTCAGCGGGAAGTCCTTGCGCAGCGGGTGCCCCTCGAAGCCGTAGTCGGTCAGGATGCGGCGCAGGTCCGGATTGTCGGCGAAGAAGATGCCGTACATGTCCCAGGCTTCGCGCTCGAACCAGCCGGCGGTGCTATAGACGCCGACGCAGCTCGGCACCGGCGTCTCTTCGTCGGTCGCGACCTTCACCCGGATGCGGCGGTTATGCTTCAGGCTCAAGAGGTTGTAGACGACCTCGAACCGTTCGGGGCGTTCCGGATAATCGACGCCGCACAGGTCGACCAGCACCTTGAACAGGCAGCGCGGATCGTCACGCAAAAAAGTGAGCGCCGGCACGATCGCCGTGCGCGGCACCCACAGGATGAGCTCGTCGCGGATGACCTCGACCTTGAGGCAGTTCCGGTCCAGAGCCGTGGCGACGGTGGAGCCGAACTCCGTGAGCGCTTGGGTCATGATCCCTCTTGGGTCGCCTGGCGTAACGCGGGAACTCAGCGTGCGAAGACGCTGGACCGCTTGATCTTCTTTTGAAGCTGCAGGACGCCGTAGACCAGCGCTTCGGCAGTCGGCGGGCAGCCCGGCACGTAGATGTCGACCGGAACGATCCGGTCGCACCCGCGCACGACCGAATAGGAATAGTGATAATATCCGCCGCCGTTGGCGCAAGAGCCCATGGAGATGACCCAGCGCGGCTCGGCCATCTGGTCGTAGACCTTGCGCAGTGCCGGCGCCATCTTGTTGGTCAGCGTGCCGGCAACGATCATCACGTCCGATTGGCGCGGGCTCGGCCGCGGCACGACGCCGAAACGGTCCAGGTCATAGCGGCTGGCGTAGCTGTGCATCATTTCGACGGCGCAGCAGGCGAGCCCGAAGGTCATCGGCCAGAGCGAACCGGTACGCGCCCAATTGACCAGCGCATCGAGCGAGGCGACGACGAAGCCCTTGTCGGTCATCTCGTCGGTCACCGAGCGCAGTAGCGCGTCCTGCGTGGCGCCCGGCGGGATCGGCGCCAGCCCCGTGACGGGCGTGGCCGGCTGGGACGATCCGATCATTCCCATTCGAGGGCTCCCTTCTTCCATTCATAGACGAAGCCGATGGTCAGGATCCCGAGGAACAGGACCATCGACCAAAAGCCGAACATCCCGATGTCGCCGAGCGTCACCGCCCAGGGAAACAGGAAAGCCACCTCGAGATCGAAGATGATGAACAGGATCGCGACGAGATAGAAGCGCACGTCGAACTTGGAGCGCGCATCCTCGAACGGCTCGAAGCCGCACTCGTAGGCCGAGAGCTTCTCGGTGTCCGGATTCTGCTTGCCGGCGATGAAGGACAGGCCGACGGCGGCGATGCCCATAAAAATGGCGACGCCGAGGAAGATCAGGATCGGCAGATATTCTCGCAGCAGGCTGAGCGAAGACATGATTGGTCTCTCGGTCCTGTCGGGCTGGGGGCGTCGCGCAGATCGAACCCGCAAGGGGCCGGACGCGCGCACCGGGGCACCTCGGGAGGCCAAGGTCCGGTATCGCCATAATAAGTCAGATATAAGGAGAACAAGCCGAAAAGGAAAGCGTGCGATGCCGAACCGGGATCGGCGAACCAACGCTGGGCGCGCTGGACGACGCCTTCGAAGCTCGGGGCGGAATGGCGGGAGTGGCGGGGCTCGAACCCGTGACCTCCGGCGTGACAGGCCGGCGCTCTAACCAACTGAGCTACACCCCCGCGAACCGAGGGCCGCTAAGTACCCCCGACCCCGCCCCCAGGTCAAGCGTGTTACAGCGGTCTTTCCGCTCCCCGATGCGCATTGCTGGGCTGCAACATCGCAGGGCGATTTTAGGGCCGCGCTGGTATAGGCGCCGGCCCAGGACGAGGCCGCGCGGCTTTGCTGGAAAAAGCACGAATCGCACGATCGGGTTCAATGGCTTACCGGCGGCCTCCAGGGTCGATTGACAAAGGATGGCGAGCACGGAAATGAGCGCGGGCAGGCCGTACGCGGTTCGCTCAAGCATCGAGGCCGGCGATCATTCGGCGGTTTTTCATCGGCGTAGACCGCTGCAGCGGCGTCTTAGCAGCGGGCAATCCATCATCGATGGATGAGAAGCAGCTCGAGTGTCGCCGGCCGGCAATCGGCGTCGAGCGCCCGGCACCGATCGAGACGCTGCTGCAACTGGTCGCAGGCAGCGCTTCATCGGTGGGCAGGGCGAGCCGGCCGATGCGTACAGCAAAAAGGCCGCACCAGGGGACGCATCAAGCGTCCGCGGGCGCGGCCTTCAAGATTCCGGAGTAGAGAGTGCCGGCCCCGGGGCCGGGTTGCTCAGCGCAGCAGCGACAGGATCGCCTGGTTCTGCTTGGCGCTGACCGACAGGCTCGCGCCGCCGATGCTCTGACGCAGGCCGACGGAGGTGCTGACCGCATCCTTGTCGTTCAGCGTCGCGCTGGCCGTGTAAGCGGCCGCACCGACTTGGGCGGCGGGGCTGAGATTGATCGTATCGCCGGCCGCATTTGATGCGGTGTCGGCCGTCGAGGCCGTGTTCGGCTGCGTCGCCGCACGCGCTGTCGTGCTGGTCGTATCCGTGACCGGCGGCTGCCGTTGGGCAGAATTCAACGTGATGTCGCTCATCATGCCGTCCGTTTTTGAATGGCGCAGGTTTAACTGCAGATGGCGTAGCTTTAAGCTCGGCCTCACCCTATCACGGCTGAGGCGACCGGATCCATCGGTGTTCCGATGGCCGGCCCGGCAAGCCCTCGTCGAGGGCATGGCAATTATAGGATATTGGTGGGCGATGACGGATTCGAACCGCCGACCCTCTCGGTGTAAGCGAGACGCTCTACCGCTGAGCTAATCGCCCGATCGATCGGGACTTCCCCGAAGCTCGACGAGGCGACCTATCCCGCTGTCTCCCGATCGGGAGTGCGGACGGTATCGCCTCGTCGGACCGTATGGGAGGCTACCGTCGCCGGCAGCCTCCAACGCAAAACTTATTAGTTCAGCGCATCCTTCAGCGTCTTGCCGGCCTTGAACTTGGCCTGCTTCGACGCGGCGATCTGGATCTTCTCGCCGGTGCGCGGGTTGCGCCCCTCGGAAGCCTCACGCGCCGCCACGCTGAACGTGCCAAAGCCGACCAGGCGAACTTCGTCACCCTTCTTCAGCGCGGCTTCAATGCTGTCGAAGACCGCATCCACGGCCTTCGCCGCTTCGGACTTCTTAAGCTCGGTAGCGGTTGCAACCGCGTCGACGAGTTCGTTCTTGTTCACGCTACCCCCTCCAACGACACAATGTAGAACTAGGAAACTTGCCCGTTCAATTGAACCGGGAGCTTAGATCGCGGCTCATTTCGCAGTCAATCGCCGAACACCCAAAAAATCGAGGTATTCTGCGAAAAAACGGTGGTTTTTAACGAAAACGGGCCCGGATGTCGCCATCCGGGCCCGAGGCACGACCCAAGCGGGTCGGATTAGTGGGTCACAACGCCCGGGCGGTCACCCGACTCGGGTTGCGCCGCGACTGGCTCGGCAGGGGCAGGCGTTTCCGATTCGTCCCAGTCGATCGGCGTCAGCGGCTTGGTCAGGGCCTTGGCCAGGACCTCGTCGACATGAGCGACCGGGATAATCTCCAGCCCCTTCTTCACATTGTCCGGGATCTCGGCCAGGTCCTTCTCGTTGTCCTTCGGGATGAACACCGTCTTGATGCCACCCCGCAGTGCCGCGAGAAGTTTTTCCTTGAGACCGCCAATCGGGAACACCCGTCCCCGGAGCGTGATTTCGCCGGTCATGGCGATGTCGCGACGGACCGGGATGCCCGTCATGACCGAAACGATCGTCGTGACCATGGCCACGCCGGCCGACGGGCCGTCCTTCGGGGTCGCCCCTTCCGGCACGTGGACATGGATGTCCTTCCGGTCGAACACCGAGCGCTTGATGCCATAGGCCGAGCCGCGGGACTTCACATAGGACTCAGCGGCTTGCACCGACTCCTTCATGACGTCGCCGAGCTTGCCGGTCGCGGTGATCTTGCCCTTGCCGGGCAGCAGCACCGATTCGATCGACAGGAGCTCGCCGCCGACCTCGGTCCAGGCCAGACCGGTGACGACACCGACCTGATCCTCGGCCTCGATCTCGCCGTAGCGGAACTTCCGCACGCCGGCATATTTCTCGAGGTTGCGACGGGTCACCGCGACCTTCCCCGTCTTGTTCATCAAGATTTCCTTGATGGCCTTGCGGGTCAGGTTGGCGAACTCGCGCTCGAGCGAGCGGACGCCGGCCTCACGCGTGTAGTAGCGGATCAGATCGCGAATGGCGTCGTCGGAGATGGTCCACTCGCCCTTCTTCAGGCCGTGGGCCTCGACCTGCTTCGCGATCAGATGGCGCTTGGCGATCTCGAGCTTCTCGTCCTCGGTGTAGCCGGGGATGCGGATGATCTCCATGCGGTCCAGCAACGGCTGCGGCATGCGCATGCTGTTGGCGGTCGTCACGAACATCACGTCCGACAGGTCGTAGTCGACCTCGAGGTAATGGTCGTTGAACGTGCCGTTCTGCTCCGGATCCAGCACCTCGAGCAGGGCCGAGGACGGATCGCCCCGCCAATCGGCGCCGAGCTTGTCGATCTCGTCGAGCAGGAACAGCGGGTTCGACGACTTCGCCTTCTTCATGCCCTGGATGACCTTGCCGGGCATCGAGCCGATATAGGTCCGGCGATGGCCGCGCACCTCGGCCTCGTCGCGCACGCCGCCCAGCGACATGCGGACGAAGTTGCGCCCCGTGGCCTTGGCGATCGACTTGCCGAGCGAGGTCTTGCCGACGCCGGGCGGGCCGACCAGGCACAGAATCGGGCCCTTGACCTTCTTCATGCGCTGCTGGACCGCGAGATATTCGAGGATGCGTTCCTTGACCTTCTCCAGGCCGTAATGATCCTGGTGCAGCACCGTCTCGGCGGCCTTGATGTCGCGCTTGACCTTGGTGCGCTGCTCCCAGGGAATGCTCAAGAGCCAGTCGAGGTAGTTGCGAACCACCGTCGCCTCGGCCGACATCGGGCTCATGCTGCGCAGCTTCTTCAGCTCGCCGAAGGCCTTGTCGCGGGCTTCCTTGGTCAGCTTGGTCTTGTTGACGCGCTCCTCGAGCTCGGCCAACTCGTCCTTGCCGTCCTCGCCCTCGCCCAGCTCCTTCTGGATCGCCTTCATCTGCTCGTTGAGGTAGTACTCGCGCTGGGTCTTCTCCATCTGCCGCTTGACGCGGTTGCGGATGCGCTTTTCCACCTGCAGAACGCCGATCTCACCCTCCATGAAGGCGAAGACCTTTTCCAGGCGCTCGCTGACCGTCTCGGCCTCGAGCAGTTCCTGCTTCTCGGGGATCTTGAGCGCTAGATGCGAGGCGATCGTATCGGCGAGCTTGGCCGGATCGTCGATCTGGTTGATCGAGACCAGCACCTCGGGCGGGATCTTCTTGTTGAGCTTGATATATTGCTCGAACTGGGCGACGGCGGTGCGCGCCAGCGCCTCGAGCTCGCTGCCCTGGCCGCTCTTCTCTTCGATCAGCTCGGCGTAGGCCTGGAAGAAATCGGGATTGTCGCTAAAGCGCACGATGCGCGCGCGCTGGCCGCCCTCGACCAGCACCTTGACGGTGCCGTCGGGCAGCTTCAGCAGCTGCAGGACCGTGCCGACCGTGCCGACAGTGAAGATGTCCGACGCAGACGGATCGTCCTGCGCCGCATTCTTCTGCGTCACCAGAAGGATCTGCTTGTCCTCCTTCATGACGTCTTCAAGAGCGCGTACCGACTTCTCCCGGCCCACGAACAGCGGGACGATCATGTGGGGGAACACCACGATGTCGCGAAGGGGAAGAACGGGGAAAAGGGCACCGCGCGGGATTTCGAACATGATGCCTCGTCTTGGCTGGGGCCGCTTCCCGACACGCGGCGAAACGGCCGTTAAGGCGTAGCTGCCCGTTGATAACGTGGCCTTCGTCGCCGGCCATTCAAGGTCGGGGGAGGATCGTGCCATCCTCCCCCGTGCATGTCAGGACCGGCGAGCCCGGCCCTTGAAATGCGTTTTAGGCGGGCGTGCCCGCGGCGGCGCCATCGGCGCGACGCGGTTCCGAATGGATGTAGAGCGGCTGGGCCCGTCCATCGACCACCTCCCGATTGATGACGATTTCATCAACCGAATCAAGGCTCGGCAGATCGTACATCGGGTCGAGCAGAATGCCCTCCATGATCGAGCGCAGACCGCGGGCACCGGTCTTGCGCTGGATCGCCTTCTTGGCGATGCCCTTCAGGGCATCCTCGTTGAAGGTCAGGCGCACGTCTTCCATCTCGAACAGGCGCTGATACTGCTTCACCAGCGCGTTCTTGGGCTTGGTCAGGATGTCGATCAGCGCCTTCTCGTCCAGATCCTCGAGCGTGGCGACGACCGGCAGGCGGCCGACGAACTCGGGGATGAGGCCGAACTTCAGCAGATCTTCCGGCTCGACATCGCGCAGGATCTCGCCCGTGGTGCGCTCGTCCGGTCCCTTGACATCGGCGCCGAAGCCGATCGAGGTGCCCTGGCGCCGCTGGGCGATGATCTTTTCCAGGCCGGCAAACGCGCCGCCGCAGATGAACAGGATGTTGGTCGTGTCGACCTGCAGGAATTCCTGCTGCGGATGCTTGCGCCCACCCTGCGGTGGCACGGAGGCGACGGTGCCTTCCATGATCTTCAGGAGCGCCTGCTGCACACCCTCGCCCGACACGTCGCGCGTGATCGACGGGTTGTCGGACTTGCGGCTGATCTTGTCGACCTCGTCGATATAGACGATGCCGCGCTGCGCCCGCTCGACATTGTAGTCGGCCGCCTGCAGCAGCTTGAGGATGATGTTCTCGACATCCTCGCCGACATAGCCCGCCTCGGTGAGTGTCGTGGCGTCGGCCATGGTGAAGGGCACGTCGATGATGCGCGCGAGCGTCTGCGCCAGGAGCGTCTTGCCGCAGCCGGTCGGGCCGACGAGCATGATGTTCGACTTGGCGAGTTCGACGTCGTTGTTCTTCGCGCCGTGGGCGAGCCGCTTGTAGTGGTTATGCACCGCCACGGACAGCACGCGCTTGGCGTGGAATTGGCCGATCACGTAGTCGTCGAGCACGGCACAGATGTCCCTGGGCCCCGGCACGCCGTCGCGCGACTTCACCAGCGTGGTCTTGTGTTCCTCGCGGATGATGTCCATGCACAGCTCGACGCATTCATCGCAGATGAACACGGTCGGGCCGGCAATCAGCTTGCGGACCTCGTGCTGGCTCTTGCCGCAGAACGAGCAATAGAGCGTGTTCTTCGAATCGCCGCCGCTGGATTTCGTCATAGGCACTCCGTCAACCACCGGGGACTTCGACCCCGGTCTCCGGTCATGTTATCCACCAGCGCTCCGCCAGCACAAGCGCAAGCTGGCATCGCCCCTGGAGGGCCATCGAGGGCACATGACGGAACGAACCGCCTTCGGATCGTCCCGCCGATCCCATCAAACCGTAACATACCGGACATCAACACCCCCTTAACGAAGGTGCGCGCCGGGCTTTAGCGGCTCTTGCCGTCTTCGTCCTTGGCCAACGGCGGCCGGGCGGCCATGACGTCGTCCACGAGACCGAAAACTTTCGCCTCTTCGGGCGACAGGAATTTGTCACGCTCGACCGCTTCTTCAATGACGTCGAGCGACTGGCCCGTATGCGTCACATAGATCTGGTTGAGCCGACGGCGCAGAGACAGGATCTCCCGGGCCTGGATCTCGATGTCCGAGGCCTGTCCCTGGGCGCCGCCCGAGGGCTGATGGATCATGATGCGCGAGTTCGGCAGCGCGAATCGCTTGCCCTTGGCACCGGCGGCCAGCAGCAGCGAGCCCATGGAGGCCGCTTGGCCGATGCAGATCGTCGCCACGTCGGGGCGGACATATTGCATCGTGTCGTAGATCGCGAGGCCGGCCGTCACCAACCCGCCGGGCGAGTTGATATAGATCGAGATGTCCTTGGTCGGGTTCTCGGATTCGAGGAACAGCAGCTGGGCGCAGATCAGGCTGGCGACCGCGTCGTTCACCGGCCCGACCAGGAAGATGATCCGCTCTTTCAGCAGGCGCGAATAGATGTCGTAGGCGCGCTCGCCCCGATTGGTCTGCTCGACCACCATCGGCACGAGGGTATTCATATAAACGTCCAAGGCGTCGGCCATGATCACACTGGTTCCTTCAAGCTGCTCGGCCCTTCCGGGGACGAGCATGCCCCGGTGGGGCCCGGTCCGCAATCGTCTGCGAACCGGGCCCCGGGGACGTTCGATCAGGCCTCGAACCGATCAGGCGAACGCCCGATCAGGCTTCGGCAGTTTCTTCCTCGTCATCGAGGCCGGCGAGCGCCACCAATTCCTTGGGGGGCACGGCCTTCTCGGTGACCTGGGCGAGATCGACGATGAAATCGACGACCTTGTCCTCGTAGATCGGCGCGCGGAGCGAACCCATCGCGTCGGGATTGTTGCGGTAGAAGTCCATGACGGCCTTCTCCTGCCCCGGATAGTTGCGCGCCTGGGCCATCACGGCCCGGTTCACTTCGTCCTGGGTTACCTGGATGTTGTTCATCCGACCCACTTCGGCAAGGACCAGGCCCAGACGAACGCGCCGTTCGGCGATCTTCCGGTACTCTTCCTTGCTCTCCTCGTCGGGCTTGGCCTCTTCTTCCTTGTAGGCGCCCGACGCCTTGGCCCGCTCGCGCTCGGCCTCGAACTGCTTCCAGATGCTGTCGAATTCCAGGTCGACCATGCCGACCGGCACGGCGAAATCATGCTTCTCCGACAGGATGTCGAGCAGGTCGCGCTTCAGCTTCTGGCGGGCGACGCCGGCATATTCGCGCTCCATCTGCTCGCGCACCGCGCCGCGCAGCGCCTCGAGGTTCTCCAGGCCCAGCGTCTCGGCCAGCTTCTCGTCGACGACGGCCGGCAGCTTGCGCTTCAGCCCCTTGACGTCGACCTCGAACACCGCGTCCTTGCCGGCGAGCGTGTCGACGCCGTAATCGGCCGGGAACGGCACCTTGACCGCGACATGGTCACCGACCTTGGCGCCGACGAGCTGGTCCTCGAAGCCCGGGATGAAGCGGCCCGAGCCGAGCTCCAGGGAGAAATCCGTACCGGCGCCGCCGTCGAACTTCTCGCCGTCGATCGAGCCGACGAAATCGATGACGACCGTGTCGCTGAGCGCAGCGGCGCTGCCGTCGGTCACGTCCTCGGTCTCGCGATAGCGATCGGCCAGGTTCTTGAGCGCGTCGTCGAGTTCCGCGTCCGGAATCTCCGGCTTCAGGCGCTCGAGCGAGACGCCGGAGAAATCGATCGTCTGGATCTCGGGCAGGATCTCGAGCTTCATGTCGTAGACGAGATCGGCACCCTTCTCGAACGAGGTGATCTCGATCTTGGGCTGCAGGGCCGGGCGCAGGTTGCGCTCGGCCAGCGCCTGGGACGAGGTCTCGTTGACGGTCTGTTCCAGCACTTCGCCCAGGAGGCTGTCGCCATAGCGCTGCTTGACGACCGCGGCCGGCACCTTGCCCGGACGGAAGCCCGGCAGGCGGACGGTCTTGGCGACCTCGGCGAGCCGCGCATCCACGCGCTTCTCGATGTCCTGGGAGGCGACGACGACCTTGAACTCGCGCTTCAGGCCTTCGGTGCTGGTCTCGGTGATCTGCATAAAAAGAAGCCTTAGGGTCAGAAGGGCGGCGCGCTCGTTGCCGCGCGGCCCTGATGGCAAGGGTTAATCGGTGCCTCGATGCTGGTGCGGGCGAAGGGACTTGAACCCCCACGACTTGCGTCGCTGGAACCTAAATCCAGTGCGTCTACCAATTCCGCCACGCCCGCGCCGGCCCGAAGTCGGCCGGTTGACATAGCACAAGCTTTTTTACACTCCCACGACAAATACGCAGGAGGCGACCGCGATTTCGTCGGATCACGCCAGGCAGGCGCGCGCCACCGCGTTCAAGATGGCCTCCTCGTCGAGCCCGTAGGTCCGATAAAGGTCCAACAGATCACCGGATTGGCCGAAATGATCGACGCCCAGAGGCTCGACCCGCCGGCCGGCCGCGGCGCCCAGCCACGACAGTGCCGCCGGATGGGCGTCGATGACCGTGACCAGGCCTGCATCGCGGGCGAGCGGCGCCAGGAGCCGCTCGATCCGGCTCTGCCCCTCGCCGCCCTGGCGGTGCTTCAGCCAGTCGGCATGCAGCCGGTCCGGCGATGTGACCGCCAGCAGGCCGGCACCCGGGATATCCTCCAGGATGGCAGCATGGGCGCGCCGCGCCTCTTCGGCGACGGCGCCGCAATAGACGATGGCGATCTCGCTGCCCGGGGCCGGCTCGACCAGCCAATAGGCGCCCGACACGATGCCGTCGCGCAGTTCGGGCGTCATCGGCCGGTCCGGCTGCGCGACTGAGCGGGTCGACAGGCGCAGATAGATCGACCCGCCCTCGCCCGCCGGCCGCTGCATGTGCTCGAAGCCCCAGGCCATCAGCACACCCAGCTCGTCGACATAGGCGGGCTCATAGGAGGCGAGCCCGTCCTGCCCGATGCCGATCAGCGGCGTGTTAATCGATTGATGGGCGCCGCCTTCGGGTGCCAGCGTCAGGCCCGACGGCGTCGCCACGACCATGAAGCGCGAATCCTGGTAGCAGCCGTAATTGAGCGCATCCAGGCCGCGGTTGATGAACGGATCGTAGAGCGTGCCGATCGGCAGCAGCCGCGCGCCGAACAAGGGCGCCGTCAATCCCAGCGCCGCCAGCATCAGGAACAGATTGTGTTCGGCGATGCCGAGCTCCAGATGCTGGCCGGTCGGGGCCATGGCCCAGCGCTGGGCCGAGACGACCTTCTCGTCGCGGAACGTGTCGGCGACTTCGCTGCGGTGGAAGATACCGCGCCGGTTGACCCAGCCGCCGAGATTGGTCGAGACGGTGACGTCCGGCGAGGTGGTGACGATGCGGCTGGCGAGCGGGCTGTTGCCGCCAGCGAGATCGTTGAGGATCTTGCCGAAGCCTTCCTGGGTCGAGGCCTTGGCGCCGCCGACCGCCGGCACGGGCAGATCGGCCACCGGCACCGGTGCTGCGACATGCTGGCGCACGCCATCGGCCGCGAACGGCACCGTCGCCAGGAATTCCTCGAGCTCGGCGGCCGGCAGCTTGGCACCGGCGAAGCGCTCCCATTCGGCGCCATCGGCGATGCCGAGCTTGGCCTTGAAGCCGGCCATCTGCTCCTTGTTCATCAGGCCGGCGTGATTGTCCTTGTGGCCGGCGAACGGCAGGCCGTAGCCCTTGATGGTATAGGCGATGAAGCAGGTCGGCCGATCATCCTGGATGCCATGGAACGCCTCCAGCACCGCCTCCATGTCGTGGCCGGCGAGGTTGGTCATCAGGCCGTGGAGCTGGTCGTCGTCATGCTCTTCCAGGATCCGCCGGATCCCCGGATAGCGATTGAGATCGCGCGACAGGTGCTCGCGCCAGCCGGCGCCGCCCTTGTAGACCAGCGCCGAATAGCGCGAGTTCGGGCATTCGTCGATCCACTGGCGCAGATGCTCGCCATCCGGCCGGGCGAAGGCGGCTTCGAGCCGCTTGCCGTATTTCAACGTGACGACGCGCCAGCCCATCATCTCGAACAGGCTGTCGATACGGTTGAACAGCCGGTCGTTGACGATCGAATCCAGGCTCTGGCGATTGTAGTCGATCACCCACCAGAGGTTCCGCACGTCGTGCTTCCAGCCCTCGAGCAGCGCCTCGAAGACGTTGCCCTCGTCGAGCTCGGCGTCGCCGACCAGCGCCACCATGCGGCCGGCCGGCCGCTGGTCGGGCGAGAGCGCCTTCAGCTTCACGAAATCCTGAGCGATCGAGGCGAACAGCGTGATCGCGACTCCCAAGCCGACCGAACCGGTCGAGAAATCGACATCGTCGGTGTCCTTGGTGCGTGACGGATAGGACTGGGCGCCGCCCAAGGCCCGGAACCGCTCGAGCTTGTCTTGGGTCTGGTTGCCCAGCAGATATTGCAGCGCGTGGAACACCGGCGAGGCATGCGGCTTGACCGCGACGCGATCCTCGGGCCGCAGCACGTCGAGATAGAGTGCCGTCATCAGCGTGACGAGCGAGGCCGACGAAGCCTGATGGCCGCCGACCTTCAGCCCGTCGCGGCTCGGACGAATATGGTTCGCGTTGTGAATCGTCCAGGCCGAGAGCCACAGCACCTTTTCGGCAAGCGCCTCGAGGCGGCGGAGCCGGATGGGCTCGATGGCGCGGGGGGCGGGCGGCGGAACGATCGATAGGCTGGCCACGGCGGCGGTCTCTCCCGGGAAAGCGAACAGGGGGGCGGCCGGCGTTGGGCGCCCCATCTTTGCCGTCTTTCTCCCTCAACCGGTGCCAGAGAGCAAGCCGGCTGGCGGTCAAAGCTGCCGATAGAGGCGGGTAAGGACCGCGGGAACAAGATCGGGCAGATCGGAGGCGACGAGCCCGGCCCCAAACGAGGCTGCGGCGGCGCCGTGCACCCAGACCGCCGCGGATGCCGCCTCGAACGCCGGCATGCCCTGCGCCAGCAGCCCCAGGATCAGGCCCGCCAGCACGTCGCCGGCCCCGCCGGTGGCGAGCGTCGGCGGGGCATTGGCATTGATGATTGCGCGGCCGTCGGGTGCCGCCACGACCGTGTCGGCGCCTTTCAGCACCAGAACGGCGCCGCTTTCGGCCGCCGCGGCGCGGGCCCGGGCGAGCTTGTCACCCTTGGCCTGGAACAGCCGTGCGAACTCGCCCTCGTGCGGGGTAAGCACGGCCGGCGCCCGGATGGCCGCGAACAGGTCGGACGGCTTGTCCGCGAACGAGGTGAGCGCGTCGGCATCGAGCACGGTCGGCCGTTCCGCCGCCAGCAGCTGGAGCACCGACGCGCGCGTCGCGTCGCCGACGCCGGCGCCCGGTCCGATCAGCAGGCCGGACAGGCGCCGGTCCTGCAACAGGGCATCGAGCCCGGGCGGATCATCGAGCGGCCGCACGATCTGGCTTTCCAGCGCCGCCGCGTAGGTCGCGAGCCCGGCCGAGGGCACCGCGACCGTGACCAGCCCTGCCCCGCCGCGGGCCGCGGCGCGGGCGGCGAGACGCCCTGCCCCGCTCATCGGCCAGCCGCCCAGGACCAGGGCATGGCCGCGGCTGTATTTATGGGCGGCGCTGCCCGGCCGCGGCAAGACAGCGCCCCAGCAAGCAGGATCGTTCGCCCAGGTCCTTATGCCGAGCGCGGCGAGCGCGGTCGGATCGAGCCCGATATCCGCCAGCACCAGTTCGCCGCACAGGTCGCGGCCCGGCTGCAGCAGGTGGCCGGGCTTGAGCCG
>DATGEK010000112.1:0-89540 GCA_035310205.1 Aliidongia sp.
CCCGCCCAGCAGCCGCGCGTAGTCAGGTGGTGCAAAGGTCAGGCATTGCCGGGCCTCCGCCAGGGTTGCCTCGATCTCGGCCAGCTTGGTGCCGGCACCGGCGGTCAGCACCAGCTCCTCCGGCTCATAGAGGACGATCCCGGCAAGCCCGCTCAGATCGAGCACATCGGCGGTCTGCGGCGGCCTGCCGATCAGCCGCTTGGTGCCGCCGCCGACCAGCTCCAGCGGCGCCTTGCGTTCGAGCGCCCAGGTCACGGCATCGACCAAGGCGGCTTGCGTCGTCGGCTGCATCAGATTCATCGGATCAAAACCGCGGCAGCTCGGGAAAGCGCGCGGCCCCGTGATGGACATGGACCCGTCCCAGTTCGGCGCAGCGCCGCAATTGAGGGAAGACCTTGCCGGGATTGAGCAGGTGTTGCGGATCGAAGGCGCATTTCACGCGCATCTGGTGGTCGAGATCGGTCTCGGTGAACATCGCCGGCATCAGGTCGCGCTTCTCGACCCCGACGCCGTGCTCGCCGGTCAGCACGCCGCCGACCTCGACGCAGAGCCGGAGGATATCGGCGCCGAACGCCTCGCAGCGCTCGAGCTCGCCCGGCTGGTTCGCATCATAGAGGATGAGCGGGTGCAGATTGCCGTCGCCGGCATGAAACACGTTGGCAACGCGCAGGCCGTATTGCTGCGACAGCACTTCCATGCGCGCCAGCACCTCCGCCAGCCGGCGACGCGGGATGGTCCCGTCCATGCAGTAATAATCCGCCGAGATCCGGCCGACCGCTGGAAAGGCCGCCTTGCGCCCCGCCCAGAAGCCCAGCCGTTCCTCCTCGTTCCGGCTGACCCGGCAGGAGACGGCAGCGCATTCCCCGGCAATCGCCTCGATGCGGCCCATATAGGCATCGATCTCGCATTCCGGCCCGTCGAGCTCGACGATCAGCAGTGCCTCGACATCCAGCGGGTAGCCGACCCGGACGAAGGCCTCCGCGGCGTGGATCGCCGGCTTGTCCATCATCTCCATGCCGGCCGGAATGATGCCGCCCGCGATGATGCGGGCGACGCAATCGCCGGCCTGCTCGCTCGACGGAAAGCCGATCATCATCGCCTTCAGGTGCGACGGCTTGGGCAGGACCCTCACCGTGACCTCGGTCACGACGCCCAGGAGCCCCTCGGACCCGGTCAGCACGCCCAGAAGATCATAGCCGCCGGCGTCGAGATGCTTGCCGCCGAGCCGGATGACCTCGCCGCTCATCAGCACGAATTCGAGGCCCAGCACATTGTTGGTGGTGAGGCCGTATCTCAGGCAATGCACGCCGCCAGAATTCTCCGCGATATTGCCGCCGATGGTACAGGCGATCTGGCTCGACGGATCCGGCGCGTAATAGAAGCCCGCGTGCTCGACCGCGCGGGTAATGCCGAGGTTGGTGACGCCGGGCTGCACCGTCACCGCCCGATTCGGCAGGTCGATCTCCAGCACCCGGTTGAGCTTGCCGAGCCCGAGCGTGATCGCGTCCGCGAGCGGCAAGGCCCCGCCGGACAAGGACGTGCCGGCGCCGCGCGGCACGATCTTGATGCCCTCCTGCTGGCAATAGGCCAGCACGGCCGAGACCTCCGCGGTCGAACTGGGCAGGGCCGCGATCAGCGGCGGCTGGCGATAGGCGGTCAGCCCGTCGCTTTCATAGACGCGGCGCTCGTCATCCGCCTCGATCACCGACTCGGGCTTCAGGAGCGTGCGCAAGTGGGCGGCAATCTCGCGCCGACGCGCGACGATGGCGGCATCCGGAGTCGGCATCTTCATCGGCGCGGTCCCATCCCGGAAAACGGGGCCGGATCTATCGTCCGGCCACGACGCCTATGATCTCAGCCAGCATACACCGATGGCAAGGCCGGAAGTGTCGTCGCCAAAACGACCAAAGGCCGACGGGTGGAAACCCGTCAGCCTTTGGCCGCGAAGCAGTAGAAGACCTGGTCCCGCGCGGCGGGGCGCCTATCGGCACCCGGCGCGAACGGGGACGGCCCGGCTCAGCCTTGGCGGGCCTTGAAGCGCGGGTTGGCCTTGTTGATCACGTAGACCCGACCCTTGCGGCGCACCACGCGGCAGTTCTTGTCCCGCTTCTTCAGCGACTTCAGTGAATTGACGATCTTCATGACGAGCCCTGCGGCATGGATAAACTTGGAAGCCGCGGAACCTATGGTAAGGCCCCGCCTCTGTCAATCCACCGAATACCCTATTCGACGCAAAGCGCTCCTGCGCCCACGACAGGGACCATGGGTCAGCTTATCGCCCCATAGGTCGAGACGGTGTAGAAGCGGTAGACCCGCAGCACGCCGCTTTGCAGCGCGGCCAGCCGCGTCATCCACAATTCGGCCTCCTCGACCACCGCCAACTGGTTGCCGCGCGTCATCAGCTTCACATCGTAATTCTCGACGAACTGCGCCCAGCCCTGGGCGACATGGCGCATGAATATGTCGGTGTGATCCTCGGAAATGCGGACGTCGAAGCCAGCCCCGGCGAGACAGTCGCTATATTGCTTGAGGGTCCAGGGCATCGGCGTGAAGCGTTCGATCTTGCGCAAGGCATCGAGGCGCCGGTCTTCGAGATTGCCGTCGGCCAGCACGAAATCGACGAAGCTGAACTGGCCGCGCGCCTTGAGCGCCCGCATGATCTCGCGGATGAGGCGCTCCTTGGCCACGACCGAGACGGTCAGGTACTCGGCATAGGCGCAGTCGAAGGCATGGGGCTTGAACTCGACCGTCTCCGGGTCATAGGCGGTGATCGGCACCTTCTTGCCGAGCCCGGCATCGATCGACATGGAATGGCCGCGCTTGGCGATCTCCGGCGCCCGCTCCATCGCGGTGATATAGACATCGAAGAAGTGCGAGACATGCCGCGACGGGCCGCCGAGGCCGGCCGTGAGGTCGAGCAGACTCATCGCCGGGTTGACGCCGAACGGCTTCACCATGGTCATGACATAGTCGACACCGCCCGGCACCAGAAAGCCGGGCCCCCAGATCTTCTGGGCCAGCGCCAGCCGATCGACCGGCTCGTCGGCGACATCGAGCGTCGCTTCAACGACCGGCTCCGGCTCCACGGTCACGACCGCGCGCGGGTCGAAGCCGAACCACCAGAGCCGCAACCGATGGAACAGGAGGGCATCGGCGCCGTCCAGCACCGCATCGAAGCGTGTGAGCGAAATCGGATTCCTCAAGACACAGACCCTATCGCTCCCCTTCCCGGCGGCCATTGTCCTGGCCGGCCAGCAACATAACCCGGATCGGCATCATGCGCTGGCCGAGATTCCGCCGGAACGCGCCAGTTCGCCCAGCACCCTGGCCCTCGGGAACCACAGGGTGACGGTCGTCCCCGCGCCGAACGTGCTGGCGATCTCTAATTGGCCGCCATGGAGCCGTATCTGGGCGTCCGTGATGGCGAGGCCGAGACCCGAGCCCTCGTATTTCCGCGAGAGGTGGTTTTCGACCTGGCGGAACGGCTCGCGCACCATCGCCAGATCCTCCGCGGCGATGCCGATGCCCGTGTCCGCCACCTCGATCCGCAGCCAGCCGGGACGAGTGCCGTCCGCCGGGTCGATCCGCGCGCCGACCGTGATCATCCCGCCGTCACGCGTGAACTTGACCGCGTTCGACAGAAGATTGAGCACCATCTGGCGGACCTTGAGCGTGTCGAGCCAACAGAGCGGCAACCCGTGCTGATAGTCGGTCCGAACCGTCAACCCGCCCTGCTCCGCCCGCGGCAGCATGATCGCGATCTGGCCGTCGATCAGCTCAACCAGATCGACCTCCTCTTCGCGCAGTTCGGCATGGCCGGCCTCGATCTTGGAAAGGTCGAGCACATCGTTGATGACGCCGAGCAGATGAGCGCCCGACGCCCGAATATCCTCGACATATTCCTGCTGCTTGTCGTTCAGCCCCCCAAACAGCTCGAGCTTCAGGAGCTCGGCAAAGCCGATCACGGCATTGAGCGGCGTTCTGAGCTCGTGGCTCATGTTGGCAAGGAATTGGCTCTTGGCCCGGCTCGCGACCTCGGCCTTGTCGCGGGCCGCCGCGAGGTCGCCGGCCAGCTTGGTCAGGTTGTCGGCCTGCCGCTGGGCCTGGGCCCGGGCGATCTCCAGCTCCTGGATGGTCTGGGTCAGCTCATCCTCGTTCCGGCGCAGCCGCGCCGCATGATCCTTCGCCCCGGTAATGTCCGTCCGGACGCCGACGGTGCCGCCGTCGGAGGTGCGCTGTTCGGAGATCCTGAGCCAGCGGCCATTGGCCAATTGCCGCTCGATGGTCTGGCCGGCGATCCCACGATGCTCGGCGAGCCGTCGGACAAGCCAACCCTCGACGTCATCAGTCGGGACCCCGATGTACTCGCCGCGCTCGGCCCCGGTCCGGATGATATGTTCGAGGCTGGCGCCCGGCACCATGGCATCGGCGCTGCGTGCGTAAATCTCCCGAAACCGGCTGTTGCACATGACCAGGCGCTCGTCTCGATCGAACAGGACGAAACCCTCGCTCAGATGTTCGAGCGCATCCTGCAGCAGCGCCTGCGCACGCCGCTGCCGGCGCAGCAGCATGATCAGGATCGTGGCGAAACCGGCACAGCCGCCGGTGCCGAGCAGGAAGACGTACGCCAGAACCCGCGCCTCTTCGTTCCAGGCGGCAAGTGCCGCCGGCAGATCGATGCTGGCTCTGACGGCGAGCGGCCGGAGCGGCACCGTCTTCGACGAGACGATGGCGCGGACGCCATTCATCGGGTCGAGCTCGATGGTCGTGATGACATTCTCCGAAAGCGACTTGGCAAGATCGGCCGGCAGCGCGATGCGCGCCCCGATCCTGGCGTCGGTCTCGGGATCATTCGCCAGCAGGGTTCCGTCGGCGGCATAGAGGCCGATCTTGGTGGCCTTGCCGGCATCGAGCTTGTCGTAGAAATCGCTGAAGGTATCGACCGGCACCTCGGCCGCGATCCGGCCGACGAAGCGACCATCCCTGAGGACGATGGGGCGGCTCATGAAGATCGACCAGCGCTCGGTCACCGGCGAACGCACCGGACGACCGATGAACAGGGCCTGGACATCCGGGCCGCTGGCGCGCGCCTGCGCGAAATCGCGGTCGGCAAGCGGCCGCGGCTTGCGCATGGTCGAGGCCGCGTCATTGACCTGAACGCCCCGGCCGTCAAACAGCAGAATGTCCCTGACCGAGAAATTCTGGTCATTGAACACGCGGAGCAGGTCATGCGCGGCGAGGCCGTCGAGCGGGGCTTCGCCCGGCATCCGGTCGAGCGCTTCGGTCACGGCCGAGAGCATCGCGTCGATTGACAGCACGGTCCGCGCGGTTGCGTTTTCCGCCGCGACCGCCAGGCTTCGCGTCGTCGCCTGGGCGATGTCGAGCGCGCCGTGGCGACTGCGGTCGAGCATGAAGGCCAGGACCGCGCCGAACACCAGGACCGACAGGATGCCGAAGCCGATGATGCCGGCCTCGAGGTCGAGCCATCGATGAGCGCCGCGCCAGGCGCGGGGCGTTTCCGCGGCACGGCTCACGGCTGTGTCGCCTCGGCTCGCAGCCCCATGCGCCCGCCGACGGTAAGATTCCATTCCGCGGCACAATCCTCGCCGCATTGCACAGCCCAGTTTGGCAGGATACCCGTCCTGAGGACCCGATCCAGCAGCGCCCGATCGCCGGGCACGGCAGGAACCAGGACCATATCGCCTTTGGCACCCTGCACGCATTCGCTCCGGCCGGTAAGGCAGGACAAGCCCTGCGCCGTCGACTGTTCGGTCTCGATCCAGACGCGCCGTTCCAGGTCGGCCAGCTCGCGCGTGAGGAAATCCCGGACCTCCGGCGCCAGGCCGTTCCAGGTGGCGCGATTTGCGACCACGACCTGAACGCCCCAATTGATCGGCAGGTCATGAACATAGTGGGTCACGTCGGCAAGCCCGATCGAGCTGCCGGTCAGGGTTCCGGTGATGGTGCAGTCGATCACGCCATTGGCAAAGGCGCGGCGGATTTCGCCAAAGGGCAGAACGATGCCATGCGCGCCGAGCGCACCCATCAGGCCAGCCTGGGCGCCGCTTGCGACCCGGACGTTCCGTCCAGCGAGCTCGGACAGGGTCTCGAAACGGTCCTTGCAGAACAGCACCTGGGCCGGATAGCTGACCATCGCCAGCGTCTCGAGCCCGTAGCGGGTGCGATAGAGCTCGACCAGAACCCGGCGATAGGCCGAGAGATTGGCCCTGATGGCCTCGACCGAGGGATTGAGGCCGGGCAGATCGGGAGCGTTCGCCTCCGGATCCTCGCTCGAAATGAGCGACAGCGGCACCATTAGGAAGCTAATGACGCCAAGCCGTGCCATCTGCAGCGCTTCGGAGCCCTTGAGCCCGGCGCGGTCGAACGGTGTCACGTCGGCGGTGATCCGACCATTCGAATCGGCGGCGAGCTGCTGTGTCCAGAACGGCTCCTCGACGTCGCGGAATTGCGCCGTGCCGCCGAGCGAGCCCATGACGGTCAGATGGATGACCGGCAGCTCGGCAGCCCGCGCAACCGGCAGCAGCTGGAGCAGCGCCAGCATCAAGATTCCGAGGCCTGCTCCGCACGTTTTCATCACCGTCCGCCCCCTTCAGGACCGTGACAGCCGGAACGGGTACGGCGACCGTCGACGCAGCTGGCGCATCAAATCATCCCCTTGTCCTAGCAAAGCTACGAAGCCCCACCTTTACAAGTACTAAACGAGCGTATGGCCCGGCGCCGCGAGCCGCAATCTGCCACAATCTATCGTCGCGGAGCGAGGGTGGCCGCCTCGTCATCCGGCTGGCCATCGGCCTCGCGATCTATGTCGGCTATGGCAAGCACCACAGCCGCGTCGCGGCGCGGGCGGCGAAGTAGACATCGCCGGCCCGTTGCGGTTCAATTCAGCCGCAACAGGCGCTGGCGAGATACGGATGGCAGGATCGCTCGAACTTGACGATGAAGACGCGAGCGATGCGATCGTGAGGTTGGAACGCTCGCTGGGCTTCCGCTTCGCCGATGGCGAGTTGGATGACTGCCGCACAGTCGGCGATTTGTTCCGCATCGTGTCAAAGCGGCTCGACGGCCTCGGCGGCGAGGCCTGCGCCACCGCCATGGCGTTCTATCGGTTACGCCGCGCGCTGAGCCCCTACGCTGGTGGCGAGACGCTGCGCCCATCCCATGTTCTGTCCGAGCTTATTACCATTCCGCCGAAGCAGCTGTTCCGCCAGGTTGAGCGCGAGACCGGCTTGCAGATGCCGCCGCTGGCGAGCGGCTGGGTGGGTGTCGCCGCCTTTGCCACCGCGGCAATGGCGCTGCTGGGAATTTTGCCGGTCCACGTATTCTACCCCGGCTGGACGCTCTATCTCATTCTCTTGATCCCGGCCGCGACCTGGCTGTTCACGCTGGATCCCGGCCGGTTCGGCAAGGATTGCCGGACGCTCGGCGACCTCGCCAAACGCGTGGTCTCGCACAATTATGGCCATCTGCTGGAAGCCGGGGCTCGACCGACCCAGGCCGACCGTTGGGACGTGCTGACCGAATGCCTGTCCGGTTACACCACGGTCAAAAAGCAAGATATCCGCCCCGACATGCTCATCCTGCCGGCCCGGCGCTACGCCGCCTGAAGCCCGAAAGGGCATCCAGGCGGCGTAGCCGCAGTGGACGAACGACCTATCCCCTGACGCGCGGCCTCAGCACGTCCTCGAGCCCGATGCGCCGGAGCAGTTCGGCGCGCACGCGGTCGGCGACGCCGTTGACGATCTCGGCGCCGTCCTCTGACGGATCGATGTGGACACGGAACGGCCGCTTGCCGAACGGCGTATCGACGACCCGGACGATGGCCGCGGCGACCGAGGCCACGTCGGCATCCGCCGGCTCCAGCGACGCCAAGCCCTTGAGCGCCACATCCGGCAAGCCGGCGGTCGGTCCCGTCTCGTATTCCGCGGCCCGCACCTTGTCCGCCGGTGCGCCGGCATGGGCGAAATGGTTCGTGCCCTTGGTGAAGGCGCCGGGCACGATGATCGAGGTTTCGATGCCCCAGCGCGCCAACTCACCGGCATAGCTCACCGCGAGCGCATCCATGGCCGCCTTCGCCGCGAAATAAGGCGCCAGGTACGGCGGCGTGCCACCACGGGCGCTGCTGGACGACACCCAGAGCACGAGGCCGCGGCCCTGGCGGCGGAGATGCGGCAGCGCCGCGCGATTGACCCGCTGGGTGCCGAGCACATTGATGTCGTAGAGCTGGGCGAACTGCTCGGGCGTGAAGGCCTCGGCCGGCCCGAACGCCATGTGGCCGGCGTTGTGGACGATCACGTCGAGGCGACCATGGTCGGCGACGATGCGCGCGACCGCCGCATCGGCCGACTCCTGCACCGCGATATCCAGCTCGATCGGCCTGAGGTCGATGCCGTGCGCAGCGGCATAGGCGCCCAGTTCGGCAACGCGCGGCGCGTTCCGGCCCGTGGTCTCGCGCATGCTGGCATAGACCGTGTGACCGGCATGCGCCAAGGCCCTGGCGGCGAGCAGGCCGAAGCCGCTCGAGGCGCCGGTGATGAGAATGACGTCCGTCATGATTCCGCTCCCTTCCTCGGTGCCTCAGATGATGCCGCCGTTGGCGCGCAGGATCTGGCCGTTGATCCAGCCGGCATCGGGGCCAACCAGGAAGGCGACCGCGTCGGCGATGTCCTCGGGCTGCCCCAGGCGCTCCAGCGGGGCGAGCTTCGCCAGATGGTCGACCACCTCCTGCGGCTTGCCCTTCAGGAACAGGTCGGTCGCCGTCGGGCCCGGCGCTACGGCGTTCACCGTGATCTCCCGGCCGCGCAATTCCTTGGCCAGGATGGGAGTCATGGCCTCGACCGCGGCCTTGGTCGCGGCATAGACGCCGTAGGTCGGCTGCAGCAGGCCGACGACGCTCGAGGAGAAATTGACGATCCGTCCGCCCCGGCGCAGCCGGCGGGCCGCTTCGCGGAGCGTGTTGAAGCTGCCCTTCAGATTGACCGCGATCTGGCGGTCGAACGTCGCGTCGTCCGTATCGGTGAGCGTGCCGAGCACCATGATCCCGGCATTGTTCACCAGCACGTCGACGCCGCCGAAAGCCGCCTCGGCCGACTCAAACAGGCGGCGGACGGCCGCCGGGTCGCTGACATCGGCCTGGGCGGCCCGGGCCCGGCCGCCGGCCTGCTCGATCCTCTCGACCAGTGCCTCGGCCGGCGCGGCATCGCCGGAATAGTTCACCAGGACGGTGAAGCCGTCCCGCGCTAGCCGTTCCGCGATCGCGGCACCGATGCCGCGCGATGCCCCGGTAACGATCGCCACCTTGTTCGTTTGCTCGTTCATGTCTGCTCTCCTCGCCGACCGGATGTCGGCTTCGGGGCAAACATGCGCTTTCGCCCCAATTGGATAATCTGGCGAATATCGGCAATACTATTCGGAAATCACGAATAGTGAGGGCGAATGGACCGGTTCGACGCCATGCGGCTGTTCACGCGGATCGTGGAGCGGCGCAGTTTCACCCTGGCGGCGCAGGATCTGGGCCTGCCGCGCTCGACAGTGACCGAGGTCGTGCAGCAGCTCGAAGCGCGGCTGGGCGTGCGGCTGCTGCAGCGGACGACGCGGCACGTAACGCCGACGCTCGACGGCGAGGCCTACCATCGACGCTGCCTGGCGATCATCGCCGAGGTGGAGGACGCCGAGGCGGCCTTCGGCGATGCGAAGCCGCGCGGCCTGTTGCGCGTCGATGTCCATGGCACGCTCGCCCGGCATTTCGTCCTGCCCGGCCTGCCGGCCTTCTTGGCGCGCTATCCGGACCTGGAATTGCACTTGGGCGAGGGCGACCGCCTGGTCGACCTGGTGCGCGAGGGCATCGATTGCGTGCTGCGGGTCGGCGATCTGCAGGACAGCGCCATGGTCGCGCGGCGCGTGGCGATGCTCGAGGAAGTGACCTGCGCCAGCCCCGAATATCTGAGCCGCCACGGGATCCCGGCAACGCCCGGCGACCTCGATGGTCACCGCATGATCGGCTTCGTCTCGTCGGCGACCGGCAACTTCTTTCCCCTGGAGTTCACCGTCGGCGGCATCCTGAGGCGCATGACCCTGCCCGCCACGGTCTCGGTCGCCGGGGCCGAGACCAACGTCGCGGCGGCGCGTCTCGGCCTCGGCCTGATCCAGGTGCCGCGCTACCATGTCGAAGCCGACCTCCGTGCCGGCACCCTGGTTGAAGTCCTGCCGGACTTCCCGCCCGACCTGATGCCGGTCTCCCTGCTCTACCCGCACAGCCGCCAGTTGTCGCCGCGCGTACGGGTATTCATCGAATGGCTGACACGGGAATTCGCGCGACACGGCGGCACGGCAGCAGTGCTCTGACGCGCCCACCGGATGAGCCTGGAGCATGGGGCCCCCTCAAGCGCTGCTTGGCTGCTGACGCCGGAAGCCGTGGTAGTCTCCTCATACATTTTGTCGCAGCCTGGTTTCCGCCATGACCGAGAGCGTCCTTTCGACCGCCAAGTCTGGTTCCACCGCCCCGAAATCGGCGGCTCCGGCGACAACCCGCCGCATCGACGACCCGGTCCGCGGCATCCTGCTGATCATCGCGGCCATGGTCTTCTTCTCCATGTCCGACGCCTGTTCCAAGGTGCTGGGCCAGATACTGCCGCCGATCGAGGTGGTCTGGCTGCGCTACAGCGGCTTCACGCTGCTGATGCTGCCCGCCCTGCTGCGGCAGCCCTCGCGCCTCCGCTCCGCAGCACCCGCCCTCCAGATCGGCCGCGGCCTGGGCCTGCTGGGATCGGCGCTGTTCTTCACCGCTGGCCTGAGATTTCTGGCCATGGCCGATGCGACGGCGATGAGCTTCGTCTCGCCGCTGTTCATCACCGCCCTTTCGATCCCGGTGCTGGGCGAGAAGGTCGGACTTCGCCGCTGGAGCGCGATCGTGGTCGGGTTGATCGGCGTACTGATCGTGGTGCGGCCGGGCACGAGCGCGTTCAATCCCGCCTCGATCTTTCCGCTGCTGTCGTCGGTCAGTTGGGCCTGCGGCATCGTCCTGACCCGCAAGATGAGCCATAGCAACGACGACATGGTGACGACGCTCGGCTATGCCGCCATCACCGGCTTCGTGGTCGTGAGCCTGATGCTGCCGTTCGTCTGGGTCGTGCCACCCTGGAAGGCCGTCGCAATTGGTGGCTTCATGGCCTGCGTCTCGACCGCCGCCCAATGGCTGGTCGTGCAGGGGTATCGCCGGGCCAACGCCTCGGTGCTGGCGCCGTTTTCCTATACGCAGCTGGTCTGGTCGAGCCTCGCGGGCTTCCTGCTGTTCGCCATGGTGCCCGATCTCATGACGCTCGCCGGGGCGGCCGTCATCATCGCCAGCGGGCTCTACACCGCCCACCGCGAACGCATCGTCGCGCGCCAGCGATTGGCGGGCGCCGTGCCGGCGGAATGAGAGAGGGGCGGCCTTTCGACCGCCCCTGCCCCGGACTCAGCGGATGGGAATTGTCACGGAGATCCCGGGCGAGTAATAGACCGGCGGCGGGGCCGGCGGCGCGTAATAGACCGGCGGCGGCGGCGGTGTGTAGTAATAGCCGTGCTCCCGGTAATAGCCGCGCCCTTCATCGTCCCGATCGCGATGTTCCCAGCGCTCGTGGTCTCGATGCTCATGCTTCCAGCGCCCGTGCCCGTGGTCATCGTCATCAGCCCTCGCCGGCCCCGCGACGGTCGCCATCGCAAGGGGGATGGCCGCCAGAAGCAGCGCAAACATGTGCAGACGACTTCGTCTATTCGTGTTCATCGTGCCATTCCTTTCAGAAGATGGTCGGAGTGCGATGGAATCGATCATCCGTCGACGCGATCACTTCTTCTTGGCGGCTTCCTTCGTTCCGTGGCGCGTATGCTCGAACATCGTATCGGCGTTCTTCTTCTGCGCGGGCGACAGGCTGTCATAGACCGGCTGGAAGGCGGCCGCGAGCTTCTGGGCTCCGTCGGCATGAACCTGGGCCACCTTGGCGTAGGACTGCAGGTCGTGAATGGCGTCGAGATCCTTGGTCGATTCACGCTCCTGGATCGCCTCTTCCATGGCCTGGCCGTTGTCGCGCATGACCTGGGCAAACGTCTCCCAGGTCGCATCCTGCGCCGGGGTGATCGTCAGCTTCTTCTTCAGGTCGGCGATATGGGCCTCGACCCGCTGCGAATGCTTCTCCGCCTTCGGAGTAGCGGCGGGAGCGGTCGCCACGCTGGACGGTGCCGTCGCAGCCGCGGCCGGAGCGGTCGTTGCCGAGGTGGTCGTCGACGGAGGCGAGGTTTGGGCCAGCGCCGGCAGGGCGACAGCGAAGCCGCTCAGCAAGGCCGCGGCGGCAACCGCACGGGTCGCAGGACGAAATGCTTGGAACATTTTTGGACCCACTTTTCGTTGTTATTTCAAGAGCAGCCCGAAAGCTGCGTGTGTCCTCAACGTTCTAGCGGGCGAAAGTATTCCGGTGCCCCTTTTATGACCCAAGGAAGGGGCCGTAGAGCCGGACCAGCCAAATCGCGATGGCGAGCCCCGGCCCGAAGGGCAGCTCGGTCGGGCCGTCGACCTCCCCTTGCTCGCCCCGCCGGCCTGGGCGGGCCACCACGAACCAGAGGATGCCGGCGAGTGCCGCGCCCAGCACGACATCGCCCAGCGCCTGCCAGCCGAGCCAGGCACCCGCGACCGCCAGCAGCTTCGCATCGCCGGCGCCGAGCCCCTCGCGGCCACGGAGTCGGCGATAGGCAAACGCCAGCAGCTGGAAGGCAAGGTATCCGGCGGCAGCGCCGGCCGCGGCATCGACCAATGGCGGCCAGCCCAGATACCAGGCGGCACCGAGGCCGAGCAGGATGAGCGGCAGGGTCAGCATATCGGGTAGCAGCAGATGCTCGGCGTCGATCCAGGCGAGCGTCAGCAGGCCCCAGCCGAGCAGGCAGTCGAGCCAGAGCGCAGCACCTGCATCGAGGGTGCCGGCCCAGACCGCCACGGCCAATGCCGCCAGTTCGACCAGCGGATAGAATTCGCCGATCGGCGCCCCGCAATGCCGGCATCGGCCCCGCGCCAGCAGCCAGCTGACGAGCGGCACGAGGTCGCGTGGGGTGAGCGGCGTCCCGCAATGGTCACAGCAGGACCGCGCATAGGCGAGCGGCCGGCCCGCCGGCCAGCGACGGATCACCACGCCCAGAAAGCTGCCGATGAAGGGGGCCAGCAGATAGACGAGCCAGTCCGGAATCAAGGCACTCTCCCCGCCAAAAATCTTGCCATGCGCTTTCCGCTTGCCACCGCTCCCGTCCTCTACACAGTCTGGGGCTCCTTCGACAATCAGCTTGGCGCCATCACCGATGATCGACCTAGCCCATAGCCCCGCGGGCGGCTCCCCGAGCCCCGAAATGTCCGGCGGTGCCGATGATCGCCTGGAAGCCTTGAGCAGCGTGCTGCTCGAGCGCGGGTTGATCGACGACAAGACCCTGGAGCGGGCGCGCCGCGTCGCGAGCGAGACGGGCCAGCGGCTCGATGCCGTGCTGACCCAACTGGGCCTGGTGTCGGAACGCGGCCTCGCCGAGTCGCTTGCCGCCTTTCTGCATCTGCCCCTGGTCACGGCCGACCGCTACCCCGCGGAGCCCCTGCTCGTCGACCGCCTGAAGGCGCGTTTCCTGCGCAAGGCGCACGCGCTGCCGATCGACGTCGACGACAGCCGGGTGATCCTGGCCATGGCCGACCCGCTCGACCAGTTCACCCGCACGGCGGTCGCCGCGGCGACCGGCCGGGCCATCGCGGTCGAGATCGCGCTGCCGATCGAACTCGATGCGGCGCTCAACCGGCTCTATCCCGACGCGAACGTCGCCGAGACGGCCGGTGGCAGCGAGGGCGACGAGCCGCTCGAAGAGGATGCCGAGCGGCTCAAGGACCTGGCCAGCGAGGCGCCGGTCATCCGCCTGGTCAATCAGATGATCGCCCGCGCCGTCGAGACCCAGGCGTCCGACATCCATATCGAGCCGTTCGAGGATCGGCTCCGGGTCCGCTACCGCTATGACGGCGTGCTGCATGAGGCGGAGTCGCCGCAGGCACGGCTCACCGCCGCGATCACGTCGCGCATCAAGATCATGGCGCGCCTCGACATCGCCGAGCGGCGCCTACCCCAGGACGGGCGCCTGAAGCTTGCCGTGCGCGGCCAGGAGGTCGATTTCCGCGTCTCGACCATCCCGTCGCTCTATGGCGAGACGGTCGTGCTGCGCGTGCTCGACCGCACGGCGGTCGAATTCGACTATGGCAAGCTCGGCCTGCCGCCGGGTGTCACCGCCAATTTGCAGCGCCTGCTGGACCTGCCGAACGGCATGGTGCTGGTCACCGGCCCGACCGGCAGCGGCAAGACGACGACGCTCTATACCGGCCTGCTCAATCTCAACTCGGTCGCGCGCAAGATCGTGACCGTCGAAGATCCGATCGAATATCAGCTGGCCGGCATCAACCAGATCCAGGTGAAGCCGCAGATCGGCCTCAATTTCGCGCATTTGCTGCGCTCGATCCTGCGCCAGGACCCGGACGTGATCATGATCGGCGAGATCCGCGATCTGGAGACGGCACAGATCGCGGTCCAGGCGTCGCTCACGGGCCATCTCGTGCTGTCGACCCTGCACACGAACTCGGCCTCCGCGACGGTCACGCGCCTGCGCGACATGGGGCTCGAGGATTATCTCATCACCGCCGTGATCAAGGGCGTGCTGGCCCAACGCCTGGTCCGCAGGCTCTGCCCGCAGTGCAAGCGTCCGACCGAGGCGCCGGCCGAACTGATCGAGCGGTTCGGGCTCGACCGTCGCACGACGGAGAGGCCGATCATGCTCTATCACCCGATCGGCTGCCCGCACTGCCGCGGCACCGGCTATCGCGGCCGGCAGGCGATCGCCGAACTGCTGATCCCGAACGACGAAATCGAACGACTGATCTTCGCCCGCGCCGATCATAGCGCCATCGAACGCGCCGCCATCGCCGGCGGCATGACCTCGATGTTCGACGCCGGCCTCGATGCGGCACTGCAGGGCATCACGACCGTGGAAGAAGTCGTGCGCTCGATCCGCGCCGAGGGCTGACGCGCCATGCCTGCCTTCCGCTTCACCGCCATCGACGCGCAGGGCCAGATCCAGCGCGGCACCATGGAGGCGCCCGACCAGGCCGCCGTGATCGATCGCCTGCAGCGCCAGGGCCATGTGCCGATGCGGGCGGAGCCGGCCGAGGGCGGCAGTCGCTGGGCCGAGCTCTTCACCGCCGACGTCGGCCGCCGGCGTGCCTTGAGCCGCCAGGAAGTGACCGACGTCACCCGCGAGCTCGCGACCATGCTGGCCGCCGGCCAGGATCTCGACCGGGCGCTGCGCTTCATCGTCGAGACCGCGCCCAACCCACGCGTCGCCCTGGTCATGGACCGGGTGCGCGAGAAGGTACGCGGCGGCAGCGCGCTCGCGGCGGCCCTCGCCCAGGAACCGCGCAGCTTCCCCAAGCTCCATGTCGGCCTGGTACGGGCCGGCGAGGCTGGCGGTGCGCTCGCTGACACGCTCGACCGGCTCGCGGGGCTGCTGGAGCGCGAACGCAGCCTGGCCGCGACAGTGCAGTCGGCGCTGGTCTATCCGGCGCTGCTGCTGGTCGCGGCGATCGGCTCGATCGCGGTCCTGATCGGCTATGTGCTGCCGCAATTCGTGCCGTTGTTCGCCGAATCCGGGGCCGAGTTGCCGACCATGACCAAGCTGCTGATCAGCTTCGGCGCCGCGATGCAGGTCGCCGGCCCGTGGTTGCTGATCCTGGCGCTGGTGCTGGGCGTGGCTTTCCGCCAGGCGCTCCAGAACGAAGGGTTCCGGCGGCCGGTCGACCGGCTGCTGCTGCGGGTGCCTGTGCTGGGCAGCCTGCTGCGCGAGACCTTGGCCGCGCGCTTCACCCGCACGCTCGGCACCCTGCTCAAGAATGGCGTGCCGCTGATCGGCGCGCTCACGATCGTGGCCGAGACGATCGGCAATCTTGCCGCCGTCACCGCGATCCAGCAGGCGAGCGAGAGCGCCAAGGGCGGCGCCGGCCTGTCGCGGCCGCTGGGCGAGGCGCGGATCTTTCCGCCGCGCACGATCCACCTGCTGCGCCTGGGCGAGGAAACCGCCCAGCTTTCGGCCATGGCGCTCAAGGCCGCCGAGATCCACGAGGAACACGCGCGCATCGCGGTGCAGCGCCTGGTGGCGCTGCTCGTGCCCACGATCACCATCTTCATGGGCGTCGCCGTCGCGGCCATCGTGGGATCGCTGCTGATGGCCATGTTGGGCCTCAATGATCTGGCGCTCTAGCATCGCCCGCAGCGAGCGCGGCTTCACGCTGATCGAAATGATCGTCGTGCTGGCGATTCTGAGCCTCGTCCTCGTCATGGTCGCGGCCCGCGGTCCGCTCGGGCTCCACACGCTGACCGCGCGGGCGGCGGCGAACGAATTGGCGTCCGGCTTTCGTCAGGCTCGCGCCCGCGCCGTCGCGGACAATCGACCGGTCGCGGTCAGCATCGACCTTGCCGCCCACAATTGGCGGATCGGCGCCGACCGGCCGACGGCGCTGCCGCGCGACCTCAATATCGCGGTGCTGACCGTCGCCGGCCAAACCGTCGGCGGCACCACGGCCGATATCCGCTTTCTGCCCGATGGCAGTTCGACTGGCGGCCGGGTCGAACTCAAGGACGGGCGGCGCCGGATGCGGATCGGCATCGATTGGCTCAACGGCCGGGTCAGTGTCGGCAATGCGGAGTGAACGCGGCTTTACCCTGCTCGAGGTGCTGATCGCCTTCGCGATCGCGGCGCTGGCGCTTGCCCTGCTGTTCCGCGCGGCCTCCGGCGGACTGCTATCGGTCGAAACCTCCGGCCGGTACGAGGAAGCGGTGGCCCGTGCGCGCTCGCACATGGCGGCGCTTGGCCAGGAGGCGGCGCTCGTGGCCGGCAACAGCGAGGGCGATGACGGCGGCGGCTATCGCTGGCATCTGGCGGTGACGCCGGTGGCGACCGGCCGCTCGCAGGCTCCGGGTCCGGGTGCCGCACCGCCGTTCATGCTCTACGCCGTCGTGGTGTCGATCTCGTGGCACGACGTCGGCAAGGATCGCGAATTCGTGCTGCGCAGCGAACGGATGGGGCAGGCCAATGCGCAGTGAACGCGGCTTCACCCTGGTGGAAGTCCTGGTCGCCCTGGTCGTGCTCGGCATCCTGATGGCCGGGCTCGGCCAGGGGCTGCGCCTCGGCATGGCCGCCTGGACGCGGCAGGCGGCGCTGGTCGACCGGACCGCCGATCTCGACGCGGTCGACCGGACGATTCGGGACCTGCTCACCAACGCCACGGCCGGCGCCGTCCACGGCCGCAACGACTTCTCCGGCGACCCGGATTCGGTGACGTTCGACGGGCTGCTGCCGCTCGCCGTCTCGACCGGCGGACGGCGCGCCAAGATCACGCTCCAACTCGACGACCAGCATCGGCTGACGCTGCACTGGGAAAGCCTGCTGATCGATCCGAACACGGCGGCGCCGACCTCGGGCGACGCCGTCATCGTCGATCATCTGGACGGCGTCGTGTTCTCCTATTGGCAGAACGGCAGCGAGGCTACGGGATGGACGGACCGGTGGACGTCCGCCACGGCGCCTCCGCTGATCCGCCTGCATCTCGTATTTCCCAAGAACGATCCGCGGCATTGGCCGGACATGGTCGTCGCCCCCCTGATCTCGGAAGGTGTCGGCTAAAAGCGGACATCCCCTTTCCTCGCGCCCGAGAGACGGCTAATACTCTTCCAGTTGCCCATCAGGGCGAGCCGCAAGCTCGTTGATTCAAAAATAAGACTTGGGAGCGAGCGCGAACATCGTGGCCATCGGCATCTTCCTCTCCTGGTGGGGCGATCAGCTCCGTAGCCTGCTGCCGACCGAACTGGTCGGCGCGACGGCGCACGACCATGACGCGCTGGTGGTGACGAGCGAGGACGGCACCAATCAGGTCGAAGTGGCGCTGCGCAAGCGCGGCCAGACGAGCCGGCTCGGCCGCTTCAAGCTCGATGCTGCCGGCCTCCGCGCCCTGAAGCAGGCCTGCGCCCTGCCCGGCCGCCCGAACGCCATCCACCTGCGCCTCGGCCCGGCCTTCCTCCTGGAGAAGCAGCTGACCCTGCCGCTCGCCGCCGAGCGCGAGCTCGACCGGGTGCTGGGCTTCGAGATGGATCGCGAAACGCCCTTCACCGCCGACGAGGTCTATTGGGACGTGGCGATCCTGGAGCGGGATCGGCGCCAGGGCCGGCTCCGCGTCCTTCTGTCGCTGGTGCCGCGCGCGCCCCTGGCCGACCTGGTGCGCGACCTGGCCGCGGCCGATCTCGCGCCGACCACGCTGATGCCGGGGCTGGCCGACGGCTCGGTCCGGCCGATCCAGCTCGACCACAGCGGCGCCCGCACCGGGGGACGGACGGTCCAAATCATGGCCGCGGCGGCGGCGCTGCTCGCGCTCGTCGCCATCGCCCTGCCCTTCGTCAAGCAGCAGCTGGCTTTCCGCTCGGTCGACGACACGATCGCGACCTTGCAGCCGACGGTCGACGAGGCCGCGCGGCTGCGCCGGCAGATCACCGGCGCCGGCGGCGAGGCGATCGCGGCCGAACGCGCCAAGCTGCCGAACCCGCTGAAGGTGCTGGCCGCCACGACTCAGGCCCTGCCCGACGACACCCATCTGACCGATCTGTCGCTCAAGAACCGCAAGCTGTCCTTGATCGGCCAGTCCGCAGCCGCGGCCCGGCTGCTGGGCGCGCTGGCCGCGGATCAGACCTTCAAGGATCCGGCCTTCGCCGCCCCGGTCACCAAGCTCGAGGCGAATCGGCAGGAGATCTTCTCGATCACGGCGGAGGTCACCCCCTAGATGGGCTCCAACCTGCCGACAGGCCGCCAGGGCCGCATCCTGGCAATCGGCCTCGTGCTGCTGGCCGCCATCCTGGTCTGGCTCGTCGTGGCCGCGCCGCTTATGGACCTCTACGAGTCCGAGGGCGCGAAGCTGGCGCAACGGATGGCGCTCGCCGACCGGATGGCGGGGCTCGCGGCGGAACTGCCGGCGCTGCAGACCCGCGCCGCCACCGTGCCGGCCAACAACGGGGACGCGACCTTCGAGGGCGCGACCGATGCGCTCGCCGGCGCCACCCTGCAATCGCAGCTGCAATCGCTCGCCAACTCCACCGGCGCCACGCTCTCGAGCATGGAGACGTTGACCGCCGAACAGAGCGGCCCGTACCGGCGGATCGGCGTCAAGCTCAGCATCAATGCGCCGATGCCGGTGCTGGCCCAGTTGATCGCGCAGGTCGAGCAGGCGCATCCGCCCATGCTGATCGACGACCTGCAGATCCACGGATCGCCGATCGTACTGCCGGGTGCTGCGGCCTCGGCGCTCGACGCCGGCTTCACGGTCTACGGCTTCCGCAGCGGGAGCGCGCCATGACGCCGCGCGATGCCGCCGTGGGCGGCCTGGGGCTGCTGTCGCTTGCGCTGCTCGCCGTGATCGCGATCGAGGCGTTCCAGGCTCCAGCGCCTGCTCCGGCCGCCGCGGCGCCGGCCGCGCCGAGCGCATTGCCGGCCGCCCAGGTCGACGACAGCTCGAGCTTCCTGCCGACCATCCTCGCGCGGCCGCTGTTCGCCCTCGATCGGCGCCCGAAGGAGAGCCCGACCGCGGTCGGCGCGCCCACCGACGATATGCCGCGCCTGGCCGGCATCATGATCGACCAGTCCCAGCGACGCGCCATCTTCCAGCCGTCAGGCGATGCCAAGCCGGTGAGCCTGACCGAGGGCGATCAGATCGCCGGCTGGCAGATCCAGCAGATCGCCGCCGACGGCGTGACCCTGGCCGGACCGAAGGGGACCGAGACGCTGCAGCCGAAGCCGGACCCGGCCCTGGCCGCAGCAGCGGCGGCGGGGGACAACGCGAATCCAGCTCCGAACGGCGTCCCGGGCCTGCCGCCCAGGCCGGGACAGACCAATCCCCGACAGTTCCTGCCGGGCGGCATGCAGCTGCCGCCGGGTGTACCCAATCCCTTCGCCGGGCAACCGGCTCCGCCCCAACCCCGCCCCGCCCCGCCACCGCCGACACGCCAGCCAGGGGGCGCGCCCGCCGCGCCGAGCCGCCGATGAAATTTCACCTGATCATTCCCGCCGTGGCGTTGAGCCTCGCCGCCTGCAAAACGCAACCGGTGGAGCCGCTGACGCCGCTGCCCGGCGAGAGCGCTGGCGATCGCGGCGTCGCCAGCCCCCGCATCAACGGCCAAGTGGCCGCCGACCTGGCCTCGACGCCGCAGCCGCAAGTGGCCCTCGGCAGCAACGGCCAGGCCGGCCCCGGCCGCAAGCCCGGCGCCCCCTCTGCCGGCGACGTGACGCTGAATTTCGTCGACACCGACATCCGCGAGATTGCGCGCTCTATCCTGGGCGGGACACTCAAGCTCAATTACACCATCGATCCGGCCGTGCACGGCACGGCGACGATCGAGACGGCCCAGCCGGTCGCCCGGGATCAGCTGCTGGGCATCCTGCAGACCCTGCTCGCCCAGAACGGCGCGACGCTGAACGAGCAGAACGGGCTCTATCGCGTGCTGCCATCCAATGGCCCCGGTGCCAATGCCGCTCTGGTCGGCGCCGACGGCATCGGCTCGGGCACCCAGCTCGTCACGCTGCGCTATGCCTCGGCCAAGGATCTGGCCAAGGTGCTGGAGCCGTTCGTGTCCGAAGGCGGCAAGGTCAGCGCGGACCCTGCCCATAACGCCATCGTCGTCAGCGGCGACCCGGCGGCGCGCGAGAGCCTGGTCGGGCTGATCCGGGCGTTCGACATCGACCTGCTGGCCGGCCAGTCCTATGCGGTATTCCCGGTCACGACAGGCGATCCGGACAAGGTCGCCGACCAATTATCCAAGGCGTTCGGCAGCGAGGCCGACGGGCCGACGTCCGGCATGGTCAAGGTCATCCCGATGCAGCGCGTCAACGCGGTGCTGGTCGTCTCGTCCCGGAGCCGCTACATCGACGATGCGCGGCGCCTGTTCGCGCTCATCGATCGCGCCAAGAAGGCGAGCGCGCGCAACTGGCATGTCTATTACGTCCAGAACGGCGACAGCAAGGACTTGGAAAACCTGCTGCAACGCGCCTTCACGCCCGGGCACGTCTCCAGCACCGGCGGCGGCGGCGCGGGGTCGACCGCACCCAATTTCGACCAGGTCACGCTCAATTCGGGCTCGAACGCGGGCGGCCAGGGCACGGGCGGCATCGGGGGCACCGGCGGCGTCGGCGGGACCAGCGGCGTCGGGGGGACCGGCGGCATCGGCGGGACCTCGACGTCCGGGACGACCGGCGGCACCTCAGGAACCTCCGGCGGCTTCGGGTCGCAGAGCCAGTTCGGCGCCGGGGGCGGCCAGGGCGGCGGGTCGGCGGCCCAGGAGGCCCTGTCGACACCGACGGGCGGCGAAGACAAGGAACAGGAAGCCAACAGCATCCGCATCATCGCCAACCGGCATAACAACGCCCTGCTGATCTACGGCACGCCCGAAGAGCAGAGCGTGATCGAGGCGATGCTGCGCAAGATCGACATCCTGCCGCTGCAGGTCCGCATCGACGCGACCATCGCCGAGGTGACGCTGACCGACCAGCTGAAATACGGCACGCAATTCTTCTTCAACAGCGGCGGGCTGCAGGGCGCCCTGTCGAACGGCACCACCAGCGCGATCTCCGCTACCTTCCCCGGCTTCCTGATCGCGCACACCTCGAAGCAGGGTGCTATTCAGGACGCGCTGAGCGCGCTCCAGGCCGTGACCAACGTCCGCGTGCTGTCGTCGCCGCAGCTCATGGTGCTCGACAACGAAAAGGCCAGCCTGCTGGTCGGCGACAGCGTGCCGATCCTGACCCAGAGCTCGACCTCCCAGGTGACCTCGACGCCGGCGACGGTCAACAGCATCAGCTACCAGGAGACCGGCGTGATCCTGCAGGTCATCCCGCGGGTCAACACCGGCGGTCTCGTGACGCTCGACATCTCGCAGGAGGTCAGCACGCCAAACACCACGACGACCTCCACCATCGGCTCGCCGACCATTTCCGAGCGCAAGGTGCAGAGCCGCGTCGTCATCCAGGACGGCCAGACCGTGGGCCTGGCCGGCCTGATCAAGGACAGCGTCACCGAGGGCAATTCCGGCATTCCGTGGCTCAAGGACATCCCGCTCCTGGGCAGCCTGCTGTCGACCCAGGACAACGAGCGGACGCGGACCGAGCTTCTGGTCCTGATCACCCCGCACGTGATCCACGACCAGCGCGACGCACGCGCGCTGACCGAGGATCTGCGCACCAACCTCAGCCACGCGGGCCTGGTGCCGCAGGAGCTGAACGCCCTGCCGCTGTCGGGTTCGACCAACCCGAACGCGGTGCTCGGCAACTGACCATGGTGCCCAAAGCGCGATCAAACAGCCGCGGCTTCGCGCTGCTGATCGTGCTTTGGGCGCTGGTGCTGCTGGCGCTGATCGTGACCGAATTGGGCACGAGCGGGCGCATGGAATCGAAGATCGCCCGCAACCTGATGGCCAATGCCGAGGCCGAGACGGCGGCCGACGGCGCCGTGCATGAGGCGATCTTTCACCTGAATAACGGGCCGGACCCGGGCTGGCAGGCCGACGGCGGCTCGCGTCACATGACGGTCGGGCCCGTGCCCGTCGACATTCGCCTGGAAGACGAGGCCGGCAAGGTCAATCCGAACGTCGCCGGCCCGGATCTGCTGCGCTCCCTGCTGACGGTCCTGGGCGTCGACCGGAACCGGACGGAGCTCATCACCCAGGCCATCCTCGACTGGCGCGGCGGCACCCCACCCGAGCAGGAGCCGAACATCGCCGCCCAGTACCAGGCCGCGGGCAAGAAATACGAGCCGGCCTTCGCGCCGTTCGAATCGGTCGAGGATATCGGCCTGGTGCTGGGCATGACCCCCGACCTTGCCGCCCGGCTGCTGCCGCACATGACGGTCAATCAGATCGGCATCTTCGATCCGGCGCGCGCCGACCCCATCGTCGCGCGCGCGCTCGCCCAGATGCCGGCCTCGGCGGCCCCGTCGGCGCCGGGGCTGCCGCTGGCCTATCGCAACATCACGATCACCGCGACCGCGCGAACCGCCGACGGCGGCCGCTTCACCCGTCGGGCGCTGGTCCGCATCGGCCCCGGCTTGCCGCGCGGCTATGCCGTGCTGGTCTGGGACGCGCCGGGGACCGTGTAGCGGTTTCTACTGATTGCAGACGGTCGCGTTCTCGCCCGTGCCGCCGGGCTGGCCCGACGCGCCATAGGTGCAGATGTCGAACGGCAGGCCGGTCCGGCTGCTGGGATTGCGGTACTGGAACGGCCGGCCCCAGGGATCGGCCGGCGTCTTGCCGTCCTTGAGGTAGGGCCCGTGCCAATTGGCGGCGCCGGACGGCGCCGTCACCAGCGCGTTCAGCCCCTGGTCGGTCGTGGGGTAGGAGCCGACATCGAGCCGATAGAATTCGAGCACGTCGGTCAATTGGCCGATCGACTGCGCCGCGATCTTCTGCTTGGCATTGCCGAACAGCGTCATGACCCGCGGTGCGACAAGCGCCGCCAGCAGGCCGAGAATGGCGATGACGACCAGGAGTTCGAGCAGGGTGAACCCGCGCTCGCGGCGACGTCGGTCCGGCGAAGGCGCGTGGATGGTTCTGGCAAGAGCAGCAAGCATGGGATAAGGCATCCGGATTCCTGAATTATGCCGCCGGAGTGTGGCGATATTCTCGGGCGGAGACAACCCGGCAGGGTGTCTATTGCCAAGCGAACGGCCGGCCGCCCAAAATCTCCCGGACTAAAATCGACCCGTCCCGATAATCCCGACAGACGCCGCTGGAGCGACCTTGACTGCAAGCCCCCAATCCCTATCCCCCTGGCATACGCGCTGGTTCTTCGTCTGCCCGGTCGACCTCATGGCCGATGACGACCGGCATGTGACCGTCGATCTGCCCGGGCTGTCCATCACGCTGCAGAATTTCCGCGGCACTTTGTCCGGCTTTCGCAACCTCTGCAGCCACCGGCAGCTGCCCTTGCGGCCGGCCGGCCTGGGGCAAGGCCCGTTGCGCTGCCAGAACCACGGCTGGACCTATAATGCCGAGGGCATTCCAGTCGGCATTCCCGACGATGACGAGCAGTCGGATCTCGATCTCGCCGGCCGGATGGCGCTGGCCCTGCAGCCGATCGGCGTTGCGGTCATCGAGGGCGGCGTGTTCGCACGCGTCGAGGATGACGGCAGCCTGCCCGATGCGAAATGGCTCGCCGACGCCGAGTTGGCCGGCGCCACCCAGCGCCACGCCATCACCTGCCGCCTGCCGGCCGGCAGCCCGCCGCCGGCCGATAGCGCGACGCTCGGCAATCTGTCGATCGAGCTCTTGGACGATTTCGCGCTGCTTGGCTGGGTCGTGCCGCAGGGATCGGACGCGATCTGCGCGACCGTGGCGCTCTACGCCCTGGCCGAGGCGCCCGACGAGATCCCCGCCGCGACCCTGGCACGCTACGACCAGGCGGCGAAGGCCTTGAAGCAGGCCGCGGCATAGCCGGGTGTCGCGCGGCTGTCACATGGACCCCCACGTGACAAAGTGCCATGATGAGCATCTCATCAAGCCCGCGTGAGACGGGTATCGGAGCGGCATGACCCACGACGCAACGAGGCGAAGCCCGGACGAAATCAGCGGCTCCCGCTGGCCGAACCTTGCCGATCTGCCGGCGCTCGAGGCTCTCGACCCCGACACGCTGGCCGACCTCCAGCACGAACTGCCTTGGATCAACCTGCCGGGCGGCCGGGTGCTGTTCGAGCAGGGCGAGCCTGCCGGCGCCCTCTATATCGTCGTTTCCGGCATCCTGGGCGTGGTCGTGGCGGCGCCGGGAAACGGCCAGACGCAGACCCTGATCGCTTCGATCCGGTCGGGCGAGACCATCGGCGAGATGTCGCTCATCAGCGGCGAGCCCCATAGCGCGACGATCGTGGCCATGCGCGACAGCGAACTCGTGGTCATGCCGCGGGAGATCTTCGACCGGCTGGTGGCGGAACAGCCGAAATTTCTCGCCTGGCTCAACCGGCTGCTGGTCAGCCGCCTGCATCGCACCACGCTCCGCGCGCCCGCGCCCGGACCCAACCGGGCGGTCGCCATCGTGCCGATCGACCGGTCGGTCCCGATCGAAGAGCTGATGGGCACGCTGATCGACGACCTGAAGCGATGCGGCAAGCGCGTGCACCGCTTCGATCCCGCCACGGGCGATCAGCCGATCGAGTGGTACGACGAGATCGAGCAGAGCCACGACCTGGTGCTCTACCAGGCGGGCCCGGCAGAGCCGGAGCTCGACGGCTGGAGCCGGTTCTGCCTGCGCCAGGCCGACCGCATCATGCTGATCGGCCGGCCGCTCAGTCGAATTCCCGATCCCCTGCCCGTGGCGCCGATCGACAAGGGCGGCCGGATCCTGCCGATCGAACTGGTCGTGATCGAGCCCGACCGCGCCGGTCGCCGCGCCCACCCGCCGCGGGGCCCGGAGCGCTTCACCGCCATCCATCACATCCGGCTGCACGAGCCCGGCGATCTGCGCCGCCTGGCGCGGCACGTCGCCGGCACCGCCGTCGGGCTGGTCCTGGCCGGCGGCGCGTCCCGCGGCTTCGCCCATATCGGTGCCATCCGGGCGCTGCGTGAGGCGGGCATCCCGATCGATCGCGTCGGCGGCACCAGCATGGGCGCCATCGTCGGCGCCTGCGTCGCGGCCGACTGGGACGATGACGAGATCGCGGAACGCATGCACGGCGCCTTCGTCCGGAACAATCCGCTCGACGATTACAACCTTCCCTGGGTGGCGCTGTTTGGCGGCAAGTCGGTCGACCGGCTGCTGCAGGCCTATTTCGGCGAATCGGAAATCGAGGCGCTATGGCGCCCGTTCTATGCCGTCTCGACCAACCTCACCCGCGGCGGCACCACCGTGCATCGCGTCGGGCAGGTCTGGCGGGCACTCCGCGCCAGCGTCGCCATCCCCGGCGTGCTGCCGCCGGTGCTCCAGGACGGCGAGGTCCTGGTCGACGGCGGCGTCATCGACAATTTTCCGGTCGACATCATGGCGGCCGAGCGCAAGGGGCCGATCATCGGCATCGACGTCGCCGGCGACCGCGCGCTGATGCCGGGCAGCGAGGTGCCGCTCAATCGCCACGGCCTCATCGGCTGGGTCCGGCCCGATACCAGGCCGCTGCCGGGCATCGTCAGCATCCTGATGCGTGCGGGCACCGTCAGTTCCCAGTTGCAGATGACGCTCGCCAAATCGCAGACGACCCTGCTGATCGAACCGGCCCTGAGCGAGGTGCCCCTGCTCGACTGGCAGTCCTTCGACCGCGCGGTCGAAGCCGGCTATCGCCAGACGCGCAAATTGCTCGAGGGGGCCGACTTGCCGGCGCTGGGCCTGCTCTGAATTCTCCCCTGGCACTTTGATGCCGACCTGCCCATATTCCTGTCGCGGTAGAAGGGCGGCGCGACACGCCCTTCCACGAGCCGCGCCGCCACCGTCCGGATCGCCCGCGGCCGATCGGGGACGGCGGTTCTCTCGGAGAGAGCAATAATGTCGTTTTCTCGCAGTTTCATGGCCTCGTTCCTCGCCGCTGTGCTGGCGTTGGCGCCCGTGGTCGCCGATGCGCGGGCCGGCGCATCCAGTTCATCGAGCGGCTCGAGCTACTCGAGCATGGGCAGCCGCGGCAGCCGCACCTATGCCCCCGTCCCGGGCGCCCAGACGGTCCAGCGCAGCCTGACGCCGCCCGGCGGGCCGTCCGGCGTCAACGGTCCGGCGGCGCCGTTCGCCCCCGGTGCCGGTGCCGGGCCCTATGGCTATGGCCAACCAAGCTTTGCCCAGCGCCACCCGTTCATGACCGGCGTCCTGGGCGGCATCGCCGGCTCCTGGCTCGGCAGCATGTTCTTCGGCGGATCGAGCTACGCCTATGGCGGCGGCCTTGGCCATGCCGGCGGGGCGTTCGGCTCGTTCATCATGCTGCTCGTACTGTTCGGCATCGGCTGGGCCGCGTTCCGGGCCTTCCGCTTCGCCACCACCGACTTCGCATTGATGGGCCGGCCCGGCGCCTATGGTGCCGGGGGCTTCGCCACCGCATCGGGTGGGCGGGCGCCGCAGACGAGCCTTGTGCTGACCGACAGCGATTTCAACGCCTTCGCCGACGCGCTGAACCAAGTCCAGCAGGCCTGGGGCAACGGCGATCTCGCCCATCTGCAGCGCTACGCGACGCCGGAGATGCTGAGCTACTTCTCCGAGCAGCTGGCCAACAATCAGAGCCAGGGACTGCAGAACCGCGTCCATCACGTGGTGCTGCTCCGCGGCGAGCCGCGTGAGGCCTGGGCCGAGGGCATCACGGAATATGCCACGGTCTATCTGCGCTGGAGCGCCGTCGACTACACCGTCCGGCTCGACCGCCGTCCGACCGACCCGGATTTCGTTGTCGAAGGCGATCCACAGCGTCCGGTCGAGGCGCAGGAGGTCTGGAGCTTCCGCCGTAGCCAGGGCGGACGCTGGCTGCTATCGGCGATCCAGCAGGTTTGACCTAAACGGGGAGGCGCCGGCTCGCGGCACTATCCGCCGCTGGCCGGCGCGCGACCGCATGCAATCTCACACAAGCCATTGTGGATGATCGTAAATGACTGGAAAGACCCATCATTATGCCGTCACGGTGCGCTGGACCTGCAATCGGGGGACCGGCACCTCAGGCTATCGGGACTACGACCGCGATCACGAGATCGACGCCACGGGCAAGCCCATGATCCCCGGTTCGTCCGACCCGGCCTTTCGCGGCGACCGGGCGCGCTGGAACCCGGAGGAGCTGCTGGTCGCCTCGGTCTCGACCTGTCACCAACTGTGGTACCTGCACCTGGCGTCGGCTGCCGGCATCCGCGTCATCGCCTATGAGGACCAAGCGAGCGGCGAGATGGCCGAGAATCCGGATGGCAGCGGCCAATTTACCGGCATGACGCTCCGCCCGATCGTCACCCTCGCGGCCGGCGCCGATGCCGCCAAGGCCGAGGCCCTGCATCACGACGCCCATGAAATGTGCTTCATCGCCAACTCGGTCAAATTCCGGATCGACTGCATCCCTGAGATACGATTTTCCGAATGAATTCGAGCGAAAGCTGTAGCCATCGGACAAGCCGGCCGACGAGCGGTCGTTGAAGAAGAATCCATTAGCAAAATCGGCCCTATGCTCGTCTTCTAAAGCGGTCACGAGAAGACGGGGCACTCACCATGCGTCTCTGGCTGGCACTCATTCCACTTGCGCTCTGCCTGTCGGGCAACCCCGCCGCGCGGGCCGCCGACACGACCTGGACCAATGATGAGCAGGCGATCGCCGCAGCCGACACGGCCTTCTACAACGCATCCCGTGAACAGCATGGCCAGGCCTGGGCCGATTTCGCCGACGACACCGCAAACACCCAGGTCGGGCACGGCAAGGCCGAGATCGGCGCCGCGTTCGACAAGATTTACGCCCGTCCCGGCTTCACCCTGACCTGGCATCCGGTCTTCGCCAAGGTCGTCGGCGACATCGGCATGACAAGCGGACCCTACGAGCGGCATCAGACCGACGCCCAGGGGCAGGATCAGCGCTCGACCGGCAATTACGTCACCGTCTGGCTGCGCCAGCCCGACGGGCAATGGCGCTTCGTCTGGGACGGCGGGACGCCTGATAAATGATGGAGCGGCCCGACCTCGATAAGTATGGGCTCGAGACCGAGATCTGCCGGCTGGTGCTCGCTCACTGGCTCGACGTTCGCGGCTCCGATCCGGTGCCGCGCCGGGCGGCGATCGACCCTGCCGTCCTCAAGACGGCGCTGCCCCATATGTTCATGTTGAATATGGTCGATGAAGAAACCGCGGTCTATCGCCTGGTCGGCACCGCGCACCGGGCCCGCTGGGGCATCGAACTTACCGGCCATGTCTGGGGCGAGTTCCTGGATGCGAGGCAGCGGATCGACCGGACCCGGCGACTGTGGCGGGCGATCAGGCAGCCCTGCGGCTTTACCGCCCGCTACGAGCTGGTCTTTGCCTCGGGCGCGCACGACCCGGTCGAAACGCTGCTGCTGCCGCTGCGGCCGAACCATCCGTCGGGGCTGCCGATCATGATCGGCGCCGGCATCTCGACGCGCCAGATGACCTGGGTCAATCAGTCGGGCTCGGTCACCTCGCGGACCGAGGAGCGGTTCCGCTACCTCGACTTGGGCCACGGCGTGCCATCTACCTAGAGCGGGCAGTCTCCGCCCGGCAGGCCGAAACCCCGCGCCGGAGTGGCGCGGGGCTGGTTGGGCCGTCGATCGATCGCGCGACCGACGGCCTTTGACTCATCAGCAGTTGCCGGAGGTGGCCGGGCCGCAGGCCGCGCTGAGCAGGCTCAGGAAGCGGGAGTCGAGGTTCGAGGCGCCTTGGTATTTCGGGTCGGTCGCGATCGGACCGTAGGAGGTCACGCCCACGATATAATTGCCGCCGAGGGCGACTGCGGGATTGCTGACCGGCGCAATGCCGAAATCCTGGACCCACGGGCCGCCGCTCGACCCGCCGCGCATGGCCGAGCCGTAGGTGTAAGTATTGTTGCCACCATAGGCGAAGGTCTGCGCGTTGTTCATTTCCTCTTTCTGGCAATTGTCGAGATTGCACGGGTAACCGAGCATCGTGACGTTGTTGTTGCCGAGTTGATTGGTCCAGTAGCCGTACCAGCCCGTGATGTTCCCGAGCTTGTAGCGCGCGTTGCCGATCGTACGGTCATTGGCGACCAGCATCCCGACATCCTGCGCATTCGGCACAGAGCCGTCCGAGAAATACCAGGCGTTCGAGATCCACTCGACGCTCGGCGTCCAGGTATAATAGGGAGCCGCACCGTTGTTATACGCCGGAACGAAAAGGAAATTGCTATAGAAGTAACGGTTTGCTGCAGTAGTGCTCGGCTTCGTGACGCAGTGGCCGGCCGTGACGATGATGCGCGGCCGCAGCACCGAGGCGGAGCACACGAAATTGCCGCCGGTTCTCGGGTCGCTGAAATAGAGCTTGCCCGCGGCACGATAGGGATAGCTGACGGTCGTGCTGTCCGGCGAGACGCGGGCGGTCGTGAAGTCCGCGCCGTAGCTGCTCGTCGCTTCCGGCTCGGGGCCAGGGCTTGCCAGGTTCTGTAACTGAAGATCCTGCGCTTGCGGCGCGATGAGCGTCTTCATCGATAGGGGGCCGAGTTCGACGCTCGGTGCGGCGCCCTTGCTTTTGACCGACGGCCCGGACACGGGTCCGGCGTCATTGACGATCGGCAGGCCGTTCGCGCCGACCTTGGGCGCCAGATCCATCGGCTTTGCCGACTTCAGCCGGTCCGCCGTCCAGTACCCGTCGACGGCCTGCTGTGTCACTTCGGGAACATGCGCCGAGAGTGCGCTTGACGCTGTTTGTGCTTGGGCGCCGGAAACGGCGAGGGCCGGGGTCAATATCGACAGAACGACCGCGAGCACATGATTTGCGGCTCTCTGCGAGCCAATCAATGCAGACACCTTAGCCTCCTAAATTTTAGAGAAATTCCACCTCCCAGTGAAAAATATACTGCTCGACGATTAAGAATATTATGGTTAACACCTTCTGCATGTGAAAACGATCACACCAGATTCGCAAAACTGCGTGCTACGTCACGATCACTCCTAAAGTCATTCTATTAGGATCCCCAAGTAAACGGGGACATTCCCATAAATTCTCTTGGGTCAGCGCGGCTTTGCGGCGCCATGAGCAGGTCTTCGCGTCCGGCGCCCAGGTCCTGGTCCAAACCCGGCTCTAACGATCGGTCGCTTCCGCCCGGTCGAAGCAGGCCTTGATGCTGGCCAGCGCGATCAGCACGGCCGCGACGGCGCCACCCAGGCCGGCGTAATAGCCGGCGCCACCCTGCTCATGTGCAGCCAGGAACAGGCACCCGATGCTGAACAGGCCGAGCAGCGGCAAGCCGATCCAGAGCGTGCCGAAATCATCGATCAGCAGGTCGTCGAGCGCCAGCGGCGGCACGCCATCGAAATGCCGTTTGATTTCGAGCAGCAGGATCAGGCAGGCCGCGATGAAGACGCCGATGCCGCATTGATAGGCCGCCGGGTCCGCGGTCGCCGCGGCGCCGAACAGCCCGGCGAAACCGATGCAGATGATGACCGCCCGTCGGATCGCCAGGCGGACGCCTTGCCAGAAGGCCTGCTTCAGCGTCGCGTCCATCGCCACTTCCGACATCGAGACCTCCGCAGCCACCGCCACCCGGACACTGGACTATAGCATGGAGATCAAGCACTTGGGCAGAGCAGGGCCGCGGCCGATCGCCCCCGCTACGATGTCAGTCGCGCCGGCATCCCCACGATCACCCTAAAATAAATCCCGAAGATTCCGGAGATGAAACCACCTGCCGCCCTCGTTTGATAAGGGAGGATACGGTCTAGGTCGGCCAATCCCGCCAAACTTGGAGGTTATGGTTATGTCCGCCGAAACAACCCGTCGCCGCCGCACTTGGATGCAGAGGATCACTCAGGTCGTGATCTTCGGCGCGATCGCCGGCGTGCTGTCGGCTTGCTATGTCTATCCGGCGGCTCCTTATCGGCCGCACCCCTATTACTATGGCGGCTATTACTATCGCTGACGGGATCGGGCGCCGCTGACCCGGTTTGTCCGACGGCGGGTTCGGGCGTAGGCTCGGATCCGCCGCTTTCCTGTCGCGAAAGAGCATCATGCCCCGCTTCCGGTCGATCGCCGCGCTCGCGCTTGCCGCCCATTTCGTACCCGCCTCCGCGGCGGATCCGCTCGACCCGGCCGACGAGGCATTCCGGGCCGCCAGCTATCGGCAGGCCTGGGCCGGCCCGATCGGCGTCGAGCAGCGCTGGGCGAACCCGGCGACCGGTCACGGCGGTACGGTTCGGGCGACCAAGGAACGGTTCGATCCCGCCATTCGGCAACCCTGCCGCGAAATCACGGAAAATATAACGTCGGGCAACGGGCCGGCGACCGGCTATACCGTCGGTTGTCGTGACCCGGACGGTATCTGGCGGATCGTTCAATCCGGCCCGGCGGAAACGGCGCCGATGCAGGCGACCGGCATCGCGCCGGCCGACGTCACGCCCTATGTCGCCCCCGCCGATATTGCCGCCGACGGCAGCAGCGCGGGAAATCTTTCCGACCTGCCGGTCGAGGTTCGCGTCCATGTCCGTGGGGTGCCGGGCGCACCGCCGTCCCCGCCTCACTGACCAAACGCGCTCGGCGCGCCGTCCCCCAAGGGCGGCGCGCGACGAGGCGCAAAGGTAAATTCAGGAGTTAGACGACGAGATTAACGACCTGGCCGCGACCACTCGCATTCAGCGGCTGTGCACCGAGCTTGGTCGAATTGTTCGACGGGCTGTTGTTGCCCGAGGCCTGAGTCTTCTGCTGCTTGCCGCCCTGGACTTGGGCATTGGTATTGATCGGTGCGATCGGACCTTGGTCGACGCTCGAGACACTCATACTGACCTCGCCTTCCAGACCGGGCGTTGAGCGCGACTTTGTCGCGAATGGAGCCCGCGAGCAGGCAGGGGGTTTACCCCTTGACCTCCGACATATAACGCGACTCCAGGTTACGAGTCCATAAATCCCGCTCGCGCGGCCGGTTTCAAAGGCGCCGGCCCGAGGTCTTGTCGAACAGATGCAGCTGTTCCACCGGAAATCCGAGCGGCAGCCGCGCGCCGGCCGCGATCTCGGCAATGCCGTTCAGACGCAGCAGCAGGCTGGGGCCGCCCTCGCCCAAGCTGCCGTAGACGATCGTGTCGGCCCCCAGCAACTCGACCATCTCGACATGAAGATGGGCCGCCGCCTCGCCTTCAGCGGTGGGAACCAGATGTTCCGGACGGATGCCGACCGTGACCGCCGCACCGACCGGCGCGCCGTGCGGCAGCGGTGCCAGGGGCGTGCCGCCAGCGAGCGTGACGCCGCCGCCCTCGCCCACCACGCCGTCGAGGAAATTCATCGCCGGCGAGCCGATGAAGCCGGCGACGAACAGGCTCGCCGGGCGCTCGTAGAGCTCGATCGGCCGGCCGATCTGCTCGGCCACGCCGCCGTTCAACACGATCAGCCGGTCGGCGAGCGTCATCGCCTCGGTCTGGTCGTGGGTCACATAGATCGAGGTCGTGCCGAGCCGCTGCTGCAGCCGCTTGATCTCTACGCGCATCTGCACGCGCAGCTTGGCGTCGAGGTTGGACAGCGGCTCGTCGAACAGAAAGACCTGCGGCTCGCGCACGATCGCCCGGCCCATGGCGACCCGCTGGCGCTGGCCGCCCGACAATTGCCGCGGCGTGCGCTCGAGCAGTGCCCCCAGTTGCAGGATCTCGGCCGCCTTGTCGACCCGTGCGCGGATCTCGTCGCGGCCCAGCCCGCGGATCTTCAGGCCATAGGCCATGTTCTGGAACACGGTCATATGCGGATAGAGCGCGTAGTTCTGGAACACCATGGCGATGTCCCGGTCCTTGGGCTCGACCCGGTTCACCACGCGCCCGCCGATCGCGATCGTGCCGCCGGTGATCGCCTCCAGCCCGGCCACCATGCGCAGCAGCGTGGATTTTCCGCAGCCCGACGGGCCGACGATGACCACGAATTCGCCGTCCTCGATCGCACAGTCGATGCCGTGGATCACGGCATTGCCGGCATAGGATTTGGTGACGGCGGACAGGGTGACGGTCGCCATGTGCTTGTTTCCCGCTATTTCTCGCTGTCGACCAGGCCCTTGACGAACCAGCGCTGCATCAGCAGCACCACGGCCGCCGGTGGCACCATGGCGAGGATCGCCATCGCCATGACCAGATGCCATGGCGTGTTCGCATCGACCGTCAGCATGCTTTTGATCCCGACGACCAGGGTCGTCATCGACGCCGTATTCGTCACTAGCAGCGGCCAGAGATACTGGTTCCAGCCATAGACGAACAGGATGACGAACAGCGCCGCCAGATTGGTGCGCGACAGCGGCAGCAGCACGTCGACGAGGAAGCGCAGCGGGCCGGCACCGTCGAGCCGCGCCGCCTCGATCAGCTCGTCGGGAATGGTCAGGAAGAACTGCCGGAACAGCAGCGTCGCCGTCGCCGACGCGATAAGGGGGATGGCGAGGCCGCCGTAGGTATCGATCAGGCCCAGGTTCGCCGTCACCTGGAAGGTCGGCACGATGCGCACTTCGACCGGCAGCATCAGGGTGAGGAAGATCATCCAGAAGCAGACCATCCGCCCCGGAAAGCGGAAGAACACGATCGCATAGGCCGACAGGAACGAGATCAGCATCTTGCCGAGCGCGATCGACAGCGCCATCACCAGGCTGTTCGCCATCAGCCGCGCCACCGGCACGCCCGACAGCTGCGGCATGCCCTGGGTCAGCGCCGCCAGGTAATTCTCGACGAAGTGCCCGCCGGGGATGAGCGACATGCGGCCCGACAGGATGTCGGGCGTCGTCATGGTCGAGCCGACGAAGGTCACATAGATCGGGAAACCAACCAGGGCCAGGCCCGCGACCAGGATCAGATGGGGCAGCCAGGCGAGGCGTCCGGACCGGCTCTCCATCCTAATAATGCACCTTGCGCTCGACATAGCGGAACTGGACCGCCGTCAGCGCGATGACGATGACCATCAGCACGACCGACTGGGCCGACGAGCCGCCGAGGTCGAGCCCGACCACGCCGTCGTAATAGACCTTGTAGATCAGGATCTCGGTCGCCTTGGACGGGCCGCCGCCGGTGACGGCATGAATGACGCCGAAGGTCTCGAAGAAGGCATAGACCACGTCGACCACGAACAGGAAGAAGGTGGTCGGCGACAAGAGCGGCAGCACGATCGTCCGGAAGCGATGAAGGCCGCCGGCGCCGTCGATCGCGGCCGCTTCCAGCAGGGATTTAGGGATCGCCTGCAACCCCGCCAGGAAGAACAGGAAATTATAGCTGAGCTGCTTCCAGGCCGCGACGATGATGACCAGCAGCAACGCCTGATCGCCGTTCAGCAGGTAGTTCCAATCGATGCCCAACCAGCGGAGCGCATTGGCGACGATGCCGATGCCCGGCGCGAACAGGAACAGCCACAACACGCCGGCGATCGCCGGCGCCACCGCATAGGGCAGCATCAGCGCTGTCTTGTAGACGGCGGCGAAGCGGACGACCCGGTCGGCCATGACGGCGAGCAGCAGCGCCGGCAGCATGGCAAGCGCGGTCACGGCGATCGAGAACAGCGCCGTGACCTTGAAGCTGTGCAGATAGCCGGGGTCGGCGAACACGGCGGCGAAGTTCGCGAAGCCCACGAACACGGTCGAAAGCCCGAACGCATCCTGGCTCTGGGTCGAGAAATAGATCGCCTCCGCCGCCGGCCAGAAGAAGAAGACGAGCGTCACGGCAAGCTGCGGCGCCACCAGCAGGCAGGGCAGCAGCTTGCCATCGAACACCACGCGACGCTGCATGGTCAGTCGTCTTTATTCAACCGCTTACGACGCGGTCTTCTCAAACTGGCGCAGCAGCACGTTGCCGCGGGTCACGGCCGAGTCGAGCGCATCCTTCGGCGTCTTCGTGCCGTTGAGCGCGGCCTCGACCTCTTCGGCGACGATGTCGCGGATCTGCGGCAGGTTGCCGAGGCGCAGGCCCTTGGAATTGTCGGTCGGCGCCTTGTTGGTCAGTTCCTTGATCGCGACGTCGAAGCCCGGGGTCTTGTCGTAGAACCCGTCCTTCTGGGTCTGCTCGTAGGCCGCCTTGGTGATCTGCAGGTAGCCGGTCGCCTCATGCCACTGCACCTGGATCGGCGTCTGGCTGAGGAAGCTCATGAACTTGGCGACACCCTTGTATTCCGCCGGCGTCTTGCCGCCCATGACCCACAGGCTGGCACCGCCGATGATCGTGTTCTGCGGCGCGCCGGCGACGTCCGGATAATAGGGCAGCGGCGCCACGCCGAACTCGAACTTGGCATTGGCCTTGAACACGCCATAGCCGCCCGACGAGGTCTGGATCATGGCGCAGTCGCCCGACACGAACTTCGCCTCGGGCTCGGTCGTGCGGCCGGCATAGTCGAAGCTCTTGTCCTTGGCGGCGTCGACCAGGTCCTGCAGATGGCGCACCTGCAGCGGGCCGTTGATCTCGAGCACCGCGTCGGTGCCGCCGATGCCGTTGACGTCGGTCGCGATCGGCTGGTTGTGCCAGGCGCTGAAGACTTCGAGCTGCGTCCAGGCCATCCAGCCGACCGTGAAGCCGCAGGCGCTGCCGCTGGCCTTCAGCTTCTTGGCATCGTCGAAAAACTCGGGCCAGGTCTTGGGCGGCGCGTTCGGGTCGAGGCCCGCCTTCTTGAAGGCGTCCTTGTTGATGTACATGACCGGGGTCGAGCTGTTGAACGGGAAGGACAGCATCTTGCCGTCCTTGGTCGAGTAGTAGCCCGTGACCGCCGGCAGATAGGATTGCGGATCGAACTTCTCGCCGGCGTCGGCCATGACCTGATAGACCGGCTTCACCGCACCCTTCGCGGCCATCATCGTCGCCGTGCCGACCTCGAACACCTGCAGGAGCGCCGGCGCCTGGCCGGCGCGGAATGCGGCGATGCCGGCATTCAGCGTGTCCGCGTAGCCGCCCTTGAACACCGGCACGACCTTGTAGTCGGCCTGGCTCTTGTTGAATTCATCGGCGAACTGGTTGAGCAGCTCGCCATTCTTGCCGGCCATAGCATGCCACCACTGGATCTCGACCGGCGCCGCCTGGGCGGTGGCCGTCATCGCCGTGGTGCAGAGTGCTGCGGCGGCGACCGTCAGCGAACGAATGGACAGCATGGTTCCCCTCCCCGATAAAGAACTTCAAGCGCTTGGCTACGCTCTTATCGCGCAGGACATTGCCGTTTCGTGACAGTCTTGTGAAGCCTCGAATGGTGTGGAAGCCCCGTCGCGCCCGCGCCGGATTTGCGCTATCACGGGGGTTACATGTGGTTACGCCCCGCCCCTCGTGAGATCCCGCCGCTCCGCCTGCCGAGCGGCGATACGATTCCGGTGACGGTGCGGGTCAGCCCGCGCGCGCGCCGGATGGCGCTCCGCCTGCATCCGGCCGTCGATTCAGTCGAACTGGTGCTGCCCGCCGGCGCGTCGCTGGCGGTGGCGCTCGGCTTTCTCGACGGCAAGCGCGCCTGGATCGCGGCGCAGTTGGCGCGCATGCCGCCGCGCATCCTGTTCATCGACGGCGCGGTCATTCCGATCCTGGGCGTCGGGCGCGAACTGGTGCTGCAGGAACTGGGGCGCGGCCGGCAGCCGGTGTTCCAGCTGAAGCCGACCAGCATCGAGGTCACCGGCGACGAGGCGAGCCTCGCCCGGCGCACCCGGGCCGGGCTTGCCGATCTGGCGCGCGACATGCTCGCCGCCAAGAGCCGGGCGCTCGCGCAGCAACTGGGCAAGCCGATCGCCCGGATCAGCATCGGCGACCCGCACAGCCGCTGGGGCAGCTGCGCGTCCAGCGGCAATATCCGCTATTCCTGGCGCCTGATCCTGGCGCCGGAAGCGATCATGGACTACGTCGTCGCCCATGAGGTCGCCCATCTGGCCGAAATGAACCACAGCCCGCGTTTCTGGCGCGTCGTCGCCCAGCTGTCGCCCGACCACGAGACCGCGCGCGCCTGGCTGAAACGGCATGGGCCGCAGCTGCTGCGCTACGGCTGAGCCGATTTCTGCGTACGCCGCGACCTAACGGGGATCGTGCCCCTGCGGCATGTAGGACGGGACCGCCGAGGGCGTGCTGCTCGCCGGCGTGACCTTGGTCACCTCCTCGAGCACGCGCATGAAGCCCGCATGGTCCGGCTGCTCGCTGCTCGCGACCGGCGTGCCGCCATCGTCCGGCGCCGGCCCGGTCGTCAGCGGCCGCACCGGTGTGCCCTTCGCCGCCGCCATCATGAAATCGTGCCAGGCGCGGGCCGGCAGCATGCCGCCGGTGACCTTGACCATCGGCGAATCATCGTCGTTGCCGAACCAGACCCCGGCGACCAGATCGGCGGTATAGCCCACGAACAGCGCGTCGCGGTAATCCGAGGTCGTGCCGGTCTTGCCCGCCGCCGGCCGGCCGATGGCGGCGGCCTTGCCGGTGCCGTGCAGGATCACGCCCTGCAGCATCTGATCCATGTCGGCGACATATTGCGCCTGGATGATGCGGCCGGCACTGTTCTGCTGGCGCTGGTAGAAAACCTTGCCCGTGGCATCGCGAATCGCGGCGATGCCATAGGGCCAGACCGCATAGCCGCCGTTGGCGAAGGCCGAGTAGGCCGAGGTCAGCTCGATCAGCGAGACCTCGCCGGTGCCGAGCGCCAGGCTGGCATCCTCGTTCAGGTCGCTGGTGATACCCAGGCGATGGGCGGTCGCGATGACGTTGCGGATGCCGACCTTCTGCGCAACCTGGGCCGCGACCGTGTTCAGCGATTCGGCCACCGCCTCGGCCATGGTCACGTCGCCCAGGTAGCGCTGCTCGAAATCATGGGGTTGCCACTTGCCGATCCGGGTCGGCCCGTCGGTGAAATGATCGTCCGGCCGCATGCCGCGCTCGAGCGCCGTCAGATAGACGAACGGCTTGAACGACGAGCCCGGCTGGCGCACCGACTGGACCGCGCGGTTGAACTGGCTCGCCTGATAGTCGCGGCCACCGACCATGGCGCGGATGGCGCCGTCCGGCGACATGGCGATGAGTGCCGCCTGGCTCGCCGCCGCCTTGGCGCCGTCCTTGGCCAGGATCGCCTCCAGGGCGCCCTCGGCGGCGACCTGCATCTTCGGATCGAGCGTGGTCACGACGGTGATGTCGCCGGACAGGCCGAAGGTCGCGGCCTGGTCCTGCACCCAGTCGGCGAAATAGCGCATGCCCGGCCGGGTGATCGGCACGGAGCCGAGCACGATGCTCTGCTTCTGGATGGCGCTTGCCTCGTCCGCGCTCAGATAGCCGGCCGCGACCATGTTGGTCAGCACCTGGGCCGTGCGCGTCGCCGAACGGACCTGGTCGCGCGCCGGGCTGAACCGGCTCGGCGCCTTCAGCAGCCCGGCCAGGACAGCGCATTCATAAGGCGAGAGCCGCCGGGCCGACTTGCCGAAATAGCGGCGGGAGGCGGCATCGACGCCCCAGGTGCCGGCACCGAAATAGACCCGGTTCAGGTAGATCTCGAGCAGCTGGTCCTTGGTGAAGTGGCGTTCGAGCCAGACCGCCAGCACCGCCTCCTGAACCTTGCGCAGCAGGGTCTTGTCCGGGGTCAGGAACAGGTTCTTGGCGACCTGCTGGGTGATGGTGCTGCCGCCCTGGACCATCTGGCCGGCGCGCATGTCGACGAACACGGCTCGGGCGAGCCCGAGCGGATCGATGCCAAAATGATGGTAGAAGCGGCGGTCCTCGGTCGCGATCACCGCCTCGGGCAGCGCCTTCGGCAGCTCGGCGAGCTTCAGCTCCTCGCCATAGAGGTCGCCATAGGTTGCGATCAGCGAATCGTCGGCCGCCCGTAGCGTGATACTGGGATGGCGGTCGGGTTGCGCCAGCTGGGAGGTATCGGGCAGGGTCGAGGCGGCCCAGGCGATCAGCAGGCCGGCGCCGATCGTACCCCAGACGAAGCCGAGCAACGCCAGGCGCAGGGTGAAGCGTCCCACGGCCCTGCGCCAGCCGGGAGCGCCGGCTTTACTGGCGCGTTTCGTCGCGCGCTGCGGCTTCGATGCCTCGCGCTTCGGCTCCTTGCCGGACAATGGCGGCCGGTCGTTCGGCGTCACGCGCAAGCTATCCGGGCTCCTCTCGCCCCATCGATCACTACAAAGTTCCTCAGCCGGCATAGCACGAAGGAGGGAAACGCCGCATGCTCTCCAGGCCGGTCACGGGAATTTTGGTAACAGACTTTGGCAGGATTGCGGTCGATGTTGCCGTCGCGCCGTGGGGGCTGTAGGGAGAACGGCGCCGAGCCGTAAGTATTCCGCGCGTATAGGGTAATGGACGGGAACGTGCCTGGGAGTGGGACCATCGAGCGGGACGAGATTGCGGCGGCGGGCGAGATGGAGGCCGATGCGCTCGGCCGTGTCGAGCCGCATATCGAGCCCGAACCGCATTTCACCCCGACGCAGGAAGACCTGGTCGAGACGCACGCCCCGGTCTCGCCGCCCGACCGGCATTGGATCCGCCGTGCGCTCATCTTCGCCATCCTGTTCCATGTCGTGCTGGTGCTGTTGCTGCTGTTCGCCGGCGGCCGCAGCGGCAATCGCGCGCCGGTTCAGCCGGTTCCGGTGCAGTTGGTCCTGATGCCGCCGCAGGATCTGCCGCCAACGCCGTCACCGCCCCCTCCGCCACCACCTCCGCCTCCACCTCCTCCACCTCCGCCGCCCCCACCACCGCCGCAGAAATCGCCACCTCCGCCACCACCTCCACCCCCGCCGCCACCGCCGCCGGGCCGGCTGGCGTCCGCCGACCTGGGGCAGGTGAAGGCCGACGACCAGGCCAAGATCAAGTCCGACGACCAGGCGGCCGGCGAAAGAAAGGACAAGCAGGGCGCCTCCGGCCCCGAGGCCGGGCAGACCGAGCCGGACAAGACCGAGAGCGAGGCCGGCCGGACCAAGCCCGAGGAGGCGGAACAGAAGGAAAGCGAGGCGCCGGAGCAGGAGGCGCCCAAGGAGACGCGCGACCAGATGGCGGCAGCCGGCGCGGTGCCACCGCCGCCGCCCAAGCCCGCACCGCCGACGGACAGGCTCAAGGGGCCGGAGCCGAAGCCCTCACCGCATCCGCAGCTCAAGATCGGTGGAAACCTGCTGCCGACCCCGCGTCCGGAGGCGCCGGCCCATGTCGAATCGAAGGCCGCCAAGGTGCCGGGCCCTGATGCGACCGAGGACGAATACATCAAGTATCTCGACACGGTCATGAACGACCACGCCTATGCCGTGCCTGGCCTGATCCAGCCGCGGAACCCTGGGTTCATGCTGCTCGAGGTGCTGATCCGCCGGAACGGCGTGATCATCTGGGCGACCGTCAAGCAGTCGTCCGGCAACCCGACGCTCGACGCGCGGGTCCGGGCCGCGATCGAGGGCATCGGCCGCTTCCCGCCGGCGCCGGCCTATATCAACCGCGATACGTTCGCCGTCACCAAGGGCCTGCCGCTGCAGGGGCGGCCCGAGTGAGGACCACTCGGCAGCGAAGGGTTCTGGCAATCGTTCTTCAAAGGTTCTAGACCTATGGTCGAATCGCTCGCCAGTTGAGGACCGGAGCCATGACCAAGAACGCGTCCCCGATCGGGATTTCCGGCGGCGGGGCCAGCATTCCGGATCAGCTCGCCGCCGTCGCCCGCACGCCGGGTGTCGCCGACGGTCATGATTTCGCGACCCTGCTGGCCCAGGTCGCCGGCGAGAGCGCGTTCAAGCCCCATGCGGTCAACAAGCACACCGGCGCCGCCGGCCCGTTCCAGTTCGTCAAGAACACCTGGCTGTCGTTGCTCAAGGAGCATGGCGAGGCGCTGGGCGTGAAGCCGGAGTTGCTGGCGCAGATCAAGACCGAGGCCCATGGCCGTCTGGCCATCGCCGATCCGCAGGCGTTGAAGGAGGTGCTCGATCTGCGCCACGATCTCAGCCTGTCGGCGAAGATGGCGGCGAAATATCTGGACGAGAACAAGACGCACCTCGCCCACCTGCTGCATCGCGAGCCGAACGAGGCCGAAGTGCAGATCTCCTTCATACTGGGGCCGAGCGGGGCGGCACACCTGGTCGCCGCCGCCAAGAGCCATCCCGACACGCCGGTGGACCAGATCCTGCCCAAGGCGGTCGCCGCCAATCGCAGCCTGTTCCACGATCACCAGGGCACGGCGCTGACCGCGAGCCAGGCGGTCGCCCATCTCGCCGCGCGCTACCGCGCCGACAAGGCGAAATTCGCCGCCTACTCGACACCCGCCGGCCAACCGCAGCCGAGCAAGATCGACGCTTAGGCGGGGCCAATTTCCCCGCCATGCCCGACGTGTGCGGCTAGGCGATCCGCATATATTTCCGTTTAATTTCATAGTGTTATCCTCTTCTCGTCATGGCCGGGCTTGACCCGGCCATCCACGTGCCTCGGCCGCAAACCATGGTGCCGGCGGAGGCGCGTGGATCCCCGGGTCAAGCCCGGGGATGACGATTTTTTAAACCGAACCAACTGACTTGATGACAAAAGAGAAGAGACATCGCCCGGGGCGTGCCCCGGTCTTGATCGGACCGATACGGCAGCAGATGTGGCCTTTGCCGTCGTTTGCGTCCTGAATATAGAAACAATTTTATCAAATAGTCTGACCTGAGGCCGGGCTTTCCCTCTCCTTTGCCTTTGGCAATCCATGCACTTGATTGCGCGTGGCGGTTTCGTGAAAACCTCTTCTAAATAATTTGGCTGCTAACCTGCGGTCGAACCAGCCTTCCCTGAAACCAAAATCAGAAGGGATCGCGTCCGGTGGCGTCTTCCGCAGGCGCCGACCGTTCCTTCCCCGTGGAAATCGATACGCCATGCACATGACGGCCAACGCGCTCCGCGCTTCGCTTTTGGCACTTTCGCTCGCCGCCACCGCGGCGCCCGCTCTCGCGGATGACGCTCCGGCGGACTATGTCTCCAAAGTCGACCAGATGATTCACAAGGCCGTGGTCTATCCCCGCCTCGCCAAGATGCGCGAGCAGGAAGGGACGGTTGCTTTCGCGGTCAAGATCGACGGCGGCGGCGCGGTTTCGGATGCTTCGGTCGAGACTTCGTCCGGCAACACGACGCTCGACAATGCCGCCCTCGACGCCGCCAAGACGGCCGCCCCCTACCCCGCACCGCCGGGCGGCGCCGCGCTGGTCCATCTGAAGGTCGCCTTCTCGCTCAAGTAGGCGGCGAACGGCACAAAGACCAACGGCGCGGAAGATCGTTCTTCCGCGCCGTTTTCGTTTGGAATTTCCGCGCCGGCTAGGGCCTGATCCGCTCATATCGCTGCGATGTGAACGGATCAGGCCCTAACCTATTGGTAGAGAGCAGGATTCACGTTTCAGATCGGTTCGATCTGAAACGACCCTGCTCTAAGCGGCGCGGATCTGATCCAGGAAGCGGGTGATTTCCTGACGCAGGCTGTCGGACTGCCGACCGAGCTCGCCCGCCGCGTTCAGCACCTCGCCGGCGGCGGCGCCGGTCTCGCCGGCCCCGGCACTGACGCGGCTGATATTGGCCGAGACGTTGCTCGTGCCGCTCGCCGCCTCGACCGTGTTCCGCTTGATGCCCTGGGTCGTGGCACCCTGCTGCTCCACCGCCGCCGAGATCATGGTCGAGATGTCGCTGATCTCGGTGATGGTGCCGCCGATATGGCTGATGGCGCCGACGGCCTCCTGGGTCGCCTTCTGGATCTCGCCGATCTGCTGGGCGATGTCGTCGGTGGCGCTCGCGGTCTGGGCGGCGAGGTTACGCACCTCGGACGCCACCACGGCGAAACCCTTGCCGGCCTCGCCGGCGCGCGCCGCCTCGATCGTGGCATTCAAGGCGAGCAGCTTGGTCTGCGCCGCGATATGGCCGATCAGCTGCATGACATCGCCGATCTTCTGCGCCGCCCCGACCAGGCCCTGGATGGTCTGATTGGTCCGATTCGCCTCGTCGACGGCCTTCCGGGCGATCTGGCTCGACAGGTCGACCTGCCGGCTGATCTCGCTGACCGAGGAGGCGAGTTCGCCGGTGGCGCTCGCCACGCTCTCGACATTCGCCGAGGCCTGCTGGGCGGCCTGATCGACCGCATCGGCCTGGTGGCTGGTCTCGGTCGCGGTCTGCGACATGGTCTGGGACGCGGTGCGCAGGCGGCCGGCGGCATCGGACAGGGCGGAGATCTCGCGCTCGATCGCCTGGGCGAACTCGGCGATATGCCGCTCCATCTGGATCTGGCGCTGCTCCTTGGCGGCCTTCTCCTCGCTCTGCTCGGCCGACAGCACGTCCGCCTTTTCCATATTGTCGCGGAAGACGCCGATCGCGCGCACCATCATGCCGATTTCGTCGGCCCGCTCGGCGCCCTCGATCGTCACGGTCAGATCATGCTGCGACAGGCGACCCATGGTGCCGACGATCTTCAGGATCGGCTTCAAGACGGCAGCATCGAAGAAATAGGTGCCGAAGGCGCACAGCAGCAGCGCTGCTGCGACTGCGGTCAGCAGCACCCATTCGGTCGAGGTTGCGGTCCGCTCGGCGGCGGTCGCCCCCTCGTCACCGTCGCGCACGTTGAGATCGACCAGGGCGGTAAGCGCCTTGCGCACCGCGTCGAACGCCCGGCCGCCGTGCTCGCGATAGGCGGCGACCGTCTTTTCGTCGTCGTTCTTGCGCGACGCGGCGTTCAACTCGTTGCTGGCCGTCGTGTAATCGTCCCAGGCCGTCGCAAACTGCTGATAAGCGGCCTTCTCGTCCGCCGTCGTCAGCAGGGGTTCGATGTCGCCGCGCAGCTGCTTGATCTCGGCAAGCGCCGCAGTTTCCGAGCTTTCGATCGCGTCCATCGCCTTGGCGTCGACCGCCAGCACATGTTCCGCCTCGAGGATGCGGTGACGCTGGAAGGTGTCGGTCATCTTCCCCAGCAGCTGGGTCGTCGGCAGGACGTTGACCCGAACGTTGGCGGTGGCGCTGGCGATATCGCCCAGCCGAAGCACCGCGAGGATTGCCATGACCGTCAGCACGACGAACAAGGACCCAAACACCAACCTGACTTTGTACTTGATGGTCAGGCTGGAAATGACATTGCCCATGCCGCTTTCCTTGAAGTTGCTGCAATTCCAGGAATTTCGAACAAACTAAAGCTACAGATGCAGTCCATCTTGTGACAGTGCGGTTACTATACACAGCACCCTAAGATTGGCCATACGTTTCGCCTAAAACTAGTGCCGCACAATGCCCCGCCGGCGATGAAAAACTTACTAAGATGCTGGGCGCTTAGTCACCGCGCCGGGCTATTGCCCCTTCCTGCGGCGACAGGCGCGCTTGAAAGATAGTTCCCCATACCTAACTATATGGCAGGCCAGATCGAACCCACGGAAACCATCCATGCCTACCGCTGAGGAAACGCCACAATCGGCGACGGAACTGGCCGAATCGCTGGGCCCGGCGCTGCTGCGCCTGGTGCGGCAATTCCGCGCAGGCGTGCATGCCGCCGGCCTGTCGCCGGCCCAGACCATGCTCCTGAAACGGCTGCTCGAGCGACCGGGAATCGGGGTCAGCGAGCTCGCCGATGCCGAACGCATCCGGCGCCCGACGATCAGCGCGCACATCAAGGTGCTCGAGACGGCCGGCCTGGTCGAGCGGATGCCGCCCAACGCGGACGACCGCCGTCGGGTCGGCTTCCGGGTCACACCGGCAGGCAAGGCGCGCCTCCAGGCCGTCTGGGACCAGTGGACCGCGTGGCTCGCGAGCCGCCTCGACGAATTGCCGCCCGCCGGCCGCAGCACCCTGGCCGACGCCCTGCCCCACCTCGGCGCCATGGGCGCCCATCATCCGGACCCGACGATATGACCGCTTTGTCTCCGGGGCGCTCCGACGCGGCACCGCCCCGGCTCCGTACCATTCTCATCGGGCTGATGCTGGTGCTGACCCTGGCGGCACTCGACCAGAATATCGTTGCGACCGCCCTGCCGCGCATCGTCAGCGACCTGGGCGACGCCTCGCACCTGTCCTGGATCGTGACCGCCTATGTCCTCGCCTCCACCATCACCATGCCGCTCTACGGCAAGCTCAGCGATCAATATGGCCGCAAGCCGCTGATCTATACGGCGATCGGGATATTTCTCGCCGGATCCGTCCTGGCGGCACTGGCCCAGACCATGGCCCAGCTCATCCTGTTCCGTGCGATTCAGGGGCTTGGCGCCGGCGGGCTGCTGCCGCTGGCCCAGATCACGATCGCCGACGTGGTGAGCCCGCGCGAACGCGGCCGGTACCAGGGGCTGTTCGGCGCCGTGTTCACCGGCTGCAGCGTCGCAGGCCCCGTCCTGGGCGGCATCATCACCGACACCTTGTCCTGGCACTGGATCTTCTACGTCAACCTGCCGGTCGGCGCCGCGGCACTGGGATTCATCACCGTCGGTCTCCGGCGGCCGGCCGCGGCGATCCATCACCGAATCGACTTCGGCGGCGCCGCCCTGATCGCGCTGGGCACGACCGGCCTGCTCATGACGCTGAGCCTGGGCGGCACTACCTATGCCTGGCACTCGCCGCAGATCATGGTCTCAGCGCTCGCCGCCGCCGTCAGCGTTCCTCTGCTGGTCCTGCAGGAGCGCCGCTCGGCCGAGCCCATTCTGCCGCTGCATCTGTTCGGCAATCGGACGGTGGCGCTCTCCTGGGCGGTGCTGGCCCTGACCTTCACGGGAATGAGCGCCGCAACCGTGTTCTTTCCGCTGTTCTTCCAGCTCGTCCTCGGCGTGGCACCCGCCAACTCCGGACTGCTGACCGGCCCGCTCATGCTGGGGCTCGTCGCCTCGGCCGTGATCGGCGGCCGGCTGGTGAGCCGAACCGGGCGCTACAAGATGCTGCCGGTGCTGGGCCTGGCCGCCGCCAGCTGCGCCTTCCTCGGCCTGGGCTGGAGCGCCATGGCCGGTTTCGGCATCGCCGTGATCGAGCCGCTGATGGTCGTGCTGGGCCTGGGACTGGGCCTGGTCATGCCGACCATGACGGTGGCGCTGCAGAACGCGGCCGAGGCGCGGGACATGGGCGTCGCGACCGGGACCTCGGCCTTCTTCCGCTCGCTGGGCGCCGTCGTCGGTGTGGCGCTGTCGGGCGGGATCCTTGCGATCCGATTGAAATCCCTGCTGGCGGCAAGCGCGCTCGCGGGCCAACTGGCGCCTGAGACCCTGCTCGGCGCAGGCGTGCAGCAGATCGCCCAGATGCCGGCGGCGCTGGCGCTCGCCGTTACCGGCTTCTATCGGGCCGCGATCGCATCGACCTTCCTGGTCGGCGGCGGCATCGCCGGTCTCGCCTTCGTGCTCGTGCTGTTCCTGCCGGAACTTCCGCTCCGCAGTGCGGCCGTCCGGCCCGCGGCCGCGGACTGATCAGATCTCGTCCGCGTCGCCGGCGGGGCCCAGATTGACGCGCATCTGGTGCAGGACCCGGTGGAAGCAGGCGATATCCGCCTCGGTGACGCCCGCCAGCGCTGCAGCGTCCACCGCCTTGGCATGGGGCAGCAGCACATTGCGCAGCGCCCGGCCCTCTTCGGTCAGATAGATGTTGACCTTGCGCTTGTCGGTCGGGTTGCGCACCCGGCGCACCAGATTGCGCTCTTCCATGTTGCGCAACGCCGTCGCCGTGGTCGGCTCCATCATCTCGATGCGCTGGCTCAGCTCCCGCTGGGTCAGGCCGTCCTCTTCCCACAGGATCCGCAGGAAATACCACATGCCGATCGTGACGCCGCGCGGCTCTATCCGCTGCTGCATCGCACGGGCAAAGGAACGGTGCGTCTTGCGCAGCCAATAGCCGGTGCTTTGTTCGAGTGGAAACGAGAACTGAGGTGTTTTATCGACCATTACCCGCAGCTTCCTCGCTCGATACCCGCCGACGCGGCTTTGTATTTTTCCGGAGTAATCCGATACCCGAATGTCGCCGGCGATGCCAGCAGTGTCTCGCCGCCGACGGGTTGCGGTCGAACGACGAAGGGTCCACATTCCAGTCCCTGATGCCGCAACATGGGTTCGATGCCGCGATGGTCGCCCCTTTCGAAATTCGCCCGCTCAAGCAAGTTCTCGGCGCCGAGGTCCTCGGCTTCGACATGCGCACGCCGCTCGACGATGATGATTTCAGCACGATCGCCCAGGCCTTCGATCGTCATTCGGTCCTGGTGTTCCGCGATCAGCAGCGGCTCGACCCGGCCGCCCATATCGCCTTCAGCCGCCGCTTCGGCCCGCTCGAGATCCATGTCCAGAACAAGTTCCTGCTGGCAGGACATCCGGAAATCCTGATCGTGTCGAACGAATTCCGGAATGGCGAACCGATCGGGCTGGTCGACGCCGGCAAATACTGGCATTCGGACCTGTCCTACAAGCCGGAGCCGAGCATGGGCTCGCTGCTGCATTCGCGCACGCTGCCGGCCGAGGGCGGCGATACCCTGTTCGCGACCCAGCATGCCGCCTATGAAGCGCTGCCCGCAGCACTGCAGGCGAAGCTCGACCGCCTGACGGCCGAACACAGCTATCTCGCCCGCAACGAGGCCCAGCGCGCCAAGAGCACGCTGCGCCCCGATCTGAGCGACGAGCAGAAGAAGACCGTGCTGCCGGCCGTCCATCCGGTCGTGCGCGTGCATCCGGGCACCGGCCGCAAGGCGCTGTTCGTCAGCGAGGGCTTCACCACCCGGATCATGGAACTGCCCGAGGACGAGAGCCGCGACCTGCTGGCCGAGATCCATGCGCACCAGACCCAGGACGCCTTCATCTACCGGCATCACTGGATCGATGGCGATCTGGTCATGTGGGACAACCGCGCGGTCATGCATCTCGCGACCGGCTGCCCGCCCGACCTGGCGCGGACGCTTTATCGCACCACGATCAAGGGCACGGTGCCGGTCGGGCCTTCCGCTTGATAAGTGCCGGCGGCCGAGGTCGCCTTCTAACGCGCAGATAGCGACGCGGGGGCACCTCCGGCCGCCGCCGGCACGGTGAAGCGGCGTTCGGGGTGCATGGTGAAGGCCAGGCCCGCCCCCGCCAGCATCAGCACCATCGAGCACAGGAACGGCAGATCCCAGTTGCCGGTGACGTCGATCATCAGGCCGCCGATGACCGGCGAGACGATCGCGGCGAGCGCCGAGCCGGTATTCATGATGCCGCTCGCCGTGCCGGAATATTCCGGCGCGATGTCCATGGGGATCGCCCACATCGGCCCGATCGTCAGCTCGGCGAAGAAGAAGCCGGAGGCGAGGCAGACGACCGAGACGGTCAGGTCGTGGATGAACAGCATTGGCATCAGCGAGCAGAGCGCCCCCAGCATGCCAAGCACGACCATGTCACGCCGGGCCCGCGTCACGCTGCCGGTCCGGCGCAGCAGCCGGTCGCTGAACCAGCCGCCCATGCTGTCGCCGAGCACACCCGCGGCGAAGACGCTGGCGGCGAACAGGGCCGAGCTCGACAACTTCATATTGTAATTATGCAGGAAGTAGGACGGGATCCAGCTAAGGAACAGCCAGAGCGTCCAGCCGTAGCAGAAGTAGACGATCGTCACCGGTGCCATGCGGGCGACGAGCGGCCCCCACGGCACCTTCGGCATGCGCTTTTCAGCGCCATAGGGCGGCAGCCGGTCAAGCTCGGCCTGGGTGATCGCCGGATGGGACCGCGGATCGTCGCGGAAATAGATCATCCACACGACGATCCAGAGGAAGCTGACGGCGCCCAGCACGAAGAAGGACCCGCGCCAGTCGGTCAGGCTGATGAGCAGGGCCACGAGCGGCGGGGTGATGGTGTTGCCGAGCCGGGAAAAGGCGTGGGTGATGCCCTGGGCCCAGCCGCGGTCCGACGGCGCGGTCCAATTGGCCATGGCCCGGGTCGCGGTCGGGAAGGTCGCCCCCTCGCCGAAACCCAGGAAGAAGCGCGCGACCACCAGGCTGATGAGGCCGCCGGCGAAGCCGGTGGCGATCGTCGCAGCCGCCCAGATGAAGGCGCAGACGGTCAGCGTGCGCCGCGCGCCGAACCGGTCGCTGACCCAGCCACCCGCGACCTGGAACAGCAGGTATGGATACGCGAAGGCCGAGAAGACGAAGCCGACCTCGGTATTGCTCAGTCCCAGCTCCGTCTTGAACGCGGTCGCTGCGGTGCTGACATTCACCCGGTCGACATAGGTGATGAAGTACATCAGGCACAGCAGGGCCAACACCCCGCGCGTGGCGCCGATACGCGATCCCGCCATCCCCGTTCCTCCCTCGTCGTTCGTACCCGCTCGCCCATTCGGGCTCAGCTTGTCTCTTATCGTCCGTTCTGGCTCGGCTCAGGTCTCGGCCAGGCTTTCCTTGAGATAGCCCAGAGCCGCGGCGACGCCGCCGGCCTGGTGCGGCACCTGGCCGAGGCTCAGGCCCATCTCGACGCCCGCCAAGGTGCCGGCCAGCATCAGGTCATTGAAGTGGCCCAGATGGCCGATGCGGAAGATCCTGCCCTTGAGCTTGCCGAGCCCTTGACCGAGCGACATGTCGAGCTTGGCCAGGATGACCTCGCGCAGCCGGTCGGCGTCGTGGCCGTCGGGCATCAGGACGGCGGTCAGGACCGGCGACTGCTCGGCCCCGTTCACCGCCAGCACCTCGAGCCCCCAGGCGCGCACCGCCCGACGCGTCGCCTCACCGTGGCGCCGGTGACGGGCGAAGACGTGATCGAGCCCCTCCTCGTCCAGCATCCGGAGCGCCTCGCGCAGACCGTAAAGCAGGGTCGTCGCCGGCGTATAGGGAAAGAAGCCCTGCGCGTTCGGCGTCAGCATCTCGTCCCAGCGCCAGTAGGAGCGCGGCATCCGGCCCTGCTTCGATGCGGCCAGCGCCTTGTCGGAGACCGCGTTGAAACTCAGCCCCGGCGGCAGCATCAGGCCCTTCTGCGAGCCCGAGACCGTGACGTCGACGCCCCATTCCTCGTGCCGATAGTCGACCGAGCCCAGGGACGAGATGGTGTCGACCATCAGCAGCGCCGGATGGGCCGCCCGGTCGATCGCCCGGCGCACCGCCGCGATGTCGCTGGTAACGCCGGTCGAGGTCTCGTTGTGCACGACCATGACGGCCTTGAACCGGTGGGCCTTGTCCTCGGCCAGCCGCGCCTCGACCTGCGCGGCATCGACGCCGCGGCGCCAGTCGGTGGCGAAGAACTCGACCTCGATCCCGAGCTTCTCGGCCATCGCCTTCCACAGCGTCGCGAAATGGCCGGTCTCGACCATCAGGACGGCATCGCCCGGCGACAGCGTGTTGACGATCGCCGCTTCCCAGGCGCCGGTGCCGGAGGCCGGGTAGATCACCACCGGGCCGGAGGTCTTGAACACCGCACGACAGCCGGCCAGCACTTCGCGGCCAAGCGCCTGGAATTCCGGCCCCCGATGATCGAGCACCGGCATGTCCATGGCGCGCAGGATGCGGTCAGGCACCGTGCTCGGACCAGGGATCTGGAGGAAATGGCGGCCGGTATGGAGCGTCATGGCATTGGTTCCGATTGCATGCAATCTAGAACAACACTGTTTCATGCCCAATAATAGCTCGCAAGCAGCGATTCCCGTTTGCATGCAATTTTGCACCGCCGTGCGACGCGTGCTACGATTGACGCCATGCCCCCGGATCCCGAGCCCCTTCGCATCGACAACCAGGCCGTGACGCTCCATGACGGGCTGCTCGGCCGGCTGCGCGATATGATCATCGAGGGCGAGCTTGCTCCCGGCACGCGGCTGCGCGAGCGGGAATTGACGGAATGGCTGGGGGTATCGCGCACCCCGTTGCGCGAGGCGCTCAAGGTGCTGGCGGCGGAGCGGCTGATCGAGCTGACCCCGAACCGCGGCGCCCGGATCGCCAGCCTGAGCGAGGCCGAGATCCGGCACATGTTCGAGTTGATGGGCGCGCTCGAGAGCCTGGCCGGCCGGCTCGCCGCCACCCGGGTTTCAGAGGCGGAACTGCTGGAGCTGCAGGCGATGCATCTGCAGATGCGCGCCCATTACGTCCGCCGCGACCTGCCCGCCTATTTCCGGCTCAACCAGGCGATCCACCGGCGCATCGTCGCCGCGGCCGGCAATCCGCTCCTCGCGCAAGCCTATGATCAACTGGCCGGGCGCATCCGCCGCCCGCGCTTCCTGGCCAGCCAATGGAGCGCCCAGCGCTGGGCCCAGGCGATCGACGAGCATGAGGGCATCATGGCGGCCCTCGCCGCCCGCGACGGACCGCTTTTGTCCCAGCTGCTCGAAGCGCATCTTCGGCACAAGGCCGAGACGGTATTGAAGCATCTGGCGGAAACCCCGGTCGAAGCGGCCGGTTAGCGCGGGCCCGACCCGTTACCGGGGATCATCGATGTGCGGGACGACCGCGGCCGATTGCGGGCTCGGTCGCGGCGCGCGGCGCTCCTCGGTGCCATGCCGGGCCTCTGACAGGCGAGCATGCATCATGCCCAGCCGGCCCTTGAAGGTGATTTCGACCGGCACCGGCGGCTCGCCCGGCAGCACCGGCGCCAGCCAGAATTCCGCATCGTCGTCCGAGAGGTGCTTCGACGGGTCGGTCGAATAGCCACCGATCCGCACGAGATCGAGATGGCAATGCAGCGCCGGTCCGGCATAGAAGCCCTCGCCCTCCGGCGCCACGGTCTCGCGGCCGCGATCGCTGAATTCGAGATCGAACCGCCGGCGGCCGTCGAAGACCTTGAGCTGGTACGCGCAACTCTCGTGCTTCCCGACCGCGACAGCCATTCCGAGCAGGCCCGACAGCAGATCGCTGGTCCCGGGGATCGAGTCGGGCGGGATCGGCGTCAACTCCTCACCGTCGCTGCCCGGTTCCGGAATCGCGGTCCAATGCGCCGGCCCGTTCTGGCCGAACTCGATCCGCGTGCGCTTCTCGCCCTCGTTGCCGTCGGAATGACCGGCGAAAACCTCGGGTACGGGCGCGCCGTCCGGCCGCAGGTGCCCCTGGCTCGAGGAAACCAGATAGCCGCTGCCGAACAGGCTCAACACGCCCCGCGAACGGCCCGAGAAATCAACGGCGTAGCGATCGGCAGTCGTCCGCACATCGAATTCGAAGCTCATGACGGTGATGCCGCCCAGGCTCAGATCATAGGACAGGTCGAGCGGCGCCGGTTCCTCGGCGAAAGCCCGCACGCCGGCCACGGCGGCAAGGCCCGCCGCCATCAGCAATCCGGCGCGCCAACTGGCCCCCGTTCGCCCCAGCCCCATCAGCCCCATGCGGTAGCCTCCTCGAGCAGTTTCCGGTGCTTCGTTCCCATGCCCCGCCTGCGGACCTGCCCCGCATCGCGGCGCCCGCCATCGACGCTTGACAGAAACCTCGCCAGCCGCCTAAAACCCGCGACCGCCGCGAGGATGGGCGCGTAGCTCAGCGGTAGTAGCACTTGCTTCACACGCAAGGGGTCACAGGTTCAAATCCTGTCGCGCCCACCATCCTCGCCTCTCCTTCCGTCCGAGTCCATTCGATGCTGGGGACTAAGTCCCTGTATCCGGCCGCTTTTCGTTTTGACGGCGCCGCAGATGGCGGACACCGCGGCCGAATTTTGAATCTTAAACCCCCAATGCCCCATTGAGATCCAGGCCAGTCTGCGCTGCTTGGTTGTCAAACTGCCACAACTCTCGGAATTTCAAGCGCGCACGATCCTCCCGGTTGCCCTCAAGCAGTCGAGGATCTTGCCATGCCCCGCGACACCATTACGGAACCCGTCCGTTTTACCGAAGAACTTCGCGTTCAATTCGGTCCGAAGCGCGAAATCGGTCTCTTTCTTCTACAAGGAGATCGCGCACTTACTGAAATGGGGGTGCGACTATACGTCTCGCATGACTTGAGCAGACTCTATGAAATCAATCGCCGGCATTTGGACAGCTGGGCGCCACTGATGCCGGTCTTCGATCCGGCGCGGGCCGATGTTCGCGCAGACCGTGCTTTCATGTTCGAACTCCACAACGACAGGGGCGAAATCGTCGCGACTCAGGTCTCGCGCCTGCTCGATCTGACCGGCACGAATCTCAAGTCCGAAATGGAGCAGTTACGCCTCTTCTACCGCGATCCGGCCAAGCAGGCGGGCCCGACCGAACGAATCGAGATCACCGCGCCCAAGGCACCGGAAATCACCGGCCGGGTCGCCCTCTCCGGCGGCCTGTGGTATCGGCCCGACTGGCGCGGCAAGGGCATCTCTCGCGTCATGCCGCGCATGACCCGAACCTTCGCCTACACCAGCTGGGACACGGATTACGTCATCTCGTTCGTCGAGCAAGGCCCGGTCGACCATGGCATCCTGAACCAGTACGGCCTGCCCGGCAGCGAGCCCTGGGTCAAGATCCGCGACAGCTACAAACCGGAAACCGATCTGCTGCTCACCTGGCGCCATAAGCCCGATATCGTGAGCGACGTCTCAGTCTATCTGGCCGATCTCAACAAGCGCCGGGAGCGCGTCAGCGACGTGCCGGAGACCCAGAACTCGCCGGAACTGGTGCGCCAGGGCAGCAGCAGGCGCTCGTAGCGCGAGATGAGCGGCGCCCCATTGGGCGGGCGGATCACCGCCTCGACCAGGTCGAGCCGGGCCGCCGACTGGTTGACCACCTCGTAGTAGGGCTTGGCCGCCCATTGGCCGAACTTGCCGTCGGGCTGATCGGAGAGATCCCGGCCGATCAGCCCGACGCTCTCGCACGGCGTGTAGCAAATGATGTTGCTGGGCCAGGCCTGGATGATCGCCTGGTCCCGCCCCTTCAGGCTGACGAGCAGATGGCCGCCGTCGAACGCGCCCACGCGCTTCAACGGGTCGAGATCGCGCGGCAGGCGCCCTTGGGCACGGACCCAGGTGGCGAAGGTCTCGGCCAGGCGCCGGCGCTTCACATGACGCAGCCGGCCGAGATCCAGCGTCTCGATGATGTAGTTCTCACGCGGGCTCTCGCCCGGCGCCGATCCGCGCAGGAAATCCAGGCGCGCGATGATGTCGTTGGTGTTGTGCAGAACCTCGACCGGCTCGCCCTCGGCCTCGTGCTCGATGATGAGCCGCTCGATCCCCTGTTCCAGCACCAGCCGCACGACCCGCTCGAAGCAGGCCCGGGTGAACAGGTCGGCCCGCAGCTTCAGGTGCGCGCCGCTGCCATCCTGCTTGAACCAGACGAAGCCGAGATTTCGGATCGCATAGTCCGAGAGATTGAAGTCGGCCTGCGGGTAATCCAACACCCAACGCAGCTCACTCGGACGAACGTCCAGCAGCTGTCCGGTGTCGGAGACAAAAACGCCCAGCTTGAACATTGGCTGACAATCCGCAGCAAAAAGTGCGCTTAAATATTTATCGCACGAATCGGGATCTAGGCGGAACAACAAATGCCGGCCGTTGAATTTCCAGCAGCTTGCCTCTGGACAGCGGGGCGAAGACGCGCCGAAGATCGGAGCGACGGCCGAGACGCAAGGGCGCCGATGATCGACGATCGCTACGCCTCCGTTCTGACTCTGGTGCGCTGCCTGGCGGGCGGCATGCCGGTCGACGCCCGCGATGCGGTCTTGCGCGAGGCCTTTCAGCAATTGCGGCGGACCGCCTCCGCGATCGAGGCCAATCGGCTCGACCAGATCATCTGGCAACGCTGGGCCGATGCCGGCACCCGCCCGGCGCGCCTGCTGCTGAACGAGGCCTCGAAGGCCTTGGCGCTGGGCGATATCCCGGCCGCGCTCGATCACCTCGACCGGGCCGTCGCCCGGGATCCTGGCTTCGCCGAGGCCTGGAACCGGCGGGCGACGGTCCTGTTCATGGTCGGGCACCATCACCGGTCGATCGCCGACATCGAACGGGTCCTGGTGCTGGAGCCGCGCCACTACGGCGCGTTGGCGGGTCTCGGCCAGATCCTGCTGCAGGCCGACGAGCCGGAGGGCGCGCTTATCGCGTTCGAGGCGGCCCTGTCGATCAACCCTCATCTCGACCGGATCCGGCGCTTGGTGGCCCAGTTGCGGCGCGCCGAACGCCCGACCCCGCTTCTGGAATAGCCCGCTTGCGTCAGACGTTCGTGATCGAGTGAAGACCAACAACCGGAAAAGGGGAGCGCGGCATGCTGAACGAATTCAAAAAATTCGCCATGCGAGGCAATGTGATCGACCTTGCCGTCGGCATCATCATCGGCACGGCCTTCACCGCAATCGTCAGTTCCCTGGTCAACGATCTGCTGATGCCGCCACTGGGCCTGATCATCGGCGGCATCGATTTCTCAGATTTCTTTGTAACGATCAAGGGCGGCGGCCATGACACGCTCGCCGCGGCCAAGGCGGCCGGCGACGTCACGATCAACTACGGCCTGTTCCTGAACTCGATCATCAAGTTCGTGATCGTCGCCTTCGCCGTGTTCCTGCTGGTCCGCCAGATCAACAAGCTGGCCGGTCCCAAGGAAGATGCCGGCCCGCCGCCGCCGACCAAGAGCGAAGTGCTGCTGGCGGAGATCCGCGACCTGCTGAAGCAGCGGCCCGGCAACATCTGAGCAGAGCGCCGCCGAACTGTCCGTGCAGAAACCTCAAAAGCGTCACACGGCCGCGCTATAGAACACGATGGCGCGGCTTGCGATGTTCTGGAGCCGGCGCCCCACCTTCATGGAAATTCGATCGGCCTCCGGCTTGACAGGACGGAGGCCGATCCGTATTTGCCTAGCACTCATCGGGGGAGAGTGCTAACAGTGCGCTCCGTCGAGTTCTATCTATAAGCTTTCCGAGGAGCGACCCATGAAATTCCGTCCGCTGCACGACCGCGTCGTGGTGAAGCGTATCGAGCAGGAAGGCAAGTCCAAGGGCGGCATCATCATCCCCGACACGGCCAAGGAAAAGCCGCAAGAGGGTGAAGTGATCGCCGTCGGCCCGGGCGCCCGGGACGAAGCGGGCAAGATCCATGCTCTCGACGTCAAGGTCGGCGACCGTGTCCTGTTCGGCAAGTGGTCGGGCACCGAGATCAAGATCGACGACGTCGATTATCTCGTCATGAAGGAGTCGGACATCGTGGGCGTGATCGCGGCCTAAGGCTGTCGAACCACCCTTTGTCCCGAAAACTCTATTCAAGGAATCGATAAATGGCTGCCAAAGAAGTTAAATTCGGAACCGACGCGCGCGACAAGATGCTGCGCGGCGTCGACATCCTCGCCAATGCCGTCAAGGTGACGCTCGGCCCGAAGGGCCGCAACGTCGTCATCGACAAGTCGTTCGGCGCCCCGCGCATCACCAAGGACGGCGTCACCGTCGCCAAGGAAATCGAGCTCTCGGACAAGTTCGAGAACATGGGCGCGCAGATGGTCCGTGAGGTCGCTTCCAAGACCAACGACCTCGCCGGCGACGGCACGACCACCGCGACCGTCCTCACCCAGGCGATCGTCAAGGAAGGCGCCAAGGCGGTTGCCGCCGGCCTGAACCCGATGGACCTGAAGCGCGGCATCGACATGGCCGTCGAGGCCGTCATCGCCGACGTCAAGAGCCGCACCAAGAAGGTCTCGACCAACGAAGAGATCGCCCAGGTCGGCACGATCTCGGCCAATGGCGAGAAGGAAATCGGCGACATCATCGCTCGCGCCATGCAGAAAGTCGGCAACGAGGGCGTGATCACCGTCGAAGAGGCGAAGAGCCTCGAGACCGAACTCGACGTCGTCGAGGGCATGCAGTTCGACCGCGGCTACCTGTCGCCGTACTTCGTGACCAACGCCGAGAAGATGGTCGCCGAGCTCGAGAACCCCTACATCCTCATCCACGAGAAGAAGCTGTCGGGCCTGCAGGCTCTGCTGCCGGTGCTCGAGGCAGTCGTGCAGTCGGGTCGCCCGCTGCTGATCATCGCCGAGGACGTTGAGGGCGAGGCGCTCGCCACGCTCGTCGTCAACAAGCTGCGCGGCGGCCTGAAGATCGCCGCCGTCAAGGCGCCGGGCTTCGGCGATCGCCGCAAGGCGATGCTCGAGGACATCGCGATCCTGACCAACGGTCAGCTGATCAGCGAAGACCTGGGCATCAAGCTCGAGAACGTCACGCTCGAGATGCTCGGCAAGGCCAAGAAGGTCACGATCACCAAGGAAGACACGACGATCGTCGACGGCGCCGGCGCCAAGGCCGACATCGAGGCCCGCACCGGCCAGATCCGCGCGCAGATCGAAGAGACCACGTCGGACTACGACCGCGAGAAGCTCCAGGAGCGCCTGGCCAAGCTCGCGGGCGGCGTCGCGGTCATCCGCGTCGGCGGTGCCACCGAGGTCGAGGTGAAGGAGCGCAAGGATCGCGTTGACGACGCGATGCACGCGACCCGCGCCGCGGTCGAGGAAGGCGTCGTTCCGGGCGGTGGCGTCACGCTGGTTTACGCCGCGCGTGCCATCGACAACCTGAAGCCCGCCAACAACGACCAGCAGGTCGGCATCAACCTGGTCAAGAAGGCGCTGCAGGCGCCGGCTCGCCAGATCGCCGAGAACTCGGGCGTTGACGGCTCGATCGTCATCGGCAAGCTGCTCGACTCGAAGGACGTGAACTGGGGCTACGACGCCCAGAAGGGCGAGTTCACCGACATGATCAAGGCCGGCATCATCGATCCGACCAAGGTCGTGCGCATCGCCCTCCAGGACGCGGCCTCGGTCGCCGGCCTGCTCATCACCACCGAGGCGATGATCGGCGACAAGCCTGAGAAGAAGGCCCCGCCGATGCCGGGCGGCGACATGGGCGGCATGGGCGGCATGGACTTCTAATCAGAAGCCAGTCGCTGAAGCCAACCTGAGGAACGGACCGTTTCGATCGAGGAACGGTCCGCTCCGAAGCGAATGCGGACGCCGCGGGATTTCGATCCCGCGGCGTTTTGCTTTTCGCTCACGGCCCTTGCGCTGCGGGGCCTGCGTGACGATTTGTCGTGGCGAGGCCGCGACAGCCCATCGATCCACCCTCTCGGGAACCCATGTCCTTACTTACGTTCCTGCGCGATCTCCTGCTGCGCCTCGTGACCCCGCTCGCGGTCGTCCTCTTCCTGATCGAGGATCTGCTGATCCGCCGGCTCGGCCGGTTGCTGGGCCGCCTCGCGGCCTGGCCGCCGATCGCACGGGCGGAGGCCTGGGCCGCCGGCCTGCCGCCCTATGGCGCGCTCGCCCTGTTCCTACCGCCCGCGGCGCTGATCGTGCCCGAGAAGCTGCTGGTGATCCTGCTGTTCCATCGCCACCATTATTGGCTGGGACTGGGCGTGCTGGTCGGCGCCAAGCTGTTCGCCACCGCCGTGGTCGGCCGGATCCTGTCGATCTGCCACCCCAGCCTGTCGCGGCTCGCCTGGTTCCGGCGCGTCGACGATTGGGTCCGCCTGACGCGCAACCGGATCTATGGAGCGATCAAGAGCACCGCGCTCTGGCAGATGGGCGAGCGCATGCGGCGGGACATCGCCGGCTGGACGCCGATCGCCCGTCTGCGGAACAAGTGGCGGGAACGAATGGCCGCCGCCCAACGCGCGCCCTGATCTCCCCTGATTCTTCTCGTCCCTGCCGGCACGTGGAGGTGGCACCGACGATCCGCGCCGCCTATGTTAAGCATGCTAAGCATGAAATTGGAGGCGGGGACGTCATGGGTCAGTTCGGCATGGGGCAGTCGGTGCGGCGCTCCGAGGACCAGCGTTTCATCACCGGCCACGGCCGCTATACCGACGACATCAACCTGCCGCACCAGGCCTATGCCTATCTGCTGCGCTCGCCCCACGCCTCGGCCCGGATCACCCGGATCGACGTCAGCGCGGCGCTTGCCGCACCGGGCGTGATCGGCGTGCTAACCGGCAAGGATCTCGAAGCCGACGGCATCGGCCCGATCCCCTGCACCGCCCCCATCACCAACATCGACGGCACGCCCGGCAAATACCCGCCCCATCCGGCGCTGGTGACCGACCGGGTCCGCCATGTCGGCGACCAGGTGGCGCTGATCGTAGCCTCGAGCGCCGCCGAGGCCCGCGACGCGGCCGAACTGGTCGAGGTCGATTACGACATGCTGCCGGCCATCGCCGACACCGGTTCCGCGCTGGAGCCGGGCAAGCCGCTGGTTTGGGACGATATTCCGAACAATCTCTGCTTCGACTGGCACATGGGCGACAAGGCGGCGACGGAGGCCGGCTTCGCCGCGGCGAAGCGCATTGCCAAGATCGACCTGGTCAACAACCGCATCATCGTGGCCTCGATGGAGCCGCGCAACGCGCTCGGTCATTACGACAAGGGCGAGGATCGCTACACGCTCTACACCTCAAGCCAGGGCTCCCACACGCTGCGCAAGCTGCTGTCGGGCAAGGTGCTGAACGCGCCGGAAGCGAAGATCCGCGTGGTCACGCCCGACGTCGGCGGCGGCTTCGGCATGAAGCTGTTCCTTTATCCCGAGCAGGTACTGGTGCTCTGGGCGTCGAAGAAGCTGGGCGTGCCGGTCAAATGGTCGGGCGAGCGCGGCGAGTCGTTCCTGTCCGACACCCACGGCCGCGATCACGTGACCCATGCCGAAGTGGCCATGGACGAGGACGGCAAGTTCCTCGCCTGGCGCTTCGAGACGACCGCCAATCTCGGCGCCTATCTGTCGAACTACGGGCCGTTCATCCCGACCGCCGCCGGCTCCGGCATGCTGGCCGGTGTCTACGCGAGCCCGGCGCTCTATGTCCGGGTCAAGGGCGTGTTCACCCACACGACGCCGGTTGATGCCTATCGCGGCGCCGGCCGTCCGGAGGCGGCCTATGTGGTAGAGCGGCTGGTCGACAAGGCGGCGCGCGAGCTCGGCATCGCGCCCGAGGAGCTGCGCCGGCGCAACTTCATCACGCCGGAACAGATGCCGTTCCGCACCGCCGGCGGCCTGACCTACGACAGCGGCGATTTCGCCCGCAACATGGAAGATGCGCTGAAGAACATCGACCAGGCCGGGCTCGCGGCGCGCAAGGCCGAGTCGGCCAAGCGCGGCAAGCTGCGCGGCCTCGGCATCGCCTGCTACATCGAGCAGTGCGGCGGCGGCTCCGACGAGATGGCGGAGCTGCGCTTCGACCCGTCGGGCGGCGTCACCCTGCTGATCGGCAGCCAATCCTCGGGCCAGGGCCATCAGACCGCCTATGCCCAGATCGTAGCCGGCGGGCTCGGCATCCCGTTCGAGCAGGTGCGCGTGGTCCAGGGCGATACCGACACGGTCTCGTTCGGCCGCGGCACCGGCGGCTCGCGCTCGCTACCGGTCGGCGGTGCCGCAACGGCCAAGGCCGTCGAGAAGATAATCGAGCGCGGCCGCAAGATCGCGGCCCACCAGCTCGAGGCCGCCGAGGCGGATATCGAGTTCAAAGACGGCAACTTCACCATTGCCGGCACCGACCGGCGCATCGACCTGATCTCGGTCGTCAAATCGGCGTTCAACGGCAAGATGCCGCCCGGCACGGAGGGCGGCTTCGACGAGACCGCACGCTGGACGCCGCCGGCCGGGACCTTCCCGAACGGCACCCACGCGGTCGAAGTCGAGGTCGATCCGGAGACCGGCGTGACCGAGATCCTGCGCTACGTCGTCGTCGATGATTTCGGCAACGTGGTGAACCCGCTGCTGCTCGAGGGCCAGGTCCATGGCGGCGTCGGCCAGGGTGTCGGCCAGGCGATGCTGGAAGGCGTCGTCTATGATCCGGATTCGGGCCAGCTCGTCACCGGCTCGTTCATGGATTACGCCATGCCGCGGGCCGTCCACCTGCCCGACATCGAATTCTCCTTCAACGTCGTGCCGTGCAAGACGAACCTGCTCGGCATCAAGGGTGCCGGCGAGGCCGGCGCCATCGGTGCACCGCCGGCCTTCATCAACGCCGTCGTCGACGCCCTGGCGCCGCTCGGCATCGACCATGTCGACATGCCGGCGACGCCGCTCAGCCTATGGCAGGCAATCCAGGCCGCCAGCACCGCCAAAGCCGCAGAATAGAGATAGATGAACAATTCCGATTTGAAGCCGCTGCTCGCAGCCGCAATCGAGGCCGCGATCGAAGCCGGCCGCGAAATCCTCGACGTCTACGCCGGCGAGATCGCCGTCGACCAGAAACGCGACCTGTCGCCGGTGACGCTCGCCGACGGCCGGGCCGAGGCGGTCATCCTACGCCGCCTCGCCGCTGCCACGCCCGACATCCCGATCATCTCGGAGGAGCGCGCCGAGGCCGAGGGGCTGCCCGCCGCCGCCGCCGACCGGTTCTGGCTGGTCGATCCGCTCGACGGCACCAAGGAGTTCATCAGGCGCAACGGCGAATTCACCGTGAACATCGCGCTGATCGAGCGAGGCCGCCCGGTCCTGGGCGTGGTCGGCATTCCGGTCCAGGGCCTGATATACGCCGCCGCCGGCCCCGGGACCGCCCATCGCCGGGACGAGACCGGGCGGCAGGTGCCGATCGGCGCGCGCGCCTGCCCGGCCGACGGCGCCACCGTGGTCGCGAGCCGCTCGCACGCCTCGAACGCCGAGCTCGATCGCCTGCTCGAGGCCCGAAGAGTCGCCGGCCGCACGAGCGCTGGCAGCGCCCTCAAGTTCTGTCTGGTCGCCGAGGGTGCCGCCGATCTCTATCCGCGCCTCGGGCCGACGATGGAATGGGACACGGCCGCCGGCCAGGCCGTGCTCGAGGCCGCCGGCGGCCGCATGACCCGGCTCGACGGCACGCCGTTCCTCTATGGCAAACCGGGTTTTCTCAATCCAGGCTTCATCGCCGAGGGGCGGTAGCTACTCGCCGATCCGGCTCAGTACTTCGCGGGCGACCTTCGCGACTTCACGCGCCGCGATCGTCCCCGGCGCATGCTCGGCGACGCCGAGGCCGGCCGCCATGCTCATGGCCAGGCTGCCGCGATTGCCGAGCCGGGCGGTCGCCAGCTCCGCATTGATCTCGCCCAGCGCTGCGACCATGTCCCCGGTCAAGAGACTGCGCGACGGCACGCGGTTCATCACCAGCAGCACCCGGACCTTTTCCGCGGTGGCGAGCTCGACGGTCGGCCGAGTCGCCCAGACGTCGAGCGGGCTCGGCTGGACCGGGATCACCACCAGGTTGGCGGCGCGCACGGCGATCTTGGCGTCGGTCTGGGCATGGGGCGGGCTGTCGACGACGACCAGGGAATAGTCGCGCTTCAGCCGATCGATCTCGGCGCCGGCGCGCCAGCCGGTGATCTGCGTCAGATCGACACCGGTCTTGCCCTTGCCCATCTGCGCCTCGCGCAGCGCGAACCAGTGGCTGAGCGTCCCCTGCGGATCGATATCGACCAGCGCGACCTTCTCGCCCCGGTCGTGCCAGGCCAGCGCCAGATGGGCCGCGAGCGTCGTCTTGCCGGCGCCGCCTTTCTGCTGGGCTATCGTGATGACCCGTGCCGCCATGGTCTCAACGCTCCGAACCGCTCCTGCAATGCAACATAGTGGGCATGGGCGCCACGCTGCCGCAAGGCATACGACACGGGGCCGTCGAGCACGCAGGCGCCCAATACCGCTTTGCCCATCGTCTAACGCTGCGGGCCATGGCATTCTGTCATTGAGGACGTGGTTCCATGAGGGTGGGACCTCGCGGGGGATGCACGGAAGATTTGATGAATAGAGAGAGTTCGGACGCCGACCGGTCTTGGGAGTTTTTCGAGACGGCGCGCGCGCAGATGGCGCGACATGGTCACCCCGCGACGCCCCGCATCTACGAAGTCTGGTACGCCTACGCCTCGCTTCAGGATGCCGAACTGGTCGAGCGACTCGACCATGCCTTGGCCCTGCCCCATGCGGTTCCGGTCGCCCTGATCGAGGCGCTGCACGAGGAATTCTTCGCCCGCGAGCGCCAGAGCGAGGTCGTCCGGCAGACCGGCGAGAAGCTGTCCAGCGAGCTGACGCGCATCCTGCAGATGCTGGCCAATGCCGGCCGGGATACGTCGAGCTTCGCGGCCGCGCTCGAAAAGATCGCAACCCGGCTGCCGGCCGACGGCGAATTGCGCAAGATCGTCGACACGATCGTGCTCGCCACCCGGCATATGGAGGCCAAGACTCGGCGCCTCGAGGCCGAGATCGAACGCTGCTCCACCGAGATTCGCACGCTGCGCCAGGGGCTCGAAGCCTCCAAGCGCGAGGCCATGACCGATTCGCTGACCGGACTCTACAATCGCCGCGCCTTCGAGGAGCGACTGCGCCAGGCCGCCGCGCACTCGATGGAAACCGATACCGAACTCTCGCTGCTGCTGTCGGACATCGACAACTTCAAGCAGTTGAACGACACCTGGGGCCATCAGATCGGCGATGCCGTCATCCAGCTGGTGGCGTCGAGCCTCAAGGAGGGCCTGCCGCCGGGATCGACCGCGGCGCGCTTCGGCGGCGATGAATTCGCCGCCGTGCTGCCCGGCGTCTCGATCGCCGAAGCGGAGGCGATCGCCGACAAGACCCGCGAGCTGGTCAGCAAGAAGCGCCTGCGCGACACGACGACCGGCAAGCCGATCGGCCATATGTCAGTGTCGATCGGCGTCGCCGGCTATGTGCTGGCCGAACGGCTCGACGACCTCATCCGCCGCGCCGACCGGGCGCTCTACGACGCCAAGGACGCCGGCCGCAATCAGGTCAAGGCCGGGCGGATACCGGGCAACAAGTAACGAAGAGTCGCAGTCACCGTTGCTCTTGGCGCGAGCGGAGCAGGGGCGCCTTGAGGGCATGCCGGACCCAGTTCGGGGTGCGGTCGCCGCCCATGACCGCGTCGGCCAGTGCATCGTCGAAACCGTTGCGGAACTGCATCTCGAGCGTGTCGCCCACGCCGGTCGGTACGTTCATATGCTTCAGCTGCATGCTGCGGAACGGCCGCGCGGTTTTGGAGATACCGGCCTGGAACGCCTTGCGGCCGCGCATGTAGGCGAGCCCCAGCAGGGTCCAGAGGCCATGCCCCTCGAAGCGCGATCCATCGTCATCGGGCACCTGGGTCGGATCGAAGACGTCGCGGCCGATCTTGGGGGCGACGCCGGTGTCTTCGTCATCGTCGATCGCATCGACCGCCGCTTCCCAATCCTCGAAGCTCCAGTGCGAAGTATTGCCGGCCGAGAAATTGAAGCCGCGACGCAGGATGCCGACGAACTCTTCCAGATTCTCGCTCGGCCGCGCGACCGGGTGATGCAGATGATCCTTCACGGAAATGTTCATGAGCGGGCCCTCTCCCATTTCCCCCGCTGCGGGGGTGTTCCGGTGCCAACACCCTAACTCTACTCCAGGCTCCGGCCGCCTGGATCAATCTTCGAGCTTGATCCAGGTCAATTCATGCTTGTTGTGGAAGAGATGCTGCACGCGGGAGCCCGGGATGGCCGCGAAGGCCCGCGCGGTCTCGTGGTCGGTCTCGGCCTGAAACTTGATCGTGCAGATGAAGTTGCGCACCAGCCCGCTCGCGAGCCAGGTCTCGACCAGGCGCAGCAACCGGGCCGGATAGCAGATCACGTCGCTGCATAGGAAATCGATCGGCCCGACCTCCTCCGGCTTCAGTGCGAAGGCGCTCTGCTGGCGCTGTGACACCCGCGGCAGGGCCGCGATGGCCGGATCGAGCGGCGCCTTGTCGATGCTCAGAACCTCGGCGCCCAACTGCTGCAGCACCCAGGTCCAGCCGCCGGGGCTGGCGCCGAGATCGAGGCAGCGGTCGCCCGGGCCCGGATAGCGCCGCGCCACGGTCAAGGCCTCCCAGAGCTTCAGATAGGCCCGATTGGGCGGCGCCTCGCGATCCTCGACGAAGCGGGCCTCGCCATGGCGGAACGGGCTCGACGAATGGGCCGAAGCCAGGATCAGATCGGGCTCGATCAGCGTCCAGGATCCGAAAGGTGCCGCCGGGACCGGTGTCGGAAACACGAGCGGCTTGACCCCGACATGGGGCAGCAGATCCTGGATTAATTGCGCGCGCCGGAAATGCGCGAGCGGCCACAGTCCCCAATTACGTTGGCGGGACTTCAGCGCACGGGCGCCATCCTTGATCGAGGCGATCGGGATCCGCTCGACATCCGGCCAGATATTCTGGGCCCAGGCGGCCGGGCGCGCCGGGCCGGGAGCCAGCACCAGGCGGTCATGGACCTCGACCCCGGGGCCGAGCTCTTCGAGCAGCGGCTCGAGGAAGCCCTCGGCGGCGAGATAACCGGTCAATTGGTCGGAAGAAGCATCGGCGGGCGGCATCATGCCCGTCATATACAGGCTCGGGGCCGGCGACAGAACCGCTTCCGTCGCAGCCCAAGGCTTCAGCCGGGCGATCCGCCCAGTAGCCGATCGATCATTTCGATGAACCGATCCGGGGCAAGGGGCTTCTGCAGGGTCGCCGTCGCCCCCAGTGCCGCAGCCGCTCGTAGATAATCTCCCGAGCCGCCGATCGTGGCACTGCCAGAGATTGCGAGGATCGGCATGGTGCGGTTCAACCGGCGGATGGCGCCGATCGTCTCGATGCCTTCCTGCTCCGGCATCACGATGTCGGTCACGACCAGGTCGAAGTCCTCTTTCGAGAAGAGCGCCACCCCGGCCCGACCGTCCCTGGCCTGGACGGCCGAATGACCGCTCTGTTCGAGGAGTCCTGCGACGAGCGCGCGGATGGTCGGATCGTCGTCGATGACCAAGATGCGTGCCATCTGTCGACATGCCTCCCTTCGAGGCCGATGTCGGCCCCACAGCGGACAACCAAGGCAAATCCACTACAAGTTGATGTATTTGCCCGGCTTAGTCAACGGCGCGCGCGAGCAATCGGTTCCTCGCTCTCGGTGGCCGTGCGTGCGGTCAACCTCGGGCCGCCACGAAACGCTCGACGACCGCGGCCAGTTGATCGGCCGAAAACGGCTTCAGGATATAATCGTTGGCGCCCAGCGCCTTCGCTTCCGACACTGCGGCCGCCGAAGCGTCCGAGGTCAGCATGGTGATATGCGTCGCGGCCGACAGCTTGCGGATGCGGATCAAGGCCTCCATGCCGGTCTGATTCGGCATATGGATGTCGAGGAACACCAGATCGGCGGGGCGCGCCTCGGCCAGCGCCGCCGCCTGGGCGCCGTCCTCGGCCTCGCGAATGCGGAAGACATGCGGCAGGCTGGTGAGCGAACGCCGCACGATCGACCGGATTGAGCGGGCGTCATCGGCCAGCAGCACATGGATCGGCTTCGGCAGCTGGGCCATGCGCTCGGTCACCAGCCGCGTGATCCGGCCGGCCTCGAACGGCTTGGCAATGAAGCCATCAGCCTTCAGCTCCTTGGCCTTCACCACCGTGTCGAGCGAGCTTTCGGCCGTCAGCATGACGACATGGGCGTCCCGGTCGAAGGCCTTGATCGCCGCCAGGGCCTCGATGCCGTTGAGGCCCGGCATGGTGATGTCCATGAGGACGAGATCGGCCAGATGCTGCTTGTAGAGCTGCACGGCGCTATCGCCGTCGCCCGCCTCGACGATCTGGACCCCGCGCGGCAGGGTGCCCAGCGCGTTTTTGATGAGCGTCCGAACGCTGCGCGAATCATCGACGATCAGAACGGTAAAGCCCGACACGATCAAACTCCTGCGGCCGCACGAGGGCCCTTGAACCGATCCGGCCCCTCGATCGAGGCAACCGGGAACTCGGGGGGATCATTAGGAGGGCGGCCATCATCAGCCAACCCATGATTAGTCAATGCGGCCCCGGATCCGGATGCCGCACCTCGTCGCATCAAGGTTCTTCGACTTTGATGATGCGGATTCTGAGCGGCGTTTCCTCGACCGCGAAGTCCAGTTCCAGCGCGACCCGCGCGCCGGGGATGGAGAGATGGAAGTGATCGCCGGTCGCGACCATCGGCAGCGACATCTGCGTGTCCGGCGGTAGTTGATGCTTCAACCGGCCGGCCATCATGTTCGCAAGCTCGCCGACCACATCCCCGACATCCTCCGGCTGCGGATCGTCGAGCGCCAGGGCGGAACGGGTGACGGTGATGCCGAGCCCGACCGGCAAAGTGACGATGATGCCGCCGTACCACGAGCCCTTGATCGTCACGCAGCCCGACACCGACGTGTCCGATGCCAGGTCGGCCGGTTCCCCGAATCGCGGGATCAGGTCGACGCCCAGAAACCCGCGCCAGACCTCGATCGCGAGATCGATCGCCTCTTCCGCGGTGATACCCAACTCGGACATGCGTACCATCCTCTCCTCTCGGACGCCCTACCCTCGCCCGGCGGTAGTAAAGAATTCTTTGAGCCTGACGCCGGACCGGGGCAAACTCCGGATCCCGTTCCGATCCGAGATCGCAGTCCCATGCCGTTCATCCGTCGCCTCGCCGCCGACCATGTCCGCTGAAGATCCCGAAGCGATCGAGCCGTCCGCCATCGACGAGGCGGTCGAGCATCTGAAGAACGGCCGGCTGGTCGCGTTTCCGACCGAGACGGTGTACGGCCTGGGCGGCGATGCGACCAGCGATCTCTCGGTCACCCGCATCTTCGCCGCCAAGGAACGGCCGCGCTTCAATCCGCTGATCATCCACCTGCCCGACATGGCGGCGGTCCGCAGCCACGTCGTGTTCGACGACCGGGCCAGGCGGCTTGCCGACCTGTTCTGGCCGGGGGCGCTCACCTTGGTGCTGCCCCGCCAGCCGGGTTGCCGGGTCAGCCTCCTGGCGAGTTCCGGGCTCGATAGTCTGGCAGTGCGCATTCCGGCCCACCCGCTCGCCCGCCAGCTGCTGCGCGCGGTCGGCCGGCCGATCGCGGCGCCGAGCGCCAACCGCTCGGGCCGCGTCAGCCCGACGACCGCGGCTCACGTGCGCGACGAGCTCGGCGACCGGGTCAGCCTGATCCTCGATGGCGGCCCCTGCCGCGTCGGACTCGAATCGACCGTGCTCGACCTGACCGGGGAGCCGGCGCGCCTGCTGCGTCCCGGCGGCATCGCCCAGGCCGCGCTCGAAGCGGCGCTGGGCCCGATCGAACGGGCCCAGCCGATCGCCGACGGCGTCGCCCGCCCGGGGCCGGGCATGATGACCAGCCATTACGCGCCGGGACTGCCGGTGCGGCTCGACGCGCTCGATCCGCGCCCGGGCGAGGCGTTCCTGGGTTTCGGTCCGCCGCCGCCGGGCGTGCGCGCGCCCGACCTGCAGCTTTCGGCCCATGGCGATACCGCCGAGGCGGCGCAGCACCTCTTCGCCAGCCTGCGCGCGCTCGACCGGCCCGGGTTCACAGGGATCGCGATCATGCCGATCCCCGAGGATGGCCTGGGGGCCGCGATCAACGATCGGCTGCGCCGTGCGGCCGCGCCGCGCTAGCCTGGGGAATGACGATGCGTGAGGAGACGGGCATGGCCGAGCAGGTTCTCGACCGGATCAAGCAGGTGGTCGGACCGCAAGGCTGGCTGGGCGACCGGGCCGACATCGAGCCCTACGAGCTCGAATGGCGCGGCCTCTATCGCGGCAAGACCGCCCTCGTCGTGCGGCCGGCCAACACCCAAGAGGTCGGCGAGGTCGTCAGGCTGTGCGCCCAGGCGCGCCTGCCGATCGTGCCCCAGGGCGGCAATACCGGCCTGTGCGGCGGCGGCGTGCCGGACGAGGACGGGCACAACATCGTGCTGGCGCTGGGCCGCATGAACAAGGTGCGCGCGATCGATCCGGCCAACTTCACCATCACGGTTGAGGCCGGCGTCATCTTGGCAGAGATCCAGCGCATCGCTGCCGAGCATGACCGGCTGTTCCCCTTGAGCCTCGGTGCCGAAGGCACTTGCCAGATCGGCGGCAATCTCTCGACCAATGCCGGCGGCGTGCAGGTCTTGCGCTACGGCAACACCCGCGAGCTGACGCTCGGCCTCGAGGTCGTGCTGCCGGACGGCCGGATCTGGAACGGCCTGCGCACGCTCCGCAAGGACAATACCGGCTATGACCTGAAGCAGCTGTTCGTCGGCGCCGAGGGCACGCTCGGCATCATCACGGCGGCGACCCTGCGGCTCTATCCCAAGCCCCATGCGACGGCGACCGCCTTCGTCGCCTTGCCGGACGTCGATGCGGTCATGCGCCTGTTCGGCCAGGCCCGCGCCGCGACCGGCGACCAACTGACCGCGTTCGAGCTTATCCCGCGCATCGGCCTCGACATGGCCATGGCCCACGTCAACGGCGTGACCGATCCGCTGGAGCAGCCTTACGAGACCTACGTGCTGATGGAGGTTTCGACCGCCAGCCCCCATGGCGATGTCGCGGCCACGCTCGAAGGGCTGCTCGAGGAAGCGCTCGAAACCGGCACGGTCATCGACGGCACCATCGCGGCCAGTGCTGCCCAGCGCGACGCGTTCTGGCGCATCCGCGAGGGCATGGTCGAGGGCCAGCGCTTCGAAGGCGGCTCGATCAAGCACGACATCGCCGTGCCGGTCGCCTCCGTTGCCGAATTCCTGAAGACGGCGACCGCCGCCGTCGTCGAACGTCTGCCCGGCATTCGCCCGGTCGCCTTCGGCCACTGCGGCGATGGCAACATCCATTTCAACCTGAGCCAGCCGATCGGTGCCGACAAGGATGCGTTCCTCGCGCGCTGGGAGGAATTCAACGACATCGTCCACGGCATCGTCGCCCGGCTCAACGGCTCGATCAGCGCCGAGCACGGCATCGGCCGGCTGAAGCGCGAGGAGCTGACGCACTACAAGGCGCCGCTCGAGCTCGAGCTCATGGCCCGCGTCAAGCAGGCGCTCGATCCGCAGCACATCATGAACCCCGGCAAGGTCGTCGCAGAAGCGGCCTTCAACGCCCTCAAGCAAGGCTGACAGACATGATCCCGTACAATCCCCCGCTCGCCGACATGCAATTCGCCCTCGAACACGCGGCCGAACTCGAAGCGCTCTCGGCGCTGCCCGGCTGCGCCGGCGCCGATCCGGAGACGGTCGCCGCGGTGCTGGAAGAGGCGGCGAAACTCGCCCGCGACGTGCTGGCGCCGATCAATCGGTCGGGGGACATCGAGGGCAGCGTCGTCGAGAACGGCGTCGTGCGCACGCCCAAGGGCTTCAAGGAGGCCTATCGCACCTATGTCGAGGGCGGCTGGAACAGCCTGCCGTTCGAGGAGGAATTCGGCGGCCAGGGCCTGCCGGCCGTGGTGGCGCTCGCGGTCAGCGAGATGTGGAATTCCGCCAACATGTCGTTCGCGCTCTGCCCGCTCCTGACCATCGGCGCGATCGAGGCACTGCTGCGCCACGGCACCCGCGAATTGCAGGAGACCTATCTGCCGAAGCTGGTCTCGGGCGAATGGACCGGGACCATGAACCTGACCGAGCCGCAGGCCGGCTCCGACGTCGGCGCGCTCCGGACCAAGGCGGTCCGGGAGGGTGACCATTACCGCATCACCGGCCAGAAGATCTTCATCACCTATGGTGAGCACGATATGGCCGAGAACCTGGTCCATCTGGTTCTGGCCCGCCTGCCGGACGGGCCGGCCGGCACCCGCGGCATCTCGCTGTTCCTGGTGCCGAAATTCCTGGTCAAGGAGGACGGCAGCCTGGGCGAGCGCAACGACGTGCGCTGCGTCAGCCTGGAACACAAGCTGGGCATCCACGGCAGCCCGACCGCCGTCTTGGCCTATGGCGACAATGAGGGCGCCATCGGCTACCTGATCGGCGAAGAGAACAAGGGCATGGAGTGCATGTTCACGATGATGAACAATGCGCGCCTCAATGTCGGCCTGCAGGGCGTCGCCATCTCGGAGCGCGCCTACCAGCAGGCGCGCGACTATGCCCGGGTGCGCGTCCAAGGCCGCACCATGACCGGCGGCAAGAGTGAGACGCCGCTGCCGATCCTCTATCACCCCGACGTCAAGCGCATGCTGCTGGCGATCAAGTCGCGCACCGAGGCGGCGCGTGCCTTGGCCTATTTCACCGCCGGCCAGATCGACCGCGCCCGCCATCTGCCGGACGAGCCGGACCGCACCAAGGCCCAGCTGCTGGTCGATCTGCTGATCCCGCTGGTCAAGGCCTGGTCGACCGATCTCGGCGTCGAGAACAGCTCGCTCGCGGTCCAGGTCTATGGCGGCATGGGCTTCATCGAGGAAACCGGCGTCGCCCAGCATTTCCGCGACGCGCGCATCCTGCCGATCTACGAGGGCACCAACGGCATCCAGGCGATGGATCTCTTGGGCCGCAAGCTGATGCGCGACCAGGGCGCTGCCGCCGCCGCCTTCATCGCGACCATGCGCGAACTGGACGCGCCGCTCGCCGAGCAGGCGGGCGACGATCTGGCGGTGCTGCGCCGGAGCCTCGCCACCGGCCTGGATGCGGCCGAGCAGGCGACGAAGCTGCTGGTCGAGAGCTTCGCGGCCGACCCGGCACGCGCGGCCGCGGGCTCGGTGCCGTACCTCAACCTGTTCGCGACGGTCGCCGGCGGCTGGCTCCTCGGCCGCCAGGCGCTGGCCGCCCAGTCGCAACTCGCCCGCGGCGCCGGCGATGCCGGCTTCAACGAAGCGAAGCTGATGACGGCGCGCTTCTTCGCCGAACAGTTCCTCACCCCCGCGGCGGCGCAACTGAGCGCCATCGGCGGCGGCGCCACGGTCGTGGCGTTCGACCCCGAGCAGTTCTGACACCACGCCCAGCCCCTCTCCCGCACGCGGGAGAGGGCGACGACCGCAGGCGAACTGGCTGAAGGTGCCGGTGCCGACCGGCTTGCTCGTCAGACAAATCTAGTCACACATTATGGGCAGATGCTTGGCATCAATCTCAGAGAAGCGGGCGCTAGACCTGCTCCGAGCGGAGGAAGCCCATGACGTCTCAGATGCTCAGTCGCCGTACTTTGCTGAAGACCTCGGCCACATTGTCGGCGGGCGCGCTCGTCGCCCCGGCACTCATCGGCCGCGCCCGGGCCGCCACCCTGAAGCTCAAGCTTTCATCGTCCCAGGCCAACGACCCGAAATACGCCAACGGCCGGGTCTACTACGACAATCTGGTCAAGAACCTGAAGGCGGGCGGGCTGGACGGGCAGATCGAGGTCGCATTCTTTCCCGACAACCAACTCGGCCAGGAAATCGACGTCATCAATTCGGTCAAGCTTGGCGTCATCGACCTCATGGTTTCCGGCTCGTCGATCTCGGCCAACCTGGTGCCGCTCGTCGGCACGTTCGACCTCGGCTACCTGTTCTCGAGCTTCCCGCAGCAGACCAAGGCGTTCGACGGCGGGGCGGCCAAGCCGATCGAGGCGGCGCTCTTGAAGGACGCGAATATCCGCATCCTCGGCTGGGCCTATAATTTCGGCGCGCGCAGCGTGCTGGCCAAGAAGGCGGTGAACACGCCCGAGGACCTGGCCGGCCTCAAGATCCGCACCCTGCCCAACCCGATCATCACCGAATGCCTGCGCCTGATGGGGGCCGCCGCGACCCCGCTGGCTTTCGGCGAGGTCTATACCGCGCTGCAGGCGGGCGTGCTCGACGGCCTCGAGCATGATCCGCCGACCATCCTCGCCAGCAAGTTCTTCGAGGCGGCGAAGTCCTATAGCCTGACCGAGCATAATTTCTCGCCGCTCGCGATCTATTTCAGCGATGCGACCTTCAAGCGCATGGATCCGAAACTGCGCGACGGCCTGCTGGATGCCGCAGCCAAGGCGGCGGCCGACACGCGGGCCCACGGCCTCGCGGTCGAGAAGGAGGCGCTGCAGGTCCTCGCCGACAAGGGCGTCACGGTCATCCATTGCGACAAGGAACCGTTCCGCAAGCGCGTGCTGCCGCAGACCGAGAGCTTCGTGAAGGCGCATCCCGAGGCGAAGCCGGTCGTGGATGCCATCCGCGCGACCCAGGCCTGAATGTCGATCTCCGCCCCCAGGATGGCCGCACGCAGCGTCTCGCTCGCAGCCCCGCTGGTGGCGATCACCGATGCGGTCGCAGCACTCATGCTGGCCGCGGACCTGGTCGTGGTCTGCGCGTCGGTCCTGTTGCGCTCCGTATTCAACGCGCCGGTCGAATGGGCCGACGACGTGGCCCGCGGGCTGATGGTGGGGTCGAGCTTCTTCGGGGCGGCGAGCGCGCTCGCCCGCGCCGAGAACCCCGGCGTCGCCTTCTTCGTCGACCGGCTGCCGCCCTATCCGCGCCGGCTCGTCGACGCGGTCGGCGTGCTGCTCGTCGTCGTCGTGTCGGCCGCGGTCGCGGTCGATGCGGTGCGGCTCGGCGCCTTCACCACGGGGCAGACGACCGGTTCGGGCCTGCCGCTCGAACTCACCTTCTACCCGATGAGCGTCGGCGCCATCTTCATGACGCTGTTCGCGCTCGACCTGTTCCGGCGCCGGCCGATGGCCGACATGGCGATCGGCTGCGCGATCCTGGCCGTGGTCGCGGCACTCTATCTCGGCTGGGACGCGCTCTCGCCGGATACGGTCCCCTCTTCCGGCACGCTGATGTTCCTGGGCTTCGTCGTCACGCTCGGCGGCGGCCTGCCGATCGGCTTCGCCCTGGCGCTCGCCGCGCTCCTGTTCATCTGGATCGAGGGCACGCTGCCCGGCGTGATCTTCGCGCAGCAGATGGCGCGCGGCATCGACAATTTCGTGCTGCTCGCCATCCCGTTCTTCATCCTGGTCGGCTATCTCATGGAGGCGAACGGCATGTCCGTGCGCCTGATCGAGCTGCTGCAGCGGCTGGTCGGCCGCATGCGCGGCGGCTTGAACGTCGTCATGGTCACCGCCATGGTGATGTTCTCCGGCATCTCCGGCTCCAAGATGGCGGACGTCGCGGCGGTCGGCTCCGTCCTGATCCCGGCGGCACGCCGCTCCGGCCAGAAGCCGGGCACCGCCGTGGCGCTGCTCGCCGCCTCGGCGGTGATGGCTGAGACCATCCCGCCCTGCATCAACCTCATCATCCTGGGCTTCGTCGCCAACCTGTCGATCGGCGGACTGTTCATGGCCGGGCTGCTGCCGGCCGGGCTGATGGCGCTGGTGCTGATCGCCGTCAGCGTGATCTTCGGCAAGAAGACGCCGCGGGCCGAGCTCGAGACCGGCCCGCGCCGCTCGCTCGCGAGCCTCTGGGGCGGCGGTGCTGCATCGCTCGGCCTGATCCTGATGATCTTCATCGGCTTCAAGAGCGGCTTCGCCACGGCCACCGAGATCTCGGCCTTCGCAGCACTCTATGCGATCGCCATCGGCGGGGTGGTGTTCCGCGAACTGGGGCCGCGGGCGGCGGCCCGCAGCTTCGTCGAGGCCGCGACCCGCTCGGGGCTGGTGCTGTTCATTGTCGCGGCCGCGCAAGCCCTCGCCTTCACGCTCACGCTCGAGCAGGTGCCCCACGCGGTCGGCGAGATGATGATCGCGCTCTCCCAGAGCGGTGGCATCTGGCTGTTCATGCTGCTGTCGATCGTCATCCTGATGCTGATGGGCTCGGTGCTCGAGGGTGCTGCCGCCCTCATCATCTTCGGCCCCCTCCTGGTGCCGGTCGCGACCCGGCTCGGCGTCGATCCGCTGCATTTCGGCGTGGTACTGGTGGTTTCCATGGGGATCGGCCTGTTCGCGCCGCCGCTTGGGCTCGGGCTCTATGGCGCCTGCCTGATCGGCAACGTGCCGATCGAGAGCACGGTCAAGCCGATCCTGGCCTATCTCGGCCTCCTGTTCCTGTGCCTGCTGGTCATCGCCTTCGTGCCGGCCATCAGCACGGCCCTGCCCCATGCCTTCGGCTATTGAGAAGAGATGATGCTGAAACTGCTCCTGACCCACACGCCCGAGATGCGGCGGCAATATTACGGTGAGCGCGCGCTCGCCGCCCTGCGCAATCTGGTCGAGGTGCGCCTGCACGAGGGCGACGAGGCGTTGAGCCCGGCGGATCTGGTCGCCGCCGCCCGGGACGTCGACCTCATCCTCGCCGACCGGCTGACGACGGGACCGGGTGAGATCTTCGCGCAGCTGCCGGCGCTGAAGGCGATCCTGCGCTGCGCCGTCGATATCCGGAACATCGACGTCGAGGCGGCATCGGCGGCCGGCGTGCTGGTCACCCGCGCCACCCCCGGCTTCGTCACCTCGGTCTGCGAACTGGCCATCGGCTATCTGGTCGACCTGTCCCGCAGCATCTCGCGCGCGACCGCGGACTATCAGGCGGGCCGGGTGCCGGAGGTCCAAATGGGCCGCCAATTGGCCAGCAGCACGCTCGGCATCGTCGGCTATGGCGCGATCGGACGTCAGCTGGCGCCGATCGCGCTCGCGCTCGGCATGAAGGTGCTGATCGCCGATCCCTATGCCCGAGTGGATGATGAGCGCATTGCCCAGGTGCCGTTCGAGGACCTGCTGGCCGGTTCCGACTATGTCGTGTGCCTGGCGGTCGCGACGGAGGAGACCGAGAACCTGATGGGCAAGGATGCCTTCGCGCGCATGAAGCCGTCGGCCTACTTCCTCAACCTGTCGCGCGGCAATCTGGTCGACGAGGCGGCGCTGGCGGCGGCACTTGCCGACGGCACCATCGCCGGGGCGGCGCTCGATGTCGGCCGCGCGCCGGACCAGATGCCGACACCGGCGATCGCCGGCCTGGCCAACGTCATCGCGACGCCGCACATCGGCGGACTAACCCCGCCGGCCATCGAACATCAGGCGTTCGACACGGTCGAACAGGTCGCGGCCCTGGCCCGGGGCGAGGTGCCTCACGGCGCGGTCAATCATGACCACTGGACCCGGCGCCTCACCGTCTGATCTGCCGGGAGAGCGCTCAGAGCGCCGAGCTGTTCAGGCTCTCGACCACGGCCGGCCGGTCGAGCCCGCCGACACGCGCGGCGGTTGCCAGCTGAACCACCCGCGCCCCGGTGTCGTGCCGCCGTTGCGCGCCGCCCAGGCGGGCCGCCAGCGCCCGGATCGTCCGGCTGCCGGTCGTCGTGCACAGGAAGGGCATCAGCCCGTGCACGAAGCACGCGCAACCGCCGATCACCATGGTGAGGCCGGTGCGTGACGCAAAGCGCAGATGCTCGAAATAGCTTTCGCCGACGGAGGCCGGATGTTCGGTGAAAAGACGCAGCATGCTCGCTCACCCGCTTGTCCAGGATTTACAGAAACGATCCCATGGTCCGGCGGATTTGTCTAGGCCACATCGAAAAATGTATAATAATTCCAAATAATTACATGATTATTATTGCCATTTTCCGATATCAACGACGCGAGCGCGCAGTTCCAATACCGAAGCCCGCCGGTTTTACGGCGTGCATTCGTCCATGGTCGCCCATCCACGACCGGAGAGGCGCGGGATTACGGAACCGGCTCTCGCCCGAGAGCCAAGAGCGTTAACCAAATGTTTGCTTGCCAACGTTTTTTGCGCACGCCATACATAAAGGCGAGCTTCACGAAAAACTCTATTTCGGATTGCAATGAACACGCCTGCCGTTTCCGTGACCGTGACCGAGCTGAGCGTGGCGCCCCCGCCGGCTTGGTTCGAGCCCTTGCTCAGCTATTGGGAACGGAAGCGGCCGGACAGCCGACTGCCGGCGCGCGCCGATCTCGATCCGGTCGATCTCAAGCCCATGCTCGGCTGGATCAGCCTGATCGATGTGCGGCCGACCGCGCCGCGCTTCTGTTTGAGGCTGCTCGGCAGCGGTCACCCGCCCCGCCCGTTCGGCCCGCGTCACGGCCAGGACATCTCCACGATGCAACCGGCCGCCTATCGCGACGCCGTCGCCGAGCAATATGAGACGACGATCAGGCGCCGGGCCCCCACCCTGCACGAGAATATCCTGAGATTCGGCGTCCATCGTTTCCGCTATCAGCGCATCGCCCTGCCGCTGGCCAAGGATCACGTGACGCCGGACATGCTGATGGTCGCCTCCCTGCTCGATCCGGCGGAGCACGGCCGCTTCTTCGCCGCCTACGCCCAGGCCGTGACCGCCCGGGGCTAGGAACAGCTACCCGTGACGGCGTAGAGCCTGAACTGCGGCAGTTCATAGAGCGGCGCCAGGCAGGACAGCGCCAAGGGCGGCAGCGGGCGGCGATCGACGATCGCCAGCGCGCCATATTGGCCCAGCACCGCCAGTGCCGCCTGACGCTGCGCCGCGTCGTTCCCGACCAGTCCGGCCCAGAGCCCGTCGGACTCCGAGCGTCGCGCCAGTTCGGCGAACTCCGGCGTCAGTGCCAACGGCTGCTGGCCCGCGTAGGTGAATTCGGTCGGCACGAACGCGTCGACCGCGATCACGGCATAGGTCGGCAAGTGCAGCAGCGGCAGATCGCCGGCCCCGACCGCGCCCGGTCCGCTCGCGACCGCCAGCCGGGTGCCGCGCGGCAATCGCTCGAGGGCGGCCAGGATCGGCCTATAGACCCGGTCGGCCCGGAGCCAGGCCTGCTCGACGACGAGGAGACGTACGACAAACAGGGCCAGGAGGGCCGCACCCACTGCGACGCCCGTGCGCCGCGACCACCCGACCGGCCGGCTCGCGGCGACCAGCAACAGGCACAGCATGACCGGCAGGCGATGATCGACGCCGCTGCCGCCCAGCAGGCGCGCCGGCATGACCAGATAGACCAGGGTCAGAACCGCCAGGGCATGGCCAAGGCGACGGTCGAGCGTCAGCCGGCGTCGCCAGAAGCCGATGCCCAAGGCCAGGACCACGAGCGCGAAGCACGCGACGTCGAACGACCGGCTGTAATCGTCGAACACGCTGAACAGCAGGTCGAACTTGCGCAGCGGATTGGCCCAGACGAGACCGCCGCCGTCACCCGGCCCGGGCCGCCAGGCCGCCAGCCACAACACGACCGGCGCCAGCAGCGGCAGCAGGATCGCACCCGCCGTCCGCGCGAGTGCGCGCCAGCGTCCGGCGGCGAGCGCCGACCAGAGCGCCGCCAGCTCGACCCCGCCGATCGCCAGGGCGAGCAGGCCGAAGGCGACCAGATGGCAGAAATAGGCGATGACCGCGGCGGCACCGACCGCCCAGCACCGCCGGACCGGACGATCGGCCAGTCCCAGCCACAGCGCCAGGCCGATCAACGCCACGCCGAGGCCCGCCAGGTAATTGACGAAGCCCCAGAGCAGAATGCGGTTGTACAGCAGCAGGAAGGCGGCAAGCGGCCAGAGCGACCAGGAACGCCAGGCGGCACGATGCACCAGCACCGCGCCCGCCGCCATCAGTGCCAGCGCGAGCCCGACGAAGCCGCGGCCGGCAAGGTCGAGCGGCAGGACCCGGGCCAGCCACGGCACGACGGCGTCCATCGCCAGGTTCGGCAGCAGGCTCCACCGGATCTCGTAGGCCCGCGCCAGATCCACGGACCGGCCCGCATCGAGCAGGATATGCATGCGGGCCAGATGGTTCGGATAATCGAGCAGCGGCGGCACGCGCACGCTCGCGAGCGGCACCAGCGCCAATGCGAGCAGCAGGACAAAGCCGGCCGCAACCCGGCGTCCGGTCGTCGTCCCCACATCGGTCATCCGGGCGTGCGGCGTTATTTGCGCTTCCAGGTCACCACCGAAGAGACGGCGTAATTCCATACGCTGCCGATCGCGGCGCCGGCGATGCCGGCCAGCCACCACGACGAGCTCTCGTTGTCGAACAGGTACTTGGCGACGCCGACGTTGCCGGCATAGCCGACGCCGCAGACGAGCGCGAACGAGACCAGGCCCTTGAGGAAATTCCAGCCCTTGAGGCGGCGGTCGCTGTAGGTCAGGAAATTGTTGAGCGTGAAGTTGCCGAGCATGGCGGTGCCCGCCGCCAGCCCTTGGGAAATCGCAAACGCCAGATGGCCGAGATTGAGCGCCAGCCACAGCACGGTCAGGTGCGCCAGCACGCCGATGCCGCCGACGATGCTGAACAGCACGAAGCGGACCGGGATATATGGACCGATCAGCTTGTCGGCGAGCAGCACGAGATATTCCCAGGCAACGAAGGCATCGAGCTTGCTTTCACCGGATTGGCGCAGGCGGAATTCATAGGGCAGTTCCTTGAGGCGAAGCGGCTTCGGCGAAGAAGCCAGCAGGTCGACCAGGATCTTGAAGCCGACCGCCGACATGTTCCGCACCGCCCGGTCGAAGGCGTCGCGCCGGATCATGAAGAACCCGCTCATCGGGTCGGCGATCTGCGCCCTCAGCACGAGCCGGCCGAGCCGGGTCGCAAGGCCGCTGATGCTGGCGCGCCGCTTGTCCCATTCGCCGACGCCGCCGCCATCGACATAGCGCGAGCCGACGACCAGATCGATCGGCTCGTCCCTGAGGCAGGCGATCATATCAGGCAGGATCGCCTCGTCATGCTGCAGATCGGCATCCATGACCGCGACATAAGGTGCCAGGCTGGCCTGGATGCCTTCGATACAGGCCGACGACAGGCCCCGGCGCCCGATGCGATGCAGGCAGCGCAACCGTCCGTCGGCGAGCGACAGGCGGCGCACCTCGTCACGCGTGCCGTCGGTTGAATCATCGTCGACGAAGATCGCTTCCCAGGCGATCCCGGCCAGCACCCGATCCAGGCGCTCGACGAGCGGCGCGATATTGCCCCGCTCGTTCATGGTCGGAATGACCAGGGTCAGTTCCGGAGCGGGCGCGAGGCTGCGGCCCGCTGCGGCGCGGCCTACCGAGGCGACAGATGATCTGACGTCGAACGCCATTCCCACTCCCAAAACCGTCATGGCGTAACGATCGCCGTTCCCGTAGGTATAGGCCGAAACGGTCCGGTTTCGCCACCACCGCAGCGTTTGACGCCGGAATCGGCCGGGCGAGCCCCCGGCGGCACCAATTGTGCGGCAGCGGGGATAACGGGAACTTAATTAGAACGCATCGTTGAAGCCGCCCGCCCGCTTTACGCGACGCTCCAGCCCATCGGGCTGTGGACCGGTGCCGGACGAAACCGGCCGATCCTAACGTTTCTGCCGATTCACGAGCCGGCCTTCCGGGCACTCGTGTACCAGATCGCGCACCAAGGCGGCCAGGCGAATTGACCGGGCGGAGGGCTGGCCTGCATCCACGCCCGGGCTCGCGGGCGGCGCATCTCTCCGCCCGAGCGCCTAACCCATCCGCAAACGGGCCTGCCAGTCCACCGCGGCGAATTCGCTCAGGTCGGTCATGAACCGCCGGCCGTCTTCCTCCTCGTAGATCCACAGGCGAAACCGATAGGCGACACCTTCGACGCTCATGGTGCCCTCATACTGGAAGGCCACGCCGCGATCCGCATAGCGCCAATGGTTGATCTGGTTGCAGGCGACGTCGACGATGCCGCTCAGGCCCGGCGCCAGGCGGCCCGCGGAGGCGTCGAGAAGCACCTGTTCGAGGCCGATCTTGAAGCGCTCGGCGAGATAGGTGTCTACGGCATCGGATGGGTCGGACATGGCGCCTCACGGGGGAGCGAGAGGCGGCCGATCCTATCAGCACTTCGGAACAAATCAAGAACGATAAAGCTCGGCATTGGCCCCTTGCCGATCGCGTACCTAGGCTGACCGATGCCCTGACCGACAGCCCCCGATCCAGGAGCCGACACGCCTGGTGCCTTGCCAGATCTCGAATGCCTCGCCGGCAAGAAATGTGCGAGCCGCCCATAGCGCTTCTTCATCGCAAGGCGCCGTCACTTCGATCCGCGATATGATGCGGTTCCGTGCGTCGAGGCGGTACACGCGGTAATCCGACATGCGCCGACACCCATACTTAAAGTTCGATTAAAATGCAAAACTCAACCATGCTTTATGGCGCCGCGCCGGAGAGAGTCAAGCGCCGAACGCCAGGATTTCTCCCGAGTCGCACCATTTTCCCCATATCGTCAGGGATGATGGCCCCAGGCTAGCCGGCCCGCTCGGGATATCGGAGGCCGCGCGTGTTCCAGGCCGAGCCGGCCGACGCAGCGGTTGCCGTCCCAAAGCTCCAGGAGGCGCTCCGGGAATAGTCGGACAGCCTGGCGGGCTGCCGCTTCGTCGCTCGCCGCGAGGAAATCGGCATGGAAGCATGCACGATCCCGCTGACTGAGGATATCGAGCCGAAATCGCTTCATGATGGAGCCCCCGATCGCGTGGCTGTACCGGCGAGTATGCGTCCTGGTCACGCCGGCCCAAATACGCAGAACGACTTATACTGAATCCGGCCCACGTGACTGTGGCGATGGTCACTCCGCAACTGCCGTGCCCCGAGAAGAACCGCGAACTTGTCGCTGGAGTATCGAGCGCTGGCTGTGACATAAAATTGACTTAAGTGCCGCGTTGGGGCCTGCCGAAACCCGCCGAACCGGCCCCGACGAAAGCGAACAACAAGCGCGGGCCACGATAGGCCGGATGACCCTCGACATTGTCGACCTTCCGATCCTCCGGTTCCTGACGAGCTTCGTCGGGAAGTCCCCGCTCTTCGACCACCTCGTCCATGCCGTGTCGCGCTACGACACGTTCAAGGGCGTCGTGATGATGTCGCTGCTCTGGCTCGCCTGGTTCTCCCGCCGCGCCACCGACCAGGAGGGCGACCGCGAGGATCGGCGCGCCGCGCTGACGCTGGTCTTGGCGGGAAGCGTCGCGACCGTGATCCTGTCACGCGTCCTGCAGCTGGTGCTGCATGTGCACCGGCGGCCGATCCTCGAAAATCTCGGCCTGAACTTTCCGGCATTCATGGAGCCTGAGTCGGTGAATGCCTGGAACTCGTTTCCGTCCGATCATTCGATGCTGTTCTTTTCGCTGTCCACTGGCCTCTGGATGGTCGACCGCCGGATCGGGCTGTTCGGTTTCTGCTGGTCGGCGATCGTCATCGACCTGCCCCGCCTCTATCTGGGCATCCACTATCCGAGCGACGTCATAGTCGGCGCGATCCTCGGCGTGCTGTGCATGAGGGGCTTCATGCGATTGCCGCTGCATGACGCGACAGACCGGGTGCTCGCCTGGGGCCGGACGCATCAGAGTGCGTTCTACTGGATCGCCTTCATGGTCACGGAACAGGTGGCGCACCTGTTCGACGATCTTCGGCGCCTGAGCTTCACCCTGCTCGGGCACATCGAGGGCTGAGGAACAGGGTGCCCGCTGCCGCTCAAGCGTGGCTTGATGCGACCTGGCGCGGACGCACCCATTGGGCGACGCCGGCGCACAGGATCAGCAAAAACCCGGTCACGAAGAACACCGCATGCAGCCCGACATGGACGCCGATCAGGCCGCCCAGGATCGGGCCGATCACCTGCCCGGAGAATTGCGCCGACTGCAGGTAACCGAGCGTCTTGCCGGAGTTGGCTTCATCGACCGAATGGCGGATCAGCTTGGCGATCGACGGCAGCAGGCCCGCGAGCGTCATGCCCATCAGTGCCCGCAATCCGGCCAGCTGCCACCAGCTCGTCACGAACGCCTGGGGCAGCATCACCAGGCCCGTGAGCAGCAAGCAGCCGACGATGACGCTCCAGCCGCCGATCCGATCCGCCAGGGCGCCCAGCCGGGCCGCGGTCAGGATGCTGCCGAATGCCGAGCAGGCCATGACGAGCCCGGCCGTTCGCGCCAGATGATCCTCGGGCACGCCAAGCTGCGAGATGTAGACCGTGATGATCGGCTCGATCGACATATTAGCGAGCAGGACCATCATCGCCGTCAGCAACAGCGCGATGATGATCAGGTAATTGGTTGGGGACGCCGGGGACGCCGCCGTGGCCGAGCGCTTTTTGACATCGGTGGCCGGCTGGAAGTCCTCGCGCACCACGAAGATGGTCAGGAGCGCCGCCACCGCGATGATCCCGCCGCCGGCAAAGAAGGTGCCGCGGATGCCGATCCAGGCGGGCAGAAACCCACCGACCAACGGCCCGACCAGATTGCCGGCCAAGGCGCCGGTCGACAGCAGCCCGAGGGCCCATCCCGCACGCTTGGGCGGCGCCTGGGTCCCGACCATCACGATCGAGGCCGACGCATATCCGCCGATCAACCCGGCGATCAGGCGCAGCGCCACAACCTCGGTCACACTATGGGCGAGGCCGATCAGCGACATCACGACCGCCATCCCGACCGCCGCACGAACCAGCATCGGCTTTCGCCCATACCGGTCCGCCAGCCGCCCCCAGATCGGGGCGGTGACCGCGGTGCCGAAGAAGGTGGCACCAAATGCAATGCCGGACCATTGGACGACCGCCGCTTGTGAGCCGACGCCCAGTTGCTGCACATAGAGCGGCAGGAACGGCAGCAACATGCTCAGGCTCACCAAGGTCGTGAACGAGCCAAACACGCAGACCGCCAGGTTTCGCCGCCAATAAGCCGAGTTGCGCTCGGCATAGCTGGCCTCGGAGGCGGCATCCATGGGCAGAGACGAAGGCTGCGGCGACCGTTCATCAAGCCGCTCAGAGCCCGGGACCAACCCGCTCGCATCCCCCATGGCGCTGCCCATCAGTCCCTCCATCCCGATTGAAACACGCGAGACGTGGGCACTCGAGGAGATCATTAAAAGTGATTTGATGTGATGCCGCTCATCTCATATTGAGATGTCACGGACGAACTCAGTCAATGCAGCGTCACGACCTGAGGCGCCACATCGCGGCATTGCCTAAAAGGAAGCTCGTTGGCGACCCGTCGTGAATAGCTACGGCGAGCCGGTCGCTCGACTTGCCAGGTTCGTCGCGCCCAGCGGTGAGTACTATTCAATCAGGCCGGTGCAATGGCCAAAAGGGTCGCTCCTATCAGAAAGGCCACCAGTTGGGCGGCATGAAGTGCCACCCGATGATCACCACGGCGGCCAGCAGGCCGAACACCCCGAAGACGATCAGCTCAAGAGCCCGCATGATCGAGCGGAATTGGGCGTCGGTCATTGCTCTTCCGGCCACTGGTAGCCGCACTCGCGGCAGACGTACCAGCGCTCCGTAAGCTCGCCCCGGACCATCGCCTCCGCAGTCGCGGCTGTGCGCTCAATGTGCTCGCTGCCGCATCTCTTGCACGGATCTTGGTCGTCAATGATCGGGAGCTTGGGTCCACCGGCAGTCATCAGTCCCTCCTTGGTTTCCGCTGAGCCTATGGCGTCGGCACGGTGAAACAAGCGAAAAAGCTCCAGGCGGTACAACCAGGGTTACGGGTGGTTTTCGCGTTTCGACTTGGGCCGATGGCCAAACGAAGATCGAGCAACGGTCACTGGATGGGAGGATCGAGTTTGACTTCGTATCGGTCCGGCGCACGCTCGGCCTGCCTGACGAGGACGTGGGGAGCGTGGGCCTGCACGGTTTTCCTTATCAGAGTCCGGGTCGGTTCATCGGCACGCATGCCAATTGTGATCGACCTCAGGACATCCCGAGGGATGAGTAGGAAGTCGTCGTCGGTCTTCACCGTCATGTCCGATTGGGCAAAGCCGCGCTCCTCCGCTATCAAGCGCCACTCGGCCTCATATGACCAATCCACCGACTTGGCGACGAGCGGCTCGTATCCAATCGTTGGAAGGTCATAGGTCGGATACTCCGCTCGATATTCGACCTTGGTTGACGCTCGAAACGGAAAGCCAGATGTGTCGAACTCCAGGCACAACCCGGTATGTGACTGGGCGTAGTGGCTCCACATGAGTTGGGAATCTGGCTTTTCCGCGAGACAGTATACCCGATATTGCTTGCAGATGGCCGCATACATCTGCCGCTCCATCTCCAATATGGCGGCTTCCAGCTTCGCAGGGTCGGATTGAAGGTTGAACGCAAGCAGAGCGCGTTTCGCTTCACTGGTCGACGGCTGGTGCTTGCGATGCATATCAGCGCACCAACGGACGACCCGCAGCCGTTCAGCGTCGTCGCCGGGGATCACATAGCGCAGGCGGCAATCCCAAGGATCGTTGAAATTGTCAGGGCGCGACAGCTTGACGGTACCTCTCGTGAGCAGGGTATCAAGGTACTCGGCGACGTATCGCTGGTAATGGAAAAGCCGTGGCGGCGGAGGCGGAGAGGTCACCATTAGAACTTTCTGACGACCTTCCGGCATCCACGATCTTTCGGACGCGACCAGTCGTGCGCCTTTTTGGGATCGTCACCGGCAACCATGAAATAGGAGCCGGTGACGCGATCTATCATGACCTGATTTGGCGGCATCCATGACGGGGACGCGCTGTCTTCGTCCGTGGGACCCCACAGCGTGAATGACGTTGGCGTCTCCGACTGGACGCGATAAGGCGTACCGTCGACCGTCGCCACGTGTCCGTCAATGTCGATGTTGTGGACCATATTGCCGTAGAACGGATCGTACCCTTCGCATCTAAGGATCGTCTCCGCCCTCACTGCAACGGATGCAAACAGCAGAGCCGTCAGCATCACGCTCGTGCTTCGCTTGATCGAAGATGCTATCGGCACTCAGGTCCCTCCGGTTCAGGACCGGAATAATACCACAACCGAAAATCGATTTGCGGCGACAGATCCTGCGCGAGGTCATCGGCCTTGCTCGGATCACGGTGCGCCGAAAGACGGCACCGGGTCCCTCTCTGGCCGCTTGGGCCAAGGGGATACCCAGTCCGATTTGTTACCCAGATGTTACCCCGCGAGGAAGGCGGCGGGCCTACATGGGGTAACAAATCATCGAAAAGCGAGAGAAAGATTGGTGCCGGATGCAGGATTTGAACCCGCGACCTTCGGTTTACAAAACCGCTGCACTACCACTGTGCTAATCCGGCTAACCATTTGGAAGTGCTGACTTATTCTTCCTGCTAGCGGACCGAGCGGGCCGCTTGCCACCGAGTTTGCTACCCGGCTTGTAGCTGTGTGATTACCGCGCCTCGAAACGCGGCGTCAAGCTTGGCTGCCGCATCTTCCTGCATGTTCTCCGTCGAGTGGCCAAGCCGCCCCTGAACGATCCTTGGATGGCGCTCCCGCGGCCATGAGCTGGTGGCTGACTGTGCCTCGGATCATGGGAGCGGATGGCCGGGGTATCCACACGTCGCTCCGGTAGTCCCGCAAGCCGCATGTCTGCTGCGCGCTGCCGCAAGGATCGTAAAGCCGGTTCGGGGAATTACCTAGGTACGCAGGCGATGGTTGCCCAGGAAGGCAGCGGCCAGTCGCCGACAGGAGTCCAAGGATGACCCGCCGTTCGCGCCTGATCGCCCAGTGTCTGATCCTCGGCCTCGCCGTCGCGCAGGGTCTCGACGTCATGTCGACGAATGCGGCGCTGGCGGCGACACCTGGTGCGTTCGAGGGCAACCCGGTGCAGGCCTTCCTGATGGCGCACCTGGGCAGCTACTGGTGGATCGAGAAGGCATTCCTCGCGGCGTTCTTCATCTACGTCGCCCTTACCCTCACCCGCATGAACAAGTGGACGTGGGCACTCTTGGCGACGTGCGCGAAGACCTATGCGATCGTCATCCTGTGCAACTTCTTCCATCTGATCTAGACGGCGGGACGCGTCTCGGCTGCGCCGTGGCATCCGCTTTTCCGATGACCCGGGCGTCATCGGGGCGCCTCCCCCAATAGGCCGAGAAACTGCCGGGCTCCGTACGGCTCGCCCGGCAGGTCGGCAACTCGGGAGAGGCTACGCCGCGGCTTTCGACTTTCCCTCGCGATGGACGAGATGATTGAGGTGCCAGACCTCAAGGGCGCTGCAGTCGCTGCACTCGGCCAGCATCTGGTGTCCCAAGTTGGTCGCTGCGACCGCTGTCGGCAATCGTACCGAATGGCGGCGCGTGACACCGCCGTCGACATCGAGAAAATGGAAACGATAGAGATGCACCGCCCGACTCCCTACTGTTAACGCAAAGGCTGCGTCGCGCGAATGACGACGCAAACTGCCTCATGAGTCACATGGGAGCGCCAGGACGGTTTTTTTAATGCCGTCATGGCTCAGAGTCGTGCTTATTCGTCTCAAAAATTGGTCGGATATTTCGCAAGCTGGATCTGGCGGCCTCACGCCGCGGCACGGGCCACGGCCTTGAGCACACCGTTCAGCCGGCCTTGAGCGTGCCCAGGTTGGGAAACAGCGCCGCCCCATGGGCGTGCAGCATCACCGCCATCAGGTCCCAGGGGGCGATCTTCGCCAGCCCCTGGACCTCGGCCGCCGTGAACAGGCCCTTGCCGGCGCCTTCGGTCTGCACCATCGCCGCGAATTCGGCCTCGGTGAATGGCACGGCGAAGAAATGCATGCGCCACAGCCGGTCGACCGGCTCGGTATTGAGGGCCAGGCCGGCGAGCGGCGTGACGATGCGGGCACGAAAGCCCAGCTCCTCCTCGAGCTCGCGCGCCATGCCTGCGGCCGGCGGCTCGCCCGGCTCCAGGCTGCCGCCGAACAGCGCCCAGTGGCCCGGCATATGGATGGTCGGCTTGTCGTCCCGGAGCTGCAGCAGGTAGCGGCCGTCCCAGCTCGTGAGCACGGCGGCGGCGACCTCCCGGTCGGGCTTGCGGGCGAGCGGAATATCGAGCGGAGCAGGCTGTGCCATGGGACCCATCCGGCGCGATGACGAGGGCTCTAAACGGCGAAGGCCGCAGAACCAGATCGATCCTGCGGCCTTCGTGCCTTTGTTCGGATGGTGGGCGTTGTAGGGCTCGAACCTACGACCCGCTGATTAAGAGAGTGCGGGAAACCGAGCCTTTTCAACGCCTTGACCCACCACGATCTGTTAGACTTTAGCGATGATATCGTAAAAGTCTGACGGAGTTCGAGCCAAATCCGACTCGACGATCAGAGCGCGGACGTTCTATATCCGTTCTCATGTCCGCGCCGCCCGATGATGCCGCCTACCGCCGTCTCTTGACCCGCATCTCCGTGATGGAGGATGCGCTGCAGCACATCCTGCGCCGGCTCGGCGCGCCCGAAGAGCGCCTTACCACTTGGCGCCGCGAGGCCGGCGGCCAGGGTAGCGATCCAGTCTACCTGCACCTGTCGATGAACGAGATCCTGGCCAGGCTGAAGCCGCCACCGCGGCTCTAGGGCTGAGGCCTCCTTGCCTTGGCGCAACCATGCCGCTATGAGAGGCGCTCGCTTGACCAGCTAGATTGCGCGCCATGAGCCTTGCAGAACGTTCGGACCTAACACCATCGCGCGTCCTTCTGGCAATCCTGCGCGGCTGGTGGATGGTCGTGCTTTTCGGAGCGGCCGGCGTGCTGACCGGCGAGATCTACCTGGCGCACGCCAAGCCCTATTACAGTGCAGGCTTCACCGTCGTCCCCAAGGAAAGCACGGACGCGCAGGGTTTGGGAACGCAGGCTCGCCTGCTGTTGGGCGGCCAACTAGCGGACCGGATCCATTTCGAGGTGATGCAGCTGATCATGGACAGCGACCGGCTGACAGACGAACTGGTCAAGCGCGGCGCGCTGCAGATGGTCTTCGCAAGCCGGTGGGACGCAACCGCTCACCAGTGGCGCCAGCCATCGGGCATCGTCTCGCGCATTTCCGGCTTCCTCCATAATGTCGCTGGGCGCCCGACCTGGGAGGCGCCCGACGGCCAAGCGCTGCGGCGCTACATCGACGGCCACACCAAAAAGACGCTGCTGAAGAGTTCCAACGCCGTCACCATCAGGATCACCCATGACGATCCGGCCGTGGCCTACTGGCTGGCACAGAACGTCCTGTCGACGGCCGACGGCCTGTACCGTGCCGATGAGAGCAAGGTGGTCGAAGGCCGGATAGCGCACCTCAAGGGGCTGCTCGAGACCGAGACCAATAGCGCCTATCGCCAGAACTTGATCAGCCTTCTCCAGACCGAAGAGCAGAACCGGATGATGCTGTCGTCCGGCGAGAACGTCGTGTCGAAGGTGGTCGAGGCGCCCGTCCTGCCGACCAAACCAGCCGGCCCGAGCTTCGGCCTGACGCTGGCGATTACGACCGGCCTAGGTGTGTTCCTAGGCGCCGTGCTGGCGGTCCTAACCGCTCGTCGCGCATCACGCCACCTGCTTCGCCACGAGCCCGTACGCGCCGTCTAGGCGATGATCATATCGCCCTCACGCTTCTGGGTCGCCGCTGGCTATCTCGGCACGCTCGCCGCTGCGTATATCGGAGGCGTCGATTTCGCAGCCCACCTCTATGGCTTCCTCAGCCTGGCGGCTATCTGCGTCCTGGTCCTTTACCGGTTCGACTACCTGAACCCGCTCTGCGCCTTCTGCTGGCCCTGGCTGGCTATCCTGGGCCTCGGAGGGCTGGACATGAGCGAGCTGACGCGTCCGATCGGGAACGACACCATCCTGCTGTTGCTTATCGGCCTTGGCGCCGCGATCACGGTCGGCGCCTTCGTCCCGAGTGGGA
>DATGEK010000113.1:0-6395 GCA_035310205.1 Aliidongia sp.
CTTCGTCACGTCGGAGGCACTCGCCTGACGGCAAAAGGGCCGGAGGTCTCCCCCCGGCCCCGTGTCGTCGGTCTGACCGTCGCCGCTTACGAGCAGCCGCTCGTCGAACCGCAGGTGTTGCACTTCATGCAGGTGCCGTTGCGGACCAGCGTGAAGTTGCCGCATTCGCCGCAGCTGTCGCCCTCGTAGCCCTTCATCCGGGCCTCGCGGATCTGCTCCGACCGGCTGTCGCCGCCGCCATGGGCCTGATGCGCATGATCATGGCTATGGACATGGCCGACGTGGGGATCAGTCGCGAGCGCCAGCGCCGAGGTGCCGGCGAAGGCGACGGCCGGCAGGCCGCCCTGCAGCACGGTGAGCTTGGTCCGGGCGAAGCCCGAGCTCGCGGCGCGCTGGATCTTCTCGAACGTCGCCGCGGCCTTGCGGGTCGCCGCAGCCGTGTCGGGCAGCAGGCCTTCCTGGTCGCCGGCGCCGACCGTGTCCGGGGCGAGATCCGCCGGCTGGACATGGGCAAGGTCGGTGCGGTCCAGGTACGAGATCGCGAGCTCGCGGAACAGATAGTCGACGATCGACGTCGCCATCTTGATCGTGTCGTTGCCCTCGACCTGGCCGGCCGGCTCGAACCGGGTGAAGGTGAAGGCCTCGACGAACTCCTCCAGCGGCACGCCGTACTGCAGGCCGATCGAGACGGCGATGGCGAAGTTGTTCATCAGCGAGCGGAAGGCGGAGCCTTCCTTGTGCATGTCGACGAACACCTCGGCCAGGCTGCCGTCCTCGTATTCGCCGGTCCTGAGATAGACCTTGTGGCCGCCGACGATCGCCTTCTGGGTATAGCCCTTGCGGCGCTGCGGCAGGCGGCGCCGGTCGGACCGGTGCACGACCTTTTCCACGACCCGCTCGATCAGCCGCTCGGTGACGATCGGCGCGCGCTCGGCCGGCGTCATGGCCGCGAAATTCTCGATCGCGTCCTCGTCCTCCTCATCGTCGATCAGCGAGGCGGACAGCGGCTGCGACAGCTTGGAGCCGTCGCGATAGAGCGCGTTCGCCTTGATGCCGAGGCGCCAGGACAAGAGGTACGCCTCCTTGCATTCCGAGACGGTCGCCGAATTCGGCATGTTGATCGTCTTGGAGATGGCGCCGGAGATGAACGGCTGCGACGCCGCCATCATGCGGATATGGCTTTCCCAGCTGAGGTAGCGCTTGCCGATCCGGCCGCACGGGTTGGCGCAGTCGAAGACGGGCAGGTGCTCTTCCTTCAGCCCCGGCGCGCCCTCGAGCGTCATGGCACCGCAGCAATAGGTGTTGGCCGCCTCGACATCCGCCTTGGAGAAGCCCAGGTGGGCGAGCAGGTCGAACGACACCTCGTTCAGGCGTTCGGCCGGGATGCCGAGCGTGGTCGTCAGGAATGCCTCGCCGAGCGTCCACTTGTTGAACGCGAACTTCACGTCGAAGGCCGAGGCGAGCCCGGCCTCGAGCTTGCCCAGCTCGGTCTCGGTGAAGCCCTTGGCGGCCAGCGTCTCGTGATTGAGGCGCGGCGCGCCCTTCAAGGTGCCGTGGCCAACGGCGTAGCGGATCATCGCCTCGGTCGCTTCCGGGCCGTAGCCGAGCGTCGCGAGCGCCTCCGGCACGATGCGGTTGATGATCTTGAAATAGCCGCCGCCGGCCAGCTTCTTGAACTTGACGAGCGCGAAGTCGGGCTCGATGCCGGTCGTGTCGCAATCCATGACCAGGCCGATGGTGCCGGTCGGGGCCACGACCGTCGCCTGGGCGTTGCGATAGCCATGGGCCTCGCCCAAGGCCAGCGCCTCGTCCCAGGCGCGGGCCGCGGCCGCGGCGAGCGTCGCGTCCGGGCATTGCGCGGCTTCGAACGGTACCGGCTTCACCGCCAGGCCCTCGTAGCCGTCGACGGCGCCATGGGCGGCGCGGCGATGGTTGCGGATGACGCGCAGCATCGATTGCCGGCTCTTGGCGAAGCCCGGGAACGGGCCCAGCTCCTTCGCCATCTCGGCCGAGGTGCGGTAGGCAATGCCGGTCATCACCGCGGAGATCGCGGCGCAGAGCGAGCGGCCTTCCTCGCTGTCATAGCCGTAGCCGGCCGCCATCAGCAGGCCGCCGAGGTTGGCATAGCCGAGGCCGAGGGTGCGGAACTCGTAGCTGAGCTGGGCGATCTCGCGGCTCGGGAACTGCGCCATCAGCACCGAGATCTCGAGCACGACGGTCCAGATGCGGACCGCATGCTCGAACGACGGCGTGTCGAATTCGCCGGCGGCATCGCGGAAGGTCAAGAGGTTGAGCGAGGCGAGATTGCATGCCGTGTCGTCGAGGAACATGTATTCCGAGCACGGGTTCGACGCGTTGATGCGCCCCGACTCCGGGCAGGTGTGCCACTCGTTGATCGTCGTGTCGAACTGCACGCCCGGATCGGCCGAGGCCCAGGCGGCGTGGCCGATCTTCTCCCAGAGCTCGCGCGCCTTCAGCGTCTTGTGGACCTTGCCGTCGAGGCGGCGGGTCAGGTTCCACTCGCCGTCGGCCAGCACCTGCTCGATGAAGTCGTTGGTGAGCCGCACCGAATTGTTCGAGTTCTGGCCGGCGACGGTCAGGTAGGCCTCGCTGTCCCAATCCGTGTCATAGACGCGGAAATCGAGCGAATCGTAGCCCTGCTGGGCGAACTGGATGACGCGCTGGACATAGTTCTCCGGCAGCATGCTCCGGCGCGCCGCCTTGATGGCGGCCTTGAGCGCGCCGTTCTTCTTCGGATCGAACGCGCCGTCGCCGAGGTCCGGCCGCGCCTCGATGCAGGCCGTCATGATCTCGTTCAGGTGCCTGTTCGCCAGCTTCGAGCCGGCGACGAGCGCCGCGACCTTCTGCTCCTCGACCACCTTCCAGTCGATATAGGCCTCGATATCGGGATGGTCGATGTCGACCGTGACCATCTTGGCGGCGCGCCGGGTGGTGCCGCCCGACTTGATGGCGCCGGCGGCGCGGTCGCCGATCTTGAGGAAGCTCATCAGGCCCGACGAGCGGCCGCCGCCCGACAGCCGCTCGCCGTCGCCGCGCAGGTGGGAGAAGTTCGAGCCGGTGCCCGAACCATACTTGAACAGGCGCGCCTCGCGGACCCACAGGTCCATGATGCCGCCCTCGTTCACCAGGTCGTCGGCGACGGACTGGATGAAGCAGGCATGCGGCTGCGGATGCTCGTAGGAGCTGGCCGAGGCGGTCAGCTGGCCGCTCTGATAGTCGACGTAGTAATGGCCCTGGGCCGGGCCGTCGATGCCATAGGCCCAATGCAGGCCGGTGTTGAACCATTGCGGGCTGTTCGGCGCCGCCATCTGGCGGGCGAGCATGATGCGCAACTCGTCATAGAAGGCGCGGGCGTCGGCCTCGGTATCGAAATAGCCGCCCTTCCAGCCCCAATAGGTCCAGGTGCCGGCCAGGCGGTCGAACACCTGCTTGGCCGACTTCTCGGGGCCGAATCGCTCCTTCTCGGGCAGCGCGTCGAGCTTCTTCTCGTCCGGGACCTGGCGGCGCAGCCAGACCGGCACGCCCTTCTCGGCGACCGACTTCAGGGCCGCCGGCACGCCGGCTTTGCGGAAATATTTCTGGGCCAGGATGTCGCAGGCGACCTGCGACCAGGCCTTCGGCACCTCCATGTCGGCCAGGCGGAACACCACCGAGCCGTCCGGATTGCGGATCTCGCTCGTGGCCGACGTGAACTCGATCGCCGCGTAGGGATCGTGACCTTCAGTCGTGAATCGACGAGAGATCCGCATGGTCGTCTTAGCCCCTATTATCTGTTTCGCCGACATCTGAGCGGATCAGCCGCGGCCCCCGCTCGGCACTGATCCCGGGATCCGCAAGACCCCGTATGTAGGCTCGGAGATAGAGGGTGCCACAAAATATGGTGGATGCAACGCGGTTTATGGCGAGATTTTGGCAAAAAATCCCTTGCCAGATTTCGCGGACTCGTTCCATCCGCGGATCGGCTCGCGTCTCTATATATAGTATCAGTGCTGTGTGACGGTTCTGAGCACGAGCAGCGTGCCGATGCCCACGGCCAGGCAGACGATCAGGGGCGCCCGCAATCGCACGCTCGCCAGCGTCGCCACGGCAGCCCCTATATAGAGTGTGCCGCCCTGGATGACCGCCGGCACGATGAGGGCGGTGAACATGGCGCCGGGCAGATGGCCGAGGAACGCCTCGACCCAGGGGGTGGGCGTCACGCGCCGCGCCAGGAACAAGCCGGTGAAGCGGATCAGATAGACGCCCGCCGCCATGCCGAGAATGGCGATCAGGGTCGGCGCATGGAGCGACAGGTCAGACGCCATGGACCGCTCCTTGCCGGATCGCGCGCCTTGTGTCGCGCCAGGCGCCGACCAGACTGCCGGCGAGGCCGCCGACCAGCAGGTACCAGGCACCGGGCAGCAGGGCGGAGCCCAGCGCGGCCGCGATGCCGGCGGCGAGCCAGGGCAGCAGATCGCGCCGGCCACGCCACATGCGCCCGGCGAGCGCCACGAACACCGCCGTGCCGATGAAGTCGAGCCCCAGCCGCTCGGGTGCGGGCAAGGCGCCGCCGAACGCCCGGCCGACCAGGCCCGAGACCAGCCAGAAGCTCCAGAGCGCCAGGCCGCTGCCGACGAAGAAGCCGGCGTCACGGCCGCCGGCGCGCATCTCGGCGATGCTGACCGCCCAGTTCTCGTCGGCGGTGAAGAACACGCTACCGTAGGACGAGAAGCTGCCGAGCCGCCCGAGCCAGGGCTTGAGCGCCGCCGTCATCATCACATAGCGCAGGTTGATGATCGCGGCGGCGAGCACGATGCCGGCGATCGGCAGGGGATCGTCCCATAATTGCAGCGCCAGCATCTGGCTCGAGCCGGCGAACACCAGCGCGCTCATCAGGCCGGTCTCGGCCAGGCTCAGCCCGTGCTGGCCGGCGAGCAGGCCATAGGCCAGGCCGAACACGGCGACGCCGACGGCGATCGGCACGGTTTTGACATAGCCCCGGGTGAGCCCGTTGAGGGTGAAGCGAATCGGCGGATCTTCTAGGGTCATGCCCCGAGGCTAGGGTGCTGCCGGGCGTCTGGTCTTGTACGTTCCTGACCGGTACAGGCCCGGCGGCACGCCGACCACGCGCTTGAAGGCGCGGGTCAAATGGCTCTGGTCGGCGAAGCCGCAATCGACCGCGACCGCCGCCGGTGCCAGGCCCTGGCGCAGCAGCGCCTGGGCCTGGGCGATCCGCCGCGCGGTCTGGTAGGCATGGGGCGGCATGCCGACGGCGCGGCGGAAGGCGCGGATCAGCGACAGGGGATGCAGCCCGGCGATCAGCGCGAGTCGCGCCAGCGGCACGGTCTCGGTCAGATGCTCGTCGAGATAGGCCCGCACCCGGGCGACGGGGCCGGGCTCGTGCCCGACCCGGCGCGCCGTCGCCAGCGCCGGCAAACCCCGGCCATGGCGCTCGGCGATGCGGGCGATGAGCTCGAGGAAGCCTTCCTCGCGGGCGAGCGACGGCTGGTCGGCGAAGGCCTGGTGCTGGGTGACGAAGGCGGCGGCGAGAGCCGGGTCGTGCACGACGCTCTCGGGAAAGAACGGCAGGGCCGGGCGGTCGGGGGCGAGCAGGGCGAAAGCCGTGGCCGGGACATACATGACCCGGTAGTGCCAGCCCTCCTCGACCGCACGACAGCCGTCATGCGGCTCGTCCGGATTGAGGAGGGCAATCTGGCCCGGTCCGGCCCGGTGCAGGGCGCCGCGATAGCGGTATTGCTCGGCGCCCGCGGTGATCACCGCCATCGTATAGGTCGGATGGCTGTGCCGGACGAAGGCATGGGTGACGTAGCGTGCCGCCAGCAGCTCGGTGCCGCCGCCCTCGGCCACGGTCCAATAGCGCGCCCGCTCGGCGCCGGTCAGGGGGTCTTCGTCGTTCGCCATCGCGAGGCTTTATGTGAGGGGCCGGGCCCGCCCTTGCGAGGGGGCATTGGAGGGCTGCGCGCGGGGCCGAATTTTTTTGAAAATAGTTTGTTGACTCGGTTCGGCGAGCGGACGTATAAGCCGCTTCCCGACGCGACGGGGCCCGCTAAAAAGCAAGGCGGCGCCTCGAAAAATCGGGAAATGGAACTAGGGCGACGCGGGTTTTGCGCTTCGTTTCCGGCCGGGGAAAATACCTCTGGTCGCTCCTGTCGAAGGCCTCCGAACGAGGTTGACGGCAGGAAGAAAAGGAAGCGAAAAAAAGCAAAAAAGCCTGTTGACTTGGTTCCGAGGCAAGCGTAAAAGCCTGCCTCCGCTGACGGTGCCGGCGCTGCTGACGAAGCAGAGTGTTGGTGAAGAAGGCGGGCTGTTGTTTGACATTGTTGGAATTGGAAGGGATGCGCAGGCGGCGGCGCGTGGGTAACACGCGACGGTTG
>DATGEK010000114.1:0-51701 GCA_035310205.1 Aliidongia sp.
CAACGCCGCCGGGCCATGGGCGCCGATCGCGGCGAAGGTGTTCGGCACACTGCCGATCGCCTTCTTCAGCTGGGCATAGACCTCGGCGGTGGCGCCGGTGGCGGTCGCGAGAGCGGGGGTAGCGATGCGGGACATGTGACACTCCTTTGTTGGGATGAGCAACGAACGCAGTGTCAATTTAAGGCGGCGGTATGAGATTGCGAATGCCGCAGGAACTCAATAAAATGCCAGTTCGTCTCATCTTGGAAAATGGACATGTCATCGCCGATGGATTGGCTGAGCCGCCTGCTCGAGATGATGCCCGTCCGCGGTCATCTCGATCTCCACTGCTCCTATGGCGCCCCCTGGCGCATCGACCAGGCGGCCGCCGGAGCGGGCGAGATCGCGTATCACGCCGTGGTCAGCGGTTCGGCCGTGCTGGAGGACCCCGCCGGCGGCCCGCCGCGACGCCTGGTGGCGGGCGACATCCTGCTGCTGCCCGACGGTTTGCGGCACATCCTGCACGACGGCGGCGGTGTCTCGCCGGTCGCGGCCCATGAACGCATGCGCCTTAACCTGATGGTCAGCGAAAATGTCGGCACCGGCGACCGGCTGGACCTCTTGTGCGGCCGCTTCGTCCTGACCCCGCCGCACGACCGCGTGCTGCGAGGCTATTTGCCGCCCCGGCTCGTGGTGCATACCGCCCGCCCGGGTTCATCCACGGATGAACCCGGAACGGGGGTGCAGCTGGCGAGCCTCGTATCTGTCATGCGGATAGAGGCTGCCGCCGATAATCTGGGCGGCCGTGCCATGCTGAATGCCCTGTCGACGGCCATGTTCGCACTGGCGTTGCGACTGGCCAGCGAGGCGGAGGAAGCGCCTGCCGGACTGCTGGCCCTTGCCGGTCATGGCCGGCTGGCACCGGCATTGGCGGTGATGTTCAATGAACCGGCCCATCCGTGGTCGCTGCCGGAGCTGGCACGGCTCTGCAACATGTCGCGGGCCACCCTGGTACGCCATTTCCAGGAGAAGTTGGGCCGCTCGGCCAGCGAACTGCTGATGGACATCCGCATGACAGTGGCAGCCAACCAATTGAGTAAAACATCGGCCTCAGTGGGGGCCGTGGCGGACGCGGCCGGTTACCAGTCCGAGGCCGCCTTCCAGCGCGCGTTCAAGCAGCACATGGGCATGACGCCGGCGCGCTGGCGCCGCGAAGCGCACTCACCAAGCTAGGAATGTGTTGGAAGTGGCCGTCATGACGGCATCTTGATGCGGGCGTCTCCCCAGATCACACCAGTTGGCGCGCATGATGGGCGATATGGTCGGCCATGAAGCTCTGGATGAACCAGTAGCTATGGTCATAGCCCTCGTGCCGGCGCAGGGTCAGGTCCTGTCCGGAGCGCGCCGCGGCCTGTGCCAGGTGCTCGGGGCGCAACTGGCTGTCGAGGAACTGGTCCGCCAGGCCCTGGTCGACCAGAATCGGGCCCGGATAAGGCTTCGCGGCCATCAGCAGGCTCGCGTCCCACGCCGCCCAGGCCTGGCGGTCCGGGCCCAGATATGAGGTGAACGCCTTCTCGCCCCAGGGGACCTCGACCGGATGGGCGATCGGTGCGAAGGCGGAGACGGATTGCCAGAGGTCGGGCTGGCGCAGGGCCGAGACCAGTGCGCCATGGCCGCCCATGGAATGGCCGAAGATGCCTTTCCGCCCGGCCAGGACCGGGAAATTCGCCTCGATGAGCGCCGGCAGTTCCCGGTTCACGTAGCTGCCCATCCGGTAGTGCCGGGACCAGGGCTCGGCCGTCGCATCGAGATAGAAGCCCGCACCGGTGCCGAAATCCCAGCTCTCGTCCTCGCCGGGCAGGTTGGCGCCGCGCGGGCTGGTGTCGCAGGCGACGAGCGCCAGCCCATGCTCCGCCGCCAGGCGCTGGGCACCGGCCTTGATGGCGAAGGTCTCCTCGGTGCAGGTCAGGCCGGCCAGGTAATAGAGCGCCGGCACGGGCGCCTTGGCGGCCTGGGGCGGCAGATAGACCGCGAACGCCATGTCGGTACCGGTCGCGTCGGATCGGTGGCTGTAGAAGCCCATCCGACCGCCGAAGCAGCGCTGTTCGCTGCGGGTCGAGAAACTCATCGGGCGGATCCTCGGTGCTGGGGGAACAGGCCGCGATCTTAGCCGCCGGCGCCCGCAGGCGAAAGCGCACGGGCCTTGCGACTTTCGTAGGGTTTGACGGAGGGCGGCAAGCGGCGCACCACTCTTGCCGCCTGCCCGACGAGGTGCCGATGACCGAGTTCGTCGCCATCATCCTGATCTGCATGAATTCGGTCGCTATCGATCAGTGCAACGAGGAGACCGCCGCCGACGTCATGTCGACGGTGGTCGAAAACGAGCTCGGTTGCGCCACCGGCTGGCAGGACGTCGTCGCGCGCTCGCCGCTCGGCAAGGAGGTCGGCACGACGGCCTATGTGCGGACCATCTGCCGCCGCCAGGCGCCGGCTCAGGTGCCACCGAAGAAGTGAGCATCCCCCGGCAGCCTCCGCAGCGATTCCGCCAGTTCGGCCGCGGCGGTGCCGCCCGCGCGCCGCAGGTCGGGCGGGATGGTGAGCGTGTGGATCACTCGGGCCGGGCTGCTGGACAGGAGCAGGATGCGGTCGGCGAGCGAGGCGGCCTCCTCCAGATCATGGGTGACGAGCAGCGCCGATATCGGCCGCCGCCGCCAGGCATCCAGCAGGACCTGGCGGGCCTGGGCCGCCATCGCCTCGTCGAGCGAGACGAAGGGTTCGTCGAGCAGGACCAGGTCGGGATCGATCGCGAAGGCCCGCGCGATCGCCAGCCGGCGGGCCATGCCGACCGACAGTTTCGCGGCGTAGGCATCCCGGTCCGGCCAGAGGCCGAGCGTGCGCAGCAGCGCGTCTCCCACCGCTGGGTCGCTGCCGGACGGTCGTGCCAGCTCCAGATTCTGCCGAACCGTCCGCCACGGCAGCAGGCGCGGGGTCTGGAACACGGTGCCGATGCGTGGCGGTCCAGGCTCGCCCCAGACGAGGTCACCGTCGTAGGCGCGATCGAGGCCGCCGACGATGCGCAGCAGCGTGGTCTTGCCGCAGCCGGACGGGCCGACGATCGCCAGGATCTCGCCCGTGCCGAGCGTGAAGTCGAGCGGCCCCAGCACGGAGCGCTGGGCGAAGCACTTGCGCCGGACCTCGACCGACAGGATCACAGGCGCCACCGGTTGGCATGGCGCTCCAGCGGCTGCATGACGCTCCATTCGAAGCCCTGCATGACCAGGATGAAGGCAAGGGTGTAGGCGAGCAGCCGGGTCACGTCGAACAGCTGGAAATAGACCTGGATGCGGAAGCCGACGCCGCTGCTGCGGCCGAGCAGCTCGACCACCAGGACGATTTTCCAGATCAGCGACAGGCCGTTGCGCGCGGCGGCGAAGACGTAGGGGGTGAGCTGCGGCAGCACGATATGGCGCAGGGCGCGCCAGCGCGTCATGCGGAAGCTCTCGGCCATCTCCAGGAGCTCCGGATCGACGGCGCGCCGGCCCTCGCGGATCGTGACGGCGGTCGCCGGCAGCTTGTTGAGCGCGACGGCGGCGACAGCGGCGACCTCGGTCAGTCCGAACCAGATATAGAGCAGCACGATCAGCACCAGTGCGGGGACGTTTAGCAGCACGGTGAGCCAGCTTTCGAAGAAATGATCGACCGCGCGCGACCGGCCCATGGCAAGGCCGAGCGCGCTGCCGAGCAGCATGGAGAGGGTGAAGGCTGCGGCGACGCGGCCGAGCGTGATGGCGAGGTCGCTGGGCAGGGGGCCGGCCGCGATCTCTTCGCCGAGCGCCCGGAACACGGCAGTCGCCGGCGGCAGCATCCGGCTGTCGAGTAGCCGCGCCGCAAGCTCCCACAGGACGAGCAGCAGCAGCGGCGACAGCACCCGCAGCCAGCCGAACGATCCCTTGTCTGCGCCCGAAGCCACGCTTAGAAAGCCGCGTCCGGCCAGAAGGTGCCGGGCGCGATGGCCTTGGCGGAGCCGACCAGCGCCGGCCCGCCGGTTTCGGCCAGGACCTGGAACAGCTGTGCCGCGGCAGTCTGTTCCGCAGGTCCCCAATGCAGCGGAATGCCCCGACGGTACCAGGTCTTGAGCCGTTCGAGTTCCGCGTCGTCGGCGGCGCCGGTCAGCGGTGCCAGCGTCCGCCATTCGCCATCGTCCGTCGCCAGGATGGCGCGCACCTTTGCGAGCGCGGCCAGGAAGCCTTCGACGGCAGCGCGGTGGTCGGCCGCCCATTTCTCCGAGAAGACATAGCCGACGATCGGCACGGTGGCGGCGATGCCGAGCGCACTTACTGCCGCGTCGATGGTGAGCACCGATCGCATGCCGGCGGCCTCCGCCTTGGCGGCGAAGGGCCAGAACGTCAGCATCGCGTCGAGCCGACCGGCCTTGAGCTGTTCGGCGACCAACGGCGGCGCGCCGAAGCTCTTCTCGACCGCCGCGTCGAGATCGATGCCGTGACGCCGCTGGGCATAGGCCCGGAGGATGAGCCAGCTCTTGTCGAGCGGCGTGCCCGCGATGCCCAACTTGCGCCCGGGCAGGTCGGCGACGCTGCGGATCGGCGAGGCCGCGGGCGCGACCAGCGCGCCGACGGCGTTGGAGAAGGGCACGAAGGTCCAGTCGGCGCCGTCGCTGCGCTGGCGGCTGACCCAGAGCCAGTCGAGTGCCACCATGTCGACCGCGTGCGCCTGGAGGGCAACCTGGGGCGCCTGGGCGGCAGCGAATTCGACCGGCTCGAGGCTCACGCCCTGCGCCTGGTCGAGCCCGTGCCGGCGCATCACGTCCAGTTCCCAGGAAACGGTCCCGAATCGCAGCACGCCGATCCGGAGCGGCGCGGCCGCCGTCCGGGCGACGGGGGCGGCGATCCGGATGGCGACGGGAGCGGCGATGAGGGCGAGCAGCACCGCGCGACGGTCGGACCTCATGGCGGGCGTCTCTCCCCGGTCGGTTCGTTCCGGCAATTCCGGTCGGATGGCATCGCGGAGTCAATCCCGTCCGTCGGCCTGATCGACGAGGATCTGATCCTCCAGCAGAAAGCGCAGGCCGCGGGACCAGGATTCGTCGGTATTGCCCCGGATGTCGACGCTGCCGGCGCGGATCCGCGCACCGGTCGACGCATCCTCGATCTTGAGGTTGATGTTCAGGATCAGGTTGCTGACTTTCTGAACCCAGGTGACCGCCGCCTGCTGCGCGCCGGCCTGCCGGGCCAGCGGCAGTTCGCAGCCGTTGCAGTTGCGCAGCTCCGGCGCCTGGTCGAGGGCCGCCTGCACCGGCGTCAGGTCGACGACCCGGTAGCGGCCGGACCGCGACAAGGCGTCGCGCAGCTGCCGGCCGAGCGCGCGGGTCCGCTCAAGCTCTTCGGGCGTCGAAGGGGCGAGCGAGGTATTGATCAGTTGCACGTCGAACACCGCGATTGGCGTGGCCTGCTCTGCCCGCGCTGAGGCAGCGCAGGAGATTGCGGGGATGATCCAGAGCAGCAGGGCGATGCGCGTCACGGTCAATCTTCTCGCCGACGAGGGCAGGGATCCGACAGGATAAGCCCTTGGCGGATTTCACCCACTAGCCAATAGTTCTATGGCGAAGCGGCCGCGGCGGCGCGCAGTATCGCGACCGAGGACGACCGCAGCCCGCAACGGGCCTGGACCGGGCAAAACACCGGCGGCGTCGGGGGGAGGAAGATGGATGCGGGTTCGGTTCGATCCCCGGACGGCTGTCTTTGCGATTTCGGGATTGGCTTGCCTGGCCACGGCTGAGGCGCAAACGCCGGCGCCCCCGTCGGCGACGGTCGAGATTGCCTATCTGGCGCTGACGGTGACGCGGACCCTGCCGCAGAGCTACCTCGATCAGCCGCCGAGCGACGACGGCGTCCAAGGCGCCCGGCTCGGCTTGGCCGACGACGCGACGACCGGCCGCTTCCTCCACCAGGCCTATCACATGACCGAGGCGATCGAGCCCGACGAGGCGTCGGTGCTGGCCTCGTTCAAGAGCCTGATAGCGGCGGGGCAAAGGCTGATCGTCACCGATCTGCCGGCGCCCGTGCTGCTCAAGATTGCCGATCTGCCCGAGGCAAAGGACGCGACCCTGCTCGATGCGACGGCGGAGGACGACATGCTGCGGGCCGAGGGCTGTCGGGCGAACGTGCTGCATCTGCTGCCGAGCCGCGCCATGCTCGCCGACGCGCTGATGCAATATCTGGCGGTCAAGAAATGGCGGAACATCCTGTTGGTCAGCGGGCCCGACGAAGGCGACAAGGCCTATGCGCAGGCGCTGCGCCACGCGGCCGCCAAGTTCCAGATCCATATCGTCCAGGATAAGCCCTGGACCTACGATCCGGGCGCGCGGCGCACGGACACCGGCCATTATGCGATCGAGGCCGAGGTCGCGCGCTTCACCCAGGGCATCAGCTACGATGTGCTGGTCGTGGCCGACGAGGGCGACAATTTCGGCGACGACCTGTCCTATCGCGCGACCGATCCCCGGCCGGTCGCCGGCACGCAGGGGCTGGTGCCGAGCGCCTGGGCCCGGCCGTTCGAGCAATGGGGCGGAACCCAGTTGCAAAGCCGCTTCCTGAAGCAGGCCGGGCGCTGGATGACCGACCGGGACTATGGTGCCTGGATGGCGGTCCGGGCGGTGGGCGAGGCGGCGGCCCACGGCAATAGCACGGATCCCCAGGCCCTCGGCGCCTTCCTGCACAGCTCGGATTTCGAACTGGCGGCGTTCAAGGGCGCCCGGCTCAGCTTCCGGGCCTGGGACGGGCAATTGCGCCAGCCGGTCCTGCTCGCCGATGCCCGCTCGCTCGTCTCAGTCTCGCCCCAGCCGGGCTTCCTCCACCAATTCTCCGTGCTCGATACGCTCGGGGTCGATCAGCCGGAGTCGTCATGCCACATGAAATGACCAAGCGCTGGCCGTCGCTTTCCAATTTCTCCGTCATTCCCGCGAAGGCGGGAATCCAGAGCAACTTACTCGGTCATAGAGCCTTTGCGCCGACCCTGGACTCCCGCCTTCGCGGGAATGACGGATGGGGATATGGCGGCCTGGCATTCGTGGGCGTGCTGCTCGCGGTGAGCCTCGTCACTTCCCGTCCGGCCCTGGCCGAGCGGCTTCTGGTCTCGAACGAGAAGGACAACACCATCACCGTCGTCGACGGCAAGTCGCTGGCCGTGACCAAGACCGTGCATGTGGGCGCGCGCCCGCGCGGCATCATCCTGTCGAAGGACGGCAAGAGCCTCTACATCTGCACGAGCGACGCGGACCATATCGAGGAGCTCGACCTCGCGAGTCTGACTGTCTCGCGCACGCTGCCGAGCGGCCCCGATCCGGAGACCTTCACCATCAGCCCGGACGGCAAGTTCCTCTACGTTTCGAACGAGAACGACAACATGGTCTCGGTCGTCGACATCGCCGAGGCCCGGATCGCGACCGAGATCCCGGTCGGGGTCGAGCCGGAGGGGATGGGGATCAGCCCGGACGGCAAGACCCTGGTCAATACCTCCGAGACGACCAGCATGGCGCATTTCATTGATACGGCGAGCCACGAGGTCATCGCCAACGTCCTGGTCGACAGCCGCCCACGCGTCGCCAAATGGACGGCCGATGCCGCCCAGGTCTGGGTCTCGTCCGAGGTCGGCGGCTCGGTCTCGGTCATCGACTCAGCGACCCACAAGGTCATCAAGAAGATCCGCTTCGCCATCCCCGGTGTCGCGACGGAATCGATCCAGCCGGTCGGCATCGCTCTCACCAACGATCGCAAGCTCGCCTTCGTGGCGCTGGGGCCCGCCAACCGGGTCGCGGTCGTCGATGCCCAGACCTTCGAGGTCGAGAAATACCTGCTGGTCGGCCAGCGGGTCTGGCAGCTCGCGTTTTCGCCCGACGAGCAGCGGCTCTATACGACCAACGGCGTCAGCAACGACATGTCGGTCATCGACGTGCCGGCCCTCAAGGTGACGAAATCGGTGCCGGTCGGCCGGCTGCCCTGGGGCGTGGTGGTGGCGCCGTGACCGCATGACCGTCATGCAGCTCGAGGTTGGTCCCGATGTCGAGCCCGCGCTTGCCGTCGCCGAGGTCAGCCACGCCTTCGGCCAGCGCAAGGCGCTGGACCAGGTAGGCTTTGCGCTTCGGCCCGGCGATTTCACGGTACTGCTCGGCCTGAACGGCGCCGGCAAGACCACGCTCTTCTCGCTGATCACCGGCCTCTATCATTGCGGGCGCGGCCGCATTTCGGTCTTCGGCCACGACATCAGCCGCGATCCGTCGCCGGCACTCGCGCGTATCGGCGTGGTGTTCCAGCAATCGACGCTCGATCTGGATCTGACGCTCGAGCAGAACCTGTTCTATCACGCGTCGCTCCACGGCATGGCGCGGTCGGCCGCGGCGCCGCGCATCGCCGCCGAGCTTGAGCGGGTCGGGCTCGCGGCCCGCCGCAAGGACCGGGTCCGGCAATTGTCCGGTGGGCAAAGGCGGCGCGTCGAGCTTGCCCGTGCGCTCATCCATGACCCGGCCCTGCTGCTGCTCGACGAGCCCACCGTCGGGCTCGACATGGAAAGCCGCAGCTTCCTGCTGGAGCATGTGCGCCGGCTGTGCGCCGAGCAGCGGCTGGCGGTGCTCTGGGCGACCCATCTCATCGATGAGGCCGGGACCGATGCGCGGGTCATCGTGCTTCATGGCGGCCGGATCCTGGCTGAAGGCCCGGTGCCGACTATTATCGGGGATGCGCCGACGCTCAAGACGGCGTTCGACCGGCTGGTCGCGGCGGCGCCGGCAATCGGGGCGCGGGCATGAGCGGCGTGCCGACGACGGTTGGCGCACGGGCCGGGGCCGGACGGGCCGCCGGACTCGGGCCGGTGCATTACGCCCGCTGCCTCGGCGGCATCGTGCGGCGCGAGGCCTTGCGCTGGATCCATCAGCGCAGCCGCTTCGTCTCGGCACTGGTCCGGCCGCTGGTGTGGCTCGCGATCTTCGCGGCGGGCTTCCGCTTCGTCCTCGGCGTCTCGATCATCCCGCCCTACGAGACCTACATCCCGTACGAGGTCTATATCGCCCCGGGCCTGGTCGCGATGATCCTGCTGTTCCAGGGCATGCAGAGCTCGCTCTCCATGGTCTACGACCGGGAGATGGGCAGCATGCGGCTGCTGATGGTCAGCCCACTGCCGCGCTGGTTCCTGCTGACCGCCAAGCTTGTCGCCGGCGTCATCGTGTCGATCGTCCAGGCCTATATCTTCCTCGCCATCGCCTGGTTCTGGGAGATCGAACCGCCAGTCTGGGGCTATGTCACGGTCCTGCCGGCGCTGGCGCTCGCCGGGCTGATGCTGGGCGCGCTTGGGCTAGTGCTGTCGTCCTTCATCCGCCAGCTCGAGAATTTCGCTGGCGTCATGAATTTCGTGATCTTCCCGATGTTCTTCGCCTCGTCGGCGCTCTATCCGCTGTGGCATGTCAAGGAGGCGAGCCTGACGCTCTACTGGGTGTGCGAGATCAACCCGTTCAGTCATGCGACCGAACTGATCCGCTTCGCGCTCTATGGTCAGGTCGACTGGCTCGCGGCCGGCGTGGTGACGGGGTTCCTGCTGATCTTCATGGTGCTGGCGGTCTACGGCTACGATCCGGGCCGCGGCCTGATCGCGCGGCGTGGCGGTCCCGAATGATAACCGGAGGAAAGACGATGCATCGCTCCGTGCCGGCCATGCTGGTGCTGCTGCTGGCCTTGGGCCGGCCGGCCGAGGCGGCGGTCCCCGGCCAGAATCCCGACTGGCCGTGCCAGCAGCGGTTCGTCCCGGCGCTGACGGCCGGCACCTTCTGGAACGGGCCGCTGCCCGACAAGGCCGACTGGCAAGCCAACCCGCGCGTGGCCGCGCTCGTCGCCGAAACTGCGCCGCGTGAGGTGCCGCGCGACGAAGGGCGCGCCAAGCTCGCCGCCTTCGTCAAACGGTTGAAGCCGGTGGAAAGCCGGACCCTGCCGCCGATGCTGTTCGTCGGCATCGTCGAGGAGACGAACCGCCAGCGCGGCGAGGTCATCGACCATATCGAGGACCTGGCCCGGCGGCAGCGCGAACTGGGCGACCTGGTCGCGAAGATCACGGCCGAACTGCAGGCGATCCCGGCCGATGCCCAGGGCGAGGCGGCCGATCGCCGGGCCGAGATCGTGCAGCGCCGCGACTTCATCATCCGCAGTTTCGAGGAGACCCAGCGCACCATGCGCTATGCCTGCGAGGTGCCGGTCGAACTTGAGGCCCGGCTCGGCGACTATGCGCGCACCCTGCAGGCGGCGCGCTGACCGGGATCAAAAAAATGCCTCCGGCCTATGAGCGACCGGAGGCGAATTGGGGCTGACACCGGGATACGTGCGCCCCACGGGATGCCGGGTAAGGGGAAAAGGCACCCGGCAACGGCATTTCAGGACTTAAGCACGCCCGACGCTTTCGCAATCTGGGTCGAAATGAAGTCCATCAACGGCGGCGACAGGCAGTCGTAGGGTTCAAGGCCGAGTTCCTTCAGCCGCGAGCGCACCGCGCCCTGGTTTGCCGGATCCGCCCCGGATTCGATGATCGACGAGACGAAGGCGGCGAAGGTGGGCGCCGACCAGCCGGTCTGCGGCGAAAGCTCGGTATGGATGAAATCAAACCCGTAGAGCGGATGCTTGGTGTTCTCGATCCGGCCGTACATATGGACACCGCAGCCCTTGCAGGCATGGCGCTGGATGGTGGCCGCAGCATCGACGACGGTGAGTTTGTCCTCGTTCTGGGTGACCGTCAGATTTTCTCGCGGGCAGACGGCGATCATCGCAAACTGGGCGCCGCTCGGCTTCCAGCATTTGGTGCAGCCGCAGACATGGTTATGGGCGCTCTGCCCCTTGATGGTCACGACGACCGGGTTTTGCGTGCATTTGCAGACGAGAGTACCCCCGGCGAAGCCGTCTGCGCCCGGTTTCACCCCTTGGTCGACCGACGGATGGATTGAGGTCACGCTCATTCCAGGTCTCCTCCTCTAGACGTTTTATTTTCCGGTCGGCCTGGCCGGCCTCGTCGATGTCGGCGGCCGCCTTGGTTTTGAGTTCTGCCAGCAGTCAAGGCACTGGGCCGCGCCACCGCGCCCGATCGGCGCCGGAGTTCGGATCGGCCCCAGTCCAATACGGCCATCTTCAACGGCGCGACGATCCGCGCCAATAGTACTTAGGGACAAGGCCTGACCACCCGATGACACGGGTGGCGGCGTCTTCGCCCTTGGTAATTGCCTGCAATCTCGGCTAGAGTCGAATTCTGGGAGCTAGGCCCCGAGAGGCCGATAATGAAGAAGATCGTAATCGCCGACGATCACCCCATGATCCGGGGTGCCTTAGCACTTTCCCTCGCGGCGACGACCGCCTTCGGCAAGATCGAGGTCCTAGAGACGTCGACCCTCGACGAGTTATTGGAACGGCTGGCCGAGACCGGCGAGGCCGATCTCGTGTTGCTCGATCTTCGCATGCCCGGCATCAACGGTTTTGAGGGATTGCTGACCCTGCGGTCACGCTTTCCAAGCACGCCGGTCGTCATCATTTCGGCCCTCGAGGATTCGCACCTGGTCAGCGAGGCCCTGGCGCTCGGTGCGGCGGGCTTCATCCCGAAATCGACGCCGCGCCACGAAATCGTGCGGGCGCTCAATCTCGTCGCCGCCGGCGAGATCTATGTCCCGCCTGACCTGCAGCAACGTTTGACGGCCTCGGCGACGGATCGTGTCGATGCCGAACTGGCGCAGCGCCTGAGTTCCCTCACGCCGCAGCAGCGCAAGGTGCTGCAGCTTCTGGGCACCGGCAAGCTCAACAAGGAAATCGCCTACGAGCTCGACATCGCCGAGACGACGGTCAAGGCTCATGTCTCGAGCATCCTGCACAAGCTGAACGTCTATAGTCGGACCCAGGCGGTCGTCATGGCCGGGCGCCTGCATCTCAGCAGCTTCGCCGATATCGCCGAAGTCTAGGTCCAGTCCGCCAGGCGGCGCCCCGGAATAACGAAGCAAGATTCCGAGAATTTCCTGGTCCAGGATCGTTGCGCCCCATAGCGTCCTGTGAAAGGCTGCTCACGGCATGGTGGTGGGTCGCTTTGACCCAATTGAAGTGCAAACTCCCACGAGTATAGCCGTAGAATTTTCAACTAACCGGAGTCAGAAGGGCGTCCGATTTTTGGCGCCTTCCCGCTTGGGCACTTCCCGACGATTCGTCCGCGCCCTCTGGATGGCCACCCTGCGCCTCACGATCCTTTCATGAAAATCCTTCAGCAGAAGGAATTACATAAGGGAGGGAAGGTCATGAAGCCGAAGTGGCTGCCAATCCTTGCGATTGGAGCGCTCTTCGCCACGGCTGCCGTCCAACCGTGCGAAGCGCGTGTGGTAAAGTTCGTCGTTGAGAACTCGGCGTCCTATCTCGGCGGTGCCAACTGGGGCAATACCGGGCCCTATGTGCTGCTTACGGGGACGGCCTACATGGAGGTTGATCCGCGCGACCCGCATGATCGGGTCATCGTCGATATCGACAATGCGCCGCGCAACGCCAAGGGCCTGGTCGAGTTCAGCACGCCGTTCCTGGTGCTGAAGCCCGCCGACATGTCCCGCGGCAACAACAAGATTTTCTATGCCGTCAACAACCGCGGCAACAGCCTCGAAGGTCTGCTTACGGCGACCACGACGGCCCAGGTCGCCGTCACCGATGCCGGAGCGGCGATGGAGCGGGGCTATACCATCGTCGATGCCGGCTGGGAGGGCGACCTCATCCCGACGGCCAGCCAGCTGGGCGCCAAGCTGCCGATCGCGACGCGCCAGAACGGCAAGCCGATCACCGGCGTGATGCGCTATGAGTATTATGATCGCGCGGATGGCACCTTCACGACGAATCTCGAGGGCACGCCGGGCTTCCAGTCTTATCCGGCGGCCAATACCGACACGTCCCATGCCCTCCTTACCGTCCGCGCGGAGGAGAATGGCAAGCGGGTGCGGATTCCATCGGACCAGTGGGCGTTCGGCACCTGCCCGACCGGCAAGCCGAGCCTCGTCCCCGATGCCGTCGACCTCTGCTATTTCCCCGGCTTCGACAACACCAAGATCTACGAGCTGATCTACGAGGCGAAGAACCCGATCGTGCTGGGCCTGGGCTTCGCCGCGACGCGCGATGTCGCTTCGTTCCTGCGACGTGCAACTTGCGACGACTTCGGCAACCCGAACCCGCTCGGCACGGGCATCCGGCGCGCCTATGCCGCCGGCGGCTCCCAGACCGGTGGTTTCCTGCGCGACTACATCTATCTGGGATTCAACGAGGATGAGCATTACCGCAAGGTATTCGACGGCATCATTCCGTGGATCGCCGGCACCGACCGGGTGTTCATCAATGTCCGCTTCGCCGATCCGAACGCCTATTCGGAGCAGGACCATCAGCACGACTACCTGCAGGACAGCTATCCCCCGTTCACCTACGCGGTGACGACCGATCCGCTGTCCGGCATCCATGATGGCATACTGAAGCGGCCGGGTTCCGATCCGGTGGTGATGCAGGTCGATACGGAAAGCGAGTTCTGGCAGCTCCATGATTCGCTGAACATCGTCAACGGCCTGGGCCGGCCGGTGTCGGTTCCGGACAATGTCCGGCTCTATTTTGTCGGCAATACCGCGCATGGCTTCGTCCGGGGCGGGTTCCTGTCCCCGGTACCGGGAAGCAGCACATTGTGCGCCGATCCGACGCCGGCCAGCGGCATCGGGTGGGAAACGCTCCGCGCCTCGCTCATCAATCTCGATAATTGGGCGGACAAGGGCATCGCACCCCCGCCCAGCAACTATCCGAGCATCACGAACGACACGCTCGTCGGTCTGGTGGAGGGGGCCGCGGCGTTCCCGCATATCCCGGGCTTCAGTTATCCGACGGTCCTCAATACCTATGAGCTGCTGCATTTCGGACCATTCTTCAATTCGCTCGGCGGCGCGCTGACGATCGTGCCGCCTCGGCTGGGGCCGGACTATGTCATCCTGATCCCGAAGACCAACAGGCTCGGCCTGCAGCTTGCCGGCGTGCATTCGATCGACGCCCGCGTGCCTCTGGGCACGAGCACGGGATGGAACATTCGCCAGGCGGCGCATCGGGGGCCGAACCTGTGCAGCCTGACCGGCTCGTACTTTCCGTTCGCGACGACCAAGGCGGAACGCCGGGCCAACGGCGACCCGCGTCCGTCGCTGCAGGAGCTCTACGGCAGCCACGCCGGTTTCGTGGAGGAAGTGAAGGAGGCCGCGCACCAACTCGTGGCAGAGCGGTTCCTGCTGCTCGAGGATGCGAAATCCGACATCGCCGCCGCGGAGGCGAGCGACGTTCTACGCTGATTGACGACCGGCGAGGCGATTGCCAGGACCATTTCCGGGCTTCGCCTCGCCGGCTCCTCATGCCAACAACTGCGCCAGCAGGGCGCGAAGCTTCGCCGGGTTCAAGGGTTTGCGCAGCAGCCACAGGCCGTGCTGCTTGACCAGCGCCTGGACCGTCGGCGTGTGGTTGGCCGTGATGATAATGCCGGGCACCGGCTTGCCCAGCATCTGGCGGATCCGGCAGATCTCGGTGATCCCCGTCGTGCCATCATCCAGGTGATAGTCGGCGATCACCAGGTCCGGCGGCTGCGGCAGTTCCGCCAGCAGGTCGATCGCCTCGGCACCCGAAGCGGCAACCGCCGCCGTGCAGCCCCAGCCTTCCAGCATCGCGTGCATGCCGGCGAGGATGCTGCGCTGATCGTCGACCACCAAGAGCACCGGATTGGCGAAGTCGCCGAGTGCCGGATAATGCGGCGACCGGCTCTTGGTCGCCGGCTGCTTGTGGCCGACCGGGACGGTCACGGAGAAGACGGAGCCCTTCCCGAGCACCGAGCGGACATCGATGGGTAGATCGAGCGTCTTCGCCGCGCGCTTGACGATCGCCAGGCCCAGGCCGATGCCGCGGTCATGGCCACCGGCATCGAGCTGACGGAACTCTTCGAAAATCTCGTCGAACTTGTCGGACGGAATGCCGGAGCCGGTATCCCAGACCTCGATCCTGAGGCCGCTGCCGCGGCGCCGGCAACCGAGCAGGACCCGGCCCCCGCGCGTGTAGCGAATGGCGTTCGAGAGGAAGTTCTGGACGATGCTGCGCAGGAGCCGGATGTCGCTGTGCACGACCGCGCGCGACGGCACGTGGCGGAGGGCCAGGCCACGATCCCCGGCCAGCGCCTGATGCTCGGTCACGAGCGGGCCGAGCAGGCTCGCGATCGGGAAATCGACCAGTTCCGGGGAGACTGCACCGGCATCGAGCTTCGAGATGTCGAGCAGGGCGGCCAGCAGGTCCTCAACCGCGCTCAGCGAAATCTCGATATTGTTGATCAGCCCGCGATTGGGCTTCGGATGATCGAGATCGGCCAGGGCGGAGACGAACAGGCGGGCGGCGTTGAGCGGCTGCAGCAGGTCATGGCTCGCGGCGGCCAGGAACCGTGTCTTGCCGAGATTGGCCTGTTCCGCTTCGCTCTTGGCAATCTGCAGCGCCTTCTCGATCTTCCGCCGGTCGGCGATCTCGTGCTTCAGCTGGACATTGAGACGGGTGAGGGCGGCGGTCCGCTCGGCGACGCGGCGCTCCAGCGTCTCGTTCGCCTCTTTGATCGCCGCATCGGTCCGGCGCCGCTCGGTGATGTCCTGCATCAGCGTGAAGAAACCCAGGCTCTGCCGCTGGTCGCCCAGATGGGGCACGAAGCTCACATGGCCGTAGCGCGGCTGCTGCGCGCCCGACGGAGTCAGTTCAACCTCGAAATCGACCACCTCGCCGGCCAGCGCCCGATCGACGAAATCCTTGCGCCGGTCATAGAGCTCCGGCGTCAGCAGATCGCCCATCTTGCGCCCCAGGATGTCCTCGACCGGCCGCTCCAGCCATTGCCGATAGGGCTCATTGACGAACTGGTAGCGCTCTTCGGCATCGACATAAGCGATGAGCGCCGGCATGGCGTCGGTGACCAGGCGGATCCGGCGCTCGCCATCGCGCAGCGCCTCCTCGGTCCGCCGGCGTCGGGTGACGTCGGTGAAGGTCAGCACGAAGCCGCCGTCGGGCATCGGGTTGCGCTCGATATAAAGGATGCGGCCGCTGTGCCAGGTCTGCTCGAACCCGAGGGGCAGGGCGCCGTCCTCGGGATTGAGGAAGCCGTGGAGCGCAATGCCGTGCTCGCCCAGCGAGCGATTGAAAGCGCGCAGATCGTCGAAGCCGGCGCCGCGCGCGACGCAGGCGGGCGACAGGTCGAGCAGGCGCACGAACTCATTATTCCACGCGACCAGCGTCAGCTGCCGGTCATAGACGGCGACGCCCTGGGAGATGTTGTCGAGCGTCGCCTGCAGCAGGTTGGTCTTCTGCGCAAGCTCGGCCTCGCGCTGCTGGGTCTCCGCGCGCTTCAGGTTGGTGATGTCGGTGTAGATGCCGACGACGCCGCCGTCCCGGGTCCGCTTCTCGTTGACCTGCATCCAGCGCCCGTCGCTCAGCGCATGGACCGAGGGGCCATGGCTGTCCGCATGCTGCTGCATCCGCCGGTCGATCCAGCCCTCGGGATCGCGATAGGCGTCGAGCACGCATTTGTGGCGGATGGCGAGATGCACGATCTCGGCGAACAGCATGCCGGTATGGATGCGGTCGACCATGCCCGGCCAGAAGGTGAGGTAGCGCTGGTTGAACAGGACGAGCCGGTCCGTGGCGTCGAACAGGGCGAAGCCCTCGCTGATCGATTCGATTGCCGCGAGCAGGCGCAGCCGGGCGGTCTCGGCCTGTTCCTGGGCTCGGGCAGCATGGTGATAAGACTGCTCGAGATCGGCCAGCGTCTGCTCCAGCGCCAAGGTGCGGGCGCGGATCTGGGCTTCGAGCACGATCGCGGTCTGGAACAGCGAGAAGGCCGAGCCCTGGCCATCCATGCTGCGCTCGACCCGGTCGATCAGCACGCGGTTGATCCGTTCCAGCTTGGCGACCTTGCGTTCCAGTGCGGCGACGCGCTCGTCCACCGCGGCGGGCGGTTCCAGCGTGGTCACGGTGCACCGATGATGACGCCGGTGAAGGTCTGGTTCACGTGCATCGACATGTATTGTTCGCCATAGGTGCAGAAGCCCACGACATTCTGTTCGACGAAGAGCGCCGACACGGCGGATTTCAGCTGACGCTCTTCGATCTCCAGATTGCGGAGCACGCAATCGCAGCCGATGATCAGGTCCGGTGGGCCGACCTCCTTGCGCAGGCGGCGGAACAGCCCCTTCAGATCCTCCAGGATATCGACGCCCTTCGCCACCGTCAGCACGATGCCCTCGTCGATGGCGCAGAGGAAGGTCAGGCTGCTGTCCGGGTTGACCTTCTGAATGGCGCGGACGTGATACTGGCCGCCGACCCGGACCATGACCGGATGGGCGGCGAAGATCCGCGGCGACAGCGGCTTGCCGGCCAGCCCGACCAGCCGGGCATATTCCGCCGCGGCCGGCTCGGCATTGATTTCATAGACCCGGCGCTGGTCGAGATCGGCGCCGGTCACCACCATTTTGCAGTCCGTCGGCACGAAATGCTCGGTCTTGAACACGGCGAAGCGCCGGCGCGTCGTGATTAGCAGCAGCACGGCCGCGTCGTCGACGAAGCGGCCTTCATAGAACACATAGGAGCGGTTGAAATTCATGCCGTCGCCGGCCGACCCGCCGACGAGCGGCGTGCCGTTCAGCGTGTTGCCGATGGCACTCACCAACTGCTCTTCGCGCACCGACATGCCGTCGACCAGCAGCAGGGCGAAGCTCTTGCCCAACGGCAGCGGACCATCGTGCAGGTGCGCCGCCTGGGTCGCCATGGCGCTCCGTGTCTGGTCGATCGTGTTGGCGGTGTTGAAGTCCTTGAGGTCTTGGATGAGGGTCGAGGCGACGGCGAAATCCCCGGCCGGAAAACCGATCCCGCTCAGGCCGCCGCTGATGTAGCCGAACGGCGTGATCTCGCCCGCCGTGGTGCAGCCGAAGACGCTGGTGTCACCGAAGTGATGGCGGATGGCGGCGGCGACTTCCGACAGATCATATTGCGGCGAACAGAAGATCAGCGCGAAGGCCAGGTCGGGGCCGCCGATCTGTCGATGCAGTTCGCCTACTGCCGACCAAGGCTCGGCAGCATCGGAGCCGCCTCTTCGCAACTGCGTTGTTGGCATCGGTCGTTCTACCCCCGCTGACCGATCTGACGTCGGGACCGGCGGATTGGCAAGCCATCCGACGGCGCCGACAGGTCGGTGGCGTTTCGAATGGCGGCCGCGCCCGTCGTTTGAAAGCACCTACAACTCAGCATTCAAAGCTGCTGGCTCCTCGACAATGCTTCTTTAGTCGTATTGCATGGGGTGACGAAGGCCGTCTGAATACCCATCTGAGGAAACAGAGGCTCATCGATCGCGTCCGTTCGAGAGCGGCCGCGCGTTTCGCGAAGATCCCGAGAACTCAGTCAACGGAGGAAAACGAGATGACGTGGAAGACCCCGACCATTGTCGAGATCGCCCTCGGTGCCGAGATCAACTGCTACGCCTGCGCCGAGTTGAAGTAACGCGCGAAGCCGGGACGCGGCGGCCTCAAGGCCGCCGTCCCTAGGAACCGCAGGATGTTCGCTGTCGTCCTTGGTGCGGCGGCCGGGGGAGGGTTCCCACAGTGGAACTCCCACGCGCCGGCCTGTCGGCGTGCCCGGGACGGCGATCGGTCGGCCCGGCCGGCGACCCAGGCGTCGATCGCCGTGAGCTTGGATGGCCGGGCGTGGATCCTGCTCAATGCGTCGCCGGACCTGCGGCAGCAGATCGAGGCGACCCCCTGCCTGTACCCGCGTGAGGGCTTGCGCTCCTCGCCGATCCTGGGCGTGGCGCTCACGGGCGGCGACGTCGACGCCATCGCCGGGCTGCTGACGCTCAGGGAACGCCAACCCTTCACCATCTTCGGCACGAAGCGGATCCAGGACGTGCTCGATGCCAATCCGATCTTCGAGGTGCTGGCCCGCGATCTGGTGGTGCGCCGGGCGGTGCCGCTGGACGAGCCGGTGATTGTGGCCGAGACGGCGGACGGTGCGCGACGGCTGACGCTCGAATTCTTCGCCGTGCCCGGCAAGGTGCCGCTCTATCTAGAGCAGCCGGGGACCGCGCCGCTGATCGTCGAGGGCGAAGAGACAGTCGGGATCGCGGTCGGCGACGGCCGGCGCCGGCTGTTCTTCATCCCCGGCTGCGCCGCCATGACCGATGCGCTGGCCCGCCGGCTCGCCGGCGCCGACGTCGTCTTCTTCGACGGCACGCTGTGGACCGACGACGAGATGATCCGGGCTGGCCTCGGCGCCAAAACCGGCGCGCGGATGGGGCATATGAGCATCGATGGCCCGGCCGGCACGCTGGCCGCCTTCCGCTCGCTCGACGTTGGCCGCAAGATCCTGATCCATATCAATAACTCCAACCCGGTCCTGCTCAGCGATTCGCCGGAGCGCGCGATCGTCGAGGCGGCCGGATGGGATGTTGCCTATGACGGAATGGAAGTGACGCCATGACGGTCAGCCTGCTCTCGCCGGACGCGCTCGAAGCGGCCCTGAGGAAGATCGGGGCGGAGCGCTACCACAATCTGCATCCGTTCCATCGGCTGCTGCATGGCGGCGAACTCGATCGCGGCCAGGTCCAGGCCTGGGCGCTCAATCGCTATTACTACCAGAGCCGGATCCCGATGAAGGATGCGAGCCTGCTCGCCCGCCTGCCGACCGCCGACCTGCGGCGGATCTGGCGCAACCGGCTGGAGGATCACGACGGGACTGCGCCCGGCACCGGTGGCGTCGCGCGCTGGCTGAAGCTGGCGGAGGGGGTCGGGCTCGATCCGGTCTATGTCGAATCGACCGCTGGCATCCTGGCCGGCACGCGCTTCGCCGTCGATGCTTATGTGGCCTTCGTGCGTGACCGCAGCATCCTGGAGGCGATCGCCTCGTCGCTGACCGAGCTGTTCTCGCCGACCATCATTGCCGAACGCGTCTCGGGCATGCTGGCCCATTACCCATTCGTGACGCCGGAGACGCTCGCCTACTTCACGCCGCGCCTGACCCAGGCGCCGCGCGATGCCGATTTCGCGCTTTCCTATGTGCGCGAGCATGCCGTCACGGTCGAGCAGCAGCAGGCGGTGCTGTCGGCCCTCAGCTTCAAGTGCGACGTGCTCTGGTCGCAGCTGGACGCACTGCATTTCGCCTATGTCGAACCGGGCTTCATCCCGCCCGGCGCCTTCGTCCCGGACAGCCGGCGATGACCGGGCCGATCGGTGACGAGACGGTGCCGACGCTCGGCCGTGGCGTGAAGTTCCGCTTCGACGACGTCCGGCAGAGCTGGGTGCTGCTCGCTCCCGAACGGCTGTTCGTGCCGGACGAGCAGGCAGTCGAGATCCTGAAGCTGGTGGATGGGGTCCGCAGCCTGGGCGCCATCGTCGATGACCTGGCGGAGCGATTCAAGGCGCCGCGCGAGCTGATCCAGCGCGATGTCTCGGCCATGCTGGGCGATCTCGCCGACAAGGGAGCGATCCGCCTATGAGCGCCCCCGCGCCGCCGATGGGCCTGTTGGCGGAGGTGACCCACCGCTGTCCGCTGCAATGCCCCTATTGCTCGAACCCGCTCGAGCTTGAGCGCGCCGCGGGCGAACTCGACACGGCGACGTGGCTGCGCGTGCTCGGCGAGGCCGCTGATCTGGGCGTGCTGCAGGTGCATTTCTCCGGCGGCGAGCCGACCGCCCGGCGCGATCTGCCCGATCTGGTACGGCGCGCGGCGGAGCGGCAGCTCTACAGCAATCTCATCACCTCGGGCGTGCTGCTCGACGAGCGCCTGCTCGCCGAGCTGGTCGAGGCCGGTCTCGATCATGTCCAGCTGAGCTTCCAGGATGTCGAGACCGCCAACGCCGAGCGGATCGGTGGCCTCGTCGGCGCCCAGGCCAAGAAGCGCGCGGCGGCCGCCATGGTCCAGCAGGCGGCGCTGCCGCTCACGCTGAATTTCGTCATCCATCGCCAGAACATGGAGCATCTGCCCGACATGATCGCGCTGGGAACCGAACTGGGCGCCGAGCGGATCGAGGTTGCCCATGTGCAGTATTACGGCTGGGGGCTGGTCAACCGCGACCGGCTGCTGCCGGGCCGCGAACAGCTGGAGGCGGCAACGGCCGAGGTCGAAGCGGCGCGCATCCGGCTCAAGGGCCGCATGGTCATCGATTATGTCACGCCTGATTACTATGCCCGGCGGCCGAAGGCCTGCATGGGTGGTTGGGGGCGGCGCTTCATCAACGTGACGCCCGCCGGCAAGGCGCTGCCATGCCATGCCGCGGAAACGATCCCCGGGCTCGATTTCCCCTCGGTGCGCGACCAGAGTCTGGCGGCGATCTGGCAATCGGACCCGGCGTTCGAGCGCTACCGCGGCACCGACTGGATGGCCGAGCCTTGTCGGAGCTGCGATCGGCGCGAGGTGGATTGGGGCGGCTGTCGCTGCCAGGCGCTGGCGCTGACCGGCGATGCTGGCAACACCGACCCGGCCTGCGCGCTCTCGCCCCATCATCAGGCGATGCAGGCGGCAATCGCGGCGGCCGATCGGGCGACGGCCTCGGACTTCGTCTATCGCCGCATCGGTGCCGCGCCCAAGGTCGAGGCATGACCGTGCGGCGCCTGGCCGCCGGCTTGGCCGCGGCTTGGCTGCTGGTGATCCCGGCGTTCGCGGCGCCGGCCCCGTTCGCGGTCACCGAGGTGGCGTCCGGCATCTTCGTGCGCCAGGGCGTGCATCAGGATGCGACGGCGGAGAATGACGATGCCATCGCCAATATCGGCTTCATCGTCGGACCGGCGTCGGTCGCGGTGATCGATCCGGGCGGCAGCCTCGACGATGGCGAGCGACTGCGCGCCACGGTCCAGGCCAAGACCGACCGGCCGATCCGTTACGTCGTGATGACCCATGCCCACCCCGACCATATCTTCGGCGGCGTCGCCTTCGTGGCCGACCATCCGGTCTTCGTCGGCCATCAGCGGCTGGCCGGCGTGCTGGTCGAGCGGGGCGAATATTATCGCCGGCGGCTGGCCGAGATCCTGGGCGCCGCTCGGGCTGGCGACTATGAGATGCCGACGCTCCTGGTAACCGACCGGGCCCAGCTCGACCTGGGCGGGCGCATTCTCGATCTCCAGGCCCATGGTGCGGCCCATACCGACAATGACCTCTCCATCCTCGATCGCCAGACCGGGACGCTGTGGGCTGCGGATCTGCTGTTCGTCGATCGAATTCCCGCAATCGACGGTAGCCTCGTCGGCTGGCTCAAGGAGCTGGCGGCGCTGAAGGCGCTGCCGGCGACCCGCGCCGTGCCGGGCCATGGGCCGCCGGTCGTGCCCTGGCCGGCGGCGGCGGCGGACGAGGAGCGCTATTTCAATACGCTCGCGTCCGAGATCCGCGCGCTGCTCGCCAAGGGCGGCGACATCGAAACAGCCGTTGTGCAGGTCGGCCTCGGTGAGCGCGGCAAATGGCAGCTGTTCGACGATTACAACGGGCGTAACGTGACGGTGGCGTTCAAGGAACTCGAGTGGGAGTAGGCCGGGAGGATACGTGATGAGGCGGATCGTCTTGATCGCCGGTTTGGCGGCCCTCGCTACGATCGGCTCGGTCCGGGCCGAGGAGAGCGATGCGGAGCGGCAGGCGCGCTGGCAGGACCTGCGCCATGCAGTGTTCGGCGACCGCAGGGTCGAGGAGGGGGCGGGCATTATCACGCTCGACGCCCCGGACCGCGCGCTCGACGCGGCGCTCGTGCCGGTCACCATCGACCTGGTCGGGCCGGCCAAGGTCAAGGCGGTCTATCTGATGATCGACGAGAACCCGTCGCCGCTGGCCGGCACGTTTCATTTCGGCCCGGCCGCCGACACGCGGGAGCTGCGCACGCGGGTCCGAGTCGACGCCTATACGCTGATGCATGCGGTGGCGGAGACGGAGGACGGCGGGCTGTTCGTCGCGGAGAAGTTCGTCAAGGCAGCCGGCGGCTGCTCGGCGCCTTCGACCAAGGACCAGAAGCTGGCGCTGGAGCGGCTTGGCCAGATGAAGCTGAAACCGGTCGCCGAAGCCTCGCCGTCTCCGGACGCCGACAGGGTCCAGCTGCTGATCAGCCACCCGAATTTCAATGGCATGCAGATGGACCAGCTGACGCGGAACTACACGCCCGCCCGATATATCCAGGATGTCCGGGTGACGCGCGGCGATGCGCTGGTCTTTGAGCTCGAGGCGGATATTTCGCTGAGCGAGGATCCGGCGATCACGTTCGGCCTCACGGGCAAGACGCCGGTGCCGCTGACCGTCGAGGTCCATGACAGCGCCAATGCCACCTTCAAGCAGAGCTTCGAGATCCCGACCAAGGGAACGTGACGTCCACCGACGGCTATTTGCAGCGCAGGTTGACCTCTGCCTGGGCGCGCCGGAGCTTCTCGGTCTCTTCCTTGGCGATCGGCGTGTCGCGGAACATCGCACCGCGCTCGCCCAAGCCGCCCTGCTGCATGCGCAGGATGGTGTCGGCCTTCTCGTAATCGTCGTAGGCCATGAGGTCCGCGATCGTATCGATGCCGCAGGAACATTTGTCGAGCAGCTCGCGCTTGAAGCCGTTGGCCGCGAGGCAGCCGATGACATAGTCGGCCCGGGCGGCAGTCGGGTAATCGTGCTTGGGATGATGCGGCGACTCGGCCCGGGCCGGCGGGGCGACGGCGAGGGCGGCGGCAAGCCCGAGGGTCGACAGGGTGCTACGGCTCACGGCTTTTCTCCGACGAAGGTCAGCCGATTGGCCCAGGCGGGCGCGCCCGCGGCCGGATCGGCCGGCATTTCGGCGGCGAGCTCGGCCAATTGTCCGGGCACCTGATCGGACAGGACGAAATCATAGGTCTTGCCCTGGACGGTCGGCAGACGATCGAAGCGATGGTCGTTGGCGAACGGCTTCAGGGTGATGCGGCGGGCCGGAATGGTCTTGCCGTCGAGCTGGATCGACGTCTCGGACATTTGGGCCTGGTCGATGAAGGCGGTGCGGATGCGATTGCGGAAATAGGCGGCGGCGATGCCGATCTGCTCCTTCATCCCCTCGACGTCATGCTCGAGGAACACCATGAGCAGGGGATTGCCGGAGAAATCGTCGACCGCCGGAAAGAAGGCGTGGTGCGGGCCGGTCAGGAATTCGAAGCTGACGTATTTCGTCCCGTCCGGATGGATCTCGTCGATATGGACCGCGACCCGGTCGGCGAAGGCGGCCGGGCCGGTCTGCTCGAACCGGTAATCGAGCGTCTCCGGATGGGCGATGTTGCTCAAGTGCGGCGTCTCGAACAGCGCGGTCTGTGCCGGGCTGAGCGGCGGCGCGTCGGGCGATCCGGCCTGGGCGGCAGCGGGAAAGAGGGGCAGGGCCCCGATCATCGAAGCGGCGAGCGCGGCCCCGACCCACGGCCGGGCCCGCCGGTCGGACCGACGAGGGAGGCTGGGGTGATCGAGCTGGTGCTGGTCTATTGCATGGTCGCCGATCCCAAGAACTGCCAGGAGCAGCGACCGGTGTTCGAGGAGCCGCTGACAGCGGCCACGTGCCTGATGAATGCCGAGAAAATGGCGATCGAATACATCCGCGAACATCCGGCCTGGCAGCTGTCGGGCTGGCGCTGCGAAAAGGACAAGCCGCCGGAACTGCCGGCCTGACCATCGCCCGGGCATGGTTCGCCCGCTCAATAGAGGACGACGGAGCGGATCGACTCGCCCCGCACCATCAGATCGAAGCCTTCGTTGATGCGCTCGAGCGGCATGGTGTGGGTAATGAGATCGTCGATGTTGATCTTGCGGTCCATGTACCAGTCGACGATCTTCGGCACGTCGGTCCGTCCCCTGGCACCGCCGAAGGCGGAGCCCATCCACACGCGGCCGGTCACCAGCTGGAACGGCCGGGTCGAGATTTCCTGGCCGGCGCCGGCGACGCCGATCACGACGGAGACACCCCAGCCCTTGTGACAGCATTCGAGCGCCTGGCGCATCAGCGTGGTGTTGCCGACGCATTCGAAGCTGTAGTCGGCGCCCCCCTTGGTCAGCTCCACCAGATGAGCGACCAGATCGCCCTGGACCTCCTTCGGATTGACGAAATGGGTCATGCCGAATTTCCGGGCGAGCTCTTCGCGCCCGGGATTGATGTCGACGCCTACGATCATGTCGGCGCCGGCGAGGCGGGCGCCCTGGATGACGTTGAGGCCGATGCCGCCCAGGCCGAACACCACCACGTTGGCACCCGGCTCGACCTTGGCGGTGAAGATGACGGCGCCGATGCCGGTCGTGACGCCGCAGCCGATGTAGCAGACCTTGTCGAACGGCGCGTCGGGCCGAATCTTGGCCAGCGAGATCTCGGGCAGCACGGTGTAATTCGCAAAGGTCGAGCAGCCCATGTAATGGTGGATCGGCTTGCCTTGGAACGAGAAGCGGCTGGTGCCGTCCGGCATCAGGCCCCGGCCTTGGGTCGTGCGGATCTTCTGGCAGAGATTGGTCTTGCGGCTCAGGCAATAGTCGCATTCACGGCATTCGGGCGTATAGAGCGGGATGACGTGGTCGCCCTTCTTCAGGGTCGTCACGCCCGGGCCGACGTCGACCACGATGCCGGCGCCCTCGTGCCCCAGGATGGCGGGGAACAGGCCTTCCGGATCGGCGCCCGACAGCGTGAACTTGTCGGTATGGCAGAGGCCCGTCGCCTTGACCTCGATCAGCACCTCGCCGGCCCGCGGGCCTTCGAGCTGAACCGTCTCGATCGCGAGGGGTTTGCCGGCCTCGAAGGCCACTGCCGCGCGCACGTCCATCGTCTCGATCCTTATCGTTGCATTCGTTCGGATATTTGACCGTCGATCGATCCGAGCGCGCAAGAGGGCGCCGACGATGCCGGTCACGATTTGCTGCGGCGCGGCAGGGTTTGCTGCGGCGCGGTAAATTATTGAGCGATCTGGAAAACTGCTTCCTCGGCGCTATGCGGTGCGGGTTCGGTCGAGCGCCTGCGACTGGGGTACAGGACTAAAGTCGTATCGATCGGGACGGGCGGCGGCATTGACCCCTAGACCCCTCCGCGCAATCGTCACAGTCGGCCAGCGAGCGCAGCTTCGCAAGCAATGGCCATGCGCATCCGCGGCTTCGCCAAAGAAGTCGACCGGGCGACGACAAGATTGGGAGGATACCGTGAACCTGAGAGATTTTTCAGTGTTGGCCTGCTCCGCGCTTGTCTTCGCGGGGCCGGCCCTCGCCAACGACGAGTTGGTGAAGATGGAGCAGGACGCCAACCAATGGGTGATGCCGACCGGTGACTATGCCAATCACCGCTACAGCACGCTGAAGCAGATCAACGCGCAGAACGTCAAGGATATGCACCCGGTCTGGAGCTTCTCGACCGGGGTGCTGCGTGGTCACGAGGGCGGGCCGCTGATCATCGGCAACACCATGTATGTGCATACGCCGTTCCCGAACAAGGTATTCGCCCTCGACCTCAACGACAACGGCAAGATCCTCTGGGTGTACGAGCCGAAGCAGGATCCGAGCGTCATCCCGGTGATGTGCTGCGACACGGTCAACCGCGGCGTGGCCTATGGCGACGGCAAGATCATCCTCGACCAGGCCGACGCCTCTGTCGTGGCGCTCGACGCCAAGACCGGCAAGGAACTGTGGAAGGTCGCGAACGGCGACCCGAAGAAGGGCGAGACCATGACCTCCGCCCCGATGATCGTGAAGGACAAGGTCCTGGTCGGCATCAGCGGCGGTGAATTCGGCGTGCAGGGCCGTCTGACCGCGCTCAATCTCAAGGACGGCACCGTCGCCTGGAAGGCCTACTCGGTCGGCCCGGACGACCAAGTCCTGATCGACCCGGACAAAACCACGAACATGGGCAAGCCGATCGGCAAGGATTCGTCGGTCAGCACCTGGCAGGGCGACCAATGGAAGACCGGCGGCGGGGCGACCTGGGGCTGGTACTCCTACGACCCGAAGCTGAACCTGGTCTATTACGGCTCGGGCAATCCCAGTACCTGGAACCCGGCGCAGCGCCCCGGTGATAATAAATGGTCGATGACCATCTTCGCCCGCAATCCGGATACGGGCATGGCCAAGTGGGTCTACCAGATGACCCCCCACGACGAGTGGGACTACGACGGCATCAACGAGATGATCCTGGCCGACATCCCGGTGAAGGGAAAGCCGACCAAGGCGCTCGTGCATTTCGACCGCAACGGCTACGGCTATACGCTCAACCGCGAGACGGGCGAGCTGCTCGTTGCCGAGAAGTATGATCCGGCGGTCAACTGGGCGACCCATGTCGACATGAAGACCGGCCGTCCGGAGGTCGTGAAGCAGTACAGCACGAATGCGAACGGCGAGGACCACAACACCAAGGGCATCTGCCCGGCGGCCCTCGGGTCGAAGGACCAGCAGCCGGCGTCCTTCTCGCCGCAGACCGGCCTGTTCTACGTGCCGACGAACCACGTCTGCATGGATTACGAGCCGTTCAAGGTCGCCTACACCGCTGGCCAACCCTTCGTCGGTGCGACGCTGTCGATGTTCCCGCCCAAGGGCGAGACCAACCTCGGCAATTTCATCGCCTGGGATGCGGGGCAGGGCAAGATCGTCTGGAGTGACAAGGAGCCGTTCTCGGTCTGGTCCGGCGCTCTCGCCACCGCGGGCGACATCGTGTTCTACGGCACGCTCGAGGGCTATCTGAAGGCGGTCGACATCAAGACCGGCAAGGAGCTCTACAAGTACAAGACCCCGTCGGGCATCATCGGCAACGTCACGACCTACACCCACAAGGGCAAACAATATATCGCCGTGCTCTCGGGCGTGGGCGGCTGGGCCGGCATCGGCATGGCGGCGGGGCTGGTGAATGATACCGATGGCCTCGGTGCCGTCGGCGCCTACAAGAGCCTGTCGAACTATACCCAGTTGGGCGGCGTCCTGACCGTGTTCTCGGTGAACTGACGCCATCGAACCGAACCGGCGCGGCCGTTTCGTCACCACGAGAGTGGGAACGGAACGGCCGCTTGCGCGGGCGCATCATCCATCACTCATCCAAACCGATGCAGCCTGCCAGCGCCTGCCACCAATCGGCGGCAGGGGGGCGGCGAAGGGAGCCGATTAATGGGTAAAGGTCTGCCGTTGGGCGTTTGTGCTTTCCTGCTCCTCATCATTGCAGCGACTTTCCCTCCGACGGCGACACGCGCCGCAGACGAACCGAAACCCTACAAGATCGAGAATGGCCGGGTGGACCAGGGGACCTACAACGGCTATCGCCGCTACGGCGAATCCTGCCTGCGCTGCCACGGGCCCGATGGTGCCGGCAGTTCCTATGCGCCGGACCTCACGGAGTCGCTGAAGCACCTCGACCATGATCAGTTCGGCGAAGTCGTGATCAACGGCCGCCAGAACGTCACGACCTCGAACACCAACGTCATGCCGGCCTTCGGCACGGCGGAGGATGTGGTGAATTATCTCGACGACATCTATGCCTATCTGAAGGCGCGATCGGATGGTGCCCTCGGCCGAGGTCGGCCGAAGCGGGTCGGCGATGATTAGGACGGCGCTCCTGGCCGGTGTCGTCTGTCTTGCCGGCCTCGCGGGAGCCGCGGCGGCGCAGACCACGGTCGAACTGGTGTCGCGGACCGGGCTCAGGGTGTGCGCCGATCCTAATGATCTGCCGTTCTCCAACGACAAGCGCGAAGGATTCGAGAACAAGATTGCCGAGATCATCGGCCAGGAACTGAATCTCCCGGTCAGCTACGTCTGGTTTCCGCAGGTCGTTGGCTTCGTGCGCAATACGCTGCGAGCCCGGCAGTGCGATCTGGTCATGGGCACGGTCAGCGGCGACAGCCTCATGGACAATACCAATGCCTATTATCATTCGGGCTACATGATCGTGTCCCGGGTCGAGGATGGCATCAGTGCCACCGGCCTGGGCGATCCGGCGCTGGCCGACAAGCGGATCGGCCTGGTCGCGGCCACGCCGCCGACCGACCTGCTGCTGCGCCACGGGCTGATGCCCCACGTCACCTCCTATGCGCTCGCCGTCGACACCCGCTATGAGTCGCCGGCGCGGGCGATGATCCAGGACATCCTCGACAAGAAGATCGATGTCGGCCTGCTGTGGGGGCCGATCGCCGGCTATTACATCAAGCACGATTCCCTGCCGCTGAAGGCGGCGTTCCTCGACAGCGAGCCGGATTCGACCCGGCTCGATTTCCGGATCGCGATGGGCGTGCGCGGGGGCGAGCCCGAGTGGCGCCGCCGGATCAACGGTGCCCTGGAGAAGCATCGGGCCGAGGTCGCCCAGATCCTCGACAGCTATGGCATCCCGCAGCTTGACGAGCAGGGACGCCCGGTGAGCGGCCCTCAGAAGCCATGAGGACCGTGGCGCTCGGCATGATCGCGGCCGCGACGCTGGTGGCACCGGGGCCGGCCGTCGCCGGCGTGCCGGAGCCCGAGGGCTATCGGCTCGACGATTATCGCGCGCCGGTCCCGGACACGGTCGCAGGTGGGCGGGTGGTCCATACCAAGGGGCTGCAGGCGTTGATCCGCCACGGCCGTGTCCTGCTGATCGATGTGCTGCCGGCACCGCGCCGGCCCGAGGGCATGCGGCCCGACCAGCCGTGGATGCCGGTGCTGCGTCGGAATATTCCGGGCAGCCTGTGGTTGCCGGACGTGGGGCGGGGCGCGCTCGCCCCGGAACTCGACCAATGGTTCCGGGACAGCCTCGCCCGGACAATGGACGGGGACAAGGCTCGACCGATGGTCTTCTATTGCCTCAGCCGCTGCTGGATGGGCTGGAACGCGGCGAAGCGGGCAGCCAGTTACGGCTATCGCCGCGTCTTTTGGTACCCGGACGGCACCGACGGCTGGGCCGACGCCGGATTGCCTCTTGCCGAAGCCCGGCCGGAGCCTCACCCTCAAGGGCCTGACGGGCAATGATTTTCATCGAACGCACCCAAGAATGAGGAATGACGATGCGCTGGATGGGATACCTGGTCGCGATCGCGGCCACCTTCACGATGGGGACCGCCTGGGCCGATGGCGATGCTGCCGCTGGCAAGGATGTCTTCAAGAAGTGCGCGCTGTGCCACTCGCCAGACGCCGGCGTTAACAAGATCGGGCCGAGCCTCCACGGCATCATCGGCCGGCATTCGGCCAGCATCGAGAATTTCAATTATTCTCCGGCGATGAAGTCGGCCGACAAGGTGTGGGATGAGGCGACGTTGGGCACCTATCTCACCGATCCGAAGGCGTTGGTGCCGGGGACCAAGATGGTCTTTCCAGGCCTCAAGGACGAGAAGGACCGTCAGAACGTCATCGCCTATCTCGCGACGCTGAAATGACATCTGGGCGGGGAGCGGCCTTAAGATGAGCACACATCATTTCATGGTCCTGTCCGACCCGGTCGCGGGCCAGGACGCGGCCTACAACGACTGGTACGACAATCGCCATCTGGCGGACGTCCTCAAGGTCGACGGCTTTGTCTCCGCCCAGCGCTTTCGCCTCAGCCATCAGACCCCGCCGGCCGGCATACCGGCCTCCGGCTATCTCGCGATTTACGAGATCGAGACGGACGATGTCGATGCGACCCTGGCCGCCCTCATGGCCCGGCTCGGGACGGAGGTGATGCCGGTCACTCCCGCCATCGACACCCAGCGGCTCAATATGTTCGTGGCGACGGCACTCGCCCCGGTCAAGCGGCGCGCATAGCGTCGGAACCGGTCCCGGCACTCGGCGGTTTCAACAGGCTGTTGGAGATCGCAAATGAGCCGATGCCGTGGCACCGCGCGACACGCCCGCTGACCGGGCGGTTCTGGAAACCGATATTCCCGCCCGGCTCGATCGGCTGGCGTGGGGCCGTTTCCATACCCTGGTCATCTCCGCGCTCGGCATCACCTGGGTCCTGGACGGGCTGGAGGTCACCCTGGCCGGGTCGGTCTCCGGCGCGCTGCAGGCCAGCCCGCGGCTGCATCTCAGCGACCAGGACATTGGCCTCGCGGCCAGCGCCTATCTGATCGGCGCGGTCGGCGGCGCGCTCTATTTCGGCTGGTTGACCGACCGGCTGGGACGCAAGCGCCTGTTCAACATCACCCTGCTGCTCTATCTCGTCTCGACGCTGCTGAGCGCCTGCGCGGTCGATTTCTGGACGTTCGCGCTGTTTCGCGCCCTGACCGGCGCCGGCATCGGCGGCGAATATGCGGCGATCAATTCGGCCATCCAGGAACTGATCCCGGCGCGCCTGCGCGGCCGGACCGACCTGCTGGTCAACGGCAGCTTCTGGCTGGGGGCGGCCGCCGGTTCCGGCGGGGCCGTCTGGCTGCTGCAGCCGGGCCTGCTGCCGGCGGACGTCGGCTGGCGGCTCGCCTTCGGCATCGGCGCGGTCTTGGGGCTGATCGTGCTCGTCCTGCGCAATTGGGTGCCCGAGAGCCCACGCTGGCTGATGACCAAGGGACGCCTCGGCGAGGCGCACGAGATCCTCGGCGGCATCGAAGCGCGCTGCGGCGCGGAACCGGCGCCGGCCGGCCTGGCAACGATCAGGATCCATGCGCGACCTCGGTCGATCGGCTTTGTCGAGCTCGCCCGCAGCCTGCTCCGCGACCATCCGCGCCGGGTGGCGCTGGGCCTGGTGCTGATGATCGCCCAGGCCTTCTTCTACAACGCGATCTTCTTCACCTATCCGCTGGTGCTCGGGCGCTTCTACCAGGTCCCGGCCGATCGGATCGGGCTCTATATCCTGCCGTTTGCGGCCGGGAATTTCCTCGGGCCGATGCTGCTCGGGCGGCTGTTCGACACGGTCGGCCGCAAGGCGATGATCGCCGGCACCTACGCCGTCTCCGGGCTGCTGCTGATCCTGCTGGCGGCGCTGTTCGTCGCGGATCTGCTCGACGCGACGGGCCAGACGATCGGCTGGAGCGTCATCTTCTTCTTCGCCTCGGCGGCGGCGAGCTCGGCCTATCTGACCGTCGCCGAAAGCTTCCCGCTGGAGATCCGCGCGCTGGTCATCGCGCTGTTCTATGCGATCGGGACCGCCGTGGGCGGTGTCGCCGGTCCGACGCTCTTCGGCTATCTGATCGGCAGCGGCGCGCGCCTGCAGGTCGGCGGCGGCTATGTCTTCGCGGCGGTGCTGATGCTCGTCGCCTCCGGGGTCGAGCTATGGCTCGGCCTCGCATCCGAACGGCGGTCCCTGGAGGAGATCGCACGGCCACTCACCAGGGCCGATTGACCGGCTGCCTTGCGTCGCTTCCGGTTCCCCCTGGAGGCGACTGCTGCTAAATCACGGGCATGAGCTTCCACGTCGCCGCGCTTTATCAATTCGTCGCCTTGCCGGACTGCGAGGTATTGCAAGCACCCGTGCAGCAATTCTGCACGGATCTCGGCCTGACCGGCACCCTGTTGCTGGCGCCGGAGGGCATCAACGGCACGCTTGCGGGGAGCGAAGCGGCGATCGAGGCGCTGATTGCCGAATTGACGGATGGCGCGCTGTTCGGCGGGCGGCTCGATAATTTGGAGCTGAAGCGCTCGACCGCCGCCGAGATGCCGTTCAAGCGGCTCAAGGTGAGGCTGCGGCGCGAGATCGTGACGCTGGGCGTCCCGGCGATCGATCCGACCCGCCAGGTCGGCACCTATGTCGACGCGGCCGACTGGAACGCGTTGCTGGTGACGCCGGATCTGGTGCTGATCGATACGCGCAACGAATTCGAAGTCGCGATGGGCAGTTTCGCCGGTGCGCTCGACCCGAAGACGGAGCGCTTCAGCCAGTTCCGCGATTTCGTCACGCGCGAGCTCGACCCGCGGACCCACAAGAAGGTCGCCATGTTCTGCACCGGCGGCATCCGCTGCGAAAAGGCGAGCGCCTACATGCTGTCCCAGGGGTTCGAGACCGTCTATCACCTCAAGGGCGGCATCCTGAAATATCTGGAACAGGTGCCGGCGGACGAAAGCCTCTGGTCGGGGGATTGCTTCGTGTTCGACGAGCGCGTGGCCCTCGGCCATGGGTTGGTCGAGCGGCAGGACGCCGTGCGCGGACAGCGGGAGGGACAATCCGATGAATGATGCCGAAGCGCTTGGCCGCCGGATCGATGCGCTGGAGATGCGTCTCGCCCACCAGGACGAGATCATCGAGGATCTGAACCAGATCGTCATCGCGCAATGGAAGCAGATCGACCTCCTGACCCACCGGGTCCAGCGCCTGGGCGATCGGCTGGAGGTGGTCAAGGACGCCAGCAGCCTCGGCCCGCAACGCGAGCCGCCGCCGCCCCACTACTAGCCCGCCGCTTTATTGGCCCCGCCGAGGCGCGCTGCGTGATAGCCTCGGTGTAGATGCCGCCCGCGCGGGACGCCGTTACAGGAGATTTCATGAGCTTCAAGCCGAACTACAACCAGCAGCGCGCCGAGCGCAATCGACTGAAGCAGGCCAAGAAGGAAGAGAAGCTGAAGCGTAAGCAGGAAGCTGTGGCCGAGCGCCGAAGCGGCGAAGGTGCCGTCGCCGGCGACGATGAATCCGACGACCAAGCGGAGCCGTCGGCATGATCCGCTCGATCGCCGCACGTTCCAGCCGGGCGCGCTGAGCCATGGCCCGCAAGAAGGCGACGGATAACGCGTTCGTATTTTTCGATGTCGTCTATGAAGACGGCGCCCGCACTTCCAACCGCAAGGTGCCGAGCGGCGAGTTGCTCGGCCTCGACGGTGATCTGCCGGCGCGCACCATCCTCGAGGCCGAGGATGACAAGATCGCGGCAATGTCCGGTCGCCCTCGCGGCCCGATCAAGACGCTCGTCCGCTCGCCCGGCCAATAGGCCGGGACGGCTGCTGCCCTGGATCCGTTCTTAGACCGGGATCCAGGCCTCGGCCAGGATGCGGATTGGCGGCTGGACCGCCAGATGGAATTCGAACTCGATCTGGATCGGCTCGAAATCCGACGTGCCATAGGCGCAATCGAACGCCAGGGCCGATGCGCCGGTGGCGCTCCGCGCGCTGCCGATGATCGCGGCGCCGGTCGGATCCGGCCAACGCGCGAAGACCGGTGACCGACCGTTATGAAGGGCGGCCAGCAGATCGTCGGCCAGTTGTCGGTCATGGTCCAGAATGACGCGGAGCGGTGATCCGACGAGATCGGGCTGTGCGATGGAAGGGATGTCGGCCAGACTCATGTTCGACCCCTCGTTGCAACGACCGCAGGACGGAGCCGATCTCCATCACATCCCTGAACGTCGGCCCTCTTTCGATGGTTCCGTCGTAGACGAGACCATCAGTTGATCAAACAAATTGTTTGACTGACAAACATAACCTGCCTAATTCTTCGTATCTCGGATAGCGCAGGGGCGGCAGGATGCGGACGCAGGTCGGAATTGTCGGGGCGGGGCCGGCGGGGCTGCTGCTGTCGCATCTGCTGCATCTTCAGGGCATTTCCTCCGTGATCGTCGAAGCCCGCAGCCGCCATTATTGCGAGGAGCGGATCCGCGCCGGCGTTCTGGAGCAGGGGACGGTCGACCTGCTGAACGAGGCCGGCGTCGGCGAGCGCATGCGGCGCGAGGGTTTGATGCATCACGGCATCGAGCTGCGCTTTTCCGGCCGCAACCATCGCATCGATTTCGCGGATCTGACGGGCGGTCATGGCGTCACGGTCTATGGCCAGCACGAGGTGGTGAAGGATCTGATCGCCAGACGGCTGGCCGATGGCGGCGATATCCGGTTCGAGGCCAGCGAGGTGTCGGTGCACGACCTCGAGAGCGTGCGGCCGCGGATCCGCTTCCATCATCAGGGGGCGAGCCAGGAGCTCGAGTGCGACTTCATCGCCGGTTGCGACGGGTTCCACGGCGTGTGCCGACCGTCGATCCCGGCATCCCAACTGAAGCTCTACGACCGGGTCTATCCGTTCGCCTGGCTCGGCATTCTGGCGGAGGCGGCGCCGTCCCAGGACGAACTGATCTACGCCAACCATTCCGACGGCTTCGCGCTCTACTCGATGCGCTCGCCGCAGATCACGCGGCTGTACCTGCAATGCCGCCCAGATGAGGATCTGGCCGAATGGTCGGACGATCGGATCTGGAGCGCGCTCCACACCCGCTTGGGCGATGGCGACGGCTGGCGGCTCAACGAAGGGCCGATCCTGCAAAAGAGCGTCACGCCGATGCGCAGCTTCGTGACCGAGCCGATGCGCTATGGCCGGCTGTTCCTGGCGGGCGACGCCGCCCATATCGTGCCGCCGACCGGTGCTAAGGGCATGAATCTGGCGGTCGCCGACATCAAGGTGCTGTCGGCGGCGCTCGACGGCTTCTATCGCCAGGGGGCGGAGGGGGGGCTCGAGCGCTATTCCGAGACCTGCCTGCGGCGGATCTGGCGCATGCAGCGGTTTTCCTGGTGGATGACCTCGATGCTGCATCGCTTCGACGACAAGAGCGAATTCGACCAGCGGGTCCAATTAGCCGAGCTCGAATACATCACAAGTTCGCGAGCAGCGTCCGAAAGCCTCGCCGAAAATTACGTGGGACTGATGCGAGGCTGAGGCTTCGAGCCGGCGCGAGTGGTCAAACTGCGTGGATCGAATGTCTCGCATGTGAGGACGGCTGTGGAACTGGGGCGGGCGCCTCCCACGTGTCATTCGGACGGAACGAAGGCGGCGTCAGGCGCCGCTCCCCCGTCCGGAAGAAGGGTTCCGTCCGATGTCCACCAATCTGTCCGGCCTGCGCAAGGCCGCGGCCACGCTTCTCCTGCTGCTTGCCGTCGGTGTCACTGTCTCGGCCTGCGCCGACATCCGCGCCGATAATACGCCGCACAGCCCGAAATTCAGGGACTTCACGCGCCCTTGAGCATTTCCTGCCGCGTCGCTTTACGAGGAAGGCGGTAGGCCTCGGCGTGATCGTCGTCGGTGCGGTGGACCCGCGTCGGCGGGTGCCGCCGCCAAGTATTGCGTGACGAGCCCTGGCCCGGTGTGCTTCCGAGCCATCGGGACCCGCTCCAATGGTTTCCAGCGCATGAAACTCGCAAGCCGCCGCGCGGACTGCGAGTTTTTGCGTATTTGGGCGATGACGCAGCCGGATGTGCGAAAACGCGCACATGAAATTCGATTGCGAACATTCCCTCCGCGTCCTAAGTGTTAGGGGAACGCGCGAAGGAGGGTTGCCATGGGTGCTGACGAACGGGTTGACCTGCTGATCATCGGCGGGGGCATCAATGGCGCCGGCATTGCGCGCGATGCGGCGGGGCGCGGACTCAAGGTGCTGCTCGTCGAGCAGTCGGACTTGGCGAGTGCCACGTCCTCGGCCAGCACCAAGCTGATCCACGGCGGCCTGCGCTATCTCGAATATGGCGAGTTCCGCCTGGTACGCGAGGCGTTGATCGAGCGCGAGCGTCTGCTGGGTTTGGCGCCGCATATCATCAGGCCGCTCCGCTTCGTGCTGCCCCATCCGCCCGGCCTTCGTCCGGCCTGGATGATCCGGCTCGGCCTGTTCCTTTACGATCATCTGGGCGGGCGGCAGCGCCTGCCGGGATCCCATGCCGTCGATCTCGCCCGCGATCCGCGCGGGGCCGGGCTCGACCCGTCGATCACGCGCGGCTACGTCTATTCGGACTGCTGGGTCGATGATGCGCGGCTGGTCGTGCTCAACGCCCGTGACGCCGCGGAGCATGGCGCGGAAATCCTGACTCGCACCCGGTTCGTCAGCGCCGAAAAGGCCGGGGATCATTGGGTTGCGACCATCGAGGATCTGGCTGGCGGCGGCCGGCGCCGGATCGAGGCGCCGATCATGGTGAATGCGGCCGGCCCCTGGGTCGGTGAGATCCTGCGCGATCGGCTCGGCGATCCGCACGGCAAGTCGCCGCGCCTGGTCAAGGGCAGCCATATCGTCGTGCCGCGCCTGTTCGAGGGCGACCATGCCTTCATCCTGCAGAACCCGGACAAGCGCATCGTCTTCGCCATCCCCTACGAGGGGAAATTCACCCTGGTCGGCACCACCGACATTCCTTACGACGCCGACCCGGCCGCGGTTGCAATCGACCGGGACGAAACAGCCTATCTGGCCGAAACAGTCAGCCGCTATTTCAAGAAGAAGGTCACCCCGGCGGACGTGGTCTGGAGCTATTCCGGCGTCCGGCCGCTCTATGACGACGCGGCCGCGAACGCGTCGGCGGTGACGCGAGACTATGTGCTGGATGTCCAGGGATCCCGAGGCGAGCCGGTGCTGCTGTCGATCTTCGGCGGCAAGATCACCACGTCGCGCCGCCTTGCCGAACATGCGCTGGAAAAACTCGAGCCCTTCCTGCCGCGCCAGACCCGGCCCTGGACCGCGACGGCGCCGTTACCGGGCGGCGATCTGCCGGGCGGCGATTTCGACGCGTTCCTGGCGGCGCTGAGATGCGTCAAGCCGTGGTTGCCGGCGGAACTCGCCCGGCGCCTGGCGCGCGCCTATGGCAGCAGGGTCGATCGGATCTTGGGCGATGCGACCGACATGGCCGGGCTCGGCCGCGATTTCGGCGGCGGCCTCACTGAGGTCGAGGTGACCTATCTGCGCGACCAGGAATGGGCGCGCACGGCCGACGACGTGCTGTGGCGCCGATCGAAGCTCGGCCTGCATGTGCCGCAGGGCACGCGGGCCGCGTTGACGGCCTTCCTGGAGCCTGCCTCAGCCAGCGCGGATATGGGCCAGGAACGAGCCGACCTGGCTTTCGAGCGAACTTGATTCGCGGGCGAGCGTAGCGGCGGCCTCGGCGACCGACGAGGCTTCGAGGCCGGCCTCCGTCGCGGCACCGCTGACCTCGGCGATCGTCGTCGATACAGCCTCGGTGCCACGCGCGGCGCCGTCGACATTGCCGGCGATCTCCCGCGTCGTCGCTTCCTGCTCTTCGACCGCCGCCGCGATCGTCGTGGTGATCTCGTCGATCTTGGCGATGGTGGCGCCGACGCCGCGGATCGCCGCGACCGCCCGGCCGGTGGCGCTCTGGATGGCGCTGACGTGGGCGCCGATCTCGTCGGTCGCCTGGGCGGTCTGCTGGGCCAGCGCCTTCACTTCGCTTGCTACGACCGCAAAGCCCTTGCCGGCGTCGCCGGCGCGGGCCGCCTCGATCGTCGCGTTCAAGGCCAGCAGGTTCGTCTGGCTGGCGATCTGGTGGATGAGGGCGACGACTTCGCCGATCTTCTGGGCGGTTTCGGCCAGTCCGCGCATCTCGGCATTGCCATGCTCGGCCTCTTCGACCGCGCTGCCCGTCGCCCGCGTCGCCGCCGAAACCTGGCGGGCGATTTCGGCGACGGAGCTGGCCATTTCCTCGGTTGCGGCGGCCACCGCCGAGACGCGTTCGGAGGCGAGCGTCGCGTCCGCTTCGACATTGACGGCGCGGTCGCGGGCGACGGACGTCCGGTCGGTCAGCGTCCCCGCGGCCCGGGTCATCTGGCCGGCGGACCGCGAGACGGAAGAAACGACGGCGCCGACCGTCTCCTCGAATTCCTTGGCGAGGTTCATCAGCACCGCGCGGCGGCTCGCCTCGGCATCGCGCCGGCTTCGCTCCTGCTCCTGGCGCAGGCTCTCGGTCTCATGAAGGCCATCCTTGAAGACCTGGACGGTGCGCGCCATCTCGCCGATCTCGTCGCGGCGGGCGAGGCCGGTCACGTCGGCGACGAGATCGCCGCCCGCCAGCCGCGCCATGACCTGGCGCAGGCTTTCGAGCGGGCGGGTTATCTCGTTGCGGATGATCAGCCAGGCGAGCGCCAGGCCCAAGGCGGAGCCGCCGAACGCCAGCAGCATCAGGAGATTGCGGTTGGTCGCGTAATCGCCTTGGGCCTTGGCCACCTCGGCCTGCATCGCCTGGGTGGTCTCGTCGAGCCAGGATCGGGCGGCGGCCTCGGCGGCGTCGAGGGCGGCCTTGCCGCGGGTGGTGGCGATCGACTGCGCCTTGCCGTCGCCGTTCTCGCGGGTCAGGCGGCGCACTTCCTTGTCGACGGCGAGCCATTGATCGAACCCGTCGTCGACTGCGTTCATCTCCTCCATCATCTGGTCGGGCGCCAGGCGCGAGCTGGAGAAGTCGCGGATCTTGTCGCGCAGGTCGGAGATCTGCCCCGCGACCGCGTCCAGCTCCTTTTCCAGCTGGTCGAGGCGCTTGTCGTCGATCTCGGCGACCGTATCCTTTTCCAGGCCATAGAAGCGGTTGAGTGCGGTCAGAAGACGCTGGCCGGTGCTGACCATGCGCTGGACCAAGACATTATGCTCGCTCTCGGCGATCTTGGTTTCCTCATCCACCATGGTCGACACGGTCGCCTCAACCTTGTGGAACGCCTCGGCGCCCTTGGTGGAGGACAGCGCCAGGGCACGGGATTTCGAGTTCAGCTTGGCAAGCCCGCTCATCTCGTCGACGATCGCGCCATACTTGTCGGCCTGATCGAGGAAATCCTTGAGCCTGGCCGACCCGGCGGCACCCGGCAGGGCCTCGAGGCTGGTGCGCAGGGTGGCGAGATTGTCCTTCTCTGCCGCGATCTCGGCGATGGCGGCGGTCTTGCCGGCGTCGGTCCGTTCGATCACCAGATCGCGCGCGGCACGCGACATCTTCACCAGGCCGAGCACGGCGTTCTGGGCCAGCGCCATCTGGCGGACCGGGCCGGCGGACAGGGCTTCGAGCCGGGCATTCTGGGCCGCGAGTTGGCTCAGCGACAGAACGATGACGGCGAGGACGGTGACGACCAGCAGGCCGACCGCGGCACCAATTTTCGCGGAGAGACGTAAGTTGCTGAACACGAACATGGGCGTCCTTCCCCGGGACTGATGATGGGCCATTCTGTCAGGTGGTCAGGCCAATTTGCCGCCTGTATACCGGCTTGGACGCGAACGACGCAAGTTGGTGGGCGGGCTGACTTTTGCGGCTTCAAGGTTGCGGCGAGCGGGGGTAGGGTATGAGCGCGGCTCGAAAGCCGCATGCAGGCGAATGGGGTCCGGCAAGGTCCTGATCCCTCGGCGAAAAGATGCCTGGGACTGTCCGACGCTTTGTCATAAAGAGCCGTTAATGCTGGCGGCCGATTCCTGGTTTTGCGTTCGAGCTTTCGGGGGGCAACAATGACGATTTCGATGGCCAAGGCCGCGACCGGCGCGCTCCTGGGCGCGCTCGCCGCCACGGCAGCGGGCCAGGCTCATGCGGCCGACACGCTCAGGCTCCTGACCTGAGCCGACTACGCGCCCAAGGATGTGGTCGAGGCGTTCACCAAGGAGACCGGGATCACGGTCGAGGTGACGCTGTCGAACAATGAGGAGATGATCTCCAAGCTGCGGGCGACTGGCGGCGCCGGTTTCGATCTGGCGCAGCCGAGCCAGGACCGCATCCTCGGACCGCAGCAGGATTTCCATATCTACAAGCCGCTCGACCTCAGCAAGGTCGAGGTCGCCGAATTCAAGCCGTCCATGCTGGAGGCGACCAAGAAAAACACGACGGTTGCCGGCAAGGTCTATGGCCTGCCCGAGATCTGGGGCAGCGATGGGCTGGTGGTGAATTCCAAGCTCGCCCCGCAGGTCAAGGACTATACCGACCTGTGCAGTGATGCGGTCGCCGGCAAGGTCAGCTATCGCATGAAGCGGTCGACCCTGATCGCCTTCGCCTTTGCTTCGGGCGCCGATCCGTTCGCGGCCTACGGCGACGCCAAGGCCTATCAGGCGCTGATGGACAAGGTCGGGAACAAGCTGGCGGCCTGCAAGAAGGACGTCAAGTTCTACTGGGACGCAAGGACGCGCTGCTGAACGGCATCCGTGCCGGCGAGATCGTCGCCGCGATGGCCTGGGACACGGGCGGCTGGAAACTCAACAGCGAGAACCCGGACATCAAGTTCGTGGCACCGAAGTCGGGTGCGCTCGGCTGGGTCGATACGTTCGCGATCCCGGCCAAGGGCCGCAACGACGCCGCCTACAAGTGGATCAACTTCAACCTGCGTCCGGAGATCGCCGCCAAGGTTGCGGCCTCGGCCGGCAACTTCACTGCCTCGCAGGGCGTAGAAGACAAGATGGACCCGAAGCTCAAGGCCCAGTTCGCCGCCAGCTTCCCGGATGCCGACTTCAAGAACATCAAATGGTATCCGGCGGTGCCGGCGGGGCTCGAGGCGATCGAGGGCAAGGTTCTCGATCGGCTGCAGGCGTCGAACTGATCCAGAGGCGCCAGGGCCCGGAAGTACCGCTTCCGGGCCCTGCTTTCGTCGGACGAGCATGAACAAAGATCTGGACGTCAGCGGCGTCGTGAAGAGCTTCGGCGGGAGCGCCGCGGTTGACGACGTCAGCTTTCACGTGCCCGAGGGCAGCTTCTTTTCGATCCTCGGACCGTCGGGCTGCGGCAAGACCACCCTGATGCGGATGATCGCCGGCTTCATCGAGCCGGACGTGGGCTCGATCGCGGTCGCCGGCCGGTCGATCCTCGGGCTGCCGCCGAACCGGCGGCCGGTCAATATGGTGTTCCAGAACCTGGCCCTGTTCCCGATGATGAATGTCGCGGAGAACATCGCCTACGGCCTGAAATGCCGAGGCGAGACCGGCGGTGCGATTGCGCCGTGGGTCGAGCGCATCCTGGGGCGCGTCGGTCTGGCCGGCTTCGGCGACCGGCGGGTCGATCAATTATCGGGCGGCCAGAAGCAGCGCGTCGCGATCGCCCGCTGCCTGGTGCTGGAGCCGGCCCTGGTGCTGCTCGACGAGCCGCTCGGCGCGCTCGACCTGAAGCTCCGCGAGCATATGAAGATCGAGCTGAAGCAGCTGCAGGCGGAATTCGGCACGACCTTCGCCTACATCACCCACGACCAGTCCGAGGCGCTGGTCATGTCCGACCAGGTCGCGGTCATGGCGCGCGCCCGGTTCGAGCAGGTCGGCACGCCGCGCGACCTCTATTATCGTCCAGCGACGCCGTTCGTCGCCGGCTTCGTCGGCCAGAGCGTACGCTGGAGCGGCCGGGTCGAACAGCGCAGCGGCGGCTGGGTGCTGCTGCGGACGGCCGAGGGCCTGCCCATCGTCGCCGCCTGGGACGGCGCTGGTGCCGATGCGGAACTCTTCGTCCGGCCGGAGGCGACGCAGCTCGCCCGCACCGAGGCTGAGCTGGGCCCGCTCGAAAACCGGTTCCAAGGCAGCCTCACCAGCCTGCTGTTCGACGGCGCCGCGTCGAGCGTGCTGATCGAGGAGCAATCGACCAAGGTCGAGGTGCGCGTGGCCCTACCGCAAAGCGGGCCGATGCAGCGGCTCGCACCGGGCGACACGGTCTGGTTCGGCTGGGCTGGCGAGGCCGGCGCCTGCTTCGCGGTCGGGCCATGAGCGGCGCGACACGGCTCTCGACTTTCCTGCTGTTCTGTCCGGCCCTGCTCTGGCTCGGCCTGCTGATCGTGGCGCCGCTCGTCGACATGGGCGCGCTGTCGGTGAGCGAGCGCGTCTCGTCCGACGAGTTCCGCTACGGTCTCGCCAACTACGCCACCTTTTTCGACGAGCCGGTCTATTGGCAGACCTTCGCCCGCACGGCCGGCTTCGCGGTTATCGTGACGGCGGCGACCCTGTTCGTGGCGTTTCCGGTGGCGCTTTATATCGCCAAGCAGGCGCGGGGCGTGGGGCGGGCGGCGCTGTTCACGCTCAGCCTGCTGCCGTTCTGGGTCAGCGAACTGGTCCGCACGCTCGGCTGGATGAACCTGCTGCGCGAAAGCGGCCTGATCTCGGGCCTGCTACAATGGCTGGGCGTGACTAGCGGCCGGGTCGAGCTGCTCTATAACGACGGGGCCATGCTGGTCGGGCTGGTCTATGGCGGATTGCTGTTCATGCTGATCCCGCTGATCAACGCGCTCGACAGCCTGGACGACCATCTGGTCGAGGCCGGCCTCGACCTCGGCGGCAGCCGCTTCACCGTGATGCGCCGGATCATCATCCCGCATGCCATGCCCGGCATCGTCGCGGGCTCGATCGTCGTATTCATGCTGACGATTGGCAATTTCGCGACGGCGGTGCTGCTGGGCGGCAAGAACAGCCTGTGGTTCACGCGGGCGATCTACGACCAGTTCATCACCCGCTTCGACTGGCCACAGGGTGCTGCCTTCGGCTTCATGCTGCTGGGCCTATCCTCGGTGCTGGTCTGGCTGGGCCTGAAGCTGACCGGGCAGAGCCTGACCCGGAGCCTGCAGCAGTCATGAACCCGACCGGCTTGCGCCTGGCATTCTGGCGGCTCTATGTCGCCATGTTCTACGGCTTCCTGTTCGCGCCACTGGTCGTGGTCGGCGTATTTGCCTTCAACGACAGCCTGTTCCCGTCGCCGCCCTGGAAGGGCTTCACGCTCGGTTGGTTCATCGGCCAGCCGTTCGGCAAGACCGGGGCGCTGGTCGACCCGGACATGCTGGGTGCGGTGCTGACCAGCATCTGGGTCGCCATCCCGGTCGCGGCCCTGTCGGTCGGCGTCGGCACGGCGAACGCCTTCCTGCTCGAACGGCGTCGATTCTGGGGCAAGGCGTTCCTGTCGGTCGCCATGCTCTGGCCGCTCGTCATTCCAGGCGTCATCCTCGGCATCTCGATCCTGGCCTTCGCCAGCCGAATCGCGAACGGGCTTGAGGACCTGGTCGATATCGATCTCGATTTCATGCGACCGGGCCTGCCGCTGGTCGTGCTCGGGCAGGCCTCGTTCATCGTCTCGATCGCGACGCTTATCGTCGGCGCGCGCCTGCGCAAATTCGACCGGAGCCTGGAAGAGGCGGCGCTCGATCTGGGCGCGAGCCGGGGGCGGGTGTTCCGCACCGTGCTGATGCCGTTCCTGCGTCCGGCGCTGGTCGGTGCCTTCCTGATCGCGTTTCTGATGTCGTTCGAGAATTTCAACACGACGCTGATGCTCGTCGGGTCCGATTCTCCGCTGCCGATCTACATGTATGGCCAGATGCGCGAGGGGGCGACGCCGGCGATCAACGCGATCAGCTTGATTCTCGTACTGGCGACCGGCGTCCTGGCCGGCGGCGCAGCGCTTGCTTCGAGCCGTCGGCGCTGATTCGCCCCCGAGTCGCGCCACTGAGCCGGTCCGAAAGCGGCCGAAACCGCTGAATGCGCTCGATAATGGCCTTGTTCCAAGGCGTTTTTGCGCTGAAGGCGTCGGAGCGGGGCCCGACGCCGCCGCGTCGGGATTGCGCCACACTGAGGCATTCTTGCTACGGTCGCTCACGGGATGAAATATGGGATTCTCTGCCGATTGATTTCGGTTCGGCGTCGAGCGTACAACGACGAGCAGACGACCCGGTTTCGTTCCGTGTACCGCGCACTCCGCTACCTTCGACTTGATGTCTAGTAAGCGTGGGCTCGCTGATATTTGGAGAACGACAGTCGATCTCGGCGCTTTCCGTCATTCCCTAGAAGATATCGCAATAGCCCGTGTCAATTTTCGGGAAATCCCTTGTGAAAGGTGGTTGCTAAGTCTTGGCGGCGTGGTAATAGTGCTATTGTGAACAATGGGTGGGTCGCAAGGGCCGGCAAAACACCGGAACACCGATCAATCTCGCACCCAGAACAGTCTGTTGAAAGTCAGGAGATCTCCATGAAGGCCCTCGTTTCCGCTCTCGCCCTGCTGTCGTTCGTCGGCGCTGCCACGGTCCCGGCCGTCGCGTTCGCCCAGGACGCGACCACGAAGACCACCAAGAAGAAGACGACGAAGAAGCACGCCAGCAAGTCCAAGAAGTCGACGAAGAAGGCTGCCACCCAGTCGTAATCGACGGGTCGGTTCTTCCGATCAAACCCCCGGGGCGACGGCCTCGGGGGTTTTTTATTGCCGAAAGTCGGCCGGTCCTGAGAATTGCCCCGCAAGGAACGGATGGGAAAGCCCGCCCGGTGGCCGCAAGATGCGACTGCAGGGTGCGTCCTCGAAGGGACTAATCGGTATGGCTGAATTATGCGCAAAGCTCGATTGGACAGCGCTTCATCGAAGCCTCGATGAACGTGGCTGGGCGACCCAGCCGTTGTTCGAGGGCGCAGAGTGCCTGGCGCTCCAGGCCTTGTGGCAGGTTCCGGGCGCCTTTCGCAAGGAAGTGGTGATGGAGCGCCACGCCTATGGCCAGGGGCGCTACCGCTATTGGAATTACCCTCTGCCGGCCGAGATCGCGACGCTGCGCCAGACGCTCTATGCCGGCTTGCAGCCGCTCGCGGAAGCGTGGCGGCGCCGGTTGGGGCAGGGCGGGCCAGCCTATCCGGCGGAGCATGCGGATTACCTGGCACGCTGTCACCGCGCCGGCCAGACTAAGCCGACCCCGCTTATTCTCGACTACGAGACCGGCGGCTATAATTGCCTGCACCAGGATCTCTACGGCGCCGAGATCTTTCCGATCCAGGCGACCATCCTCCTGTCCCGGCCGCGGGTCGATTTCGACGGCGGCGAATTCGTGCTGGTCGAACAGCGGCCGCGCGCGCAATCGATTCCCGAGGTCGTGCCGCTCGAACAGGGCGAGATGGTCCTGTTCGCGGTCAATCACCGGCCGGTGCCGGGCGCGCGCGGCGACCGTCGCGTAACGCTCCGTCATGGCGTAAGCCGTGTCCGCCGGGGCCATCGCATGGCGATCGGTGTGATCCTGCACGACGCAGAGCGCTAGGAGCATCTTGGCGACGGGAACGCGGCCACCCATAGTCGCGCCATGAGCCGTGATTACCCCAGCCTGCCGATGGTCGGCCTTCTTGCGATCGTCCGGCGTGGCGATCGCTTCCTATTGGTTCGCCGCGCGAAGGAGCCCAATCGCGGCCGCTGGGGCTTTCCGGGTGGCGTCCAGGAACTGGGCGAGACGGTGGTCGATGGTGCGCGGCGGGAACTCGCCGAGGAGACTGGGCTCATCGCCGGCGGCGGCCGTGCGATCACCACGCTCGATGCGATCGATCATGACGAGGCGGGCCGCGTCCGCTACCACTATACGCTGATCGTCGTGCTGATGGCCGAGGTTGCGGGCGAACCGGTCGCTGGCGACGATGCGGCCGAGGTCGGCTGGTTCGGCCTCGCCGATCTGGGTGAGCTTCCGATCATCGCCGCCGTCGAACCGCTGGTGCGCGAGTTGTTGGGCCGAGCCTGACGATCAGGTGGCGGCCCAGGACGCACTGGAACCTTACAGCAGATCGGGTTCTAGATGCCGCGCTGCGCCGCGCGGGCGAACTGGCCTGGCGTGACGCCGAACGCCCCCTTGAAGCGGCGGTTGAGATGGCTCTGGTCGGCGAAGCCGACGGCGGCAGCGACTTCCGCGGCCGGCTCGCCTTCAGCCAGCAGCCGCTTCGCCTCGGCGAGCCGCAGGCGCAGCTGATAGGCATGCGGCGGCAAGCCGTAGCAGCGATGGAACTGACGGCACAGCTGGAACCGGCTCATGCCGGCGATGTCGGCCAGCGCCTGGGTCGCGATCTCTTCGGCCGGGTCGGCGTGCAGCCGCTCACGCACCCGGTCGAGCGCACGTTCGTGGCGGCCCGGCACGCGCGCCTCGGAGGCGGCACCGCCATGGGCGGCGATGCGTCGGACCATGGCAGCAAAGGCGGCCTCCCGCTCGAGCCGTGACGAGGGCAGGGCCAGCGTCGCGTGGGCATGGGCGATGAGCCCGCCCAGCTGTCGATCGGCGAGCACCGGCATCGTGAAGAACGGCAGGGGTGTCCGCCGGTCGGCGACATCCTCCAGCACCCGCCGGATCGCGTCGGGCGTCACATAGAGCATGCGATAGGCGAAGCCATGCTCGTCGCCGGCATGGCCGTCGTGCGGATCGTCGGGATTGAAGGCCATGACCATGCCGGCCGTGCTGGCATGGGTCGCGCCCCGGCAGCGGAACGCTTGGACGCCCCATTCCGTGACGCCGATCGCATAGCCGTCGTGGGCGTGGCGTTCATAGACATGGCGTCGCATCCGGGCACGCAGCAACTCGACGCCCGGTTCCGGGGCGGTCGCATATTCGGTCCAATCGGCGACGAACTCTCCAGTCACGGCGTGCTCCGGTCGGCAACCGGGTACAAGCGGGCGCCGACGGTCGAGGATAGCATCAGTTTCGATTCAGCCAAGGACGACGAGGCGACTTGAATGCGATTCGACACCAAGATAGCCGTGGCCCTGCGGGCCGACCTGCCGGTCTGGCAGAAACTCAACATCACCGCCTTCACCGTCAGCGGCATTGCCGGTACCGATCCGGCGACGGTCGGCGAGCCCTACGAGGATGCCTCGGGCCAGACCTATCTGCCGATGTTCCGCCAGCCGGTGCTGGTCTTCGCCGGCGAGGCGGCCGACCTGCGGCGCGCCTATGAACGCGCGATGGAGCGGGGCGTCCGTCTTTCGATCTTCACCGAGGAGCTGTTCGCGACCGGCCATGACGAGGCCAACCGAGCGGCGGTCAAGGCCGTGCCGAGCACCGAGCTGAACCTGGTCGGGCTGGCGATGCGCGGCGAGCGCAAGGAGGTCGACAAGATCCTGAAGGGCCTGACTCTGCACGGCTGACGGACGGCACTCGGACGGGTTGGCTCAGCCGGGCTCTTCGACCACCGGCAATGACTTGCCGTCGATGAGGCTGATTTCGAGGGCAAGCGGATCCAGCCCTTCGACGCAACCGAGATTGACGCGGTAGCCGTCCTTGGCGTTCTCGCCGTCGCCGATATAGGTAAAAATACCGCAGGTCTTGCAGAAGTAGTTGCTCAGGACCTTCTCGTTCCAAAGGTACACGCCCAGGTCGCGCGGATCGTGGTGCGGTGTGAATTCGGCGGCCGGAATGTAGGTCGGTGACAGGACCGCGCCTCTGCGGAGGCAGAGGGAGCAGTCGCAGCGTTTGCCGGTCCTAATCTCGGGACTGCGGAACGAGAAGCGGACGCGTCCGCAATGGCACCGACCTTTGTACTCCATGATCTCACCCCCGGTGCGAGACTTGGCTATCGAAAGGTGCGGCTAGCGGATCAGGTTCTGGCCTCGAGGCGGGCCCGGTCGAGGAACAGGTCGAGGCTGCGCTGGACCGCGTCGCGGCGGAGCCCATGGGTGATGAACACGAGCCGGCTGTTGCGCGCGGCGCCCGGCGGCCAGCCGGCGAGCTGGCTTGGCGGGTGGAACAGGTGCTGGACCCCATGAACCACGACCGGCTTGTCATTGCCGACGATGTCGAGGATGCCCTTCACGCGCAGGATCTTCTCGCCCGAGATCGACACCAGCCGGTCGAGCGCCTCGGCAATGGCATCCCACGGCAGTGGTTCGGCATAGGCCAGGCAGAAGCTCTCGATGCCATCGTGACGGTGATGGCCGTGATCGTGGTCATGATGGTCATGGCCGTGATGGTCATGGTGATCAGGCCCGCCCGCATAGGCATCGGCGGCCAGCCAGGCTTCGAGCCGGTCGCCGCGCGCGTCGAGCGCCATGCCGAACAGCTGGTCCGGATCGACCGCGCCGTGGCTCGCCTCGATCGGAACGGCGGCTGGATTGATCTCCTTCAGCCGGGCGCGGATGCGCGCGATCATCTCCGGCTTGGCGATGTCGGTCTTCGTCAGCACGATCCGGTCGGCGACGGCTGCCTGCTTTACCGCCTCGCGATGCACGTCCATCTCGGCATCGGCATTGACCGCGTCGATCGTAGTGACCACGCCTTCCAGGCGATAGCGCGCCGCCGTCATCGGCTCCACGATCAGCGTGTGCAGCAGCGGCGCCGGATCGGCGAGGCCGGTCGTCTCGACGATGACGCGGTCGAACTCGGGGATCTGGCCCTTGACCCGCTTCAGGAACAGCTCCTTGAGCGTGTCGGCGAGATCGCTGCGCAGCGTGCAGCAGACGCAGCCGCTCTCGAGCAGCGCCACCGTTTCGTCGCCGGTCCGGATCAGTTCATGATCGAGGCCGACTTCACCGAACTCATTGATGATGACGGCCGTGTTCTTCATCTCCGGTCGCCGCAGCAGCCGAGAGAGCAGGGTGGTCTTGCCGCTGCCGAGGAAGCCGGTCAGCACCGTGACCGGCAGACGCTGCGTCATTGCACGACCCTTGTGGCCTCGGCGGCGAGCCGGCTGCAGTCGGCGCAGAGCCCGCGCACCTCGATCGTCTGGCGCTCGGTCCGAAAGCCCAGGCGCGCGGCCCGTTCGCTGACCGAATCGGCGATCTCGGGATCGTCGAGCTCGCCGATCGAGCCGCAGCTGCGGCAGATCAGGAACTGGCCGCTGTGGGCCTGCTCCGGATGTGGACAGCCGACATAGGCGTTCAGCGATTCGATGCGATGGACCAGGCCGTGCTCCATCAGGAAATCGAGCGCGCGATAGACCGTCGGCGGTGCCGCGCGGCGGTGGGTCGCGCGCAACTCGTCGAGCAGATCATAGGCGCCGATCGGCTCATGCCGCTTCCAGATCAGCTCCAGCACATGGCGGCGGATCTCGGTCAGCCGGGCGCCGCGGGCGCCGCACACCAGTTCGGCGCGATCGATCGCATCTTCGATGCAGTGGGCGTGGTCGTGGCTCTTGGGCGCGAACATGGGACGGTCAGCCGGCCTTGGCCGCGCCGGCGGCAGGTGCCGCTGCGGCCACGACCGGGCACCCGCAAATCGGGCAGCGCAGTGCGGCCAGCGCGGTCTCGATCTGGGCCTCGCTCAGGGTGCCGGCCAGACGCGCCCGTTCCTCCGCCGCCAGCTGCTCGTGATAGCCATCGCTCGCCAGGCGGCAGCGATCGGCATAGAGCTTGTGGGTCGCAACATCCATCGGCTGCTCGGTCCAGGCCCGCGCGGCTCGGGCGCCGACGAGCAGACCCAGCCCGCCGAGCGCGGTCGAACTCAGGAAGCGGCGCCGTGCCCTGGACGGCAGGCGGTCGGTTTCGTGCATGGCACTCCTTCGCGGGCGGCCAGGAGGGACACCCGTCTCTAAGGTAGGCGCGCGCCGCGCAAGGGTCAACGGAGCCTCGGCTGACCCGGCCATGACGACGGCTTGACGACCCCCACGGGCCATCCCATGTTGAGGACGGTTCGTCGTGAGGCGGATCGAGTAGGTGCTTGTTCTCAGGGCAGGGTGAAATTCCCGACCGGCGGTAACCATCCTCAGAGGGTGGAAGCCCGCGAGCGCTTCGAGGCCGCAGGGTCGCGAGGGTCAGCAGATCCGGTGAGATGCCGGGGCCGACGGTACAGTCCGGATGGAAGAGGACGAGTTGGCGACCTTCTGTCGCGGGGCTCAGCCCCGTGCGGGCGGCTGTCCACGCCCATGGTTCGTCCGCAGGTTTGCGGGGGGCCTTGGTAACTCTTTGTCGCGCCCTGATTCAGGCTCGCCCCATGGTGGAGTGAGTGACGTGAATCAGAATGACAGGAATACGCTGACCCTGGCCGATTTCGGTACGGCCGAGCTCAGGGTCGAGCGCGCCGTGGCCCAGATCCGGGCCGGTGGCGGCGTGATCGTCGTCGATGACGAGGATCGCGAGAACGAAGGCGATATCATCTTCGCCGCGGAAACCATCTCTCCCCAGCAGATGAACCTGTTGATCCGGGCCTGTTCCGGCATCGTCTGCCTCGTGCTGACCGACGAGCGGGCGCGCGCGCTGGAGCTGCCGCCGATGGTGGCGCAGAACACCGGGCGCTATGGGACGCCCTTCACCGTCTCGATCGAGGCGAAGGAAGGGGTGACGACCGGTGTCTCGGCCGCCGACCGGGTCACCACCATCCGCACCGCCATCGCCGACGATTGCAAGCCGTCCGACCTGGCGCGGCCGGGCCATGTCTTCCCGCTCAGGGCTCATCCGGGCGGCGTCCTCGCCCGGCGCGGCCATACCGAGGGAACGATCGAGCTGATGCGACTGGCCGAGCGCAAGCCGGCCGGCGTGCTGTGCGAGGTGATGAACGAGGACGGTACCATGGCGCGCCTGCCCGAGCTCTTGGAGTTCGCGCGGCTCCACGCCATGCCGGTCGTCACGATCGAGGATCTGGCTAATTACATCGGGCAGCGCGTCGCGGCCTGAGCGACGGGACGGCGGGAGGCATCACGGGCCTCCCGCCGTCGTGCTCGGACCGGTGCTACGGCTCTGCGGAGCCCGGCTTATTGCAGGGCCTGCCAGATCTTGAGCGGGGTCAGCGGCATCTGCAGCCGGTCCGCCTCTGCGCTGCGGCCGGCGCGGACGAGCGCGTCGGCGACGGCGTTCACGACCGCCGGCGTGGCGCCGATCGTGCCCAGCTCGCCCACGCCCTTGACCCCCAGCGGGTTGTTGAGGCACGGCGTCGACTGGTCGAGCACATGGACGAAACCGTGCACGATGTCGGCGCGCGGCATCATGTAGTCCATGAAGCTCGCGGTGATCGCCTGGCCGGTCTCCGCGTCGTAGCGCATATGCTCGCCCAACGCCTGACCGATGCCCTGGACCGCCCCGCCGTCGAGCTGGCCGCGCACGATCAGCGGATTGACGACCCGGCCGACGTCATTGGCCGAGACGTAGGACTGGATCTGGACGACGCCCGTCTCCGGATCGAGCTCGACCTCGCAGATATGGGCGCCATTGGGCCAGCTTGGCCCGCTCACCTTGCTGGTCATGTCGATGAAGATGCGCCGATCGGGCTGGCGGTCCGCCAGGTCGAACAGGCCGATCTGCCGGTCGGTGCCGGCGACCCGGAACATGCCCTCTGCATATTCGATATCGACCGCGGCCGCCTCGAGCACGTCGCCCGCGAGCTCGCGGCCGGTCGCGACGGCCTGCTCCGAGGCGCGATGGATGACCGAGCCCGCCGTGAAGAGGGAGCGCGAGCCGGCGCTGCCGAAGCCGGAGCCGCGATCGGTG
>DATGEK010000115.1:0-6728 GCA_035310205.1 Aliidongia sp.
AAGGTTAGGGCCAGTATGGCAAGGTCAGGCCTCGGCGGCTACCGGAACGCCCTTGGCCTGGAACAGCTCGACCAGCTCGCCGGTCGAGAACATTTCCCGGATGATGTCGCAGCCTCCGATGAATTCGCCCTTGACGTAGAGCTGGGGGATCGTCGGCCACTGGGCGAATTCCTTGATGCCCTGGCGGATCGAGGGATCGGCGAGAACGTCGATGCCCTTGAACTTCACGCCCAGGCGGCTCAGTACCTGCACCACGCCGGCGGAGAAGCCGCACTGCGGGAAGACGGGCGTGCCCTTCATGTACAGGACGACCGGGTTGGTCGAGATGTCGTCCTTGATGCGGTCGAAAATGGCGGTGTCGCTCATGCTCGCGTGATCCTTGGGTAAATCCTTTGGGGCCGGGAGAGGCGCCGGTCCCTCAATATGTAGGACGAACGGGCTCAGGCGTCGAGGGGGTGAGTAGTAAGCTGCAATGCATGAAGCTCAGTGCCCATGCGTCCCTGCAGCGCCTGATACACCATCTGATGCTGCTGGACCCGGCTCTTGCCCTTGAACGCCGCGGACCGGACGGTCGCCGCGTAATGATCGCCGTCACCGCGCAGATCGTCGATGACGACCTCCGCATCGGGCAGCGCCTGCTTGATGAAGTTGGCGATGTCGTCCGCGTTCATGCCCATGATCGGTTCCCTTATTCCTCTGCCGCCATATAGGCCGGCAGCCATTCGGTGTTGATGCGGACCAACTCCGCGAGGGCGACGCGGCCGAGACCGGGCGCCTCGATCGCGTCGCCGCCGGTGGTGCCGAGCCTGAGTGCCGGCACGCCGGCCGCCTTGGCGGCATCGAGGAGGGTTGCGGCATCCGTGGTCGAAACCAGATAGCGGCCCTGATCCTCGCCGAAATAGAAGCCGTGCGCAGGCAGATCTGCCGGCGCCGCCTCGATGCGGGCGCCGCGCTTGCCGGCGGCCGCCATCTCGACCAGGGCCACCAGCAGGCCGCCGTCGGCCAGGTCATGGCAAGCGGTGACCTTGCCGGCCAGGATCTGGCCGCGGACGAAATCGCCATTGCGTCGCTCGACGGCCAGATCGACCGGCGGCGGGGCGCCGTCTTCGCGCCCCTCGATCTCACGCAGGTAGAGGGAGGCACCCAGATGGCCGGCGGTGGTGCCGATCAGCACCAGGCCTTCGCCATCGGACTTCAGCTTGATGTCGACCGCCTTCGACACGTCGTCGATCAGGCCGACGCCGCCGATCGCCGGGGTCGGCAGGATGCCTTCGCCGTTGGTCTCGTTGTAAAGCGACACGTTGCCCGACACGACCGGATAATCCAGCGCCAGGCAGGCCTCGCGGATGCCCTGGATCGAGCCGACGAACTGGCCCATGATCCGCGGCCGCTCGGGATTGCCGAAGTTCATGTTGTCGGTGATGGCGATCGGCAGGGCGCCGATCGCGGTGATGTTGCGCCAGGTCTCGGCCACGGCCTGGGCGCCGCCGCGGACCGGATCGGCGAAGACGTAGCGTGGCGTGCAGTCGGTGCAGAGGGCCAGGCCCTTCTTCGCGCCATGGACCCGCACCAGTGCGGCGTCGCCGCCCGACTTCTGCACCGTGTCGCCCATGACCGAGCTGTCGTACTGCTCCCAGATCCAGCGCTTGCTGGCGACGTCGGGGCAGCCGACGAGCGTCCTGAGCGCCGCGGCCAGATCCTTGGGCGCCGCGATGTCCTTGGCGGTCAGTTCGGCCTGCGCCGGCGTCGGCTCCCACGGGCGATTATATTCCGGCGCCTCGCTGAACAGGGGCTCGAGCGGCAGGTCGGCCACCGTCTCGCCATGCATCTTCAAGACGAGATGGCCGGTCGTGGTCACCGTGCCGATGACGGCGAAATCCAGCTCCCACTTGTCGAAGATCCGCTTCGCCTCGGGCTCGCGCCCGGGCTTCAGGACCATCAGCATGCGCTCCTGGCTTTCCGACAGCATGACCTCATAGGGCGTCATGCCGGTCTCGCGCATCGGCACCCGGTCGATATGCAGCTCGATGCCGAGCCCGCCCTTGCCGGCCATCTCGACCGAGGAGGAGGTCAGGCCCGCCGCACCCATGTCCTGGATCGCGACGATGGCGTCGCCCGCCATCAGCTCGAGGCAGGCCTCGATCAGCAGCTTCTCGGTGAAGGGGTCGCCGACCTGTACGGTCGGGCGCTTCGCCTCCGAATCCTCGCTGAACTCGGCCGACGCCATGGTGGCACCATGGATGCCGTCGCGGCCGGTCTTGGCGCCGACATAGATCACCGGATTGCCCGGGCCGGCGGCGGCCGAATAGAAGATCTTGTCCTGGTCGGCGAGGCCGACGGTCATGGCGTTGACCAGGATGTTGCCGTTGTAGGAGGCGTGGAAATTCGTCTCGCCGCCGACGGTCGGCACGCCAACGCTGTTGCCGTAGCCGCCGATACCGGCGACGACGCCCGCGACCAGGTGCCGGGTCTTCGGATGATCCGGGCTGCCGAAGCGGAGCGCATTCAGGTTCGCGATCGGCCGCGCGCCCATGGTGAACACGTCGCGCAGGATGCCGCCGACTCCGGTCGCGGCGCCCTGGTAGGGCTCGATGAAGGACGGGTGGTTATGGCTCTCCATCTTGAAGATGGCGGCCTGGCCGTCGCCGATATCGACGACGCCGGCGTTCTCGCCCGGGCCGCAGATGACGCGCGGGCCGGTCGTCGGCAGCGTCTTCAGGTGGATCTTCGAGGATTTATAGGAGCAATGCTCGCTCCACATCACCGAGAACACGCCCAGTTCCGTCAGGTTCGGCTCGCGCCCCATGATGGCGAGGCAGCGCTCGTATTCCTTGGGCGTCAGGCCGTGCTGGGCGACGACCTCGGGGGTGATCTTCTCGTTCTGGCTCACGACAGGGCTCCGAGCAGGCTCTCGAACACGCCGCGCCCGTCGGTGCCGCCGGTCAGCGGATCGCAGGCGCGCTCCGGATGGGGCATGTAGCCGAGCACGGTCTTGGTCTCGTTGAAGATGCCGGCGATGCTGCGCGCCGAGCCGTTGGGATTGGCGTCGTCGCGGATCTCGCCCGCCTCGTCGCAATAGCGGAAGGCGACCAGTCCGCGCTCCTCAAGCCGATCGAGCGTCGCCTCGTCGGCGGTGTAGTTGCCGATCGAATGGGCGATCGGCACGCTGATGACGGCGCCGGCGGCGTATTTGTTGGTGAAGATCGACTGGTTCTGCTCGACCCGGGTGGTAACGAACCGGTTGATGAACTTGATGCCGCGGTTCTTCATCAGCGCGCCGGGCAAGAGGCCCATCTCGGTCAGCACCTGGAAGCCGTTGCAGATGCCGAGGACCGGCAGGCCCTTCTCGACCTTGGTCTTGACGGTGCGCATGATCGGCGAATGGGCGGCCATGGCGCCGGCGCGCAGATAATCGCCGTAGGAAAAGCCGCCCGGCAGGATCACCAGGTCGACGTCGGGCAATTCGGAGTCGCGGTGCCAGATCATGTGCGGCTTGGTGCCGGTGATGTTCTGGACCGCAACGGCGACGTCGCGGTCGCAATTGGATCCGGGGAAGACGACGACGGCGGTCTTCATGGCATCGGCCTTCTGTAGCATGAGGCGGAAGGAGAACGGAATTTAAGCGGCCGATCGGAAACGATCGTATCGGCACGCCCCTCACCCCGACCGTCTCCCGCAGGCGGGAGAGGGAGGCCTGCTGCGGAAGCCCTCGCCCCCGAACGGGGGAGAGGGTGCCGAGCGACGCGAGGCGGGTGAGGGGAACCCTCGGCTGTTCGGCGCTCGCCCTTAAGCGAGATCGATCGCATAATTCTCGATCACCGTATTGGCGAGCAGCTTGTCGCACATGGTGCGCGCCGCCTCCCGGGCCTTGGCCGGATCGGTCTCGGCCAGATCCAGTTCGATGTATTTGCCCAGGCGAACCTGCTCGACGCCGGCGAAGCCGAGCGAACCCAGCGCGTGACCGATGGCGGAGCCCTGCGGATCGAGCACGCCGGGCTTGAGGGTGACGTGAACCTTGACCTTCATTCGCTTGAAATCCCTTTTCGGGGTTACTGCATCGTCTTCGGACCCTTGAGGTCCGTCGGGCCGCCTTCGGGCAGGATGCCGAGCCGCCGGGCGACCTCCTGATAGGCCTCCTCGACCCGGCCCAGATCCTGGCGGAACCGGTCCTTGTCCATCTTGTCGTTGGTCTTGATGTCCCACAGCCGGCAGCTGTCGGGGCTGATCTCGTCGGCGATGATGATCCGCATTTCCTCGTTGTGCCACAGCCGGCCGAACTCCAGCTTGAAGTCCACGAGGCGGATGCCGACGCCCAGGAACAGGCCTGACAGGAAGTCATTGACCCTGAGCGACATGGCCATCATGTCGTCCAGGTCCTGGGTCGAGGCCCAGCCGAACGCCGTGATGTGCTCCTCCGACACCATCGGGTCGTTGAGCGCCTGGTTCTTGTAGTAATATTCGACGATCGAGCGCGGCAGCGGCGTGCCCTCGGCGATGCCAAGGCGGGACGCGAGCGAGCCGGCGGCGACGTTGCGGACGACGACCTGCAGCGGGATGATCTCGACCTCGCGCACCAGTTGCTCGCGCATGTTGAGCCGGCGCACGAAATGGGTCTGGACACCGACCTCGTTCAGCTTCGTCATCAGATATTCGCTGATGCGGTTGTTCAGCACGCCCTTGCCGGTGATCGTGCCGCGCTTCTGATTGTTGAAGGCCGAGGCGTCATCCTTGAAATACTGGACGAGCGTGCCCGGTTCGGGGCCTTCGAACAGGACCTTGGCCTTGCCTTCGTAGATCTGTCTGCGGCGGGACATGCTTGTCACCCGTTTCCAATGAACTCGTTCCCACGGGGACGGCGCCGGGTCGACGGTCGATGACCGACACGTCGGTCAATAGCCGATACGGCGGTCCAACCAAGACCGCTGTCGCGGTCCGTATAGCAAGAGTGTCACGGATTCACAATCATGGGGTCCCGAGCGGACGCCATCCCGATGGCTGGCCTGCGAGCGATGCAAAGCGGCCGACCGGCTGGATTTTCTCGCCCAGGCGGGGGAGCGCGATGAGCGCACTCGACACGGTTGCGAAACCATCGGGGCGGGTGAAGCGCATGGCGCTCTCCACGGGCTCGCCGTCGCCCGGCACCGTGTCGCCGAGCAGGTCCTGCCAGGCCTGCCAATCGTCCCGCACCGGATCGGGCGGCACGGCGGCGGCGAAGCGGTCGCGATAGCGCCGGATGCGCGGGCTCGCCGGATCATCGAGCTCACGCGCCGTCAGCATGTGCAGGCCGTCGGTCACCCGCGTCATCTGCACCGGCCCGTTGCCGCGATGGGCGAGCCAGAAGGCGTCCCGATTGTCGGCGACCAGCAGGTTGAACGGTCGGTAGGCGTCGGGATGGATGTCGCTCAAGGCCGCCGCGGCCGCAACCGCGTCGGCATGGTCGAGCGCATCCAGCACCAGCTCGCCGCGCGAACGCTTGCCGGCCGCCGGGCCAAGCGTGCCGACCCGGTTCAGGATGGCGGCGACCACGCCCTCGTCATTGACGCCCAGCCAGGAGCCGCCGGCCAGCTCGTCGAGGCCGGCGACCACGTTCGGCCGGTCGTCCCAATGCCGTCCCGGCGCCTTCCAGGGGCGGTTCATCATCTCGTCCCGGTTGGCGCCCAGGATCAGCGGCCACTCATGGCCGGGGCGCCGCAGCAGGACGAGGGTGCACATGGCCGGGTTCCTGCCTAGGCTTCGCCGAATACGCGTCGGAAGATCGTGTCGACCTGCCTGGTATGGTGCGCGTCGTCGAACATCGCCTCGAGCTGCGCGTGGCTCACTTGCCCCGCGATCGCGGCGTCGTTCTTGAGCAGCGTCAGGAAATCGCCCTCGCCGCGCCAGGCCGGCATGGCGTTGCGCTGGACCGCGGCATAGGCGTCCTCGCGCGAGAGGCCTGCCTGGGTCAGCGCCAGCAGCACGCGCTGCGAATTGACCAGGCCGCCCAGCGAGTCGAGATTCTTCCGCATCTGCTCGGGATAGACGACCAGCTTGTCGACCACGCCGGTGAGGCGGGCGAGCGCGAAGTCGAGCGCCACGGTCGCGTCGGGGGCGAGCATGCGCTCGACCGAGGAGTGCGAGATGTCGCGCTCGTGCCACAGCGCCACATTCTCCATGAACGGCACGACCGCCGAGCGCACGACGCGGGCGAGGCCGGTCAGGTTCTCGGTCAGGACCGGGTTGCGCTTGTGTGGCATGGCCGACGAGCCCTTCTGGCCCGGCGAGAAGTATTCCTCGGCCTCGCGCACTTCGGTGCGCTGCAGATGGCGGATCTCGGTCGCCAGTCGCTCGATGGAGGAGGCGATGACGCCGAGCACGCCAAAGAACATGGCATGACGGTCGCGCGGGATGACCTGGGTTGAGACCGGCTCCGGCGTCAGCCCCAGCTTGGCCGCGACATGCTCTTCGACGCGCGGGTCGATCTGGGCGAAGCTGCCGACCGCGCCCGAGATGGCGCAGGTCGCGATCTCGGTCCGGGCGGCGGTGAGCCGCGCCTTGTTGCGGGCGAATTCGGCGTAATAGCCCGCGAGCTTGACGCCGAAGGTGGTGGGCTCGGCATGGATGCCGTGACTGCGCCCGATGGTGGGCGTCATCTTGTATTCAAAAGCGCGCCTCTTCAGTGCCGCCAGCAACCCATCGGTGTCGGCAATGAGAATATCGGCGGCCCGCGCCAGCTGGACATTCAGGCAGGT
>DATGEK010000116.1:0-6682 GCA_035310205.1 Aliidongia sp.
TGCTCGCTGGGTTGGCGCGAGCCGTCGGGCCCCGCGATCGTCGTAGCGCCATAGGGGCTGCCACCGCTGACTTGGCTGTTGTCCATCAGGCGCGCTTCGGAATAGGGCAACCCGACGACGACCATGCCGTGGTGCAGCAAAGTCGTATGGAAACTGGTGATCGTGGTCTCGTGCCCGCCGTGCTGGGTGGCCGCGCTGACGAAGACGCTGCCCACTTTGCCGATCAGCGCCCCACGCATCCACAGCGGGCCCGTCTGGTCGAGGAAGTTGCGCATCTGCGCCGCCATGTTGCCGAACCGGGTCGGCGTGCCGAAGATGATCGCGTCATAGTTGGCCAGATCGTCGACCGCGGCGATCGGCGCCTTCTGGTCGAGCTTGAAATGCGCCTGCTCGGCGATCTCGCGCGGCGTCAGCTCCGGCACGCGCTTGATGTCGACCGTCGCGCCGGCGACCGAGCGGGCGCCCTCGGCGATGGCATCGGCCATGGTCTCGATATGGCCCCAGCTGCTGTAATAGAGAACCAGAACTTTGCTCATGGGATCGCTCCTGATACGGCGATGGGAAAAACGTCGTCCCGAAGGTAGGCTGTTTCGGATTTCTGGATAATCCGGCGGATCTTGAACACACTGTTCGGTAGGCAGGCGCAATCATGGGGCGGTTCGAGGAAATGCAGGCGTTTGTCCGCACGGCGGAAGCGCAAAGCTTCACGGCCGCGGCGCAACGGCTGGGCCTGTCGAAATCCATCGTCAGCCAACGGGTCGCCGACCTCGAAGCCCGTCTCGGCGTGCGGCTGATCAATCGTACCACCCGACGCCTGTCGCTGACAGAGGCGGGGGTGGGCTTTCTCTCCGGCGCGGAGCGCGCCTTGAGCGAGGCGGACGAGGCCGAGGAACGGGCGACCCGTCACGGTACCGAACTGCGCGGCGCGCTGCGCATCGCGGCGCCGTTGAGCTTCGCGCTCATGCATCTGCAGCCGGCGATCTTCGATTTCATGGCGGCGCATCCGTCGCTCGAGGTCCATATCGATCTGGACGATCGTCATCTCGACCTGATTGGCGGCGGCTGGGACATGGCGCTCCGGATCGGGCGGCTGCCGGATTCCTCGCTGATCGCGCGGCGCCTGGCGCCGTCGCACACGGTCTGCTGCGCCACCCAGGACTATCTCGACCGGCACGGCACGCCGCAGCGGCCGGAGGATCTGGAGCGGCACGAATGCGTGCTCTATTCCGGCGTCAGCCGTCCGGATTCCTGGCCGTTCCTGATCGATGGCGAATGGGTTCCGGTCCCCGCGCGCGGCCGTCTCCTCACCAACAACGGCGATCTGATCCTGGGCGCCGTGCTGGCGGGGCAGGGCATCGCGATCCTGCCGAGCTTCCTCGTCGGCTGCCCGATCGCCCAGGGCAAGCTGGTCCGGGTGCTGGCCGACTGGCCGACGAAGGAGGGAGCCATCCACGCGGTCTACCCGCCGACGCGCCATCTGGCGGCCAGGGTCCGGCTGTTCACCGACTTCCTCGCCGACCGTATCGGCAAGGAACCCTATTGGGACCAGGGGCTGGGCCCCGCCCAGGCCGCAACCCCATCCAAGATGTCGATGCCGGATTGAGCGAAGATCAAGCCGCATTTGCCTCCGGCAATGCCATGATCTAAAGAACGGCGACCTTAAAGATGCCGGCGCTCGAGATTCAGGGACCAGGAGACCGCACGCCCATGACCAATATCGCCATCACCCGCACCACCAAGCCGCGGCCGCGTCCGTCGGACGACAGCCTGACGTTCGGCACGGTGTTCACCGACCATATGTTCGTCATGGACTATGAAGAGGGGAAGGGCTGGCACGATCCGCGCATCGTGCCCTACGCGCCGTTCTCGCTGGATCCGGCCGCCTCGGTGCTGCATTACGCGCAGGCGGTGTTCGACGGCCTGAAGGCGTTCCGCGGCAAGGACGGCACCATCCGCCTGTTCCGTCCACGCAAGCATGCCGAGCGGTTGAACCTGTCGTGCGAGCGGCTGTGCATTCCCCAGCTCGACGTCGAGCTGGTGCTGGAATCCTTCGACCGGCTCATCGAGGTCGACCAGGCCTGGGTGCCCTCGAAGCCGGGTACGGCGCTCTATCTGCGCCCGACCGTGATCGCGTCCGAGGCGTTCCTCGGCGTGCGCCCGTCCAAGCGCTATAGCTATTTCCTGATCCTGTCGCCGGTCGGCCCCTATTACGCCGAGGGCATGAATCCGGTGAAGATCCTGGCGACGGACGAATATGTCCGCGCGGTTCCGGGTGGCACCGGTGCCGCCAAGACCGCGGCCAACTATGCCGCCAGCCTCTATGGCGCCGAAGTCGCGAAGAAGGCCGGCTACACCCAGGTGCTGTGGCTCGACGGCGTGCACCACAAGTATCTCGACGAGGTCGGCACCATGAACATCATGGTCAAGATCGGCGACGAGATCGTCACGCCGCCCTTGAACGGCTCGATCCTAGCCGGCGTCACAAGGGACTCGATCCTGCATCTGATGCGCGACTGGGGCCTGAAGGTCTCCGAGCGACAGATCTCGATCGACGAGGTGCTGGAAGCTGCCAAGAGCGGCACGCTTTCCGAGATGTGGGGCACCGGCACCGCCGCGGTCGTCTCTCCGGTCGGCGAACTGGGCTATCACGGCCAGAAGATCACCATCAACGGCGGCAAGACCGGCGCGCTCACCCAGAAGCTCTATGACGCGATCGTCGGCATCCAGTATGGCGAGACCAACGACGCCCATGGCTGGACCCAAGAGGTCGTGGCCAAGTAAGTGATCGGCGAGCCCAGCCTCGGCTGGGCTCGCCCCTGCGGTCAGGCAGCCAGTGCTGCGACCTTGCCGAGCGCCGCGGTGACAGCCTTGTCGGCGGCCTCGGGCCCGAAGGCGACGCCCTCGACGGCGATCACCTCGATATCGGTGATACCGATGAAACCCAGTACCGCCTTGATATACGGCTCCTGGAAGTCGTAGCCGCGCATGGGGCCGTCGGAATAGACGCCGCCGCGCGCCGCGATCACATAGGCCTTCTTGCCCTTGACCAGGCCCTCGGGACCGGCAGCACCATAGCTGAAGGTGGCGCCGGCGCGCGCCAGATGGTCGAATCAGGACTTGAGCGTCGAGGTCGGGCCAAAATTATGCATTGCCGAGGCGATGACGATCGTATCGGCGTCGAACAGCTCGGCGATGGCGGCGTCCGACCGGGCGATGGCCTGGGCCTGCGCTGGGCTGCGCTGCTCCGGCGCCAGGGCGAGGGCGGCCACGAAATCCTCACCGATATGGGGCAGCGGCGCCTGGGCGAAATCGCGCGAGACAACGGTCGAGCCGGGAGCCTCGGCCTTGAGCTTGGCCACCAGAGCCTGGCCGATCTGGGTCGAGTAGGAGGCAGCGCCGCGCGGGCTGGTCGTAACGAAAAGAATTCGGCTCATGGACATCGATCCTTGCATTGACAGGTCTGTTCGGCAGTCACAATTTGTAACTGGGGCTAAATTGATGACTGCCCGGAATGGCCGCAAGGAGGCACATTTTTGAGCCCAGGGAACATCCATGAAACCGGGGATTGCCGCGTTGTCGGCGATGTCCTGGCCCGCATCGGCGACAAATGGACGGTCTTCGTCGTCCGCTTTCTGTCGCAGGGGCCGATGCGCTTCAACGAGCTGCGGCGCGCGGTCGATGGCATCTCGCAACGGATGCTGACCTTGACCTTGCGCGGCCTGGAGCGGGACGGACTGGTGACGCGGACGGTGTTTCCGACCGTGCCGCCGCGCGTCGACTATGCGCTGACCGAACTCGGCCGAACCCTGATCGAGCCGCTGACGGTGATCGGCAACTGGGCGCTCCAGAACCGCTCGGCGGTGGCGACGGCCCGGGCCGAATTCGACGCGCGTGAGGTAGAGCGCGCGCTTTAGCGGGGCGCCGCGTCGTCCTGGGCATGGTCGCTGATCGCCGACACGCAGGCTGAGCCGGTGCGCAGGACGAAGGCGACCAGATGCAGGCTGCTGCTGCCGGCGTGCAGGGCGGCCAGATCCAGGGCGTTAATCCCGACCTGGATCTGGCCGCGGACCAGAGCGCCTTGGACGTGTCCTGCTCCTGCAGGGCCTGGGCGACGCCGAGGCCCGAGCCGAAGATCGCGACGACGTCGACCGCTTCCGACGTGGCGGTTCCAAGCGCCGGGTTGAATTCCTTGACCACGTCGCCGGCGCCGCCCGCGAGCGCGGTGGCGAGCGACGTGCCGTGGCGGTCTACCTTGAGGAACTTCGCGTAGGGCGCGATGTGGTTCTTGAGCGCCTCCGGATCGCCGAGCGCGCCGCGATCGATCGGCACGGCGACCGCCACCGAGCTGCCGTCCGCGACGAGTGCCACCGGCGTTCTGGTCGATGCATCGAGCGCCGGGCGCAGGAGTGCTGGAATGTAGGACGGCGTGGCGGCGATTTTCATTCCGGCCCCCGATAGGTTCGCGCTTCGAGCAAGATCGGCACTCAAGTCAAGAATAGCGCAGGGCCGCCGGCGGGGCCATGCCGCCTCGAGGCGGCGCCAGCAGGCGCGGAGCGCCCCCTGAACCAGCGACAGGGCGTCGCGGCTAGCCGAGCGGCGCGCCGTCGGCCTATGATGCCGCGCCCCTGGACCGCCGTTCAGGGACGATCATGGCCAAAATGAAGCCGTGCCCGCGCGTTCGCGGCGCCGGATGTCATCGGCCGTCAGCAAGGGGGATCGATGTGCATACGAAGACCGTCAGTGCGATCTTAGCCGGGCTCGTTATCCTTCAGTGCGGATGTGCCGACCAGGCGACCGGCGATCGGCCAGCATCGGCTTCCTCGGTCGGGCCTTCGAGCACGCAGCCGGCGGCCTCCGGTCCCGATGCCTCGGCGCCGGCGCAGGCGCCGCAACATCCGGCAGCGGCGAGCCAGCCGGTTCGGCAAGACACCTTCTCGGTCGGAACATGGGCGGCGATCGGCGCCGCGGCCCTGGCGATCGCCGCGATCGCTCTGGCGATTTAGCCGGCGTCGCCCGGCCAGCGCCTGGCGGCGACGCTAGCGCGCTGCCGTCAGTCCCGGCGGCAACGCGCCCTTGTCGACCAGCAGCCTCTCGACCAGCCGGGCGGCGAGGCGATGGCCGACGGTCGACCAATGGGTGTCGTTCGGCAGATAGAGGTCGACATGCTCGGCCGGATCGAACCCGCGATCGAAGCGCACCAGGTTGAGTGCCGGATATTGCGCGAGCAGATCCAGCCGTGAGATCCGTCGGAATTGTTCCGCGGCGAGGAAGCGGCCGTAGGTCGTGAGCTTGTCCGGCGCCACCATGGCGAGGAACAGCGTCCTGCCGTTGGCCTCGACCCGCGCCTGCATGCGGAGCAGGCTGCAAGCGGCGCCGTGCCACTGCGCCTCGGTCCAGCCGAGCTTGTTGAAATCCTCGCCATAGACCAGCAGCTGGCGGTCCGCCCGGCTCGAGAACAGGCCACCCTGGGTCAGCTCCAGCTCGACCGAATTGGTCGTCTCGCGGCCCATGATCCAGCGGCGCAGGTTCTGCGTGAGATAGGCTGCCGCGTAGGACGCGGGCCAGTCGTTCCAGGCGCGTGCCGTCGGACGGACGACCCGCTCCGGCGCCGCCGTGGGACCGCTCGGCGACAGCGCGACCGCAGGCTCCGCGATCGCTTCCGGACAGTCGTCGCCGGGCTCGCTGCGGTGGCCCGGCACCAGATTGCGCTCGACGATCTCATAGATGACGACGGCCGGCGGGTCGGATTTGAAGCGCTCGCTTGCCAGCAGCTGGCCGACCATGTCGTCGTCGCTGTCGAAGATGGCGACCTTGAGGCCGGTGTCGTGGGCCAGATAATGGGGCCAGGTCGTGCCGGGGTGCCAGGGCGATTCCCCGGTGAAGCTGTCGCCGATCGCAACCACGTCGTAATGCGTGTCAAGCGTGCCGAGACTGGCGGCGAGCGGCTCGAAATGCTCCTTGGGCTTGGTCCAGCCGAAATCATTCTCGGTCCGCCAGCCGATGCGGGTGAGATCACCCGACAACGGCTCGAGGCTGCGCCCATAGAGGCCGAGGCCGGCGGCCAGGCTCAGCGAGAACAGAATCAGCAGGGCGGTATAGCGGCGATGCAAGCGGGCGACCCCGGGTACGGTGGCAAACCTCGGCCGGGATAGCAGGTTTCCCCGGCCCTCGCCATGACGGCTTATACCTGGATGTTCACGCTGACGTGGATGCCGATCGAGGTGCCGGCCGTCGATCCGGGCACGATGGCCGCGGCGCCGTCGTCGCCGATCCCGGCGTTGCCCAGCGCCGTGTCGGCGCCGCTGACGCCGGCGTTGTCGCCGACCGTGCCGCCCTGGTCGTTACCGGCGTTCGGGCCGTTGATCACGGCGTCGGCGGCATCGATCTGGGCCTTGGTGACGGGGCTGGGCGTGCCGTCGCTGCCGCCATTCGCCTCGATCTCGGACTTGGCCGTGTAATAGTCGCCGATCGATTTCACCGTGTCGGCGACTGCCTGGGCGAACTGGTCCTGAGCCTTCTTCGCCTCGCGCGCGACCTTCTTGTTGGGCGAGTTAAGCAGTGGCGGCAGGGCCTTCTTCAGGCCTTTGCCGATGGTGGCCAGCGCCGCGACCGCATCCTTGATCAGTTCGTCGTAGGGATCCTCGATCGCCGCCGCGGCGGCGGAAGCGGAAACGCCGCCGGC
>DATGEK010000117.1:0-2938 GCA_035310205.1 Aliidongia sp.
CCTATCGCCATACCGAAGTGCCCGAAGACTGGATCTTCGTCGAATGCACCCTGCGCGGCCATGCCGGCGATAGCGCCGAGATCGCCGCCAAGATGGCCGCGATCCGCGCCGCCCGCGAGGACAGCCAGCCGTTGCGCACCCGCACGGGCGGCTCGACCTTCGCCAATCCGCCCGATACCAGCGCCTGGAAGCTGGTCGACGAGGCCGGTTGCCGCGGCCTGAGGGTCGGGGGCGCGCAGGTGTCCGAGAAGCACTGCAATTTCCTGCTGAATCTCGGCGACGCCACCGCCGCCGACATCGAAACCCTCGGCGAGGAGGTCCGCGCCCGCGTCAAGGCGACCAGCGGCGTCGATCTGCGCTGGGAAATCCGCCGTATCGGAGAAGCGTCATGAGCAAGCGTGTTGTGGTTCTCATGGGTGGTTTTTCCGCCGAACGCGAAGTCTCGCTGGCTTCCGGCGCCGCCTGCGCCGCCGCGCTGGAGACCGCCGGCTATGCGGTGGCGACCATCGATGTGCGCCGCGACCTGCAGACCCTGGTGCCCGGCCTCGAAGCCGCCCAGCCCTGGGCCGTGTTCAACGCGCTGCATGGCCGCTACGGCGAGGATGGCCGCATCCAGTCGATCCTCGATCTGATGAAGATCCCCTACACCCATTCGGGCGTGCTGGCCTCGGCCCTGGCGATGGACAAGCCGGCGGCCAAGAAGGTGTTCGCCGCGGCGGGTATTCCCGTCGCCGAGGGCCGCGTGGTGTCGAAGGCCGAGGTGATGGCCGGCGACGTGCTGCCGCGTCCCTATGTGCTGAAGCCGCTCAACGAAGGCTCGTCGGTCGGCGTCCATATCGTACGCGAGGGCGACAACGCCAATCCGCTGGCCGAGGAGGAATGGACTTTCGGCGATTATGTGCTGGCCGAGCGCTTCATTCCGGGCCGCGAGATCACCGTCGCGGTGATGGGCGACCGGGCGCTGGGCGCCACCGAGATCACCTCCGAGCGCGGCTTCTACGATTACGAAGCCAAATACGCGCCGGGCGGCTCGGTGCATATCTGTCCGGCCCCGCTGCCGCCGCAGGCCTATGACGACGCGCTCATCCTGGCGCTGAAGGCGCATCAGGCCTTGGGCTGCCGCGGGGTATCGCGCGCGGATCTGCGCTACGACGATACCCAGCCGGATCAGCCCGGCCGCTTCTACATGCTCGAGGTCAACACCCAGCCCGGCATGACCCAGACCTCGCTGGTGCCTGAACTCGCGGCCTATGCCGGCATGAGCTTCGTCGAATTGGTGACCTGGATGGTGGAGAACGCGAAATGCGATCCGTGACGCTGCAAGTCGACGACCGCCCCACCCTGTCCGGCCGCGGCAAGACCAGGCCGAAAGCGCAGCCGGCGCGCAAGGCTCCGTCTCGTCTCAAGATGCGTTGGCCCGGCGCGCTGCGCTCGCGCCCGATCCGCCGCGCCATTCTGGCCGGCGTCGGCGTGCTGATGCTGGCGCTCATCCTGGCGCTGTTCCCCGGAAAAAGAGTGGCCAACCAGCTCGTCGCCTGGTCGGGCCAGGCCGGTTATCGCGTCGACGACATCTTCGTCGAGGGGCGCGCCCGCACGCCGCGCGACCAGCTTCTCTCGGCGCTCGCGGTCAAGCGCGGCGACGCCATCCTGGCGGTCGATCTCGCCGCCGCCCAGAAGCGCATCGAGGAAATTCCGTGGGTCCGCACCGCCACCGTCGAGCGCCGCCTGCCCAACCAGATCCATATCCTGATCGCCGAGCGCTCGCCGATCGCGCTCTGGCAGAACAAGGGCCGCTATTTCCTGGTCGATCATGACGGCCAGATCGTCGGCGATCAGGTCGACGATTATGCCAACCTGCCGCTGACGGTGGGCGAGGGCGCCCCCGACCATGCCGCCGAACTGGTGGCTCTCCTGGCCTCCGAACCGGCATTGAAGGATCGGGTCAAGGCCGCCACCTGGGTCGGCGAGCGCCGCTGGAACATCATGCTCGACCGCACGCCGGACGGCATCGAGGTGCGCCTGCCCGAGGAGGACGCCTTATCCGCCTGGCACGATCTGGCCAAGCTGGACCAGGAGAAGAGCCTGCTCGAGCGCCAGGTCGGCGTGATCGACATGCGCCTGCCCGATCGCCTGGTGCTGCGCGCCGCCAACGCCCCGCGCGAGCAGGCGGCCGGGATCGGCGCCAAGAAGAAACTCTCCAACGGAAAGGACGCGTAAGGGCCATGTCCAAGCCCAAGCTCCGCCACGGACTGATCGCGGCCCTCGATGTCGGCACCACGAAAGTGTGCTGCTTCATCGCGCGGGCCAATGACGACGGCAGCCTGAAGGTGCTGGGCATCGGCCATCAGCTGTCGCGCGGCATGCGCAATGGCGCCGTGGTCGACATGGACGAGGCCGAGACGGCGATCCGCGCCACGGTCGACGCGGCCGAACAGATGGCCGAGGAGCGCATCCGCGAGGTGATCCTCAACGTCTCGGGCGGCCAGCCCAATTCGACCAATCTGACGGTCGAGGTGGCGCTCAACGGTCATGAGATCGGCGAATCCGACATCCGCCGCATGCTCGACCATGCCCGCAACAACAGCCCGGCCAACGGCCAGGAACTGGTCCATTCGATCCCGGTCGGCTTCACGGTCGACGGCAATGAGGGCATCCGCGACCCGCGCGGCATGTTCGGCGACAGCCTGGCCGTCACCCTGCATCTGGTCACGGCGGCGCCCGGCCCGCTGCGCAACCTCTCCACCGTGGTGCATCGCTGCCATCTCGACATCGAGACGCGCGTCGCCTCGGCCTATGCGGCGGCTTTGGCCTGCCTGGTCGAGGACGAGAAGGAACTGGGCGTCACCTGCATCGATATGGGCGGCGGCACCACCTCGATCGCGGTCTTCCAGAGCGGGCATCTGGTCTATACGGACAGCATTCCGATCGGCGGCATGCA
>DATGEK010000118.1:0-2645 GCA_035310205.1 Aliidongia sp.
CTCAGCCCCATGACGCCGTCGAGCCCAAGCAGCAGACCAGAGATGGGCGCGCCAATCACGGTGGACACGGGAACGGCGACCGCAAAAGCACCGAGGAAGCGTCCCCGGTATTCCGCCGGGAACCAATAAGTCAGATAGAGGATGATGCCGGGAAAGAAGCCGGCTTCGGCGACGCCGAGCAGGAAACGCAGCACATAGAAGCTCATCGGCCCCGAGACCAGCGCCATCAGGGCGGAGACGATGCCCCAGCTCACCATGATGCGCGCGATCCAGCGGCTGGCGCCGACCCGGTGCAGGATCACATTGCTCGGCACTTCGAACAGGAAATAGCCGATGAAGAAGATGCCGGCGCCGAGCCCGAAGACGGTCGCGCTGAAGGCGAAATGCTTGCTGATCGCGGCCCCCGCGAAGCCCAGATTCACCCGGTCCAGGAAAGATACGAAATAACAGACCATCAGAAATGGAATCAGCCGCCAGGTAACCTTGGCGATCGTGCGTCTTTCCAGCGTCTCGTCCATCGACAGCAGCCTCCAACCCTTGAATATACGGCACGGAGCGGGTTCTACCCGCCTCTCGCGGCGACGTAGCCTGCGGTTACCGGCGACGGTACGCAAGAGATAAACGGGCTCGCGGCCGACTGCCGGCACCAAAGGCCCGGAACGATCGGCCTTGACATAAAATTGTAGCGTGTATTTCGCTTTATCTGACAACCTAGAAGAGTCATGGTACGGCATTGGTCGCCGCCAGAGCGACCGTCGAACGCTACCGAAGGAGGACCCTATGTCTGAGAAGAGCGGTCTCTATCTGGTCAAGCTGAAGGTCTCGCGGCCCGGCTTGCTGGGTTCGCCGGTTCTGCACCTGAACCTGACGGTCTTCGCCCCACAGGGCAGCGTGAATGGCGATGCGATCATCAGCCAGTCGGTGACGCCGGTCGGCGGGCCGATTCACGTGCCGCAGGTCACCGGCCACATCCATCACACCGGGTTCGGCCCCGACCAGCAGCTCGTGTCCCTGTCCGGCCAATATGTCGTGTCGGTGCCGCCGCCGGCGATCGGGTCGTATCTGGCGCAGTTCAGCGCCGCCTTCGTCGTCGGCCCGAACTGGGTCGGCAAGGGCACCTTCACCTATGGCGGCCACACCATCCCCGACGCCACGGTCGAGCCGGCCGAACACTGAGCCTCCGCCGGGCTTGGATCTGAAGGGAAAGGCCGGGGGCGCTGCCTCCGGCCTTTCTCGTCAGCCGGGATCGATCGCGCTGGCGCAGGCGTCGGTCGGGGCGGCCGCCACGTGACCGACGACGGGAATGATGTCGAGGACGGCCGAGCCGATCCGGCAAGGCGCCGCGGCGGCGCCGCATCCGGCCAGCAGCAGCACCGCCCCCAGGGCCGCCAATAATCGCACGCTCGGCATCGCCAGACTCCGGATCGACGAGAAGACGACGAATCGAAATCGATCCGCACGCTCGAAAAGCTGGCCATGATTCCGCCAGGAACGCCATCGTCGAGCAAAAAAATGGGGGCGGCATGAATTGCCATGCCGCCCCCTTGCCTTTGGCCGGTCGACCGGTTTACTCGGCCTTGCCCAGCATGTAATCGCCGGGCTGGGTCTCGTCGCTGCCATGGCCGACGCCGATGGCGCCGAACAGGGCCGAGGCCACGACGCTGACCACCAGGTTGAGCGCGCCCGCGATGACGCCGATGTAGACCGGGTAGGTCGCGCCGCCGATCGCCAGCGGATAGACCGGCTTCAGCCCGGTCTGATAGGCGAGCACGGTGCCGACGACCATGCCGACGGCCCAGCCGAGCAGCAGGGCCGACGGCCGGAGCCGGGTCTTGTAAAGCCCGAGCACGATCGCCGGGAAGGTCTGCAGGATCCAGACGCCGCCCAGCAATTGCAGATCGATTGCGAACTGCGTCGGCAACGCCACGATGAACACCAGCGCGCCGAACTTGACGATCAGCGAGACGAGCTTGGCCGAAGCGGCCTCGGCGGGCCCCGACATGTTCGGGTTGACGAAGGTCCGCCAGATGTTCCGGGTAAACAGGTTGGCGGCGCCGATCGACATGATCGCCGCCGGCACCAGCGCGCCGATCGCGATCGCGGCGAAGCTGAAGCCGACGAACCAGTCCGGGAAGATCTTGAGGAAGAGTGCCGGCACCACGGCGGTCGGCGACTTGACCTGGATGCCGGCGGCGATCGCCATGTAGCCCAGCATGGCGATGAGGCCGAGCAGCACGGTATAGGCCGGCAGCAGCATGGCGTTCTTGCGCACGACATCGCCCGAAGACGAGGAGAGCACGCCGGTCATGGTGTGGGGATACATGAAGGCGGCGAAGGCCGAGCCCAGCGCCAGCGTGGCGAAGGGCACGAACTGCCCGGGCTGCAGGACGAGGCCGGTGGCGCCGCCCTTGGCCTCGAACGCCTTGCCGGCCGCCGCGAAGACGGCGCCATAGCCGCCGAGCTGCAGCGGGATGACCGCGACCGCGGCGATCACCACGATATAGATCATGATGTCCTTGACGAAGGCGATCATGGCGGGCGCCCGGAGCCCTGAGGAGTAGGTGTAGACCGCCAGGATGACGAAGGCGATGACGAGCGGGATATCGCCGCGCAAGCCCTCGCCGCCGATGCCGAGTGCGCCGATC
>DATGEK010000119.1:0-41512 GCA_035310205.1 Aliidongia sp.
CATGGCCGTGAGGCTCTTGCCACAGCCGGACTCGCCGACCAGCGCTACCGTCTCGCCCGGCGCCACCTCGAACGACACGCCGCGCACCGCCTCGTGCCAGATGCCGCGGATGCGCAGGCCCGTGGTCAGGTCGCGGACCGCCAGCGCCGACGGGGATTTGAGCGGCACGACGTTGGTCACGATGCCGCCGCCTTGGGATCGGTCGCGTCGCGCAGCCCGTCACCGATCATGTTGAGCGCCAGCATCACGACCAGCACGGCGAGGCTCGGGAACACGGCGAGCCAGGGTGCATCCAGCAGGTTCTCGAAGCCCTCGCGGATGATGCTGCCCCAGGTCGCGGTCGGCGGCGGCAGCCCGAGGCCGATGAAGCTGAGGCTCGCCTCGGTGCGGATCGCGGTCGCGAGCCAGAGCGAGCCCATGACGATCAGGTCGTCGAGCACGTTGGGCAGGATATGGACCAGCATGATGCGCGCGTTCGAGAAGCCGAGCGCCCGGCCGGCCTCGACGAAATCGCGTTCCTTGAGGCTCAAGGTCGGCCCGCGTGCGACCCGGGCGAAGGGCGGCACGGCGGTGATCGCGATCGCCAGGATCAGGTCGCCCAGGTTGGCACCCAGGAGCGCCACGATGATCAGGCCCATGATCAGTTGCGGAAAGCTCAGGAGCACGTCCATCACCGCCATGACCGCCTGGTCGAACCGGCCGCCGAGATAGCCCGAAACGATGCCGATCGAGCCGCCGACCAGCATGGAAAGCGCGGTCGAGACGGCGCCCACGAACAGCGAGACGCGCGCGCCCCAGATCACGCGGCTGAGCACGTCGCGGCCGAAGAAATCCGTGCCGAACCAATGCGCGGCACTGGGCGCGCCCAGGCTCAGCACCGGATCCTGGTCGTTCGGCTCGTAGGGCGAGATCCAGGGCGCCAGGATCGCCGCCAGGATGACGAGGCCGAGGATGACCAGCCCGGCCATCAGCGAGCGGTTGCCGAGCGCGCGGCCGGCGATGCCCTTGGGAGCGGCGATAGCGGCAACGGCCATGTCAGCGCACCCGGATGCGCGGATCGACCGCGCCATAGGCGAGGTCGGTCGCGAGGTTGGCGACGACCACGACCAGGGCATAGATGACCATCAGGCCCTGCAGCATGGTGTAGTCGCGGTCGTTAAGCGCGCCGACGATCAGCTTGCCGAGCCCCGGCCGGTTGAACACGATCTCGGTCAGCACCGAATTGCCGATCAGGATGCCGAAATAGAGTCCGACCACGGTCACGACCGGGATGAGCGCGTTGCGGAGCGCGTGGCGCCACACGACGAGACGGGCCGGCACGCCCTTGGCGCGCGCCGTGCGGATGTAATCCTCGCTCAAGGACGCCAGCATGCCCGAACGGGTCACGCGCGCGACATAAGCGACCATGATCAGGCCGAGATTGAGCGCCGGCAGCACCAGGGCGCGCAGATGCGCCGGCGGATTGGCGAAGGGCGCGTTGCCGATGACCGGGAACCACGGCAGCTCGACCGCCAGCAGCAGCAGCATGAGGATGCCCGAGATGAAGGCCGGAAAGCTCAGGCCCATGAGCGAGGTCCAGCGCGCGACCGCGTCGATCCAGCCGCCGCGATGCTGGGCCGCGAGCACACCGAGCGGCAGGCCCATGACGACGCCCAGCAGGATGCCGATGAAGGTCAGTTCCAGGGTATAAGGCAGCACGGTCGCGACCTCGCCCCAGACCGGCCGGTTGCGCACCATGGACTCGCCGAGATCGCCGCTCAGTACCTGCGCCATGAATTGCAGGTACTGGTCCCACAGCGGCACGTCGAGCCCCATGCGGTGCCGCAGCGCCACCAGCGCCTGTTCCGTCGCCTGGTCGCCCAGGATGACGAGCGCCGGATCGCCCGGCACGATCCGCACCAGCACGAACACGAGCGACAGCACCGCCCAGAGCGTGGGCAGCGCCATCAAGAGACGAATGGCCACCAAACGCAGCATGCCGGTTCAGTCGTCCTCTGTTGCCAAATACTCCGTCATGCCCGGGCTTGACCCGGGCATCCACGCAACTCCGCTTGGCCTCTCCGTGGAGAGATAGCTGCGCTGCCCGTCCACGTGGGCGTAAGCGCTTGCTTGCGCCTGGATGGCCGGGTCAAGCCCGGCCATGACGCAATGTAGGGGATTTAATCCAGCGTCGAGGCCTCGGTGATGGTCGGGCCGAGGTTGAGCGAGCCCTTGAGGTCGTAGTTGAAATGCAGGTTGGTGTGGTGCGCCCAGACCTGCAGCTGCTCGAACAGGGGCACGGCGCAGACGTCGTCGATGATCTTCTGCTGCGCCTCGGCCCACAGCGCCTTCTGCTTGGCCTCGTCCGGCTCGATGCGGGCTGCGTCGATCTCCTTATCCGCGACATTGCAATGGGCGAAGTTCGTCGCCGCGGTCGGCGTCAGCACCGTCGAGCGCGAGTGGAAGAACTGGGTCAGGTAGATGTCGTCGACCGGGAAGCGCGCCGCCGAATAATAGACCGCCATGCTCAGGTCCTTGCGGATCTGGGCGTGGAAGGTCGCATGGTCGACGACCTGCAGTTCGAGGTTGATGCCGGCCTGCTTCAGCTGCGCCTGCACGATCTGCATGGAATTGAGCATGGTCGGCAGGCTGGTCTGGATCGCCGTGATGGTGATGCCGTCGGGATGGCCCGCCTCCTTCAGGAGCGCCTTGGCCTTGGCCGGATCATGGGGAAAGAGCTTGGCTTTGACCGTGCCGAGATAGCCCGCCGGCACGACCGACAGCGCCGGCTCCGCCGTCGCCTCGCCCTTGAACTTGGCGATGCTGTCTCGGTCAATCGCATAGGCGACCGCCTGGCGGACCTTGAGATTGTCGAGCGGCGGCTTGGTTTCGTTCAGATACATCTCGGCCAGTTCCGCCGGCCGGATGACGTCGACGACGGTCTTCGCCTGCTCCTTGGTGCGCTCAACCCATTTCTGGTCCTGCCGGCCATAGAGCAGGTCGAGCTCGCCCGACGAGAACGCCAGGTCGCGGCTGGCGTCCGACGGGATGAATTTGTAGTTGATGCCGTCGATCTTCGGCTTGCCGCGGAAATAGCCCGCGTGGGCAACGAGCGTGATGCCCTGATTCGGCTGATATTCCTTGATCTCGAACGGGCCGGTGCCGACCGGCATGGTGCGGAACTGGTCGCCCAGCTTCTCCACCGCCTTCTTCGAGACGACGTTGCCGCCCTGGTAGTTCGCGACCAGCCCGAGGAAGCCCGGCACCACCTGCTTCAGCTTGATCTCGACCGTGTAGGGATCGAGCGCCTTGATGCTGTCGACATTGGCATAGTCGGCGGCGAAGGAAGACGTGTCCTTGTTGGCCGCCCGTTCGAGCGAGAACACCACGTCGTCGGCCGTCAGCTCGCCGAAACCGCGCTGGAACTGCACGCCGTGGCGCAGATGGAAGGTCCAGGTCAACTTGTCGGCGGTGGATTCCCATTTCTCGGCCAGATCCGGCTCCAGCCCGTCGATCGCGACCGAGCCGGGCTTGAAGCGCACGAGCCCGTTGAACACCCAGTTCATCACCGGCTTGTCCTGGGTCGACACGGCGCGATGCGGGTCAAGCGCACCGACATCGGCGGCCGCCATACCGACGTTGAGGATCTTTTCGGCCGCCGCCGTCCCGGAGAGCGCCAAGGGCGACGCCATGCAACAGAGGGCAGCCGCCAGCACGTGAAACCGCTTCATCGTCCCTGTTCCTTCTGGTTCGCCCCGTTTGCGGGGCTTGGTTATTGCTATTGGATCACCGAAAACGCCCGAGCGCGAAAGGGGTGATGTCGGTCGGGGTGGCGCCGTCGACGATCAGCTCCGACAGAACCTCGCCGACCGCCGGCCCGAGCTGGAAGCCGTGGCCGGAGAAACCGAAGGCGTGCAGCAGGCGCGGATGCGCGAGGCTGGGCCCGATCACCGGGATATGATCCGGCATCTCGCCGTCGAGACCGGACCAGGAGCGGATCACCATGGCGCCCTTCAAGGCCGGGATCAGGTCGAGCAGCTTCGCCATCGAGGCGCCCGTCGTGGGCGCCAGCGGCCGCGACCGCTCGAGCTCGATATCACCCCAGCCGGCACCGCCGCCGAACACGACATTGCCGCGATCGACTTGGCGCACATAGATGTCGCCGCCGCACACGCCGATCGAGCGGTCGATGAAATAGGGCAGCGGCTCGGTCACCACCATGTTCGGCGACAGCGTCTCGACCGGCGCGCTGTCGCCGAACCATTGGGCGACCTTGCCGGCCCAGGCGCCGGCGACATTGACCAGCCAGCGGCTCTCGACCACCAGCCCGTTGGCGGCCAGGACCTCGAAATTCTCGCCGTCGAAGCGGGCCGCGTCGACCCGTGTCAGCTCGCGGATATCGGCGCCGGCGCGCCGGGCCGCGCGGGCGAAGGCGGGCCCGACCAGGCGCGGGTTGGCCTGGCCGTCGTCGGCGCAGAGCGAGGCGCCGACCACCTTGGGCCCGAGCCAGGGATATTCCGCGCGCACCGCGTTCGGCCCGATCAGCTTGAGCTCGAGCCCCCAGGCCGCGGCATCCCGCGCGTAGGTCTCGAGGAATTCCATGTCGGCCTCGGACCGGGCGAGCTTGATATGGCCCGTCGCCTGGAATTCGCCGTCCTCGCCGACCAGTTCCGGCAGCCGGTCCCAGAGCGCACGCGAGCGGGTCGCGAGCGGCAGTTCGACGAGGCTGCGTCCCTGGCGCCGGACGCCGCCGAAATTGACGCCGCTCGCCCCCGCCCCGCAGAAGCCCTTGTCCATGAGCACGACCGAAAGCCCGCGCTTCCTCAAGGCCAGGGCGGCGGCGCAGCCGGCGGTGCCGCCGCCGATGATCGCGACATCAGGCCGAAGCCGCTCACTCATGCCACGGCCTCCGGATGGTCAGCCGTCACCGGGATCGGCTTGACCGGCGCCTGGCCGCGCAGCCGGCCGACGGTGTCGAGCTCGACCCCGCGCCAGCGGCTGAGCAGTTCCGCGCCGGCCGAGGCGCACATGCGACCCTGGCAGCGGCCCATGCCGAGCCGGCTATAGGCCTTGAGCCGGTTCATCTCGGCGGCCTCGCGCTGGTCGACCTGGAACCGCAGATGGCCGGCCGTCACGCCCTCGCAGCGGCAGACGACGAGCGTGTCGGCGATGGCGCTGTGGAGATGATGGGGAAAGGGAAACGCCGCCTCGATCGCGCGGCGAAAGCGGGCGATACGGGCGAGTTCCAGATCGAGCGTGGCGACCCGAGGCGCATCGATCGAGGCGCCGAGATCGCCGAGCAGGGTCCAGGCGACCCGCTCGCCGGCGAGCTCGGCCGCATCGGCACCGGCGATGCCGGCCCCGTCGCCGGCGAGATAGATATGCCGCTCCGACGCCCGTCCCCCGGCATCCCGGATCGGCAACCACTGGCGCGTCAGATCGTCGAAGGTGAAGCCACAGCCCAACAGATCGGCGAGCTGGGTTTCCGAGCGCAGCCCGAAGCCGGCGCCAACCGCGTCGCATTCGATCCGGCCGTTGGCCTTGCCGCGCCACCAGGTGATTGCGGTCGGCGCCGTCGCTCCTTCGACCGCGAAGCCGTCGATCCCGCCGATCACCGGGATGCCGCGGCGCTTCAACTGGGCCAGGTAATAGAGCCCCTTGGCGAAGGTCCCGGGCAGGGTCAGCAGCCCCGGCGCCGCCTTGAGCTTGGTCGCAAAGCCGCTGGTATCGAGCACGGCAGCGACCGTGGCGCCGGCCTTGGCATATTGGTAGGCGACCAGCGGCAGCAGCGGCCCGGTGCCGGCGAACACGACGCGCCGGCCGATGGCGCAGCCCTGCGCCTTCAAGGCGATCTGCGCGCCGCCCAGGCTGAATACGCCCGGCAGGGTCCAGCCGGGGAACGGGATCAACCGGTCGGTCGCCCCGGTCGCGAGCACCAGCCGGTCGAACGACAGCCGCTCGATGCCGCGCGGACCGTCGAGATCGAGCACCCGGTCCCGCGCGTTCCAGACCAGGGTCTCCGGCCGGTAGTCGATGCGGTCGTGGAGCCCGTCGAGCGCGCGATGGACGGCGACCGCCTTCGCCGCTTCGAAGCCGTAGAGATCGCGCGGCGGCCGCTCGGCGCCCGGCGGCGGCTGGCGATAGATCTGGCCGCCCGGCCGCCGGTTCTCGTCGATCAGCACGACGGTCCGGCCGGCGCGGGCAAGCGTCGCGGCCGCGCGCACGCCGGCCGGGCCGGCGCCGATGACGACGATCGCTGCCTCAGCCATGGGACGGGACCCATCTGGTGAACAGCGCCATGCCTGGCTCGACCAGGGTCGAACAGCCGCGCCGGCGCGCGCCGTCCGCGTCATAGACCCAGCAGGCCTGGCAGGCGCCCATCAGGCAGAAGCCGGCGCGATCATGAGGCGTGAAGTCGCTCGGGCCGAGGCTCGGCCGGTTGAGCAGGATCGCGGTCAGCACCGTGTCCCCAGGGCGCGCGGCGGCGGTGACGCCGTCGATGGTGAAGCGGATTTCGGCCCCGGGCCGCTCGGCGAGCCGGATGAATTGACCTGGTGGCGTCACAGCATGCTCTCGTAGCGGCCATTGACCATGAGTTCGGCGATCGAGGCGGAGTTAGGCAGGCCGAGCAGCAACTCGACCAGCCGGGCGAGGTCGTCCGGCTGGATCAGCTCGTCCGCCGGCAGGTCGGTCTTGCCGGCGATCAGGTCGGTATCGACATAGCCGGGGCAAAGCGCTGTCGCCCGGATTCCGTGCGGCCAGCCGATCCGGCGAACCGCATGGGTCAGCGCCACGACCGCGTGCTTCGACATCTGATAACCCGCATTGAGGCCGAGCACCCGCTTGCCCGACAGCGAGGCGAGATTGATCACCCGCCCATGCCCGCTCGCCTTCAGGTGCGGCAGCGCCGCGCGAATGACCCGGAACGGCGCCTTGACGTTGATGTCGAACAGTTCGTCGAGCGCATCCTCGTCGCCATCCTCGAGCCCGACATGGGGTGCGATACCGGCGTTATTGACGAGCGCATCGATCCGGCCGTGGGCCGCCACGGCCTCGGCGACCCAGCGGGCGCCGGCCGCTCGGTCGAGCGCGTCGTAGCGATGGACGGTGCAATGGGCGGTGGCCTCGACGCTGTCCGGCCGGCGGACGCCGAGCGCCAACCGCCAGCCGCCCGCGGCCAGCCGCCGGGCAATGGCCGCGCCGATGCCCCTGTTCGCCCCCGAAATCAGCGCGACCCGCTCCATCCGCCCTCCGTTCCCGCCCGGAACTGCACCACGCCCGCGCCGGCCCTGTCAAAGATGATTTCACATCATGATATTTTTCTTCACCTATGTTCCGACATATGGAACGATCAATCCATGATCCCGGCCCAATCCACGCAAAAGAGCTTCGACGTACTGCGCGCGCTCGCCGCCCATGGCGCCGCGGGGGCGAGCTTGGCGGAGATCGCCGAGGCGGTGGCCCTGCCGAAGCCGACGGTGCATCGCCTGCTCGCCGCCATGGTGCAGCAGGGCTTCGCGCTGCGGGCGGCGTCCGGCCGGCGCTACCAGCTGGGACCCGAGATCTATGCGCTGGCGCTCAAGTCGCAATCGACGATCGGGCTGGTCGAGACCTGGCGCGGCGCGCTGATGCGGGTCGCCGAGCGCACGGGCGACAGCGCGTTCCTGATGGTCCGCAGCGGCTACGACGCCGTGTGCCTCGCTATGCAGGAGGGCATCGTTCGGGTCCGCACGCTCACCGGCGGCACCGGCGGCCGCGTGCCGCTCGGCGTCGGCCCCGGCAGCCTCGCCATCCTCGCGTCCCTGAGCGAGGACGAGGCCGGCACGATCTTGGCTCATAACGACCGGCGCCTGCGCATGCTGGTGCCGGACCTGCCCGAGTGCCTGCCCTCCTGGGTCGAACGCATCCGGCTCGACGGCTTTGCGCAGTCGGGCGGGCTGTTTCTGGCCGAGGTCGGCGGCGTCGCCGTGCCGGTCCCGCGCCACCTGGGTGCGCCCGAATGCGCGATCAGCACGGCGACCCTCGCCTCGCGCCTCGACGAGCGGCGCGTGGCCGAGGTGGTGGCGATCCTCAAGGAAGAGATCGCCGCGGTGATCGGACGGAAAGCCGGATAGCGAGAATCCGCAAAATATATACGCCAAAAAGTTGCCGTTGTTCCATTTTTGTTCTAGCGTCCCTGTCGTGACTTCGACGAGGACCGCATGGATCTGCAACTCGGACCGCCCCGCCGCCTGCATACAAGAGGCCCCGCCAGCCATGGCGTGACCGTTGACGACGAGGGCCTGGCAATCGGCCCGGACTGCCTGCTCGTCCGGCGGATCAGCGCCGGCTATCGGACGGCGGCGCGGCGGGACATCCGCACCCTGCTCGACCTCGCCTTCGACTATCGGGGCGACGAAGGACCGTTCCACCGGCATTGCGCCGCCATCGCAAAGGCGCTCGACGACGGCCACGTGCTCCGGGCCCAGTTGCTGGGCCTGTTCCTGCCTGTCGGCGAACTGGACGGGTTCGACCTGCAGCGTCTGCGTCTCGCGTCACGGTTGATGAAGTTCGACCCCGACCAGCCGCGCGACGAAGACGGCAAATGGTCGGCCCAAGGCGGGACGGGCGGGATCGGCCGGGCGACCGCCGCCATGGCCGCGTTCATGGCCAGCCCCGAAGTGGAGGGCTTTGCAGCGGCACTCGCCCGCCTAGCACCCCGGCTCTCCAACCCTGCCGCCTTGGTCGGCAGCTTGGTCGTCCTGCCGACGAACGAAAGCCATCTGAAGCAAGGCTTGGTCCCGGGACACGACAATGTCCGCTACAATTACGACGAAGGAATGCTGCGCATCGCCGAAACCGATGAGGCCGGCAGCGAGCACGTGCTGTTCTATGGCGGACCGGACGAGGACCGTCTCTACCGCGACAAGGACGGCACCATCGTCGGCCGCGCACTCGACAACGGCGTGGTGCTCGATCAGGACGCGCCGCTGTTCCGCAAGCCGCAGGCAAGCACGACGACGGACGAGCCACGGCTCTGCCCGGACCCCGGACCCGACCAGCCCGGCGGCATGAGCCTGCGTGCCGCTGCCTACCAGCATCAGATCACCGGCCTGCCGCCCGGCATGGCGGTCACGTTGAACGGCGTGATCTTCGACGGCTGCCGGGAGAGCGACGGCACGATGCTGGAGGCGAAAGGCCCGGGGTATGAATGGCCATTGCTCGCCTATGGATTTTATCGTGACGATTATCAGGGAAAGAAAGCAATTATGGTCCAGGCAGAGAGGCAAAACAATGCCGTCGAGGGCACTGGCCGCAAGGTCGAATGGTATTTCGCGGAACGCAGCGTCGCGGACCACTTTCGCGAGGCGTTTAAAGTCGAAGGTTTCACCAATATTACCGTAATCTATCAGCCGATGGTGAAATGATGCTCATGGAAGCGACGACGCTCTATGCTTATTGGGGCAACCGGCGCGAGGGCTTCGAGGCGTGCGCGACACGGATGGCGGCGATGCTCGACAGCTTGGCGGCGATACATCCGGCGTTCGAAACCTGGCTCAGACAAGACCCGGTCTCGAAGCAATGGTCGGCCTTCGGGGGACGACCGCGGACGATCGACGGGTTGGCCAAGGACCTTGCAGCCGATTGGGATGAAGAACCCGAGATCAATCGCTCCCTGATGCCGAATTTCGGGTTCAATCCGAGTGCTTGGAACGGCGAGCAGGAATCTCGCGCCGCCGCCTTTCGCGGCTCAATGGAAAACATCGGCAAATCGGCGTTTTTTGCCAATCTGATAAACTTCACGCTCCGGTCCCGTCACTTCGGAGACCCCGGTCTGATCTCAGCCGAGACCATGGCGCGCGTCCTCGCCGTGGTTGCACCAACCTGGGATGCACTCTGGGCGACCGTTTATCCGAATGACCTGTGGCAGGCGCTGGAACTGCCCCGCACGCCGCTGCGCACGGGATGGCTCACCTATCTATCGGCGCCCTTTGCCGCCGACTTCGTCGCGCCGCCGGGCTTTCGCACCGAGCCCTGCGCCAACGGCGGGCTGATCATCGTGACGACCGAGCAGGTTTTCGATCCGCGAAATCAAGCGCATCTCGCCCTGGCCGATCAGATGCGGACGGCGCTCGATCGAGTCCAACCCGCCACCGACGATTAAGGAAAACAAGCATGTTCCCGTCTTTCAGATATCGCCTGCTCGCCTGCGCGATGCTCCTTGGCTTGCCGCAAGCCGCCCCCGCGGCCACCATTCCCCAAGACGAGCCTGGCTTCACCGCGACCTTGGCCAGGGCATTCCAGGTCGCGTTGCCCGGCTATCACGTCGCGATCCGGGCGCCGCTGATGCTCGAGGTGCAATCGCCGGACGGTGGGTCGCACCAGGCGCCCCTCACCACGGTCTATGACTTCTGCCAGCGCAATCCCGACGGCTGCGACGCGGCGGTGAAGAGTCATGTGGCCCAGATGTCCGACACTTTTGCGCGCAAGGAAGCGCCGCCCGATCGGGCACTCTTGCGCGCCGTGCTGCGGCCGGCCAGCTACGCCGAGGCCATCCGCAAGACCTATGCCGGCAAGGAGGAACCGCCGATCGCCCCCTTCCTTGGCGACCTCTGGATCGTCTGTGCTCTCGACATGCCGCAAGCGATCAGCATCCTCAAGCCGGGCGACCTTGCCAAGCTGGGCCTGAGCCGGGAAGAGGCGCTGGCACTTGCGACCAAGAACGACGCCGCCCTGTTCGCTGCCATCGACGAGGCCGGCCATCCGGTCCCGGGCGAGCATATCAGCCTGGTTGCCACGAACCCGTATGAGTCGAGCCGGCTGCTGCTGCCCGAAAGCTGGGCCTCGCTTGCGGCGAAGAACGGCGGCCAACTGCTGGTCGCGGCGCCCGGCACCGATGTCATGATCTATACCGACGGGCGCCAGCCGAATGCGCTGCAGATCATGCGCGAGCATGTGGCCATGGTCGCAATGCGCGCGACCCGCCCGCTGACCACGATGATCTTCCGCTGGACGCCGGTCGGCTGGGTCGTGGCCGGTCAATGACCTATGCTGCGTCCATGAGCCAGGAACCGCATCGTATCGAGATTCTCACCGCCGACGCCGGCCCCGACCTGCTCGCCGCTGCCCGGGCGCTGCTCGGCGAGTATCGCGGCCATGCCCAGGTCGCGGCCGGCCCCGGCTTCGGCATGGCGCGGCTCGAGCGCGAGATCGCCGAGCTGCCCGCGAGCCAGCTCGGCCCGGGCCGAGGCTTGCTGATTGCCTGGCTCGGCGATCTGCCCGCCGGCTGCGTCGCCTTCCGGCCGCTGCCCGAGGTGCTGCCGGAGCGGGCGACCGAGCTGAAGCGACTCTGGGTGCGCGAGGCGGCACGCGGCCGCGGCGTGGCCGAGGCGCTGGTCGCGGGCGTGATCGCCGAGGCCCGCGCGCTCGGCCATGACGCGGTCTATCTCGATACCGAGCCCGAGCGGATGCCGGCGGCCATGCGGCTCTACCGGCGGCTGGGCTTCGTCGATTGCCCGCTCTACCGACCGTCGGACGTCGGCGTCGCGGCCTACCGCCTGTCGCTCACGGCCTGAGGCTACAGCACCGCCTCGACCAGGTACGGCCCCGGCGTCGCCAGGCCCTCGGCGAAGCGCTGGTTGAATTCCGCCATGTCGGTAACACGCGCACCCGGCACGCCCATGCCGCGGGCGAGCGCCACCCAGTCGAGATCCGGCCGGTCGATGTCGAGCATGTCGAGCGCCTTGCGGCCGACATTCTGGGCGCCGACGTTGACGAGCTCGCCGCGCAGAATGGCGTAGGAACGGTTGGCGAACAGCACGATGGTCACGTCCAGGCCTTCGCGCGCCATGGTCCAGAGCGCCTGCAGCGTGTACATGGCACTGCCGTCGGCCTGCAGGCAGATCGTCTTGCGGTCGGGGCATGCGAGCGCCGCCCCCGTCCCCATCGGCAGGCCGAGGCCGATCGAGCCGCCCATGTTCTGCAGCCAGGTATGGGGCCGGGCCCGGCGCGTCGGCGGAAAGAAGGCGCGGCCGCTCGACACCGCCTCGTCGATGACGATCGCCTGGTCGGGCATGAGCGCCGCCAGCGACAGGCTGATCGCCTCGGGCGTGATCGCCCCCGTGCCCGGCGCCGGCGGGGCGAGGCTCGCCACGGGTGCTGCATGGCGACCGGCGCCGAGCGCGTCCGCCAGCGCCTCGAGCGCGCCGACCAGGTCTTCCTCGGGCCGCGCCAGCACATGCATCTGGGCCCCCGGCGCCGTCAGCACGCTCGGCTTGTCCGGATAGGCGAAGAAGGCGACCGGCTGCTTCGAGCCGACCAGGATCACGTGGCGGAAGCCGGCGAGCGCCGCCACCGCGGCATCGACCGGATAGGGCACGCGCTCGACCGGTACCCGGCCGGCGCCGCGCTCCATCCGGGCGTTGAAGGTCTGGGCCATGAGCTTCGCCCCGGTCGCCGCCGCGATCCGGCCGGCAAGTTCCAGCCCGCGCTCGCGCACGGCGGCCCCGGTCAGCAGCAGGACCGTGGGCTCGCCCGAGCGCAACACTCGCGCGGCCGCGTCGACCGCATCGCCCGAGACGGCGGCCCGGCCCGGCACCGGCGGCACCGGGGCGGCGCCCGCCCCCTCGTTCCAGGCAGTATCGGCCGGCAGAATCAGGGTCGCGACCCGGCCCGGCGGCGTCCGCGCCGCGGCGATCGCCGCCGCCCCGTCGGCCGCGACACTCAAAGCGTCGGGCGAGGTATGGACCCAGCCGGAGAAGGGTCTGGCCGCCGTCTCGATGTCCGAGGTCAGCGGCGCGTCATAGCCGCGGTGGTAGGTCGCGTGGTCGCCGACGATATTGACCATCGGCGTCGAGGCCTTGACCGCGTTGTGCAGGTTGGCGAGCCCGTTGGCGAGGCCGGGGCCGAGGTGCAGCAGCGTCGCCGCCGGCTTGTCGGCCATGCGGGCATAGCCGTCGGCGGCGCCGGTCACGACGCCCTCGAACAGGCCCAGCACGCAGCGCATGCCGTCGACCCGGTCGAGCGCCGCCACGAAATGCATTTCCGACGTGCCGGGATTGGCGAAACAGACCTCGACCCCGCCATCGACCAGGGTCCGCACCAGGCTTTCCGCACCATTCATGCCGCTTCCTCCCATTTTCCGGTTTACCCGGCCCGCTCGCTTCCGCTTATGCTTCCCTCAGTCCGTTGCCGAAGCAAGCAATTGTGGCGTTGATCGAGGAGGAGGAAACGGGAATGAGAGCGGTCTACAGCGACGCCCACCGTCAGCACGACCCGGCCTTCGCTCTGGTACGCGGCACCATGCGCCCGAGCGCCGAACAGCCCGAGCGCGCCGACCGGCTGCTCGCCGCCGTGCGCCGGCTCGGCTGGCCCATCGACGATCCGAAGCCCCATGGGCTCTCGCCCGTGCTCGCCGTCCACACCGCCGAATATGTCGATTTTCTCGAGCATGCCTACGAAGCCTGGACAGCGCTGGGCGACGGCGCACCGGAGATCGTGCCGAACGTCCATCCGCAGCGGGTGGCGGCATCCTATCCGCGTGCCATCGTCGGCCGGGCCGGCTGGCACATGGCCGACGCCGCCTGCCCGATCGGTCCCCATACCTTCAAGGCGGCGCTCGCAGCGTCCGACACGGCCCTAACCGCGGCCGAGCTGGTGCTGGCCGGCGAACGGGCGGCCTATGCGCTCTGCCGCCCACCCGGCCATCACGCCTATGCCGACATGGCCGGCGGCTTCTGCTTCCTCAACAATTCGGCGATCGCCGCCCAGCACCTGCGCCGCCGCCACGACCGAGTCGCGATCCTCGACGTCGACGTCCATCACGGCAACGGGACCCAGGGTATCTTCTGGACGCGGCCCGACGTGCTGACCCTCTCCATCCACGCCGACCCGCGTGACTTCTATCCATTTTTCTGGGGCCATGCCCACGAGCGCGGCGAGGGCGCGGGCGAAGGCGCCAACCTCAACCTGCCGCTGCCGCTCGGCACCGGCGACGAGGCCTGGCTCGCGGCCCTGGACGTGGCGCTGCGCCGCATTCGCGGCTTTCAGCCGGGCGCCCTCGTCGTGGCCCTCGGCCTCGATGCCTTCGAGGGCGATCCGTTCCATGGGCTGGCGGTCACGACCCAGGGCTTCGGCAGGATCGGCGCCGCGATCGGCCGGCTGCAGCTGCCGACCGTTCTGGTCCAGGAGGGCGGCTATCTGGCCGACGAACTGACCGACAATCTGGAGAGCTTCCTGCGCGGCTTCACGGCCACTGACCCCCTCTAAGTTATTGCACCGCAACAGGCCTTCATCTCTTCGCCAAGCCGATATAGGGTGGCAACCAAATTGTCCTGGGGAGGAACAATATGCAGATCGCTCGCCGAACCGTATTGACCGGCCTGATCGCGGCGCCGGCCATCATTGCGGCTTCGCGTCGGAGCCTTGCCGCCGACGCCAAGGTGCTGAAAATCAGCCACCAGTTTCCCGGCGGCACGATCGACCAGGGCGATTTCCGCGACCGCATGGTCCGGCTGTTCGCCCAGGAAGTGGAAAAGAAGACCAACGGCGCGCTCAAGTTCGAGATCTATCCGGGCTCGTCCTTGATGAAGACGAATTCGCAGTTCTCGGCACTGCGCAAGGGCGCGCTCGACCTCAGCCTCTATCCGCTCGCCTATGCCGGCGGCGAGGTGCAGGAGGTCAATATCGGCCTGATGCCCTGCCTGGTCACCAGCTACGACCAGGGGCTGGCCTGGAAGAAGGCACCGATCGGCACCGAGCTCATCAAGCTGCTGGACGACAAGGGCATCAAGATCCTGACCTGGGTCTGGCAGGCCGGCGGCATCGCGTCCCGCACGACCAAGGTGGTGACGCCCGACGATACCAAGGGCCTGAAGATCCGCGGCGGCAGCCGTGAGATGGATCTCATGCTGAAGCAGGCCGGCGGCATCATCTCGTCCGTGCCGTCGAACGAGATCTATGCGGCGATGCAGACCGGCTCGCTCGACGCGGCCGTGACCTCGTCGACCAGCCTGATCTCGTTCCGGCTGGAAGAAATCTCCAAGAATCTCACGACCGGCCGCGGCAAGAGCTTCTGGTACATGCTCGAGCCGCTGTTGATGTCGAAGGCGATCTTCGACTCGCTGCCCGCGGACCAGCAGACCGCGATCACCGAGGTCGGCATCGAGATGGAGCCGTTCGCGCTCAAGCAGGCCAAGGCCGACGACGAGGCGATCGCGGCCATCTATCAGAAGGCTAACATCCCGGTCACGGACATGGACGAGAAGACCGTCGAGCTCTGGCGCAAGATCGCCGAGGACACGGCCTGGAAGGACTTCGCCGCGCGCAATGCCGATTGCGACCGGCTGCTGAAGCTCGCCTCGGCCGTCGCGTGACCGGGCAATCCCGGAGCGTTCCCGGGACATGACCGGCTTCGTCGACCTGGCCACGGCATCCCTGCCGAAGCCGCGCGGTCCCCTGGGTCACGTCCAGGGGCTGCTCGACCGCATCAACGGCCTGACCGCAGTGGCCGGCGGCCTCGCCATGGGCGCCGCCGGCGTGGTGCTGACCTGGGAGGTGATCGGCCGCTATTTCCTCAAGATCGCGTCCGATTGGCAGGACGAGCTGTCGGCCTTCCTGTTGCTGGGTGCCACCTTCATGAGCGCCGGCTGGGTCCAGCGCCGGCGCGGCCATGTCGGTATCGACGCGCTCGCCCATGTCCTGCCCAGGTGGGCCGACAATATCCGGCGCCTGATCGCCGACGCGCTGACGCTCGCCTTCTGCGGCTTCTTCTGCTGGAAATGCTGGACCCTGCTGAACGAGGCGATCGAGGACGGCCAGACCAGTGATTCCGCCTGGGGCCCGCCGCTCTGGATTCCCTACGGCCTGATGGCGGTCGGCATGAGCATCCTGGTCGTGCAACTGGTCCTGCAACTTCTGCTGCGCGATGGAGCGCGAGCCCGCCCGTGAGCCCCCTCGACATCGGACTGCTCTACGGGGCGGCGACCTTCATCGTCCTGTTCAGCGGCATGCCCATCGCCTTCGCGCTCGGCACGGTCGCAACCGTCTTCATGCTGGGCTTCATGCCCACGGCCTCGCTCGACACAGTCGCCCAGAACGTGTTCGAGGAGATGTCCAGCATCACGCTGCTGACCATCCCGCTGTTCATCCTGAAAGGCGCCGCGATCGGCAAGTCCAAGGCCGGTGCCGACCTCTATTCGGCGCTGCATGCCTGGCTCGGCCGCGTGCCGGGCGGGCTCGGCGTCGCGGTCGTCATCGCCTGCGGGCTGTTCGCGGCCATGGCCGGATCGAGCCCGGCGACCTGCTCGGCGATCGGCAGCTCCGGCATCCCGGAAATGCGGCGGCGCGGCTATTCGTCGGGCTTCGCCGCCGGCCTGGTCGCGGCCGGCGGCACGCTCGGCATCCTGTTGCCGCCGTCGATCACGCTCATCCTCTATGCGGTCGCGGCCGAGCAGTCGCTGGGCAAGCTGTTCCTGGCCGGCATCGGTCCCGGCATCCTGCTGGTCGGCCTGTTCGCCGCCTATGCCATGCTGCACAATCGCCGCGAGGCGCGGCAGGCCCGTGCGGTCGTGGCGGCGGGCGGCGCGCCTTCGCCGATCCTGAGCGAAGAGCGCTTCACCTGGGGCGAGAAGGTGCGCGCTCTGCCGCGCGTGCTGCCCTTCATCCTGCTCTTGACCGGCGTCATGGTCGCGCTCTACGGCGGCATCGCCACCCCGTCGGAGACGGCGGGGCTGGGCGCCATCATGGCGATCCTGCTGATCGCGGTGATCTATGGCGCCTGGCACTGGCGCGACCTGACGCCGATCTTCGGCTCGACCTTGGGCGAAAGCACCATGCTGATGATGATCATCGGCATGAGCCTGCTCTATTCCTATGTGATGAGCTACCTGCACATCAGCCAGGGTGCGGCCGAGTGGATCGTGGCCCAGCACCTGTCGCGCTGGGTGCTGCTGGCGGCGATCCTGCTGCTGGTCGTGGTGCTGGGCTTCTTCCTGCCGCCGGTCTCGATCATCCTCATGACCGCGCCGATCATCCTGCCGCCGCTCAAGGCCGCGGGCTTCGACCTCATCTGGTTCGGCGTGCTGATGTCGGTCGTGATGGAGATGGGCCTGATCCATCCGCCGGTCGGGCTCAACATCTTCGTCATCAGCAAGATCGCGCCCGACATCCCGCTGAAGCATGTCGTGCTCGGCACCCTGCCCTTCGTCGCGCTGATGATGGGCGCCGTCGTGATCATGTGCCTGGTGCCGGGCATCGCGACCGCGCTGCCGGAATGGATCTATCGCAAGTAGCGGGACGGCCCCGCCGCCATTCCTCGTCGTAACGCCGGTGGCCGGGTGCTAGAGTGCCCGGACACTGGGCGGCCAGAGCAGCGATGATCGTCGATCAAGCTATCGTTCCGGGCAGCGCGCGGCGGCTCGGCTCGATCGAGGATTGCCGGCCGGAATTGCGCGAGCTCCACTCCCTGTGGCAACGGATCCGCGGCGACCGTCGGATGCCGGCGCGGTGCGATTTCGATCCGGCCGAAGTGCCGAAGCTGCTGCCGGACATGTTCCTGGTCGACGTACTGCCCAATGCGCCGGTCGAACAGCGCTTCCGGGTCCGGCTGCAGGGCACGGCACAGGTCGATTACTTCGGCGCGGACTGGACCGGGCGGTTCCTGCACGAAATGATCGACCAGGCCTCGGCCGACCGATTCTGCGCCGTCGGCGACTATGTCGTCGTCACCCGCGCGCCGTGGATGTCGACCGGCGACCTCTACTGGGTCCCGGAAAAGCCGTTCTACAAGTTCGAAACCCTGCTCCTGCCCCTCTCGGAGGACGACGCTACAGTCAACATGATCCTGGGGATCACCCGGCTGTTCTGAGTGGTTGCTCGAGCAGGCTCTTCGCCAGCATGGCGTGGACGCCCTTGTTGCCGTCGACGATCTGGGTGACACGCAAGTCGCAGGCGACACTCGTCAGCATGTAGGCGTCCTCGCGCGCGAGGCCGGTCGCCGTCGCGATCAGGTCGATCATGTCCCTGAGGGCAATCTTGGCGGCATCGTCGAGGTCGGGATCGAAGCCCATGGTGATCCAATGGGTTTCGGTCTCGGCCCGCGGCAGGGTCAGCTTCAGGTCCTTGCGCAGGACGATCCGGAACCGGCCCTCGAGCGCCGTCTCCAGCGCCGTCAGGCAGACCTCGCCGTCACCCTGCGCGCCATGGCCGTCGCCGACCGAGAACAGGGCACCCTCGGCGAACACCGGCAGATAGAGCGTGGTGCCGGGCACCAGCTCCTTCAGGTCCATGTTGCCGCCATAGGCGCGCGGCTCAATCGTGCTGACCGCGCCGAACGCCGGCGGCGGCGCCACGCCCATGACGCCGAAGAACGGTGCCAGCGGCAGTTCCGTGCCCCAGGGTAGGACCGCCATGCCCCGGTTCCGGTCGAGCCGCGTGTGCCACAGCTTGCGCATCGGGAAATCCTCGGGCAGCGAACCCGCGGTCGGGTGGATCGCGGTCCAGGCCCAGTCCTGCCGGCAGTCGACGGCCTCGATGCGGATTTCCAGCACGTCGCCGGGCATGGCGCCCTCGACCGCGACCGGTCCGGTCAGGAGATGGCCGCGCATGCGCGGCACCATCGCGTCGATCACCGCCCGATGGTCGGGCAGCACGGCATCCCCGTCCGGCGGCAGCACCTCGCGCCCGCCCGAGATGCTCTCGATCGTCACCCGGTCGCCCGAGCGGATTGTCAGCACCGGCGGCAGTGCGGCGTCGAAGAAGCCCCAGTGGCAGGTCTCGGGACTCGAGCCCAGGTGATGGTCGGTCATGCCGCCACCGTCGCAAGCGCCGTCTCGACCGTCTTGCCGACCGCGAGCAGCCGGCGATCGCCGCCGGTCTCGCCGACCAGCATCAGACCGACCGGCAGCTCGCCCGGCGCCTGGATCGGCAGGCTGAGCGCGCAGCGATCGAGTAGGTTGAAGACCGTCGTGTTGCGCAGGACCTGGCCGTTCAGCCGCAGATAGTCCACGTCTGCAATCAGTTCATCCTGCCGGGGCGGCGGCACGGGGATGGTCGGCGCCAGTACCGCGTCGAACGGCTGGGTCGCGGCATCGAACTCGGCGATGCGGGCGGCCCGGAATTCGAGGGCCGCGATATAGTCCGCGGCCGAGACGCCGCTGGCCGCCTCGAGCCGCGCACGCACGCGCGGGTCATAGCGGTCGCCGGCGCGGGCGAGCAGCGACCGGTGCCAGGCGAAGGCCTCGGGTGCGGCGATGCCGCCCAGGCGATTGACGTCCAGCACCCGCGCCAGCACGTCCATCGGCGTCTCGATGATCCGCGCCCCGGCGTCCGCCAGGTGCTTCACCGCCCGCGCGAAGGCACCGGCCACGACCGGCGCCAGATCGTCGAGCATCAGGCGGGTCGGCACCGCAAAGCGCAGGCCGGCCAGCGGCAGATCGGCGAGCGGTGCCGGCTCTTCGCCGGCCAGCACCGCATCGACCAGCGCACAGCAGGCGACCGAGGCGGCGAGCGGCCCGATCGAATCGAGCGAGGTCGACAGCGGCACGGCGCCGGCGCGCGTGATGCGACGCTGGGTCGGCTTGAAGCCGACGAGGCCGCAGAAGGCGGCCGGAATGCGCACGGAGCCGCCGGTGTCGGTGCCAATCGCCGCCGCCGCCATGCCGTCGGCGACCGAGACGCCGGCGCCCGACGACGAGCCGCCCGGCACGCGCGCCCGGTCGAACGGATTGCCCGGCGTGCCGTAATGCGGATTGAGGCCGAGACCGGAATAGGCGAATTCGACCATGTTGGTCTTGCCGATGACGACGGCGCCGGCGGCGCGCAGCCGCCGGACGATGGGCGCGTCCGCGGCCGCCGGCGGCCGGTCGGCGAGCGCCGTCGAGGCGGCAAGCGTCACCTCGCCGGCGACGTCGAACAGATCCTTGATCGAAATCGGCAAGCCGGCGAGCGGCCCTTGGGCCTGCCCCGCCGCCCGCAGGCTGTCGGCCGCCGCGGCAGCCGCCCGCGCCGCGTCACCATAGACCCTGGTGTAGGTCCGGGCGCCCTCGCCCGCGGGATCCGCGATCCTGGTCAGGGCGTCATCGACGAGGCGAGCGCTGGTGGTGCGGCCGGCGGCGAGATCGGACGCGAGGCCGGCGAGCGTGGGCAGGCGGGGCATGGGCGGGAGATCCTGGCACAGAGGAAAGGCGCCGACGATGTTGCCAGGAATCGCGGCCGATGCAATTGCCGGTCGCGTGAGCGCGTCGATCCGTCCTGCCGTTATCGGTCCATTAATCCGGATCGTGGAATGGTGCAGCCGGCGAAGACCACGCTGGTGCCTTCGCCGTCTATTCTCGCGGCGTGTCCGGTGCGGGCGCCGCCCTACGAAAGGGATCGCCCATGAGCGTTGTCGGACTGACCCTGGCCAACGGCGAGCCGGTCTACGTCAACCCGGACCGGGTCAACCGCCTGAGCAGGGCCGCGTTCCTGGCGTCGGACGCCTTCACGGAGATCTCGTTCGGCCACGGCGACACGGTCGTGGTCAAGGGCGACATGGATTATATCGCCTTCCAGCTGTTCCCCGACCGGGTGCGCTGAAGCGGCGGCTACTCGGCCGCGTCGGCGGGTGCCAGCGCTTCGGCGGTCGCGGCCAGCCGATCCAGACCCCAGCGCCGGCAGAAATCGCCGAAACCTTCTCCCGCCTGCCGCTCAGCCGCGAACAGCGCGATGACCGGTTCCAGCGTCCTGCCGATCTCGGCCATCGGCACGCGCTCGAACACCCGGGCATTGAGCCGGGTCGTGTCGAAATCGCCGCCCAGATAGATCGCGTAATGGCCGGGGATGCGCCCGACCAGGCCGATGTCGCCGACCGACGGCCGGGCGCAGCCGTTCGGGCAGCCGGTGACACGGAGCGCGATGCGCTCGTCGCCCAGCCCATGGCGCTTCAGCACGCCTTCGATATCGACGAGGATGTCGTCGAGCACCCGCTCGGCCTCGGTCAGCGCCAGCCCGCAGCTCGGCAGCGCCGGGCAGGCGAGCGCGAAGCGGCGCAACAAGGTCTCCGCCCCCGGCAGGGTCACGCCCTCGGCCTCGAGGATCGCCTCCAGCCGGGTCTTATCGGCGGCATCGACATCAGCGAAGATCACGTCCTGCGACGGCGTGAACACCGGCCGGGTCGCAATCTCGCTCATCACCCGGCGCAACGCGGTCGCGACGCGGACCTTGCCCTTGTCCTGGATCCGGCCGCTCAGGATCGGCAGGCCGTAATACCACTTGCCATTGCCCTGCTCGTGCCAGCCGGAATGATCCTTGATGCGCAGCGCCGGAAACGGCCGCGGATCTTCGAGCGGCTTGCCCACGTACCGTTCCATCTCGGCCTTGATGCGCGGCAGGCCCAGGGCGTCGACGACATATTTCAGGCGGGCATGCTTGCGGTCGGCCCGGTCGCTGTAGTCGCGATGCACCGATAGCACCGCCTTGACCGCAGCCAGCAGATCGTCGGGCTCGATGAAGGCGACATAGGAGCCGAGGCGCGGATAGGTGTGCGCCTTGTTGTGGGTCATGCCGAGGCCGCCGCCGACGGCGAAAACATAGCCTTCGAGCCGGTCGCCCTCGAACAGCGCGATGATGCCCAGATCGTTGGTCAGCACCTCGATCGAATTGTCCTCGGGCGCGGTAATGCCGATCTTGAACTTGCGCGGCAGGTAAGTCGGGCCATAGACCGGGTCGACCGCCGGCTCTTCCTTGGGCGCCGGCTTGATCGCCTCGTCGCCGACCCAGATCTCGTGATAGGCGCGGGTCTGGGGAAAGAGCGCATTCGAGATCATGACCGCATCGGCCCGGATGCGACGATGTACCGCATCGTCGATCGGCGCCGCCGTGGCGGTCACGTTGCGCGCCACGTCGCCGCAGGCACCGAAGGTCGTCAGCAGCGCCTGGTTCACGCCATGGATCGTCGCCCAGAGATCGTGCTTGGCGACACCGTGGAACTGCAGGCCTTGGCGCGTGGTGATGCGCAGGCGGCCCTGGCTGTAGGCCTGGGCCAGCTTGTCGACCGCCAGATATTGCTCGGCGCTCATCAGGCCGGCCGGCGCCTTGATGCGCGCCATGAATTCCGTGCGCTTGTCAGCGCCCGCCTGCTTCAGCTCGGTCGCGCTGTCGCGGTCATACCCCTGATAAATTCCGTGGAATTTCAGCAGCTGATGGTCGGATTCGGCGAAGGCGTTGGTCGGCGCCCGCAGCTCTTCGGCAATGCCGCCGCGCAGATGCCGGCTCTCCGCCTTGAACGCTTCGACCTTGGAAAGCTTGATTTCCGAGGCAATTCCGATATTTCCCGCGACCATCGCCTGCTCCGCCGACCGACCACACGCCAATTCCGGACTACGATAAAACTCACACAGGCCGGAATGTAAATTCCATAATTTCACTCGACCCATATGTTTATTTGTTTGTGGCTTGCAAGCCTCATCCCGTGCGAAAGTTCGAGGGCAGGTCAGCGGGGACAGGAACACCCATGCGCTTGGCAATGGCGGCTCTCGGGCTGGTTGCGACCCTTCTCGGCGGTGTCCAGGCTTCGAAAGCCGAGACCAGCGAGATCCGCATCGCGATGCAGCCCGGCGTCGGCCAATTACCGATGAGCGTGCTGCATGCCCGGGGCCTGATCGAGGCGGCAGTAGAGCGGCGCGGGCTGCCGCGCCCGACGGTCGAATGGCAGCCGCTCGCCGGCGGGTCGGCCTTGAACGAAGCCTTGATTGCCGGTCGGGCCGATCTGGTCGCAGCCGGCATCACACCGATGATCCAGCTTTGGTCACGCAGCCGGTCGTCACTGGGCGTGCGCGGCATTGCCGCCCTCGGCTCGATGCCGATGTTCCTGCTGAGCACCGACCCGGCGATCAAGACGATCCGCGATTTCCGCCCGGAGGACCGGATCGCCGTGCCGGCGGTCAGCGTCAGCATCCATGCGATCGTGCTCGAGATGGCGGCGGAACAGAGCTTCGGCGACGGGAGATGGGCCCGCCTCAATGATCAGACCGTCGGCATGACCTTCGCCGACGCCGCGATCGCGCTCCTGACCCGGTCCGGCACCGTCACCGCCGCCTTCTCGGTCTCGCCGTTCCAGGAACAGCAGCTGGAGGACCCGCGCATCCACCGGGTGCTCAGCAGCTACGAGGTGGTGGGTGGGCCACATACCCAGGCGGCGCTCTATGCCGGCACTCGATTCCACGACGACAATCCGCAGACCTCGGCGGCGATCTTCGAAGCGCTCGACCAGGCGATGCAGTTCATCCGCGACGATCCCAAGGCCGCGGCCGGCATCTACGTGAAGCAGGAGCAATCGCCGCTTACCGCCGCCTTCGTCGAGGCCATCGTCCGCGATCCCGATCACGTCTTCACGGTCGTCCCGCAGAACGTCCAGAAATTCGCCGATTTCCTCGGCCGCACCGGCCAGATCAAGGAGCCGCCGAAAGCCTGGACCGAGCTGTTCTTCGGCGAGGTCTCGACGCGATCCGGCAGTTAGATTTTATCAATTACAAAACTTGTAATCTGTCATTGCTGTTCCTAACTATGGTCCAGGCTATCCAAGGGAGCTTGCAATGAAACAGCGTGTTCTGGGGACCGGCGGTCCCCGTGTTTCGGCCATCGGCCTCGGCTGCATGGGCATGTCGGGCATGTATGGCGCGGCCGACGATGGCGAGAGCATCGCCACGATCCAGGCGGCGCTCGATGCCGGCGTCAATCTGATCAATACCGGCGACTTCTACGGCATGGGCCATAACGAGAGCCTGGTACGCGAAGCGATCCGCGGCCGCCGCGACCAGGCCTTCATTTCGGTCAAGTTCGGCGCGCTCCGGGCGCCGGACGGCGCCTTCCTCGGCTTCGACGGCCGGCCGGCGGCGGTGAAGACTTTCCTCACCTATACGCTGCAGCGGCTGGGCACCGACCATATCGACCTTTACCAGCCGGCGCGCGTCGATCCGGCCGTGCCGATCGAGGACACGGTCGGGGCCATCGCCGACCTGGTGAAGGCCGGCCATGTGCGCCACATCGGTTTGTCCGAAGCCTCGGCCGCGACGGTCCGCCGGGCGCACAAGACCCATACGATCGCTGCCTTGGAGATCGAATATTCGTTGATCGAGCGCGGGATCGAGGCGGAAGTGCTGCCGACGCTCCGCGAGTTGGGCATCGGCCTCGTCGCCTATGGCGTACTGTCGCGCGGCCTGCTGGGTGGCGACATCAAGCCGGGACAGAGCTTCGCCCCCGGCGACTTCCGTGGCCATACGCCGCGGTTCGCGCCGGAAAATCTGGCGAAGAACCACACGATCGTCGTGGCACTGGCCGGGTTCGCCGCCGAGCGGGGCGTGAGCGCCGCGCAGGTCGCGATTGGCTGGGCCTTGTCGCGCGGGCCGGACATCGTGCCGCTGGTCGGCACCAGGCGCCAGGCGCGGCTCGCCGAGGCAGTCGCGGCGAGTGACCTGGAACTCAGCCCGGCCGATTTCGCCACCCTCGACGCGATCATCCAGCCGGACCAGGTGGCCGGCACGCGCTATGCCGCCGCGCAGATGGCGCTCCTCAACGGCTAGGTCAGGCTATACCCTCTCTGGCGACGATCCTTCGACCGCCAGAGAGGCTTGCCGACCTTGAACGACGACACGCGCGAGCGAATTCTGGAGGCGACCGAGACCCTGTTGCGGCGCCATGGGCCCGACAAGGTCGCGGTCGTCGATGTCGCCCGGGCGCTGGGCATGAGCCACGCCAATGTCTATCGCTTCTTCGACAGCAAGGTGGCGCTGCGCAGCGCGATCGTCGAGCGCTGGCTCGCCCGGATCATGGCGCCGCTCGACGCCATCGTCGCCGCCGACGGGCCGGCCGGCGCGCGACTGCGCCAATGGTGCCTGACCCTGATGGCGGCGAAGCGCCGCAAGGTGCTGGACGACCCGGAGATGTTCGCAGCATACCAGCGCCTGGTCGCCGATGCCGGCGAGGTGGTGAGCGGGCATCTGGCACATCTGGCCAGCCAGGTCCACGCCCTGATCGCGGCCGGCTGTGCCACCGGCGAGTTTCGGGTTGCCGATATCGAGGCCGCGACCGCCATGGTGCTGGACGCAACCGTGCGCTTTCATCACCCGCGCCTGGTCGCTGAAACCGCCGACCAGGACCTGGACGGCCGCGCCGAGACGGTGATCAAGGTGGTCCTGGCCGCCCTCGCCGGCGGGGTGCTTTAGGCCATCGCGGTCAATTTACAAACGCAACGCGTCGATTGGCGCGGATCGGACGGTCAGATCACGAAATCGACGATGCCGTCGCACTTGCTCGACAGGCCGGCGAGCCGGCTGAGGCGGCACAGCTCGGCGAGCGTCACCTGGTCGAATTCGGCCAGCACCAGCTCATGGACGCGTTCGACCATGGGCAGCACGACCTTGCGCATGGTCGGCGATGGGGATTCGGTGAAGGGCGTGGGCTTGTCCTGGCCCATCATGGCGCGCGCAATGGCGCCGACCGTGATCGCGCCGCGCTCGTTGCCCAGGAGATAGCCGCCGTTCGGGCCGCGCACGCTCTTCAGCAGGCCGGCGCGCGACAGCCGCTGCAGGATCGCCTCGAGCTTGCGGGTCTCCAGGCCCTGGCGCTGGCCCAGCTCCGCCGCCGGCAGCGGGCCGCTGGCGCCGTTGAACGACACGTCGAGCATGATGTCGATCGCCAGTAGAAAGCGCCGGGGCAGCCAGGCGGCTAGCCCGCGTAGCAGGGCTTCCGCATCATGTTCGTCATTTGCCGTCATCGCACCCGCCGCCATGCCGCTTGCCGTCGTCAAAACCCATCTCCCCGCCCCGCCAGGAGCCTTTGACGTCATCTTACATGAGCGGCGCGTGGAAATCAGCTATTGGGCATGGGCAAGTCCAACTGGTCGCGGATAATCATCGCTAGTTGGTCGATCGTGCTCTGCGACTTGACCAGCACGGCGACCAGTTCGTCGCGCCGCGCCGGGTCGATCTCCTGGGCCGAGAACAGCACGGTCGGCGGCGACCGGGTGCCCTTGAAGTTCTTGACGTCGTCGAGCAGCGCCAGGCCCGAGCCGTCGACCAGGCCGACGTCGAGGATGACCAGATCGATGTCGCCGTCGGCCAGCCGTCGCCGCGCCTCGACGAGCGACGGCGCCGCAACCACGTCGGCCTCGTCGCGCAGCGCGTATTCGACAAGCTTGACGATGTCGGGATCATCCTCGACATGCAGCACGCGCGGCTTGCCGGCGCGGCGGCGCGCCAGCTCCAGCGCATGATGCAGCCGGTCGCCGTCGATCGGCTTGCCGATCCAGTCGACCACGCCCAGCACCTGCCCGGTCAGGATCGGATCCGCGACCTGCTCCGAGAGCCAGGCCGACACGACGACGACCGGCATGGTCGCATGGCGCGCGTCGGCGCGGATGCGGCGCAGCATGGCGATGCCATCGCCGTCGGGCAGGTTGAGATCGAGCGTCATCGCATCGAACCGACCGGCATCGAGCAGCCGCATGGTCTCGTCGGCGGTCGCCGCCCGGATCGACTGATAGCCGGCGTCGGCCAGTTGCTGACGCAGGATATGGGCGACGTCGTCATCGTCTTCGCAGACCAGCACCAGCTTGCCGCAGCCCTGGGGCATGAGCACGTCGGTCAGGCGTGCGCGCTTCTCGGGCAGGTCGACATAGAAGGTCGAGCCCGCGCCCCACTCGGATTCGAAGCCGATCCGCCCGCCGTGGCGCTCGACGATCGATTTCACGATCGACAGGCCAAGGCCGGTGCCGCCCTTCTGGCGGCTGTCGGTCGCGTCGGCCTGGGCGAATTTCTGGAAGATGCGCGCCTTGAAAGCGTCGGGAATGCCGCGGCCGGAATCCTTCACGGCCAGATGCACCGTCCCCGCGGCCCGCCGGGCCGAGATCACGACCTTGCCGCCCTCGGGCGAAAATTTGACTGCATTCGAGATCAGGTTGGTCAGCACCTGCAGCAGCCGATGCTCGTCGCCCCAGACCTCGGCGTCGACCGCATCGCCATCCTGTTCCACGGTGACCTGGAACCTCGAGGCATAGTCCAGGTTCTCGGCGATCGCCCGCTCGACCAGGCGCTTGATCGACACGCCGGAGAACTCGAACACCAGCTTACCGGCCTCGATCCGCTCCAGGTCAAGGATGTCGTTGATCAGTCGCACCAGCCGGTCGCAGTTCGAGCGCGCGATCGCGACCAGGCCCAGCGCCTTTTCAGGCAACGCGCCCGCCGTGCCCTTGGCCATGAGGGCGAGCGCCCCCGAGATCGAGGTGAGCGGCGTGCGCAGCTCGTGGCTGACGGTCGAGACGAACTCGTTCTTGACCTGCTCGAGCGCCCGCTTCTCGGTGATGTCGCGCACGGCGGCAACGAACAGGCGATGGCCGCGCAGCACGGTCTCGGTCAGCGCGATTTCCATCGGGAAGGTCGACCTGTCCGCCCGCAGTCCCTCGACCTCGCGGACCACCCCCATGATCGACGAGAAGCCGGTCGCGAGGTATCGCTCCAAATAGCCGTCGTGCGCCGAGGCGAAGGGCTCCGGCATCAGCATGCGCACGTTGCGCCGCATCACCGCGGCGGCCGGGTAGCCGAAGATCATCTCCGCCGCCCGATTGAAGCTCTCGATCGAGCCCGACGGATTGATCGTGATGATGCCGTCGAGCACGCTGTCGTTGACGGCGGCCAGGCGTTGATGACTCGCCGCCAACTCGGCCTGGGCATGTTCCAGGTCGCTGATATCGGCGATGGTCTTGAGACGGGCCCCACTCCCAGTCTCGTCGACGATCCCGCTCGCCACGGCGAGGACGGTCCGTGTCGTGCCGTCGGGCCGCGTGATGGCGAGCCGGCGCGAAAGCCCAGCTTCGGCGAAATCGTCGAAGAAGGCGGGCCGCCGGCCCATCAGTGCGGCCTCGCTTTCGCCGACGAGCGAAGTGAAGGCCGCATTGACCCGGCGCAATTTGCCGTCCGGGCCGGTGAGCGCAATGCCGATCCGAACCGTGTCAAAGATGATCTGCAGCAACCGTTCGCGCGCGTGCACCGCCGCCTCCGCCGCTGCGCGGCGGGCGCCCTCGTGCCGCAGCAACAAGAGGGCCGCCGCCATGACCAGCAGCGTGACGAGCCCCGTGCAGAGGAAGACCCACAGGCTCTCGCCCCGCGCCCGGTCCGCCGCCGCGGTGCGTTCCGCCAAGAGCGCCAGTTCGCTAGCCCGCATCGATTCGGTCAGCGCCCGGATCTCGGCCATCACCTTGATGCCCTTGCCGGCCGGCACCGTGGTGGTGATCGGCTTGCTGCCGTTCGCTTGGAAGCGGGCGATGCCTTCGGCAAAGCCGGCGCGCCGCTGGGCGATCAGATCCGCAAGGTGGCGCCCGTTGGCGGCCTGGACCGGATTGTCGAGGAGCAAGGCATCGAGTTCGGCCGGCAGACGATCGAGCGCCTGCCCGGCCGCTTCGAGCGTCACCAGGAACTGATCGTCGGCGGTCAGGTCATAGCCGCGGATGCTGGTCTCGGCATCGGTGATCGCCGCCCGCACCGCCGCAAGCTTGTCGATCACCCGATAGGTGTGGGTGACCCAGGCCTCGCGCTCGCCAACGGCTTGCTGGGCCCATAGCGCCACCAGCAGGCTCCCGGCCAGGATGACGATCAGCGCCAAGCCGACCAGACCGACTGCAGCACGCTCGAGTGTGCGCATGATCCCTCGGAAAAAAACCAACCGCCGTCAGAGGCCTACGCTCCGGCCCAACCAACCTGGAGGTAAAAGGCGCACGCTACCGATCTACCGTAACGCGATACGGTGCCCGATAGTGGCTTATTTATCGGTTAATTTCCACGATACGGCGGCCTGCGCCGGCCGCCGTATCCTGGGGGAGAGAAAACGCTAGACCCGCTCGATCACCATGGCGATGCCCTGGCCGACGCCGATGCACATGGTGCAGAGGGCGCGGCGCGCCTGGCGTTCGGCCAGTTCGGCCGTTGCGGTGAGCGCCAGGCGCGCGCCGCTCATGCCGAGCGGATGACCGAGCGAGATCGCCCCGCCGTTCGGATTGACGAATTCGGCATCGTCGGGCAGGCCGAGGTCGCGGGTGACGGCCAGGGCCTGGGACGCGAACGCCTCGTTCAGTTCGATCACGTCGATGTCCGAGATCGAAAGCCCGAGCCGCGCCAGCACCTTGCGCGTGGCCGGGGCCGGACCGAAGCCCATGATCCGCGGCGGCACGCCGGCGACCGCGGTCGACAGGATGCGGGCGCGCGGTGTCAGGCCCCAGCGCTTGGCCGCGGCCTCCGACGCGATGATGAGAGCGGCCGCACCGTCATTGACGCCGGACGCGTTGCCGGCCGTGACCGTGCCGCCGGCGCGGAACGGCGTCTTGAGCTTCGCCAGCTGTTCCAGGGTCGTGTCGGGACGGGGATGCTCGTCCTTCGTCACCTCGACCATCTCGCGCCCGCGCTTCACCATGACCGGCACGATCTCGCGGGCGTGACGGCCCGACGCCTGGGCCCGGCCGGCGCGGTGCTGGCTGCGCAGCGCGAAGGCATCCTGATCGGCGCGCGAGATATTGAAGTCGGCAGCGACATTCTCGCCCGTCTCCGGCATCGAATCCGTGCCGTAGGCTTCTTCCATCTTCGGATTGATGAAGCGCCAGCCGAGCGTGGTGTCATAGATGTTCGTATCGCGCGAGAAGGCGCTCTCGGCCTTGCCCATGACGAAGGGCGCACGGCTCATGCTTTCCACGCCGCCTGCGATGAACAGCTCGCCGTCGCCCGCCCGGATCGCGCGCGCGGCGGCGGCGACCGCCTCCAGCCCGGAACCGCACAGGCGGTTGACCGTGGCGCCGGGCACCTTGTCGGGCAGCCCGGCCAGCAGCAGCGCCATGCGCGCCACATCGCGATTGTCCTCGCCCGCCTGGTTGGCGCAGCCGAGCACGACGTCATCGACCGCGGCCCAGTCGACCTCCGGATTGCGGGCGACCAGGGCGGCCAGCGGCACGGCCGCCAGATCGTCGGCGCGCACGCTCGACAGCGCGCCGGCATAGCGGCCGATCGGGGTCCGGGCAAAATCGCAGATGAAGGCTTCGGCCATGGCAGGTCCTTTCAGCTCGAAGGATGTCAGATCGCTTGAACGTTTAGCGTCGTAACGAATAGCACGAGGAGCGAGCCTATTCCGCCCCGGCGACCGACGCCAGTGTCCGGCGCGCAACGCTCTTAGCCGCCCGCGCCGGTCTCGAGACCGACACCGAGCGGCTCCGCCGCCTCCGCCACCAGATCACGGAACCAGCGTTCGGCCGGATCCGCCTCGGTCTTGACGTGCCAGACCATCGACACCTCGACGAACTGGGTAAAGGGCAGTTCGATCCGGACAAGGTCGCGCGCCAGGCCCGCCAGCGTTTCGGCCGTGATGCTGGGCAGGGTCGCGATCATCTCGGTCGAGCGCAGCACCGGCAGCAGGGCCAGATAGGTCCCGACCGTGGCCGCGACCCGGCGCTTCAGCCCGCGCGCCGCCAGATGGGGGTCGATCGAGCGGATCGCCTTGCCGGACGGCGACATCACGACATGGGGCCAGGCGACGTAATTCTCGGCCGAGAGCGGTGCCGCCAGAACCGGGTGGCGATGATGGACGAGCGCGCACAGACGCTCGCGATAGATCGGGCGGCGCCCGAAGCGGGGTGCCTGGTCACGGAAATGCCCGATGGCGAGTGTGATGGCGCCGGTATCGAGCTGCTCCGGTGTCGCGGGAAAGTCGAGCGGCAGCAGGCGCAGGTCGGCTTCCGGCGCCCGCTCGGCCATCCGCCGGGTCAGGCGATCGATCAGAGCGACCTCGGCATATTCGGCGATGGTCGCCGAAAAGCTGCGGCGGGTGGTCGCGGGATCGAACCCGTGCTGCAGTTCTAGCGCGCGCCGAATTCTATCGAGTGCTACCGCAACGAGCATGCCGATCTCGTGCGCCTTGGGCGTCGGCTCCATGCCGTGCGGCAGCCGCACGAACAGTTCATCCCCGAAGAGATGCCGCAATCGCGTGAGAGAATGGCTGAGCGCCGGCTGCGACACGCCGATCGACGCCGCCGCGCGGGTCACGGACCGCTCGCGCAGCAGCGCTTCGAACGCCTTCAGCAGGTTGAGATCGACCGCAGCGATATTCGCCCCATTCATGGGCATAATATAATTAATCGATTTGGTCGATGCCAGTGCCGTTCATAGCTTGCATCGCAGCATAAGGTTCTGCGCTCGAATCGTATGAGATAATGCTATTTTGATCCGAGCACCCCGCCAAGCCAACAGCGGGGGCATCCGAGCGCATGGAATCGGACGTAACAGTATATTGAGCGCCGGCCCGGTGGGCCGGACGGCAGGAGTGACGAGATGCGCAAGGCGTGGGTTCCGGGAATGGTCGCGGTCGCTCTGGTCGCAGCGGGCGGCGCCTGGTTCGCCGGGCGCGTCCCCGCGTCCGCGGAAGACCCGCCGGCCGCGCCCCCGCCCGTGCCGGTCGTCGCCGGCACCGTCAAGGCCGAGGACGTCCAGATCCTCAGGACCGGTATCGGCAGCGTCTCCGCCTTCAACACCGTCACCGTCCACGTCCGGGTCGACGGCCAGCTCGACAAGGTCGCCTTCACCGAGGGCCAGGAGGTCAAGGCCGGCGACGTGCTGGCGCAGATCGACCCGCGGCCCTATCGCGCCACGCTCGACCAGGCGACGGCGACCAAGGCCAAGGACGAGGCGCAATTGGCCAACGCCAAGCGCGACCTGGCCCGAGACCAGGGGCTGATCGGCAAGCAGTTCGTCAGCCAGCAGACGCTCGACACCCAGCGCGCGCTGGTCGATCAGGCGACGGCCCAGGTCGCAGTCGACCAGGCCGCGATCGACAGCGCCAAGGTCAATCTCGCCTATACGACGATCACCTCGCCGCTGGACGGGCTGACCGGCATCCGCCTCGTCGACCAGGGCAACATCGTCCATGCGACCGACGCGACCGGCCTCGTCGTCATCACCCAGACTCATCCGATCTCGGTCATCTTCACCTTGCCGGAGGCGCTGCTGGACGCCATCAACCAGGCGCGGGCCGGCGGCCAGACCCTGAAGGTTTACGCCTACTCCTCCGACGACACGACCAAGCTCGGCGAGGGCAAGCTGGCGCTGATCGACAACCAGATCGACCAGACGACCGGCACGATCAAACTCAAGGCGACGTTCGACAATCCAGACAATACGCTGTGGCCGGGTGAATTCGTCACGGCGCATCTTCTGCTCACCACGCGCAAGGGCGGCCTCACCGTCCCGGCCCAGACCATCCAGCGCGGACCGGAGGGCACGTTCGTCTGGGTCATCAAGCCCGACAATTCGGCCGAGATGCGGTCGGTCAAGGTCGGCCAGATCAATGACGGCACGGCGCTGATCGACAAGGGGCTGGCCGCCGGCGAGAACGTGGTGGTCGACGGCCAGTACAAGGTGAAGGTCGGGGTCAAGGTCCTGGCGACGCAGCAGAACAACCAGACCGCGGATGCGGCTGCGGCTGCGCCGGCGGGGAGCCCCGCCAAGTGAGCATTTCGACCCCCTTCATCAAGCGTCCGATCGCCACCTCGCTACTGATGGCCGGGATGTTCCTGGTCGGCGCCGTCGCCTATCCGCTGCTGCCAGTCGCCCCGCTGCCGCAGGTCGACTTCCCGACCATCCAGGTCAGCGCCTCGCTGCCGGGCGCCAGCCCGGACACCATGGCCTCCTCGGTTGCGACGCCGCTCGAGACGCAATTGGCGCAGATCGCCGGCGTGGCGCAGCTCACCTCGACCAGTGTGCTCGGCTCGACCAGTGTCGTCGTCCAGTTCGATCTCAGCCGCAACATCGACGCGGCGGCGACCGACGTGCTGGGCGCCATCAACGCGGCAAGCGGCCAGCTGCCGAAGAACCTGCCGAACGCGCCGACCTATCGCAAGGTCAACCCGGCCGACTCCCCGGTCCTGCTGCTGGCGGTCTATAGCCCCAGCATGCCGTTGACGCAGGTCGACGACGCGGCCGAGACCCTGCTCGCCCAGCAGATGTCGCAAATCTCGGGCGTGTCTCAGGTCAGCGTGTTCGGCCAGCAGAAGCCGTCCGTGCGCGTGCAGGTCGATCCGGCGAAGATCGCCAGCATGGGCCTCAGCCTCGAGGACATCCGCGCGACGCTCGCCACCGTCACGGTCGATCAGCCCAAGGGCAGTTTCGACGGGCCGCACCAGAGCTTCACGATCTACAACAACGACCAGCTGACGGTCGCCAAGGACTATCAGGACATTGTTCTCGCCTACCGCAACGGCGCGCCGGTCCGGATCCGCGACGTCGGCCAGGCGGTCGACGGGCCGGAGAACACACGGCTCGCGTCCTGGCAGAGCGGCGCCCGCGGCATCACGCTCGGGGTCTTCCGCCAGCCCGGCGCCAACGTCATCGACGTGGTCAATTCGGTGATGGCGGCGCTGCCGCGCCTGCGCGCAGCGATGCCGCCGGCGATCGACGTCAAGATCATCTCCGACCGGACCCAGACGATCCGCGCCTCGGTCTCCGACGTGCAGTTCACGCTGGGACTGACTGTGGCGCTCGTGGTCATGGTCATCTTCGCGTTCTTGCGGAATTTCTGGGCGACGGTCATCCCCAGCATCACCGTGCCGGTCTCGCTGGTCGGCACCTTCGCGGTCATGTACGTGGTCGGCTACAGCCTGGACAATCTGTCGCTGATGGCGCTCACCATCTCGGTCGGCTTCGTGGTCGACGACGCGATCGTGATGATCGAGAACATCGTCCGCCATATCGAGGAAGGCATGAAGCCGATGGAGGCCGCGCTCAAGGGCGCCGGCGAAATCGGCTTCACCATCGTGTCGATCAGCCTGTCGCTGATTGCCGTGTTCATCCCGCTCTTGCTGATGGGCGGCATCATCGGCCGCCTGTTCCATGAGTTCGCCGTGACGGTGACGGTGACGATCATGGTCTCCGCGATCGTGTCGCTGACCTTGACGCCGATGATGTGCTCGCGCTTCCTCAAGGACGAGGCGCACACCAAGCACGGCCGGCTCTACCTCATGATGGAGCGCTTCTTCGACGGCATGCGCGACGGCTACGCCTATGGCCTGCGCTGGGTGCTGCGCCACCAGTTCTTCACCCTCATGGTGCTGTTCGCGACCCTCGGGCTGACCGTCTTTCTGTTCATCACCATCCCCAAGGGTTTCTTCCCGCAACAGGATACGGGCTTCATCCAGGGCGTGTCCGAAGCGTCCCAGGACATCTCGTTCCAGGGCATGATGGCGAAGCAGCAGGAGCTGATGAAGATCATCAGCCAGGATCCCGACGTCTACAGCTACAATTCCTCGGTCGGCTCGACCGGCGGCTCGCGCACCGGCAACAACGGCAACTTCTATATCACCCTGAAGCAGAAGCCGGAGCGCAAGGCCTCCGCTGACCAGATCATCGCGCGGCTCCGCCCGAAGCTGGCCCAAGTCCAAGGCATCGCGCTGTTCCTGCAGGCGTCCCAGGACATCAACGTCGGCGGCCGGTCGTCCAAGACCCAGTACCAGTATACGCTCCAGGACTCGAGCCTGGATGAGCTCAACCACTGGGCGCCGCTGCTGCAGCAGAAACTCGGCACGCTATCGATGCTGCGCGACGTCGCGACCGACCAGCAGACCAATGCCCCGACCGTGACCATGACGATCGACCGCACGACGGCGGCCCGCTTCGGCATCCAGCCGCAGGTCATCGACGACACGCTCTATGACGCGTTCGGCCAGCGCCAGGTCGCGCAGTACTTCACCCAGCTCAGCCAGTATCATGTCATCCTGGAGGTGCCGCCGGCGTTGCAGGGCGACCCGGCCGCCCTCGACAAGATCTATGTGAAGTCGCCGACAACCAACAGCCAGGTGCCGCTGTCGACCTTCGTCAAGCTCGACACGACCAAGACCAACTATCTGTCGATCGCGCATCAGGGCCAGTTTCCGGCCGTCACCTTGAGCTTCAACCTGGCCCAGGGCGCTTCGCTCGGCGAGGCGGTCAGCGCCATCCAGGAGGCCGAGGCGCAGATGAAGCTGCCGAGCACGATCATCGGCACCTTCCAGGGCAACGCCCAGGCGTTCCAGTCCTCGCTCTCGACCACGCCCTACCTGATCGCGGCGGCGCTGGTCGTCGTCTACATCATCCTGGGCGTGCTCTACGAGAGCTACATCCACCCGATCACCATCCTATCGACCCTGCCGTCCGCCGGCGTCGGCGCGATCCTGATCCTGATGGCGTTCCACTTCGACCTGAGCGTGATTGCGCTGATCGGCATCATCCTCCTGATCGGCATCGTCAAGAAGAACGCGATCATGATGATCGACTTCGCGCTTGAGGCCGAGCGCAACCGCGGCCTCAAGCCCGAAGAATCGATCTACGAGGCCTGCCTGATGCGCTTCCGGCCGATCATGATGACGACCATGGCGGCGATGCTCGGCGGCGTGCCGCTGATGTTCGGCAACGGCACCGGCGCCGAGATCCGTCAGCCCCTGGGCTTCTCGATCGTCGGCGGCCTGATCCTGTCGCAGATGCTGACGCTCTACACGACGCCGGTCGTCTATCTCTACATGGACCGGCTGAACAATTGGCTGGGCCGGTCGAGCCGGGCGAAGGAGCCCTCCCGCATCCAGCGCGCCCTCGCCGGCTCCCACGACTGAGTCAGGCGGGCTGACGGTTCCTCCCCTAATCCCCGCTCGTGATCGCGGCTCCGAGTGGGGAGCAGATCCTGCTCAGAGCACCAGAGACTTGAGGTCGACCCATATCGAGGACTTGGTCTGTCCGGCGATTCTGGCCAGGCCCTTGGTCAAGGTATCCATTTCTTTCCCCCACAGGTCGGCATCTTGCCCGTCGCGCTTTCCGTTGCCCGCCTTGAAGTGAGCCGACGTGATCTCTCCACGGCTATCCTTGTGCAGATGGAAATATGCCATGGTCGTATTTTCAGATTTGTCCTTACGGATGATTTTGATCATGTAGCCGTACACTGACGGCCCGCCGATATTACAACGAACGTTGACGAAATAATCAGGACTGCTGATGTACCCAGCGAGTTGCTGATAGCTGATCAGTCGATTTTTGGTCTCCACCCGTCGCGCGGCAGGCACGCGGGCGGGGGCGGCCGGCGGGGTTGCGGCACTTGGCGGAGGGACAACGACGGGGCGAGGAGCCACGACCGGTTGAGGCGCCACGACAGTGCGAGGAGCCACGACGGGTTGAGGCGCCACGACGGGGCGCGGAGCAGAAACGGGCAAAGGGGCTACGGCAGCAGCGATCGTGCGCGGAACCCCCGTTACGGCGGCGGCGGCAGTGCCGGGAACCGCCGCTGCAGCAGCCGCGACCGCAGCGGCGCGACGTTTGCGGCGAGCGGCAGCCATCTGCACAGATGCCGGGCCGAATGGATCGGCGCATCGCGGATTCTGCGAAACTGGCGGGGGCGGAATGGGCGGTAGCCGCCCCCGACCGGGCGCCGGCTTCGCTTGGACGGGTCGGGTCGGCGATGAACCCAAAAATCTTGTGGGCGGTGGTGGAACGGGCGGACGCTGCGCCATGACCGGGTCGGTCCTCATTCAATGTTCGCGCGGACAACCGGCATCACCTTCCAACCGGAATCTCCGCTAACACCCTAGATTCTCTCGGCGATATCCACAACAGCGCCCGCACGGACAGGTCTCTAGAGGCCGAGCTCGCTCAGGCCCGCGTGACCGTCGGGCCGACGTCCGGCCGGCCAGTGGAACTTGCGGGCGGCCGCCATGATCGGCAGGTCGTTGATGCTGGCGATGCGCCACCGCATCAGGCCATCGTCCTCGAACTCCCAGTTCTCGTTGCCGTACGAGCGGTACCATTGCCCGCTGTCGTCGTGCCACTCGTAGGCGAAGCGCACGGCGATGCGGTTGCCGGTGAAGGCCCAGAGTTCCTTGATCAGCCGATAGTCGAGCTCGCGCGCCCATTTCCGCGCAAGAAACGCCTCGATCGCCACGCGTCCCTCGATGAACTCTGCCCGGTTGCGCCAGACGCTGTTCGGCGTATAGGCGAGCGCCACCTTGGCGGGATCGCGGCTGTTCCAGCCGTCTTCGGCCAGGCGGACCTTCTCGGCGGCGGTTTCGGCAGTGAACGGTGGGACCGGCGGACGGCTCATGGATCGCTCCTCTTTAAGGAAGGCGAGGCGTCCGCCCTATCGCTCAGGCGCCCCGGCGGCGCAGCAACGGCAGCTTCGCCTTGCGGAACTCCATCATCTGCCAGGCGGCGAGGCCGGGCAAGCCGATCGCGAGGTCGGGCAGCCGCTTGACCAGCGACAGCGACAGCGCCGTCCCGGTCGACAGGCCGAACAGGCTGCCGAGCAGGATGAAGCCGCCCTCCTGGATACCGAGCGCGCCCGGAACCGCGAAGGCCGCGGAGCGGACCGCCTGCCCCAGGCTCTCCAGCACCAGCGCCTCTGCGAAGCTCGACCGCACGCCCATGCGATCGAGCGCCAGCCAGATCTCCAGGATGCCGGTCGACCAGCCAAGCAGGTGGACGACACAGGCCCAGGCGATGCGCCCTCTGGCGGCATAGATCTGGCGCAGGCCGGCCTGCAGGTCGATCGGCTCGTCCGGCACCAGGCCCGGCAAGAAGCGCTGGATCACCCCCATGCCGCGGTCGACCAGCGCGAACAGGCCCAGCCGCTGGGCCAGAAAGAAGCCGCCCACGGCCGGCACCGCGATGATCAGGCCGCCGCCGATCTCGCGCACGATCGGCGTGTCGCCGAACGCCAGCCAGAGGGCGGCCAGGCCCGAGACCGCGAACAGCCCCTGGGTCGCCGTCTGCAGCAGCAGGTCGACCAGGATCGAGGCCCCGGCAAGCCCGGCCGGCACGCCGGCCTGGGCCAGCAGCCGGCCGCCGACGATGTCGCCGCCGACCTGGACCGCCGGCAGCAGGGAATTGATCGCCTCGCGCACGATGCGCAGGCCGACATAGAGGCTCAATGGAAGGCGAACACAATGCCCGAGGGTCAGGCCCCAGGCGGTGCCCGCCAAGCTCAGGGCGACCAGCCGGATCAGCACGATCGCGAGCAGGCCCCAGCCGATCATCGCGACCCCGCGCAGGATATCGGCGAAATCGTTCGTCACCAGCACCGCCACGAAGGCGACGAGGCCGATCAGAAAAGCCAGCCACAAGGTCGAGCGGAGCACGCTTCACCTCATCCGACGGGGGCGCTGGCGGGTCGCGCCATGATGCGCTGCAATAGGATCCCGCCAATTATAGGCGGTCGGCAACGCCAAAATCCCCGGCCTCGATGACAAATATCCATTCTGGCCTGAAATGAAACCGCCGGGCCAGGGCGTAACCCGCCATGATCAAAGGAGATCCATCGTGAAGGCTGCCGGCTACCATATGCCGCGGCCGATCGCCCGGCTTGACGCCGCAGTGCAGCGACGGTCATCGTTGACCCATGTCACCCGACGCCCGCCGCTGCCGATGACGCCCCGCCATGCCCCTTGAGCTCTCGCGCCTCGACGAGGCGATGCTCGCCGGGCGGGACGGGCCGGCTGCGGCCATGGCGCTCAGAATCGTGGCGGATACCGCCCGCATGCTGGGCGCCGACCGGCTGATCGACATCGCCTCCGCCCATATCGACGGCTGCCTCTATCACGGCAACAGCGGCACACTGTTCGCCGAGCGCCTCAGGGCCGATGGCGGACGGGTCCGGGTCCCGACCACGCTCAATGTCGGCGCGCTCGACCTGGTCCATCCTGGCCGCGAGCGCCTGAGCGCCGACCAGGCACAGATGGCGCGCCGGCTGATGGCGGCCTATGCCGGGCTCGGCTGCCGCGAAAGCTGGACCTGCGCGCCCTATCAGGCCGGCCACCGCCCGGCGCTGGGCCAGGACGTCGCCTGGGGCGAATCGAATGCGGTCGTGTTCTGCAATTCGGTGCTGGGCGCGCGCACCAACCGCTATGGCGACTTCCTCGACATCTGCGCCGCGATCACCGGCCGCGCGCCGCGCGCCGGCCTGCACCTGTCGCAAAACCGGCGGGCCGAGATCCTGATCGACGCCTCGGGCCTGAAGCCCACCCTGGTCGCGGAGGATGCGTTCTATCCGGTATTGGGCGCCTGGCTCGGCGCCACGGTCGGCGACCGGATCGCCGCGATCGACGGACTGCCGCGCGGCCTCGCCGAGGACCGGCTGAAGGCGCTGGGCGCCGCCGCCGCGTCTACCGGCGCGGTCGGGCTGTTCCATGTCGTCGGCACGACGCCCGAGGCGCCGGACCGCGCAACCGCGTTCGGAGACGTGCCGCCCCATGAGACCATCCGTCTGACCCCGGCGATGCTGGAGGCGGCGCGCCGGCGGCTCTCGACCGGCACGCTGCCGGCGGATGGCCGGATCGACGCCGTCGCGATCGGCAGCCCACACCTGTCGGAGGCCGAAGTCGACGCGTTGCTCGCAGGCCTCGCCGGGCGCCGGGTAGCGATTCCGTTCTATGCCTGCACCGGCCGCCATGTGCTGGAGCGGATCGAGGGCGACGGCCGCCGCGCAGCACTCGATGCGGCCGGGGTGACCGTGATCGCCGACACCTGCATCGTGGTGACGCCGATTCTGACATCGTCTTCCGGTCTGCTCGTCACCAACTCAGGCAAATTCGCCCATTACACGCCGTCGACCACCGGCTGGGACGTGCTCTACGGCAGCCTTGCGGATTGCATCGAGAGCGCCGTCACCGGCCGCCTGGCGCTGGACGAGGCGATCTGGCGATGAGGGCGGAACCGATCCTGCCGGGCAGCGCCAGCGGCCCCATCCTGCGGCTCGACGGCCCCTTGAGCTTCTGGGGCGGCGTCGATCCGGCGACCGGCGCGCTGACCGACCCGCAGGCGCAGCACCGCGGCACGCGCATCGGCGGCTCGATCCTGATGGTGCCGGAGACGCGCGGGTCGAGCTCATCGAGCGCCGTCATGCTGGAGCTGCTGTCGGCCGGCTTGGCACCCGTGGCGATCGTCCTGGGCCGCCTCGATGCGATCCTCGGCCTCGGCATTCTGGTTGCACGCGAGATGGGTTGGCCTACCATCCCGCTGTTGGTGCTGCCGGCGGCCGATCAGGCCGGCTTTTCCGATGGCGAGCGGGTCGCCATCGCCGAGGATGGGACGATCGGACGGATATGAGCGACGCGGTCACGATCGCAGGCGGGCGGCTTGCGGCCCGCATCCGGGCGCAGGGGGCGGAGCTCACCTCGCTCACCCATGACGGGGCGGAGCGGATGTGGCAGGCCGATCCGGCCGTCTGGGGCTGGCACGCACCCAATCTATTCCCGATCGTCGGCGCCCTGCCCGGCGACCGGCTGACCCATCGGGGCCGGACCTACACACTGCCGTCCCACGGTTTCCTCCGTCACACAGCCTGCGAACTGATCGCCCGGGATGCCGTCAGCTGCACCTGGCGCCTGACCGAGAGTGCCGAGACCCTGGCCGTCTATCCCTTCCGCTTCGTGCTGGAGATCCGCTATGCGATCGAAGGAGACGCGCTCACCGGCCGGATCGCGCTCGAGAACCCCGGCGACGAGCCGCTGATTGCCAGCCTGGGCCTCCATCCCGCCTTCCAGTGGCCGCTCGTGCCCGGCCGGCCGCGCGAAGATTATCGGCTGGTCTTCGAACACGACGAGCCGGCGCCGATCCGGCGCATCGCCGGCAAGCTGCTGGCGCCGGAGCCGGAGCCGACGCCGGTTCGCGGCCGGGTGCTGGCGCTCCATGACGGGCTGTTCGCCAATGACGCCGTGATCATGGACCGGCCGGCATCGCGTGCGCTGACCTTCGGCGCACCTGGCGGCCCGGCGATCGCGATGGACTGGGACGGCCTGCCCCATCTCGGCATCTGGACCAAACCCGGCGCCGGCTACCTGTGCATCGAGCCCTGGCAGGGCCACGCGAGCCCGGCCGGATTCGAGGGCGAGTTCAAGGACAAGCCCGGCACGGTCAGCCTGGCCCCCGGCACCCGCCGGGAATGGCGCTATCGTATCCGCCCGCTCGACCGGTTTCCGGGCGATTGAGAAGAAGCTCCCCCTAAGAGAGGTGACAATGAACAAGAAACGCACCGCCCCTTACGGCACCTGGGACTCGCCGGTCACGACCGATCTGGTCGCCGGCAAGACGGTCGGCCTGAGCTCGCTCCAGGTCGACCAGGGCTCGCTCTATTGGCTCGAGGCGCGGCCGAACGAGAATGGCCGCTCGGCGCTGGTCCGGCGCGGCCCGGATGGAAGGATCGAGGATCTGACGCCGGCACCGCTCAATGTGGCCAGCCGGGTGCATGAATATGGCGGTGGCGCCTATCACGTGGCAAACGGGCGCGTCGTGTTCAGCGACAAGGTCACGGGTGCGGTCTGGCTGATCGACGGCGACGCGCCGGCCCGGCAGATCACGGCAGTCGAGGGCTGCCGCTATGCCGACTTCGCCTTCGATCCCACGCGCGGCCGGGTGCTGGCCGTGCGTGAGGATCATCGCCTGCAGCCGGGCAAGGTCGCGGCCGAACCCCGCGCGGCGATCGTGGCGCTCGACATCACCGGCCGCATGCCGCCGGACGAGAACGCCGGCCAGGTGCTGGTCGACGG
>DATGEK010000120.1:0-68040 GCA_035310205.1 Aliidongia sp.
GCGCGCCGGCGGCGGGCTTCCAGGTCGCGGGCGCCAAGGTACGGGCGATTCGGCCCTGATCGGGGTCGGCCTCGCCACGGCAATGTTCGCCAATACCTCGGTCTACCTGCGCTACGACGGCGATCTCGACGGCAGCAGCAGCAGCCACGCCATCACCGCGGGCTTCCGCTTCAGCTGGTGAAACTGAGGTCTGGGGGCCATGCCAGCATCACGGCATGGCCCCCCGGAGACTGGGATAGGGATTTCCGCCTAGGGCTTGGGCGGATCGAACTCCTGGTCGGGGAAGGCGGCCGCGTCGGGCACCTTGATGACGGCCATGGCATGGTCGGCGCTTTGGTGGCAGCTGTTGCAGCCATCGGTCAGCTCGCCATAGGCCTGGGCGAACTGCGCATCGTCCTTCGCCTTGATCGCGGCGGCCAGATCGTCGAACGGCAGCTTGGTGAAGGCGTCCAGCATGTCGGTCATCCGCGTTCCCTTATAGTCGGGGATCGCGACGGCCATGCGATTGAACGCGCCCTGCAGGTTATGGCGCTCATATTCGGCAAGGGCCCAGTTCCGGGCCTTGCCCGCCAGCCAAAGCTTGATGTGGCGGGGCTGGATGACTGCATTCATGAGATCGCTCGTGACCAGCCGGTAGTCCGGCGGCGTCGCGCCTGGCGTCGCCGCCGGGGCGCTCGCTATGCCGGCGTAGCCGACGAGCGACGCCAATGCGGCGCACCCGGTCGCGGCGCTCAAGAGGGCGAGGCGTTTCGTCATGTCCGATCCTTCTTTGAGATGAGCGATAGGTCCGCCGGCAGCCGCCGGCGGGATCAGCCGTTGGCCGGCAGCGTGGTCGCCGCCGCGTCGGAGGGCAGATCGCTTGCCTGCCAGCCGCCGCCGAGCCCGCGGATCAGGCCGACGTCTGCGGTGAGGCGGCGCGTCTGCAGGTCGATCAGGGTCTGTTGCGCCTGCAGCAACGCCGTCTGGGCCGTCACGACTTCCAGGTAGCTGGCCACCCCCTCCTTGTAGAGGTTGAGCGCCACGTCGAGCGTATGCTGGGCCGCCGTGACGCCGGCGGCCTCGTCGCTGCTTTCCTGGCCCAGCCAATGCAGGAGCGCCAGATTGTCCTCGACCTCCTGGAAGGCGGCGAGCACGGTCGAGCGATAGTCGGCACCCGCCTCCCGGAACCGGGCATAGGCCATGGCCTCCTCGGCATCGAGCTTGCCGCCGGTGAACAGCGGCAGGGTGACATCGGGACCGAGCGACCAGAAGCTGTTGGGCAGGCTCAGCAGATTGAGGCCGCTGCTCTGGAAGCCGGCGAGCAGGTTGAGCGAGACCGACGGATAGAAGGCGGCGCGGGCGACGCCGATCTCGCTGTTCGCGGCCGCGACGGAACGCTCGGCCGCGGCGACATCCGGGCGCCGCTGCAGCAAGGTCGACGGGACGCTCGCCGGCACGTCCGGCAGCGTGAAGGGCGGCACCTCGGTCGGAATCGAGAAGCTGCCGGCCGGCTGACCGGTCAGCGTCGCGATGGCATGCTCCATGAGCGCGCGCTTCGAGGAAATGTCGGAGAGCTGGGCCTTCGCCGTATCGAGCTGGGTCTGGGCGCGCGAGACATCCAGGCTCGAGACGATCTTGCCGTGGAACAGCGTCTGGGTCAGGTCCAGCGCCTTCTGATAGGCGCCGACCGTGTCCGTGAGCAGCTTGGCATCGGCGTCGAGCCCGCGCAGGCTCAGATAGTCAGTGGCCAGCTCCGACTGCAGGCTGAGCCGCATCGTCGCCAGGTCGGCGGCGCTTGCCTGCGCCAGCTCCGTGCCGGCCTTGGCCTCGTTCCTGAGCTTGCCCCAGAAGTCGATCTCGTAGCCGACGGAGGCGGCAGCCTGGTTCGCGCCGTAGAAGTTCGGCTGGGTCGCCCCGCGCAGCGGACGGGTCTTCGATTGCCGGTTGGCCGAGAGGCTGGCGCCCAGGCTCACCTGAGGATCGAGGCCGGCCGCGGCCTCGACCGCGAAGGCGCGCGCCTGGTCGTAGCGGGCGACCGTCGCCGCCAGATCCGGATTGTCGGCGTCGATCCGCGGCTCCAGGCGATCCAAGGTCGGATCGCCGAACCGTTCCCACCAGGCGCCGCGGGGCACATCGTCGGACGGCGCCGCGGGCTGCCAGGGGCCGGCCTCCTTGTAGGCGGCCGGCACGTCGACGAGCGGCGGATGATAGTCCGGCGCGAGATTGCAGGCGCTGAGGGCGATCGCCAGGCAGAAGACCGGCAGGAGGCGGCGGGGCATGGGCTCAGTCCGCTTTCCGGGCGGCGGTTCCGGTCGGGCCCGCCGCCGCGGCGAGATGCACGGGGTCGCCGGTCTGCAGCGTCTCGGCCGGGCTGTCGATGACCCGGTCGGCGGCGCCGAGGCCGCTCGTCACCTCGACCGTATCGCCGAAATCCCGGCCGAGCTTGATCGGGGTCAGCACCGCCTTGTCGCCGGGCCCGAGGACGGCGACCTCGATGCCCTGGCTGTCGGGGACCAGCGCCGTCGCCGGCAGGCGCAGGAGATCGGGATCGCCCGGAACCTGGAAATGCACGTTGCAATAGGTGCCGGCCGAGAGCATGCCGTTCGGATTCTCCGCCTGCAGCTCGACCAGCATGCTGCGCGAACCGGCCTCGACCGCATTCGAGGTCGTGACCAGGGTGGCGTCGAATTGCCGGCCGGGATATTGCGGCAATTCGAACACGGCCTTGAGCCCGGGGCGCAGGCCGGCGGTGAAGGCCTGGGGCACCTGGACATAGATCCGGACCTTGTGCAGGTCCGCGACCTCGAACAACTCCTGCCCCACCCCGCCGCTGCCGGCGTTGATGAGAGCACCGATGTCGGTCTTGCGGGCCGTGACCACGCCGTCGAACGGGGCGACGATGTTCTTGAACGCCTCGAGCGCCTCCAGCCGGCGGACGTTGGCCTGGGCGGCGTCGGCGACCGCCTGCTTCGCCGCCGCATCGCCCGCCTTCTCGTCGACGGCCTGCTGCGCCACCGATTGCGAGGCGACGAGCGCGCGCCAGCGCTTGGCCGTCAGGATCGCAAGCTGTTCGTTGGCCTCGGCACTGGCGAGATCGGCCTTGGCCTGGTCGAACTGCTGATCAAGATCCGGCGTATCGATCGAGGCCAGTACCTGGCCGGCCGTGACATGGGCGCCGATATCCTGGTTCCAGCTCTTCAGATAGCCGCTGACCCGCGCATAGATGGCGGCGCGGTTGTAGGGCTGAATGGTGCCGGGCAGCGACAGGGTGCGGAACGCCTCGCCCTTCTCGACCTTGGCCAGCGTCACGGTCGGGATCGCCTGCTGATCGGTCCAGCGGACGAGCTCCGTCTTGGCGTGGGCGCGCTCGTCCAGGCCGCGGGCGAGAATGCCGCCGGCGACGATGAAGGCCGCCATCGCGAGCAGGCGCAGGCGACGGGAGTTTGGTGGCTTGATGGGCTCCGCGGACATGGGGCGCTCCGGGTGGTTGACGGTGACGCAAATCAGCCGTGGGTGGGTGCCGTGACGGCAGGCGGTGTCGCCTCCGCCGGCTTGCGGTCGCGGGCGTGGACGAGGCTGAACAGGACCGGCACGAACAAGAGCGTGGCGCAGCTCGCGAACAGCAGGCCGCCGATGACGGCCCGGCCGAGCGGCATGTTCTGGCCCGGCTCGATCGCCATGGGCAGCATGCCGATGATCATCGCGAGTGCGGTCATCAGCACCGGCCGGAACCGGGTGCTGCCCGCCTCGAGCGCCGCGGTGACCGCATCGGCGCCGGCGGCGAGGCGTTCGCGCGCAAAGCTGATCACCAGCACGCTGTTCGCGGTCGCGACGCCCATGCACATGATGGCGCCGGTCAGGGCCGGGACGGACAGGGCCGTTCCGGTCGCGAACAGCATCCACACGATGCCGGCCAGCGCGCTCGGCAGCGCCATGATGATGACGAACGGGTCGAGCCACGACTGGAAGTTGATGACGATTAGCAGGTAGATCAGCACGATGGCGAAGCCGAGGCCGATGAAGAGCTGCTGGTAGGCGCTCGTCATCGTCGCGACCTGCCCGCGCAGGACCAGGTCGGCGCCCCGGGGTAATCCGTGGGCGGTATCCTGCATGATCTTGCGGATATCCGCGGCCACGCCGCCCAGATCGCGGCCCTGGGTCGTGGCATAGATGTCGATGGCGGTGCGGACGTCATAGTGCGAGACGACGGCGTCGCTCGCCGTCCGATCGATGGTCGCGAGGCCGCCCAGCAGTTGCGAGGCGGAGCCGGTGCCGGCGGTCAGCGGCATGTCCTCGAGCCCGCTCCGGGTCGCGACGTCGCGCGGCGGCGTCTGGATCGACACGGGATAGGAGACGCCGGTCTTCGGGTTCAGCCAGAAGGTCGGGGCGGTCTGCGTGCTGCCCGACAGCGTGTCGAGCATCGTGGTCGCCGCATCGCGCTCGTTGAGGCCGACCAAGCCGCCCAGCGACCGGTCGAAATTGACGTCGAGGGTCGGCTGCCGGAAGGACTGCTGGATGCGCGCATCGGCGATGCCCGGGACCCGGCGGATCCGTGCCAGCAGTTCGTCGGCATATTTCCGGTTCGCCTCGATATCGTTGCCGACGAGCTGCAGGTCGATCGGGGCGGGCGCGCCGAAATTCAGCACCTGGCTGACGATATCGGCCGGCAGGAAGGCGAAGCTGTTGCCTGGGAACAGCCGCGGCAGCTGCTCGCGCAAGATCTTGACGTACTGATCGGTCGGCGCGTGGTCGGGCTTGAGGCTGACCAGGATGTCGGCATCGCCGACGCCGATCGTGCCGGAATTGTTGTAGGCGGTGTTGATCGGGCTCGCGGTGATGCCGGCATTGACCACGACGCCGTCGATCTCGTCGGGCGGGATGATTTTCTGGATCACCGTGCTCACCTGGTCGGCGAGCTTGGTCGTCTCCTCGATCCGGGTTCCGGTCTGTGCCCGCAGGTGCAGCTTGATCTGGCCGCCGTCGACGCTCGGAAAGAAATCCTCGCCCAGCGAGGGCACCAGCGCCATCGAGAGCAGGCTGAATCCCAGGACGCCCGCGATCAGCTTGCGCCGGTGACCGAGGGCGAGGTGCAGGATGCCCTGATAGGCCAGGCGCACCTGCTCGAAGCGATGTTCGAAGCCCTGCTGGAACCGGACCAGCGGATTGCGGCTCGGGCCGGCCGGCTGATGGGTCTGATGGCGCAGGAGATGATGCGCCATGGTCGGCACCAGCGTGTAGGTGAGCGCGTAGGAGGCGATCAGCGCGAAGGCGACCGCCTCGGCCAGCGGGCGGAACAGATAGCCCGCGACGCCGCCGAGCCCGAACATCGGCAGGAACGCGATGCAGATGCAGAACAGCGAGACGGTCGCCGGGATCATGATCTCGTGGGCGCCGTGCAGGATCGCCGCTTCGATATCGTCGCCCAGTTCCAGATGCCGGTTGACGTTCTCGATCGTCACGGTCGCGTCGTCGACCAGGATGCCGACGGCCAGCGCCAGGCCGCCCAGGGTCATGACGTTGATCGTCTCGCCGAGCAGGGAAAGGGCGGTCAAGGCCGACAGCACGGCGAGCGGGATCGAGACGCAGATGATCAGGGTCGACCGCCAGCTGCCGAGGAACAGCAGGATCATCAGGGCGGTGAGCGCGCCGGCGATCAGGCCTTCGCGCACCACGCTCGATACGGCGCTGGTCACATAGGTGGACTGGTCGCCGACGGCGGTCAGATGCAGGCTCGATGGCAGGCTCTCGGCGACGTGAGGCAGCAGGTTCTTGATGCCGGAGATGATGTCCAGGGTCGAGGCCGAGCCCGACTTCACGACACCCAGCAGCACGGCGCTCTTGCCGTTGACATGCACGACGCTGGTCTGCGGCGGGCTGCCGTCATGCACGAAGGCGACGTCGCGCATGTAGATGACGGTGCCATTGACCGTCTTGACCGGCAGATCGTTGAAGGCCTCGATCGCTTTCGGGGAATCGTTGAGGTTCACCGTGTATTCGAATTTCCCGACCTTTTGGGTCCCGACCGGGGTGATCAGGTTCTGCAGCGCGAGCGCGTTGACCACATCGTTGGCGGAGATCCCGTAGCTGTGCAGGGCCTGCTGATTGAGGTCGGCCTGCACCTGGCGCACCTTGCCGCCATAGGGCAGGGGAATCGCGGCACCCGGGATCGAGGTCAATTGCGGGCGAATGAAGCTCGTGCCGTAATCGTAGAGCTTGGTCTCCGACAAGGTTTCGCTCGACAGCGCCAGCTGCAGCACCGGCACGCTCGAGGCGTTGAAGCTCAGGATCAGCGGCGGAGTGATGCCGGGCGGCATCTGCTTCAAGACCGTCTGCGACATGGCCGCGACCTGGGCCTGGGCCGCGTTGATGTTCACGGTCGGCTGGAAGAAGATCTTGATCACGCCGTAGTTGGGGATCGACTGGGACTCGATGTGCTCGATGTTGTTGACGCTGCCGGTCAGCGCCCGCTCGTAGAACGCGACGATGCGCCCGGCCATGTCGTCCGGCGGCAGGCCGGTGTAGGAAAAGACGACGCTGATCACCGGAATATTGATGTCCGGAAAGATGTCGGTCGGCGTGCGCAGCGCCGACACCGTGCCGAAAATCAAGATCAGCACCGCCATGACGACGAAGGTATAGGGGCGCCGCAACGCGGTCTTGACGATGCCGATCATGGTCGATTCCTCAACATGAACGCGATCCCCGGGCACGCTTATCGGGGGAAGGGCTTGTCGGCATAAGTGGATGAGTCGGCACTCTGCAGGGGATGGACGTCGCTGCAGGCCGTCAACGACGCCGCAACCACGATCATGCCGAGCAGTACCGCAAGATAATGCGTCATGAGTTTCATTGTCGGTCTCCTCCGTCCGTGTATTTCGGAACAGGTGTTGTCTCATCGAACGAATGTTCAAATAGTTTCCGAATGAACGGCGGACAATAGCTGTTTTATAAAATGAATTTTACGATCAACCCGAAGATCATGTTCGGTCTCTTCGAAATCAATATTATAAAATCTATTTTAATATCCTCGGTCACTTGAATATGGGAGCGTGCGGGTGCGAGGGTGCGTAGGGCACGACAGATTCGTCGCGAACCTCGGCGTCCTTGTGCGAGGTTCCGCCATTGGGATGTGCCGCGATGTTGTCCCTCTCAGACGCAGCTTCTAAGCTGGTTGGATCGACGCCCGTCCCGGGAACGGCTGGAGAAACATGCGCGATGGCCGCAGCCGAGCATCCTGAGCCAAGTCGGGGTTCGCGCCCGATCATCCTCGTCGTCGAGGATGATCCGGATATGGCGGGCGAGATCGTGACCGACCTCGCGGCGCGCGGTTACGAGGTCCGGCTTGCGGCCACGGGGCAGGACGGGCTGGCCGCGATGCGGACGGATCGGTCGATCCGGCTGCTGATCGCCGACCGGATGTTGCCGCTGCTCGATGGTCTGTCGATGATCGAGATCCTGCGGAACGAGGGCCTGGCGACGCCGGTGCTGGTCTTGAGCGCGCTGGCGTCGGTCGACGAGCGCGTTCGGGGCCTCAAGGCCGGTGGCGACGATTATCTGACGAAGCCGTTCGCGCTCACCGAGCTTGCGGCCAGGGTCGAGGCGTTGCTGCGCCGGCCCTCCGACACGCGTGCCACGATCCTGCGCGTCGGCTCCTTGGAAATGGACCTGATCGATCGGACGGTTCGACGCGCGGGCCGGGAGGTCGAGCTTTTGCCGCGAGAATTCAAGCTGCTCGAATATATGATGCGGCGTCCCGGCCAGACGATCACGCGGGCGATGCTGCTCGAGGATGTCTGGCACTATCGGTTCGTGCCGCAGACGAACGTCGTCGATGTGCATATGGGCAAGCTGCGGCACAAACTGGACGGTGATGGCGAGCCGCCGATGATCGAGAGCGTCCGCGGCAACGGGTTCGTGCTTCGTGCCGCGGATTGAACTCCTGCGCACGGCGCCGTTCCGGCTGACGGTCACCTTTGCCGTCGTGCTCATCGTCTACACGCTTATCATCTGCGGCTTTCTCTATTGGCGGGTCGCGCGCGTCGAGACCAACCGCATCCGCGCCGAGATCGGGCTCGAGGTCGAACAGGCGGCGAAAGTGCCGACCGCCGACCTGCTCGGCGGCATCGCGCTGCGTCTCGTCTCCGACCTGCACAGGGCAAGCTATGCCGCGCTGTTCGATCCGGCCGGCAAGGCGGTCGGCGGCAACCTGATCGCGCTCCCGCCTGGTCTCCCGGTCGACGGACAGGCCCATATCATCGAGGTGCGGCCGACCGATCGCGGCTCGCCCGCGGCGCGGCAGGGAATGCTGGCGGCGCAGATGCGGCCCGACGGCAGCATTGTCGTCATCGGACGCGACATGGAGGAGATCGGGGCCTTGGAGCGGGTCGTCCGGCGCGCCTTGGCGCTGGGGGGCGTGCCGATCGTTCTCCTCGCCCTGGGCTTCGGTTCGCTGATCAGCTTCCGGGCGCTTCGGCGCGTGCGGACGATCCAGCAGACCATCGGCCGCATCATGCGGGGCAATCTGCATGAACGCCTGCCGACCCATGGCACGACGGACGATCTCGACAGCCTCGCCGCCCGGGTCAACCTGATGCTCGACCAGATCGTCCATCTGCTCGATGAGGTGAAGAGCGTCGGCGACAATATCGCGCATGATCTGCGCACGCCGCTTTCCGTGGTCCAGGCCAAGCTCGAACGCGGCCTCGCCTCGGCGGATCCTGCAGCGTTGCGCAGGACGATCGAGGCGGCGCTCGGCGACCTGGACAAGGCGTTCACCCTCATCACGGCGCTGCTGCGCATCGCAGAGATCGAGAGCAGCCGGCGCCGCACGGGCTTCGCCGTCGTCGACCTTAGCACGGTGGTCGCCGAGGCGTTCGACCTCTACGAACCGGTGGCGGATGCCGCATCTATCGCCTTCAGCGCGGTGCAGGAGCGGCCGCTCCAGGTGTCCGGCGACCGCGACCTGCTGATGGAGGCGGTCGCGAATCTCGTCGACAATGCGATCAAGTTCACGCCGGCCGGCGGCGCGGTCCGTCTCGCGCTGCTGTCCGAAGACGGCGTGCCGGTGATCCGGGTGGCAGACACCGGCCCCGGGGTGCCGGCGGCCGAGCGCGAAGCGATCGTGAAGCGCTTCTATCGGGCCGACAAAAGCCGCCACATCCGAGGGCACGGGCTCGGGCTCAGCCTCGTCTCGGCCATCGTCAATCTTCACGGCTTCCGGCTGCGGATCGGCGATAACGCGCCAGGCGCAACTTTCGACCTGGTCTGCGACAATGGCGATCCCGACGCCAGACCGGCAGGCTAGGCGCCCCTAGGGGCATCAACGGCCTGCGAGCCAAAACAAGCCTGATTGGCCCGGGCCGGAGGACAGGATCATGCTGTCGCTCGGCCGAACGCATGCCTTGCCAAGAGGCCGAGAATGGTCAGCTTCTTCGGCTGCTCGGCGAGCGTCACGCGGCGGGGCAGCGTGTAGAGGTGTCGGATCAGGTTATCCTTGAGCCCGCCGGGCAGGTCTTCGAAGACGACGCCGAGCGCGTGATCGTCCGCCCGCATGACGCGCCCGGTCAGCCGGCCGATCTCGGGCATATCGAGGGTGACGCGCGCGCCCACCCGCGCGGGCGGGGCGCCGGGAAAGACGAGCCGCGCGCCGGTGAGCGACGCGTCGGCGATCACGCAGGGTAACCACGAATCCCCCGCCGCGCAGCGCGCCGGCGCGTCGAGCGAGAAGCGCTCCTCGCTGCGATCGCGCCGCCCCTCGCAGGCGATCATCGCGGCCAAGCCCAGGATCGTGCAGTTGATCGTCGCCCAGACGGCGGACAGCGGCAAGGTGCTCCGGTCCGCCGCAGTGTGCCAATCGTCGAGACCGTTCCATGCCATGGCGGCGATGGTCGCGATTAGCAGCCCGAGGCAGATCCAGAGGACCGTGCGATCGGCGCGTTCGCCCCTGGCGGAAGCACCTTTGGGCGTGACCCGGAAGGGTAGTCCAAACGGCTTGGCGAGACTCAGCAGCGTCGCGGGGGCCACCCGGATGGCGAGAAACAGCTGCGCGGCGTCGGTCAGGAGCGGGCAATAGCTGTCGCGGGCGAGCCACCAGATGAGGCCGACCCCGGTGATCATGGCAGGGCCGAGATGGGCGATGAACCTCTCGGAATCGGTGACCACAAGGGGGGTAGTGCCGGTCATCAGATAGAGGAGTGGCAGCGCGATGAAGAGCAGGCGCACGGGCACCTGGAGTATCCAGTAGCCCGGCAGCGACAGAAGCCGATAGAGGAAGGGCAGGTTGGGGCCAAAGATGCCGTTTTTGAGGAACAGCATCTGGACGTGGCCGCGCGCCCAGCGGCTACGCTGCACGAAGAACGCGCTGGTCGATTCCGGCGCCAGGCCGATGCAGAGCGCCTCGTTGAGATAGATCGTCTCGAAGCCGTGACGCTTGAGCACCATCGAGGTCAGCATGTCCTCGCAGATCGAGCCGACCGCCATGCCCGATATCGCCTCGAAGGCGGTGCGCCGCATCAGGCAGCCGGTGCCGCAGCTGAAGGCGGCGCCCCAGGCGTCCCGGCTCGGCATGACCAGGTCGAAGAACAGGCGCTGGTCGTCCGACCATCGGCCGCCCAGGCCGAGATTCGTCTGGATATGGTCCTTGTTGAAGAAATGCTGCGGCGTCTGGAGGCAGGCGACGCGCGGCTCGTCGAAGAAGCCGACCGTGCGCCACAGGAAGTTGCGGCGAGGCACGAAATCGGCATCGAGCACGGCGATGAGGTCGCCGTTTGTCCGGGGCAGTGCCGCGTTGATGTTGCCGGCCTTGGCATGCTCGTTGTCGGGACGCGTGAGATAGCGCGCGCCCTTGGCTGCGCACAGCGCGGCGAGCCAGGGCCGCCTGCCATCGTCGAGCACCCAGACCGTGAAGTTCGGGTAGTCGAGCGCCAGCGCGCCGACGATACTGCGCTCCAGCACCGAATGCTCTTCGTCGTAGGTCGGGATGAAGACATCGACGGACGGGAGGTGATCGAGCGGCCGGCCGCGCATCCGAGCCTCATATCGGTCGGCCTCGGCGCTGCGGTCGATGGTGCGCGACAGCGCGACTTGGCCCAGCATGTTGTCGAGCATCACGAGCAGCTCGAGGCTAAAACACCCGAGGATCCACAGGCCCTGGCCGGTCGAAAAGTCGACCGGATAGACCGTCTCCGTCCAACGCCACCAGAGATAGCGGCTACCGGCCGCGATCGCGATCATCGCGAATATCGTGCGTCCCCGGTTGGAGCCGCGCGGGAACAGCGCGCAGATTGCGATGACGGCGCCCAGGGCCAGGAGATTGGGGCTGAGCGCCTCACTGGGCATGGCTGGCCGAGTTGCCGAGATTGGCGAAGCGCACCTCGACCTTGCGACCGACGTTGCAGTAATTCCCCGAGGCCATCGCCTGGGCGTCGTCCAGGCGGATGATGGCGAGCACCTGACGTCCCCCGAGTTTGGGCAGCGGAGCCGCGAAGCGTTCCTCGCGGTCGGCGGATTCCACCGCGCGGACATCGACGACAGTGCCGGCATATGCCACATCCGAGCCGATCACCCGGACGGTCGCCGGCTCGCCGTGACGGAGATCGTCGAAGCGGCGGCCGCTGAAGGTGGCCGTCACGAACAGGCTCGAGCAATCGATCAAGGTCAGAAGCTCGGTCTCGCGTCCGACGGCGCTGCTGGCGACGACATGCGGGCGCCAGACCACACCCGCCGTCGGCGCGCGCAGTTCGACGCTCGACAGCCGGCTGGTGCGCTCGGTTTCCGTGGCGATTTGCTGATCGAATTGCGCGAGATGCGCGGCGAGCGCCGCCGCCTGGGCAGCGACCTCGGCCTGGCGCACGCGCAGCTCGTCGGCGCGCTGCTGGGAATAGGGGACGTCGTTGCGGTCCTGACCGACATAGACGCCGGTTCTGGCCGAGGTCAGTTCCTGGGCTGCGCGTTTGGCCGCCAGCGCCGCGCGCTCGGCTTCGGCGCGCGTGCGCAGCGCCGCCTGCTCGACCTGGTCGAGGACGGCGGCACTGACGACGCCCGCGTTGAGCAACAGGCGCTTGCGATCATACTCATGCTGCGCCGCGGTCGCGGCCGCGCGCAGGCCATCGGCTTCGGCTTGGTTCTCGCGCGCCACGCTTTCCAGGCGCGATACAGTGGCGGCCTGATAGGCCGCGACTTGCTGCTCCAAGCCCTTAAGTTCCTGATCCAGCACATCGCTCAGTCGGCGCAATCCGGCAAGCTCGTTCCTCGCCTTGTCCCGGTCGGACTCGAGCTCGACGAGGCGGCTTCGATCGAGGGCGGGGTTCTCGATGGTCAGCAGCGGCGCGTTCGCAGCGACCACGGTCCCTTCGGTCGGCGGCGCCGTCGCGACGCGTCCCTCGATGGGAGCGGAGATTGTGACGATCCGCGCGTTCACGATGGCGTCCGAGGAGGCGGTATAGAGGATCTCCGGCGCATAGATCGAGGCCCCGGCCAGCAGCAGCGCGATGCCGAGACCGATCCGCAGATGCCGACCGGTGAGCGAAGGCCACCGGATGCCGAGGAGGCCCGGCGCCGCCGCCGGGGAAGGCTCGGGCTGACGTGCGTTCAGGGTAGGTCCAAGCCCGATCGTTGCACCCGAATGGGGGGAGCCTGCGGCTTCCACAGGGCACATGGCCTCTTCCGCCCTGGTCGGCGGCAGCAAGATCGTCGGAACGCCCAGCATGATATCTCGCCTCTGCTAACGGGGCGGCGGCGCTAGATCCGGTGATCGTTGCGTCGACCTCACCTGCGTATTGATGCCGATCATGGGTCTGCCGATCGCCTGATCGGTTTCCCGCTTCCACGGGTTTCCTTATGCGGCGCTTGGCTTCACGGCGGATTAACGATGGGTCGGCGACCTGCGCCATTCGTTCGCGTCGGCGCGGGCGAATGCGGGTAGGCCGATCAATGAGATCGGCGTGGTGCTCGGCCACCGGCAACTCTCAGCCACGACGCGGCACGCCCATCACGCGCCCCAGCGGCTGGTCGAGACGGCATGCCGGTGATCCGGGTGGCGGACACCGGTCCCGGGGTGCCGGCGGCCGAACGCGAAGCGATCGTGAAGCGCTTCTATCGGGCCGACAAAAGCCGCCACATCCGCGGCCACGGTCTCGGGCTCAGCCTCGTCTCCGCCATCGTCAATCTTCACGGCTTCCGGCTGCGGATCGGCGACAACGCGCCAGGCGCAACGTTCGACCTGGTCTGCGACAATGGCGATCCCGACGTCAGGCCGGCAGGCTGGAGCGGCGCCGTTTTTGTGGAAGGCGTCCTTGCGCGGGTCGCTATACGACGGCTCTCGCCGTGAGCGGGGGTTGGGAGATGAGGTTGGCCAGCAGCGAGAGGGCGCTCTCGAGCGTGGCGCGGTCTGGGGCCAGGCCCAACGAGACGCGCACGGCCTCGGCCGGCAGCGATGCGATCGAGAATGCCGAACCGGGCATGATGGCGACGCCGGAGCGATCCGCATGGGCCGTGAAATCGGCGGCTTGCCAATGCGGCGGCAGCTTCAGCCACAGATGGTGGCCATGGGGGTCGGCAGCGAACCTGTTGCCGCCGAGGATGGCGGTTGCGAGCTGCTGACGCGCGGCGTTTTCGTCCCGAATCGCCGCCGTGACCTGATCCAAGGTACCGTCGTTGATCCATCGTGACGCCAGTGCCGCCATCAAGGGCGGGGCCATGAGCGTCGTCGCCCTGAGGACGCCGGCGAGCTTCAGGGCCTGGGTATAGCTGGGGGCGACCACATAGGCGACGCGCAGGGCCGGCGTTGCGCACTTGGAAAGTGTCGCGATGTGCCAGGTGATGTCGCCGGCCAAGGTGGCGAGCGCCGGGATCGCGTCGGTGCGGAGCGGCGTGTACGGGTCGTCCTCGATGATGAAGACATTGTGGCGGCGCGCGATCGCGGCCAGCCGGCGGCGCCGGTCCTCGGAAAGGGTTGCCGTCGTCGGATTGTCGATCGAGGGGATGACGTAGAGCGCCTTGGGCGCCGCGGTTCGGCACACTTCCTCGAACGCATCGGGCAGGATGCCGCCCTCGTCCATGGCGACCGGGGCGAGTGTCAGGCCCCTCTGGATCGCGACGGCCTTGATGCCGGGATAGGTCATAGCACCAGCCGCGATCGTGTCGCCCGGGCGCAGCTGGGATTCGCAGATGGCGAAGAGGGCCGCCTGCGCGCCGCCGGCGACGAGGATGCGGTTGGCCGGGATCGCCTCGATCCGTTGGCCGAGCCAGACGGCGGCGGCAAACCGGTCGGGCTCGCTGCCGGCGCTCTCCTGATAATGCAGGTGCAGCATGCCGCGCGGGCTCGACAGCAGGGCGGCCACGGCCCGCGGGATCGCCTTCTGCAGGTCGGCGGCCGCCGGCTGCGGCGGGATGTTCATGCTGAGGTCGATGAGCGGCGTACCGTCGCTGCGGCTATAGGCGCGATCGGCGTCGGCGCCTGCCTTGACGAAGCTGCCGCGTCCAGCCTGGGCTTCGACAAGGCCGCGCCGCTGCGCTTCGTGGAAGGCCCGCGTGACGGTCGTCAAATCGACGCCGAGCGCTTCCGCGATGGCGCGCTGCGGCGGCAGGCGGTCGCCCCGCTGGACCCGGCCCGAGCGAATGTCGGCTTCGAGAGCCTCGACGATGCCCAGGTACTTCATCCGGGCACTCTCTACGGCCCGGGGGCGCCAGGGAGGCATCAGTATCTATCCGTATGGATTATATCCTTACAATCGAGATACCATGTCCGGCTGAGCCGGGGAAGTCCCCGGCCGACCGGCTAGTCCTTCGACATCGCGCGCTCGAGCGTCATCTGCGTCGGCATCATGTTGACGTTGGCGTTGTGCATGACCCACAGCGAGCCGGAGACGATCGTCGCGATCAGCAGGGTGCTGAGCAGGAAGATCACCGTGTTGTTCCGCTGCTCCGGGGCGGCGCCCAGGTGCAGGAAGAACACGAGCTGCACCAGCAACTGCACGACGGCCAGGATCGTGATCGTGCCGAGGGCCATGTCGTGCGGCACGAGCCCGCTCATCAGCGTGCCGAACGACAGGGCGGTGAGCACGAGCGAGAGGCCGAAGCCGACAACGTAGGACTTCACGCTGCCATGAGACGCATCGTGGGCGGCGTGAGCGGCGACGGAGCTTCCGGACATCACAGCACCCCCCGCAGATAGACGAAGGTAAAGACGCAGATCCAGATCAGATCAAGGAAATGCCAGAACAGGCTGAGGCACGCGACGCGGCGGCGGACCACGTCGTCGAGGCCGAAGCGGATGGCCTGGTGCATCATGACGGCGAGCCAGCCCAGGCCCGCGGTGACATGCAGGCCGTGCGTGCCGACCAGGGTGAAATAGGCCGACAGGAAGGCGCTGCGGCCGGGGCCGGCGCCCTCGGCGATCAGGTGGGTGAACTCCTGCAGCTCCATGCCGATGAAGCCGGCGCCGAACAGGAAGGTGATCGCCAGCCAGGTGATCATCCTGTCCCGTCCTCCGGCATGCATGCCGAGCGCGGCCATGCCGAAGGTGAAGCTGCTGATCAGCAGCAGCAAGGTTTCGCCGGCGACATAGGGCAGGTCGAACAGCTCGCGCCCGCTCGGGCCGCCGGCGGTGTTCTCGGCCAGCACGCCGAACGTCGCGAACAGGCACGAGAAGATCAGGCAGTCGCTCATCAAATAGATCCAGAAACCGAGAACGGTGTTGGATCCGGCGTCATGAGCGTGGCCGTGCTCGTGCGTGGCGCGAGCGACGGGGATGGAGGTGACGGAGACGTTCATCGGTCACGCAGCCTTTCGTGTCAGCGCATAGCGCGCGCTTTCGATGCGCGCGACCTCGGCGGCCGGAACGTAGTAGTCGACGTCCCGGTCGTAGGATCGGGCGATGAAGGTCGCGATCATGCCGATGAGGCCGATGACCGCGAGCGCCCAGATGTGCCAGATCAGCGCGAAGGACAGGACGAAGCTGAAGGCGGAGATCACGAAGCCGGCGGCCGTGTTCCTCGGCATGTGGATGTCTTCGTAATAGCGCGGCTGCACGCCCGCGCGGCCGGTTTCCTTGTCTTCCCAGTGCTGTTCCAGCGACGTGATGTCGGGGATATGGGCGAAGTTGTAGAAGGGCGCCGGCGATGCGGTCGACCATTCCAGGCTGCGTGCGTCCCACGGGTCGCCGGTCAGGTCCCAGTTCTGCTTGCGATCCCGGATGCTGACGGCGATCTGGACGATCAGGGCCAGGATGCCGGCGCCGATGATGACCGCGCCGACCAGGGCGACCACCAGCCAGGGATGCCAGCCGGGGACGTCGTAGTGGTTCATCCGCCGGGTCATGCCCATGAAGCCCAGGACATAGAGCGGCGTGAAGGCCAGCCAGTAGCCGATCAGCCAGCACCAGAACGAGACCTTGCCCCAGAACTCGTTCAGCGTGAAGCCGAACACCTTGGGGAACCAGAAGCTCATGCCGGCGAGGCAGCCGAACACGACGCCGCCGATGATCACGTTGTGGAAATGCGCGACCAGGAACAGGCTGTTGTGCAGCACGAAGTCGGCGCCCGGCACCGCCAACAGCACGCCGGTCATGCCGCCGACCGCGAAGGTGACCATGAAGCCGATCGTCCAGAGCGTCGCCGAATGGTAGCGCACCCGGCCGCGAAACATGGTGAACAGCCAGTTGAACAGCTTCACGCCCGTCGGGATCGAGATGATCGTCGTCATGATGCCGAAGAAGGCATTGACGTTGGCGCCCGACCCCATGGTGAAGAAGTGGTGCAGCCAGACGAAGAACGAGAGCACGCCGATCGACGCGGTCGCATAGACCATCGACTTGTAGCCGAACAGCGGCTTGCCCGAGAACGTCGCGATGATCTCGGAGAAGGCGCCGAAGCACGGCAGGATCAGGATGTACACCTCCGGATGGCCCCACACCCAGATGAGGTTGATGTACATCATCGCGTTCCCACCAAGCTCGTTGGTGAAGAAATGCATGCCGAAGTACCGGTCCATGCTGAGCATCGCCAAGGTGGCGGTGAGCACCGGGAAGACGGCGACGATCAGGATGTTGGTGATCAGCGCAGTCCAGACGAAGACCGGCATCTTCATCAGGTTCATGCCCGGCGCGCGCATGCGCAGGATTGTCACGACGAAATTGATGCCGGCGAGCGTCGTGCCCAGGCCCGATACCTGGAGCGACCATATGTAGTAATCGACGCCGACGGTCGGACTGTAGCCGAGCTCGGACAGCGGTGGATAGGCGACCCAGCCGGTCGCCGCGAAGTCGCCGATGAACATCGACAGCATGACCAGGACCGCACCGACGGCCGACAGCCAGAAGCCCAGCGAGTTGACGAAGGGATAGGCCACGTCGCGGGCGCCGATCTGCAGCGGCACTACCACGTTCATCAGCCCGAGGATGAACGGCGTCGCCACGAAGAAGATCATGATCACGCCGTGGGCGGTGAAGATCTGGTCGTAGTGATGCGGCGGCAGGTAGCCGGCGGCATCGTTGTTCGCGATCGCCTGCTGGGCGCGCATCATGATGGCGTCGGCAAAGCCGCGGACCAGCATGACCAGGCCCAGGGCGAAGTACATCACGCCGATCTTCTTGTGATCGACCGACGTGATCCATTCGGTCCAGAGGTACTTCCACTGACCGTAATAGGTAATGAGGCCGAGGATGAGGACGCCACCGAGTGCCACGACGGCGCCGGTGCCCATGATGATCGGTTCATCGAAGGGGATCGCATCGAGGGAAAGCTTGCCGAGCATCAGTCGTTCCTCCGCGACGCGGGCTCCGGCGTCGTGCAGATCGGGGTTGAAGCGTTCGACGCCAGGGTGGACATGCGGTCGGCCGCGTCGCGGCTGACGATGCTGTCGAACAGGCCGGGGGCGACGCCGGCGTAGGTCGTGACGGGCGCCTTGACGCTCGGCTGTTCGAGCAGCTTGTAGGTGGCGTCGTCGAGGGTCGCCGGGGCCGCCTTCGCCGCCTGGACCCAGGCGTCGAAGTCGGCGCGCGAAGTTGCGACCGTGTCGAAATGCATGTCCGAGAAACCGGGCCCGCTGAAGGCCGAGGACCGGCCGGCATAGGTGCCGGGCGTATCGACGATCAGGTGCAGTTGGGTCTGCATCCCGGCCATGGCGTAGATCTGGCTGCCGAGCTGGGGGATGAAGAAGGAATTCATCATCGATGCGGAGGTGAGCTCGAAGTCGATGGGCGTGTCGACCGGGACCGCGAGCCGATTGACCGTCGCCACGCCGTAATCCGGGTAGATGAACAGCCATTTCCAATCGAGGGCGACGACCTCGACCTTCACGGGTGCCACCTCGGACTCGAGCGGCTTGTAGGGATCCAGCGAATGGGTCGTCCGCCAGATCAGCACCGCCAGGAAGGCGACGATGACGCAGGGGATCGTCCAGACCACCACCTCGATGGCGGTCGAATGCGCCCATTTCGGCGCATAGGTCGCCTTGGTATTGGACGCCCGGTAGCGCCAGGCGAATGCCAGCGTCAGGACGATCACCGGGATCACGACCAGCAGCATCAGGCCAAGCGCCAGCAGGATCAGGTGCTTTTCCTGGGCGCCGATGTCGCCCTTGGGATCGAGCAGCTCCAGATTGCTGCAGCCGCCCAGCGCCAGCAGCACGACGGGCCAGAGCGCACGGGCGGTGGCCACGAGCGATCTGCCGGTCACAGCACGCCTCTCGGGCGGTCGCCACCTATCTGCGATCCGATGGCCTTCGCAAGAGTGACGGGCCAAATGTCAGGAAGGCGCGTGCGCACCGGGCTCGACAAAGACATGATGACTCATAGTGTATGGTTGAAAACCATACGACCACATAGATGCGCGCCGAAGTCCGGGGAAGTCGCAATAAGGTCTCTGCGACGAAATGCGCACCGCCGTGTATGGGTCTTGCTTCGTTGCCGAAGGAATGTAGGGCTTGCCCTATGGCGCTGCCGTACAATGGGCGCTGGCAGCGAATGACGAGGCCGGCGGCCCGTCGACCGCCGCTTACCGCGGGCGACCGCGGTCTAGCGATGAAGGCTCACCCCCGAAACATCGGGGCTTTGCGCCGTCCGTGGCGAGAGCGTGGGGCGTGACAGAAACGACGAAGCCCGGCGGGAGGGCCGGGCGTCGGAAAAGCGTTGGTGTGTCTCGGAAGAGAGTGGCGCGCCAGCGTGGACGAAACCGATAATGCAAATAGCACCCCATACGCCAGTATGATTGGTGGTAATGTCGTGCATCTCAATCCTCTCAATGCCTTTCCGGGGCCGACCTATAATGCGTGGTCGGCGGGTCACGAATTCGGCCGTGTTCTCAGCCTCCCTGATATGTACGTAGGAAGGCGGACTGTTCTGCCGGGGTATGAGCAGAACATTATGGGCGCTCCCGGCGAGGTCGTGGAAGCTCAGGATATTTCGAACATTCTATTTCCAAATCATCGAGGTATGTAACGTTATGCGCGGCTGCCTTAATTTCTTGAAGAGACGCGGCTTCTCATTGCTTTTTTTGCTTGTGGTTGGCTTTTCATTGTCTGTGCCGATGAGGCGGGGTGTCGCCGGAGAGCCCGGAAATAAAGACCCATGGTGTAGAATGACGAGCGAAAAAGATGAAGTGAATGATTGGTCCGAAATTGACGAGGGCAGGATTCACGTTGTCAGAACAAGCATGCAGGATTCTGCTCAAGAACGGCTTCGATCTGTTTCATTTCTACCTTTAGACTATTCTGATACTGTCACTTTATTGCGAGATGGCGAGAAGCTGTCCGGCGGAATGCCTTTGTATCTCGTTAGGGCATCAGCGATGTGGCTGGACAAAGACTACCAAATGCCACGAGAGGCGTTTCGCGAATTACCTCTGCATGTTCTGTATTCTAGGTCACGGTTAGAGATTAGAGTTGTGAATTTCTCTCTTAGCCCTGTGGGAACAAAGCCGGACAATCTGGCTATTGTTATTGAATTTAGTGGAGAAATCGCTGGAGAGAGTGCTTTTTGCGCTACTGTTTCATGAGGGTATAGGCTCTATTTTGAGATGCGCTTGCTCAGTCAAGTGAGCGATTGCATCATCTCTCCGTCGTCCGTCTCTTCCTCTGGTGCCCGCTAGCCGTGCATCCTGCCGGTATGACGCGGCACTTGTCTCCGGCGATGACGATGGCGGCTCCGAGTCTCGGGCCGGCGCTCTCGTCGTCGGTGATGGTGGGTAGCTGAAGGAACAGCGCACGGCGGTTCGTGGTGTCGGCCTGGCACCCGGCCAGGAACTCGGCATAGGGGGCGCAGAAGGCGGCGACCTGTTCGACGGTGGCCTCGCGTTGAGCGGCGATGATGAACAGGTTGAGGCGGTCCGGCGGCATCGGGAAATCCCCTATCGTTATCTGGCGACCTCGTTCCGTCCCGCAACCGGCCCGCGTAGCAGGACGCCCAAGCCGCGGATCGGCGCCATGAGCGCGGAGCGGGCGAGGGACGGCAGCAACTCGGCCGCCTGGCGATAAATCGCCTCGGCCGGGTCGAGCGGGCCCTGCGCCTGGCGTCGGGCCTGCTCGGCGGCATCGGCGTCGGCCTGCATGGCGCCATACATTCGGGCGACCGTTTAGTGATGCGAGCGCGAGCCGCGCACACCCCGTTCGAGGTCGAGCCCGGCCATGGCGGCGGCGTATCGATCCTGCATCCCGCGCAGCTTCGCGGCTCCATCGAGCCAGCGCCCGGCATTGAGTCTGACCGCCGGCCCGCGCTTGCGCGGCGCGTCGTCGATCGGCAGCCAGACGACACGGAGGTGCGGCGTCGCCTCATCGGTGTGGAGGACGACCGACACGATCCGATCGCCCCATTCCGCCACGAGGAACCGCTTCACCACATCGAGCCAGGCGGCGAGCCGGTCGGAATTCCAAGCCCCGGCGGCGCTGTCCCTTCCAGGCCGAAAATACTTCGGCGACGCGGTGATGACCGCCTCGAGTGCGAGACGCCATCCTTCGTTAGCCGCCCCGGATCGAAGACGGCCGCACGCAGCCGGGCACTTGCCTCGGCTTCGATATCCGCGGTCCCGACCAGCATCCAGATCCCACGCGGCGGATCGGCATCGACCGGCGCCGATCTCTGGTCGTTGTGCCTCGAGGCCATACCGAGGGCGGCCCAGCTCTTGAGTTTGCGGGTGCGCAGGATCGCGCCAATCGCTGTCCGCCCGTTCTCTTCGTTCCGTGCCAGCCGCAATGGGTGCTGGCCGGCGTGAGGGCAGCTTCGGGGTTAACCCATTACGGTATTGCGTACCGCAATTCCTTTCATGGGCCTGGCGCTACCCTGGACCCTATCGGCTTGGCGGCCGAGACGGGACCGGTCCGACGAACCGAACCGCAGAGGCTCGGCATATAGATTGGCGTGTCTGGGCCATGCGGTGGTCGCATGGTCTCGGCAGGTGCGGCGCCATCCCCTCTAGGAACGGACATGCCCACCTTTCTACGGATCGAACTTAATGCCAGTTTGCCACCCGCTTTCGAGAAGCTCTCAATTGCACCCCGGCTGCGTCGGAGGGGCCGGCGAGAGGGAATGGGGGACGAACGGCTTTGCGCGGTGCGATCGTCCCTCATCGTGGGCAATAGCGGTCTCGCGAATACGGCTCATCCCCGAAATATCGGGGCGTTGCGCCTTCCGTGGGGATCGCGTGGGGCAGGCCAGAAACGACGAAACCCGGCGGGAGGGCCGGGCGTCGGAAAAGTCTTGGTATGTCTCGGAAGAGAGTGGCGCGCCCGAAGAGATTCGAACTCCTAACCCCCAGATTCGTAGTCTGGTGCTCTATCCAGTTGAGCTACGGGCGCGCAATCGGCGGCGAAACCGCCGTTCGAGGTGGCGGACACTAGTCGATGTCTTTCGGCGCTGCAAGGCTCGAAAACGGTCCGGACCTGGGCTCTCGCGAAGGCGGGCCATGCGTCCGACGCAGAGCGCGCGCGGCGGTCAATTCCGAAAAATCCGAGGTCGGCCGCCGGCCGCGGGCGTGAACGGGCGCTGTGTTTCCCGATCGGCGGGGTGCGGGCTGTCGCGAGGTTCATTCTCGGCGCCGGTGCGATGCCTGTGCCGCGTGCGCATGATTTGACCGGCGCCGCGTCTCGCGGTAATGCCGGGTGATCCGCATTCCAGACACGGGCCAGACCCATGACCACCAAGAGCGCGCAACGGACCTTCCCGGTTTCCTGGGAGGAACTGCATCGCAATGCCAAGGCGCTCGCCTGGCGCCTGCTCGAGACCGGGCCGTTCACCGGCATCGTCGCGGTCACGCGCGGCGGGCTGGTGCCGGCGGCGATCGTCGCACGCGAGCTCGAGATCCGGCTGGTCGACACGTTCTGCGTTGCCACATACGACGACCGGACGATCGGCGCGCCGTCGGTCCTGAAGGGCATCGAGGGTGACGGCACCGGGCTTCTGATCATCGACGATCTGGTCGATACCGGCGTCACCGCGCGCCTGGTGCGCAGCCAATTGCCCAAGGCGCATTTCGCAACGATCTATGCGAAGCCAGCCGGCCGGCCGCTGGTCGATACCTTCATCACGGAGGTCAGCCAGGACACCTGGATCTTGTTCCCGTGGGATACCGAGCCGCAGTCCGCGCTGCCGGTGGCGAAGCAGGTTCAGCGCTGATCGAAGGCCAGGCGCCCGGCACGCGCGCTGGCTGACCTGCGCCGGCCGGGCTTCCCTCCGGGCGCGACCCGTGTCATCACCGGCGATCTTTTTCATTGAATGGCCCTAGGAGCCTTCCGCCCGTGCGTGACGATCCGTCAACCCGGCCCCAAGTGACGCTCGTTACCGGCAAGCACAAGCGCGCCGAACGCGGGCATCCCTGGATCTATTCGAACGAGGTCGTGCTGAATGCGGCGGCCAAGGCGCTGCCGGCCGGCAGCCTGGTCACGGTGCGCACGGCCGAGGGCCGCTCGCTCGGCGTCGCGACCTTCAATGCCCAGCCGCTCATCACCTGCCGCATCATCACGCGCGACTGGAGCGTCAAGATCGATCGCGGCTTCCTGGTGAAGCGCTTCGAGCGCGCGCTGGCGCTGCGCGACCGGCTGTTCGCCGAGCCGTATTATCGCCTGATCCATGCCGAGGCCGACGGCCTGCCGGGGCTGATCGTCGATCGCTACGGCACGGCGCTGGTCTGCCAGCTCAACACCGCCTGGGCCTCGGCCATGGAAGACGACATCCTGAAGGCGCTCGACGAAGTGCTGGCGCCGGAAGTGGTCGTGTTCCGCAACGACAGCCATGCCCGCAGCCTCGAGGGCCTGCCGTCGGAGACGCGGTTCGCCAAGGGCGCGCTCGCAGCACCACTCGAAGTGCGCGAGAACGGCTCGACCTTCCTCGCTGACCTCAGCGAGGGTCAGAAGACCGGCTGGTTCTTCGATCAGCGCCTGAACCGCGCCTTCGTCGCCGGGCTCGCCAAGGGCCAGCGGGTGATCGACTGCTACAGCTTCACCGGCGGTTTCGGCCTCCAGGCCGCGGTCGCAGGTGCTGCCGAGGTGACGCTCGTCGACCGGTCGGAGCCGGCGCTGGCGCTCGCCAAGCGCGCGGCCGAGCTGAACCAGGTCGCCGACCGCTGCAAGATCCTGCGCGGCGAAGTGTTCGAGACGCTGGAAAAGCTGGCCGAGGCCAAGGAGCGGTTCGACGTGGTGATCCTCGATCCGCCCGCCTTCGTCAAATCCAAGAAGGACCTGGGGCCGGGCAGCCGCGGCTATCGCAAGATGGTGCGGCTGGGCGCGGCGCTGGTTGCCAAGCAGGGCGTGCTGCTCGCCGCCTCCTGCTCGCACAACATGCCGCTCGAGCTGTTCGCGGAAGCGGTCCGCCAGGGCTTGGACGATGCCGGCCGGGTCGGCCGCATCCTCTATACCGGCGGTGCCGGGCCCGACCATCCGGTCCATCCGGCCCTGCCCGAGTCCGCCTATCTCAAGGCCCAGGTGCTGGCGCTCGACTAGAAAAAGGTCAATCGGCGTCGGCCAGGTCGCGCGCCGCGGCCGCCTCGACCCGGCCCTGCGGCAGGGTCAGGCGGAATTTCGTGCCGCTGCCGGCGCTGTCGACCAGGACGAGGTCGCCGCCATGGGCCCGCGCGATCTCGCGGCCGATGGCGAGGCCGAGGCCGGTGCCGCCCGGCCGGGCCGAGCCGGCGAAGGGCTTGAACAGGTTCTCGCGCGCCTTGGGCGGCAGGCCCGGCCCGTCGTCCTCGATCTCGATCGCGATGCCGCGCACGGGCCCGGCCAGGGCGCGGAAAATGATGCGCTCGGCACCGGCCTCGGCCGCGTTGCGCGCCAGGTTCAGCAACAGCCGATAGAGCTGGTCGCGATCGGCGCTGACGATCGCGCCGCGGCTTTCGTCCTCGACCGACAGCGGAGGATCCTCGCGCGCCGGCAGGGCCGCCGCTACTTCCTCGATCAGCGGCGAGAGCGGAAACCGCACCAGGGTCAAGGGCGGCGCGCCCTCGCGGGTATAGGCGAGCGTGCCGGTGCAGAGCTTGGTCGCGCGCTCGATCGCGTTGACCAGCGCCGGTGCCATCCGGCGGATTTCCGGCGACCCGGTCTCGGCGATCCGGTCGGAGACGACGAGCGCCGTCGCCAGCATGTTGCGCAGGTCGTGATTGACCTTGGTCACGGCGGTGCCGAGGGCGGCCAGCCGCGCGTGCTGGACAATCGCCTGGCGGACCGCCTCCTGCATATGGGCGAGCTCGCGCTGGGCGACGCCGATCTCGTCGCGCCGCCGGCCGGGCTTGATGACGCGCGACGCGTCCTCCGGGTCCTTGCGGAACAGCGTCATGTTCTCGGTCAGCTGCAGCATCGGCCGCACCAGCAGCCACTGCAGGGTGACATAGACCAGCGCCGCCGTGATCGCCGAGATGATGAGCGAGATGCCGAACAGGTTCTTGGCGAAGGCGATCATCGCCTCGCGCAGCGGCCGTTCCGGCAGGGTGACGTCGAGGTCGATCCGCGGCTCGCGTGGGGACTGGCCGATCACCATCATGACCCGGTCGCCGCGCCGGAACAGGGTCATGATCGCGCCGCGCATCTCGGCGAACAGGGTCTCGTCCCTGAGATCGATCACGCGCTGGACCTCGGGCGGCATTTCCAGCGCCAGCACGCCCTTGAGCTTCGACGAGCTGAGCTGGCCCATGTCCTCGGGCATGGCCGAGAAGGCGCCGACATTGTGCAGCAGCTGGTCGGCCAGCTCCTGGCTGACCATATTGTCGGGGGTGGCCTCGAGCGCCAGCAGGGCGAGCGTGCCGGCGGCGAGCTTATCTTCGAGATAGCTCACCCGGAATCGGGCGACCGAAGGCACGAAGATCAGCACCTCGCTGATCATCACGAATGCGACGGTCAGGACCAGAAGGCGTGCCGACAGGCTGCGGGCGAGCGGCGGCAGTGATAGGATAGAGCGATTCATCGTGCGCCAATCTAGCATGACCGCTCCGCGCGGGGCGGTCATGCGTTGATCCCACACGAATTTGTGCTCATATGTCGAGCGCGAACAGGGTGTCCGTCTGTGGCCGGACCTTGCGCGCCTTAATTTTGCCGATGAACGGCTTTAGAAACCGGTCTTTATTGGGGTGGGCACGGCGGACCGGGTCCGAGCAGGAGTGCTGCATGAGCGATCTTCCTCAACCGACTGCCGGCGGACCGCCGACGATCGGCCTCGGCGCGCGCCGCGACAGCGGCCTGGTTCAGCGCCATGCGATCCGCTACAGCCGCTTCGTCGGCTGGGCCAAGCTGGTGCTGCCGCTCGGCGCCGGCGGCCTGCTGCTGGTGCTTGCCGGTTGGCCGTATCTGTCCAGCGGCTTCGACCGGCTGCGTATGGTGTTCCCGAAGCTCGACAGCGCCCAGGTCCGGGACCTGCGCATGGTCAACCCGCGCTTCAGCGGCGTCGACAAGGAAAAGCGGCCGTTCACCCTCACCGCCGATACGGCACGCCAGAATCCGGACAATGACGACCTGGTCGGGCTCGAAGTGCCCAAGGCCGACATCCTGACCAAGGAAGGCGCCTGGGTCGTGGTGACCAGCAAGACCGGGATCTATCAGCCGGACAACCATCTGCTCGACATGTTCGGCAACGTGACGATGTTCCACGACAAGGGCTACCAGTTCCACACCGCCAAGGCCCGGGTCGACCTCAACCTTGGGTCGGCCGAGGGCGACCAGCCGATCGACGGCGTCGGTCCGGCCGGAACGATCAATGGCGAAGGCTTCAGGATACTCAAGAAGGGGGAGACCGTGCTATTCACGGGCAAATCCAAGCTCGTGATGAATGCGGCAAACGGCGAGGCCAAGTGAGCCCCAAAAACGTGAATGCCCAATCCGGTCGGCTGCTGATGGCGGCCGTCCTGCTCTGCGGCACCTTTCTCAGCGGCATCCAGGCCGCATCGGCACAGGATCAGCCCCAGGCGGTCGCGCCGAAATCGAAGCCAGCCAAACAGGCGGCGCCCTCGACGCCTCAGGCGGCGCCGGCGACTCCTTCCGCGCCGGCCGCCAAGGGCAGCGCCGGCTCGAGCCTGCTCGGCGGCGGCAAGAGCCAAGGACCGCTCGAGGTGACGAGTGAGAACGGCATCGAATGGCAGCAGGGCGTGAAGGCCTATATCGCGCGCGGCAACGCGATCGCGAAGCGCGGCACGACCACGCTCTATGCCGACGTCATCACCGCCTATTACCGCGACGTCCCGAATTCCAGCCAGACCGAGATCTGGCGCGTGGTGCCGGACGGCCATGTCCGGATCACGACGCCGACCCAGGAAGTCGTCGGCGATCACGGCGTCTATGACGTCGACCAGGCCGTCGTCGTCATGACCGGCAAGGCGCTCAAGCTGACCACGCCCCAGGACGTGGTGACCGCGCGCGACTCGCTCGAATGGTACGACGCCAAGCAACTGGCGGTCGCCCGCGGCGACGCGGTCGCGGTCCGCGGCGAACGGCGGCTGCGCGGCGACACGCTGGTCGCCCAGGTCACCCAGGCGCCCGGCGAGGATTCGCGCATCAGCCGCGTCGACGGCAAGGGACATGTCATCGTTTCCGGCCCGAACGGCCAGGTCGGGACCGGCGACACCGGCGTCTATAACGCCGACACCGGCATCGCCACCCTGGTCGGCCATGTCACGGTCGCCCGCGGTGACGACACGGTTGTCGGTCAGTACGGCGTCGTCGATCTGCAGAACGGCGTCAGCCGTATTCTGCCCCGTCCGCCGACCGCCGAGGACACGACCCGCGGCCGGGTTCAGGGCATCATCATTCCGCGCCAGAAGTCGCCCGACGCCGACGCCGGCAAGGGCGCGGCCAATTCGACGGCCCCCGCCCAAAAAGCGCAGCCGTAAGCAGACAATCCGCGCTAGAGTGGACCCATGAAGATCCTGTCGACGTTGTTCAGCGAGCCCGAAGCGAAGACCGAAGAACCCTCGGTCGACATCCCAGCTTCGGAGCAGTCCGCAAGCGACAAGAGACCCCGTCTGGTATCGGCCAAGACCGGGCTGGTCGCAACCAACCTCGGCAAGCGCTTCCAGCGCCGTCCGGTGCTGCGCGACGTCTCGATTTCGGTCAAGCGCGGCGAGGCGGTCGGCCTCCTCGGCCCGAACGGCGCCGGCAAGACGACCTGCTTCTACATCATCACCGGCCTGATCAGCGCCGACGTCGGCACGATCACGCTCGACGGCCACGATATCACCGGCCTGCCGATGTATCGCCGGGCGCGGCTCGGCATCGGTTACCTGCCGCAGGAAGCCTCGATCTTCCGCGGCCTGACGGTCGAACAGAACATCCGCGCCGTGCTCGAAGTGGTCGAGCCGGTGATCGACGCGCGCGAGGCGATGCTCGACGAGCTCTTGGCTGAGTTCTCGATCAGCCACCTGCGCCGCACGCCGGCGCTGGCGCTGTCGGGTGGCGAGCGCCGCCGCGTCGAGATCGCGCGTGCGCTGGCGACCCAGCCGCATTTCATCCTGCTCGACGAACCCCTGGCCGGCATCGATCCGATCGCGGTCAACGATATCCGCGAACTCGTCCGGCACCTGAAGAATCGTGGCATCGGCGTGTTGATCACCGACCATAACGTGCGCGAGACCCTCGACATCGTCGACCGTGCCTATATCCTTCATGACGGCCGCGTGTTGATGGAAGGCGCCCCGGGCGAGATCGTGGCCGACGCGAACGTGCGACGGGTCTATCTTGGTGAAAGATTCAGCCTTTAACGTCGGTGTAGCATAATGGCCCTCAGCCAGAGGCTCGATCTCCGACAATCCCAGTCCCTCGTCATGACGCCGCAGTTGCAGCAGGCGATCAAGCTGCTGCAGCTTTCGAACCTCGAACTGTCCGACTATGTCGAACAGGAGCTCGAACAGAATCCACTCCTCGAGCGGGACGAGAGCGATCCCGAGCCCGCGATCGCCGCCGACGCCCCGAATGGGGTCGAGGCAGCGAACGGGACCGAGGCGCCGGGCGGCGAGGACAAGCCCGCCGCGGCACTCGACGGCGAGCAGAGCTTCGGCGGCGAGGATGCCGACCTGTGGAATGCCTCGGCCGGGACCGAAGGCGAAGGCGCCATCGATTATGCCGGCGATGCCGACGCCTGGAAGACCCACAATACCCGCGTCGGCGACGACGACATGCCCGGTCTCGAAGAGACCCTGCGCCAGGACATCACGCTCCGCGAGCATCTGGTCGGCCAGCTGAACTGCGACATCGAGGATCCGGCCGAGCGCATGATCGGCCTGTTCCTGATCGATCTGGTCGACGACGCCGGCTACCTGACCGCCGACCTCGGCGAGATCGCGACTACGCTGGGCGCCGAGCTTGCCAGCGTCGAGGCCGTGCTGGCCCGGCTGCAGCGCTTCGATCCGGTCGGCATCTTCGCGCGCAACCTGGCCGAATGCCTGGCGATCCAGCTGCGCGAGCGGCAACGCTTCGATCCCTGCATGGAAAAGCTGGTCGCCAACCTGCCGCTGCTGGCCAATCGCGAGATCGGCGCGCTCATGCGCCTCTGCAACGTCGACGCCGAGGACCTGGCCCAGATGGTGGCCGAGATCAAGGCGCTCAATCCGAAGCCGGGTCTGGCGTTCGACGGCGTGCCGGCACAGCCGGTCGTGCCCGACATCCTGATGCGCGCCCAGCAGGGCGGCGGCTGGCTGATCGAGCTCAACAACGACACGCTGCCGCGCGTGCTGGTGAACTCCCGCTATTATTCCAAAGTTACCCAGGGCGCGGCCGGCAAGCTCGATCGCGACTATCTTTCGGAGAAGCTGCAATCGGCCAATTGGCTGGTGAAATCGCTGCATCAGCGGGCGACGACCATCCTCAAGGTCGCGACCGAAATCGTCCGCCAGCAGGAGGCTTTCTTCGCCTACGGCGTTTCTCATCTGAGACCGTTGATCCTGCGCGACATCGCCGAGGCGATCGGCATGCACGAGAGCACGGTCAGCCGAGTCACGACCAACAAATACATGACGACGCCGCGCGGCCTGTTCGAGCTCAAATATTTCTTCACGTCGGCGATTCCCGCCGCCAACGGCGCCGCCTCGCACTCCGCCGAGGCCGTCAAATTCCGGATCAAGGCATTGATCGACGCCGAAGGAGCGACCGGGGTGCTGTCGGACGATCGGATCGTTGAAATCCTGCATGAGGACGGAGTCGACATCGCGCGCAGAACGGTGGCGAAATACCGTGAAGCGATGCGTATTCCGTCGTCGGTGCTGCGGCGGCGCGACAAGTCGCTGGGAATGTAGAGGCGCTTTAAAATCCCTCCATTGGCGCAAACCCGGCCGATGGAAGGGACTCATGGACATCCCGGGGAGGTTTCCCACCGGGGTGCCGCTCGTCCGGACCCGCCCAAGGCCGGACGTGAACACAGGAAGGGGAGTTCATCATGGCGATGCAGTTACGCGTGACGGGCAAGCAGATGGATGTGGGCGATGCGCTTCGAGCGCATATCGAAGGCTCGCTCAGCACTCTGGTGGGCAAATATTTTGGTCATGGCATCGAAGCCCATGCCGTCATCTCACGCGAGGCGCATCGCTACACGTGCGATCTGCAGGTCCATGTCGGTCGCGGCATCCTCATGCAGTCGAGCGAAAAGGATTCGGACGTCTATCAGGCTGCGGACCGGGCGACGGAACGCATCGCCAAGCGCATGCGGCGCTACAAGCGCCGCCTCAACGACCATAACGTCAATGGCAAGGACCGGGTCGACCAGGCGATAGAGGCGCGTTCCTATATCCTCGCGGCCGAGCCGGAGGACCATGAGGACACTGCGTCTGAGCACCTCGACGGCCAGCCGGTCGTGGTGGCCGAGATGGCGGCGGAGATCCCGACGCTCACCGTTGGCGAGGCGGTGATGCGCATGGATCTTGCGGAATTGCCGACTTTGATGTTTAGGAACTCCGCCCATGGCGGATTGAACGTGGTCTACCGTCGGAACGATGGCCATATCGGCTGGATCGATCCGCGGCAGAACGGTTCAGCCGCTCCGGCCGAATAGGGCCTGACCAGGATCAACTGATGAATATCGCCGATCTGATCACGCCGCAGAGCGTGATCGCCAACTTCCGCGTCAGCAGCAAGAAGCAGGCGCTGCAGGAGCTGGCCAAGAAGGCCGCCTCGCTCGTCGGACAGCCGGAGAAGCTCGTCTTCGACGTGCTGTCCGAGCGCGAGCGGCTAGGTACGACGGGCGTCGGGCTCGGCATCGCGATCCCGCACGGCAAGCTTGCGGGCATCGATCGCATGACCGGGCTGTTCGCCCGGCTCGACCGGCCGGTGGATTTCGAGGCGATCGACAATCAACCGGTCGATCTGATTTTCCTGATGCTGGCGCCGGAGGATGCCGGCGCCGACCACCTGAAGGCGCTGGCCCGGGTCTCGCGCCTGCTCAGGGACCGGGCGGTCTGTGCCAAATTGCGGGGCACGGACAACCCGGACGCGCTCTATGCGCTGCTGACGGAGGATCGTGCGTCGGACGCCGCTTGACGTCGCACCCGCTCGACTGGGGGGAATGACCGGCCGGAGACGCTGCTCTCCGGTCGGTTCGTCTTTTCATCGGCCTTCAGGCGGCCGTCTTCAGTGGACGCTGACCGGCTCCAGCCCGTGCTGGCGCACCGCGGCGAACGCGACGTCACGATCGCTGACCAACGCCATCTGGGTGCCGTCGGCGGCATGAATGGCGTAACCGACTTCATCATTCACCGAGACGGTCTTGATGAAGGCCAGATCCTGGACACCGAACGCCGCCAGATCGCGCGTCGACATGTGCCGAGGATTGATGATGCTGCTGTCGTTCATGGTCCTAACCTCCGAACCGGAAGACGGGGGCGATCAATGCCGTTCCGTGCACCCGGTCCTCTGCTGCGGCCCGCGTCACACCCTCCAACCCTGCATCCCTCATGCCGTTCCTTCGGGGGATGTGGATCTCGATGGGAAGAGGCTGCTGACGCGAACGTGATTGGCCGCGATTGCGTTCAGATCCGATATCTGCCGAAGCCGATGGAGGCGGGCCCTCAGGCCTTCTCCTTGTCGGCGCCGATATCGATCGATTGGTGGCCGGCGCTCCTGCCGTCCGCGCGGATCTCGACGCGCCGGACCTTGGGCTCGACCAGCGGGCGCACCAGATCGATGTGCAGCAGGCCGTTGTCGAGCGAGGCGCCGGTCACTTCGATGCCCTCGGCGAGGACGAACGAGCGTTGGAATTGGCGGGCTGCGATGCCGCGATGCAGATAGAGCCGCTCCCGGTCCTCGGCCTGCTTGCCGCGGATGACGAGCTGGTTGTCTTCGATCTGCACGACGAGGTCATGCATGGTGAAACCGGCTACCGCGAGGGTGATGCGAAGCCGGTCGTCGCCGGTCTGCTCGATGTTGTACGGCGGATAACCGTCGGTCGACGCCTTCGCCACGCGATCTATCGCGCGTTCGAAATGGTCGAAGCCCAAGAGCAGGGGCGAGTTGAACAAGGAAATGCGATTCATGGCGTGGTCTTTGAGCCTCCTCCTCACGCGATCGAGCGAGCAGACGAACCCGGGCCCGACATCGGCACCCGAAACGACGGCGACGTGCCATCATGTCCTATCAGGTGGTAAATGACCCTCTCTAATCAAGAGCGTTCGCGGCGCACCAAGCAACTGATCAGCGCTTGGCTCAGGCGCGTCGGCGAGCCGCTGGTCATCGTGGCCCTGGGGCTTCCGGCGCTGCAGCTCGCCTATGATTCGTTCTGGGGCGCCTTCATCGCCGACCCGTTTCCGCCGGCGACCCGGATATCCGGCATCTGGGGTATGCGGCTGCTGGTGGCCGGCTTGGCGGTGACGCCGATCGCGCGCCTGACGGGCTTGCCCGGCATCATCCGCTTCCGTCGCCCGGTCGGGCTGTGGGCGGCGGCCTATTCGGTCGGCCATTTCGCGATCTGGAGCATGGACTACGGCTTCGACCTCGGCCTGATCACGACCGAGATCCTGCGGCTGCGCTATCTGTTCGTCGGCTTCATCGCGACGGTGCTGCTGGTGCCGCTGGCGGCGACCTCGTTCAATGCCGCGATCCGCTGGGTCGGCGGCCGCAACTGGCGGCGGCTGCATTGGCTCGTCTATCCGTCGGTGCTGCTGGCGCTGTGGCATATGGCGACGGCCGGGCGCCTGTCGGGCATCGACTTCACCATCATGAGCGTAGTGACCGGCCTGGCGCTGTTGTGGCGCATCGTCCGCGCGCTTCCGAAGCCATCGGTCGCGCGCTGAAGCGGCCGGGCGCCGCCGGCCGCCCCCCGAGGCAAATTTGCGTCCTCTCGCGGCCACCACCCTGTGCGGCCGGAACCAAGTCCTTGTTTTCGGTGTAAAAGGCTGGCACCGGCGGCAACGCCGAAATCATCGCCGGCGGTGTGATGTGCGGAATAGTCCACGGCAGCGGGGCGTTCTACAGATAGACGAGGCGCAGCCCGCGCTGTTTTCCTAGGAGAGGGTAATGCCCATTCAACGCCGAACCGTTCGTAGCGGCCATAGGCTCGCCGCCGCGATCGTGGCCCTGTCGGTCTTCGGCTTTGGCCCCGCGGTTCAGGCTTTTGCCCAATATGCCGCTCCGCCTGACGCCGCCCCCCAGGATGCGGGCCAGGACCCGCCCTCGCGCGTCGGCTACGTATCGCTGATCGAGGGCACGGTCTCGATGCATCCGAATGCCACCGACCCCTGGGCCCCGGCCTCGATCAATTACCCGATGACCGCCGGCACCTCGCTCTGGACCGAGCCGGGGGCGAAGGCCGAGATTCAGATCGGTGCGGCGCGCGTCGATCTCGACGGCGGCACCGAGGTCGACATCGTCGCGGTCGACGATCAGAACGTCGACATCAGCGTCCCGCAGGGCCGCGCCGACGTGCATCTCCACGGCAAGCAGCCGAGCGAGAATTATGAGGTGACGGTGCCGCGCGGCACGACGGCGCTGATGGTCGACGGCACCTATCGGATCGTCGCCGGCGACGACCAGGCGCCGACGCGCATCGCCGCACTCTACGGCAATGCCCAGCTGCTGGAGCCGAACGGCAATGCGACGGTCGAGACCAACAACGAACTGATCGTGACCTCGGGCGACCCGCTGGAATATAACCAGCAGGCGCTGCAGGACGACGATTTCGACCGCTGGGTCGGCGAGCGCATGCATCGGTTCGATCGTCCGCCGGCCCATGCCTATGTCTCGCCGCAGGTTGTCGGCGCCCAGGATCTCGACCAGTACGGTACCTGGCAGAGCACGCCGCAATACGGGTCCGTATGGTACCCGTCCTCGGTCGGCGCCGATTGGGCGCCTTATCGCGAGGGCCATTGGCGCTGGGTTGCCCCCTGGGGCTGGACCTGGGTCGATGACGAGCCCTGGGGCTTCGCGCCGTTCCATTACGGCCGCTGGGCGCAGGTCGACGGTCGCTGGGGCTGGGTTCCGGGCACGGTCGTCGAACGGCCGGTCTATGCGCCTGCCATGGTCACCTTCGTCGGCGGCGATCCCGGTCCGGGTGTCGGCGTCGCGGTCGGCATTGGCGTCGGCATCGGCATCGGGGCGGCCATCGGCTGGGTCCCGCTCGGTCCCGGCGAGGTCTACCAGCCCTGGTATCACCATAGCGACCGCTATATCCGCAACGTCAACGTGACCAACGTCTCGAACACGACGATCAACAACATCACGGTCAACAAGACGGTCAACGTCACGAACGTCACCTATGTCAATCAGAAGGCGGTGACGGTGGTGAACCACGACGCCTTCGTGAATGCCCGGCCCGTGCGCCAGGCGGCCCTGCCGCAGGCCCAGGCGGCGACCTTCACCCATCCGATCGTGGCCTCGGCCGGCCGGCCGGGTGCCCCGGCCGCGGCCCTGCCGCAGCCGACCGCGGCGAGCCGCGTCGGGGCCGAGGCGGCCCAGCGGCCGGTGCAGGCGCCGCCGCAGCCCAAGGTGCAGATGCCGACGACCCATGTGACCCCGCAGGGACGCGTCGTCCCGACGGCGGTTCCGGCCGCCGCCGCGATCCACGCCGGTCCGGCAGGGGCTCCCGCTGGCGCCCCGGGACCGCGTGGGCCGGCCGCAGCGCCGGGCGCCCCGGCGCCTCACGGCCCGACGCAGCCGGCCGTCGCCGTGCCGCATCCGAACGAGGTGGCGCGTCCCAACGAAGCGCCGCATCCCAATGGGGCGCCGCAGCCCAACGGCGCGCCCCATCCGACGGCCGTGCCGCAGGCGAACGGGGTGCCGCAGCCGCATCCGCCGGGCCAGCCAGTGGCGGAACCGCCCCATCCGGTCGCCCAGCCGCAGGCGGTGCCGCATCCGATCGCCCAGCCGCAAGCCGTGCCGCATCCGCAGCCGCAGCCCCAGCCGCACCCGCAGGAGCAGCCGGTGGCCCAGCCGCATGCACCGGCCCCGCCCCAGGCCCAGCCGCATCCGCAGGAGCAGCCGGCGGCCCAGCCCCATCCACAGGCGCAACCTCAACCGCAGCCCCAGGCTCAGGCACAGCCGCATCCGCAGCCCCAGGCTCAGCCACATCCGCAGCCTCAGCCTCAACCGCACCCGCAGGCGCAGCCACAGCCGCATCCGCAGCCCCAGGCTCAGCCACACCCGCAGCCTCAGCCTCAAGCTCAGCCGCAGCCGCAGCCGCACCCACAGGCCCAGCCGCATCCGCAGCCGCCGCCGCAGCCCCGTCCGCAGCAGCAGCGCCCGGCGCCGCGCCCGGAGGAGAAGAAGAACGAGGAGCATCCAACCTCGTTCCGGCCGCCGGCCGGCCACCCCGCGGTGCAGCAGGCCCATGCCGTACGGCCGGCGCCGCAGCGCCAGCCGGAGCATAAAGACAAGCCGGTCTGACACCGGCGTGATGAAGGCCGGCAGGGGAAGCCCTGCCGGCCTTTTCTTTGGCGGCAACCGGCGGCCAGGTGCGCCTGGCGCCTTACTGGCGAAGGTGTTTTGCACCGTCTCCGAGGAGGACCGCCCAGAGTTGGACCCGGTCGGTGGTTCAAGCCGAATTCGTCGAATGGCTCGCATGCGATGGCGAGCGTGGCGCGCCATGCGGCGCTGCTTATCTGCCGAGGAGAGCCGATCAACCGGCGTTCAGGGAAGGATTTGCCGCGCCATGTCTTCCGGCCTTCGCTTGGTCTTGGCGGCCGCGTTGCTCTTTATCGCCGCGGGCCAACTCGCTGCCTGCGCCTACATCCACCCCGATAACTCGCCGAACATCCAGCATAACTGCGGCTGCAGGTGAGAGCTGCCACCAGCGAGCGGTAGTCCTTCGATGAGGCTCGGGTACAGTGCATCGTCGAGACTATTTCGGCCCATAGACGGCGGCCGATCGAGCCAGGGGGGAAGCGGATGAGGCCCGACGAGATCGAAGCGCTGACGTTCGATGTGTTCGGTACGGTGGTCGACTGGCGCGGTGGCATTGTGCGCGATGGTGCCGCCCTCGGCGCCCGGCACGGGCTGGCGGTCGATTGGGGGAAATTCGCCGACGCCTGGCGCGGGCTCTATCAGCCGCTGCTGTCGGAGGTGCGCGACGGGCGGCGACCGTGGGTCCCGCTCGACCAGCTGCATCGCGAGGGGCTCGACCGGGTGCTGGCCCAGTTCGGCATCGGGTCGCTCGGCGAGGCGGAAATCGCCGATTTCGTCCGCGTCTGGCATCGGCTCGATCCCTGGCCCGACGCGGTGGCCGGGCTCACGCGGCTCCGCCGTCGCTATGTCCTCGCGACCCTATCCAACGGCAACGTCCGCCTGACGGTGAACATGTCGAGGCGCGCCGGCCTGCCGTGGGACGCGGTGCTGGGCGCCGAGGTCGCGCGCGCCTACAAGCCGTCGCCCGAGGCCTATCTCACCACCGCCCGGCTGCTCGATCTGCCGCCCGAGCGCTGCATGATGGTCGCCGCGCATTATTCAGATCTCGTCGCGGCCCGCGGGCAGGGTTTCCGCACCTGCTACGTCTGGCGCCGCGACGAATGGGGGACCGGCGAGAAGAAGGATCTGCCGGCCGATCATGGCCTCGACCTGGTGGTCGAGGATTTCGGCGAGCTGGCCGACCGGCTGGGAATCTAGCCGGCCGGCAGATCCCGCCGCCTCGCTAGATCAGGATGATATCAAGCCGGGTCGGCTTGATATCTGAATCCTGATCTAAACCATATAGTTAGAGGCCGATTCACCGATCAAACCGATTCGGTTTGATCGGATCGGACTCTAGCGGCGCGGCCGGTCGGGATTGTAGCTGTGGGACGGCGCCGGCTTCGCCGATTGCGCCAGCTCGGCTTCGAGTTCGGCGATCTTGGTCTTGATCGCCGTGCGGGTCACGTCCTGGGCGCGGGCCGGCAGCGTCTCGAGCTGCTGCTTCAACTGGCGCAGCTGCTTCTGCTTTTCTTCGGGCGTGCGGCGGATCGGGCGATTGCCGGTCAGCTGATTGTCGAAGGCGCGCATGGTCACTCCCCACTTAACGAAAGCGCGCGAGATTGCCCGCCGCCGCCGGTCGGTGCAACCATGTCGTCGTCGGTCCGGGCGAATACCATGACGGAGGGATGGGTGATGAGCGGTTTGCTGGAGCCGGGCGGTCCGGTCGAGATGGTGATTCTGGGCCGCGCGCGCGACCTAGGCGGGTTCGAGGTGCGGCGCGTGCTGCCCTTCGCACAGCGGCGCATGGTCGGCCCCTTCATCTTCCTCGACCACATGGGACCGGTCGAATTTGCGCCGCCCGCCGGCGTCGACGTGCGGGCGCACCCCCATATCGGGCTCTCGACCGTGACCTACCTGTTCGAGGGCGAGCTCATGCACCGCGACTCGCTCGGCACCGAACAGGTCATCCAGCCGGGCGATGTCAACTGGATGACCGCCGGCAGTGGCATCGCCCATTCCGAGCGCACGCCCGGGGCGCTTCGGTCGGCCGGCGCGCGCCTCCATGGCATCCAGTCCTGGGTGGCGCTCCCGGCCGCGGTCGAGGAGCGGACGCCGCATTTCGCCCATCACGGCAAGACGGCACTGCCGGTGGTCGAGGGCGAAGGCCTCAGGGTCAGGCTGATCGCCGGCGCGCTCTATGGCGCCCGGGCGCCGGTCCAGACCGCCTCGGACCTGTTTCACGCGGACGCGATGATGGAGCCCGGCGCCCGGCTCGTCATCCCGGCCGAATGGGTCGAGCGTGCGGCCTACCTGGTCTCGGGCGCGGTCACGATCGGCGAGGAAGCGTTCGAGGCGGGGCAGATGATGGTGCTGAAGCCGGGAGCCGAGATCGTGCTGACCGCGACGGCGGCAAGCCGGTTGATGCTGCTCGGCGGCGAGCCGCTCGGGGGGCCGCGCTATATCTGGTGGAATTTCGTCTCGAGCTCGAAGGAGCGGCTCGAGGTCGCCAAGGATGACTGGCGGGACGGGCGCTTCGGCCCGGTGCCGGGCGAAGTGGATCCGCTGCCGCTGCCGGAATAATCGATCGGATGGCCCTTTGGTTACGGCTCGTCAACCCCGGGCGGCTAATATCGGTCCGACGTTGATCGGGATACCCCAACCGACCGGCGCTTGGAACGCGTAGCTCTTTCAGCCAGCACTTTCTCGCAGAGGGAATATCCGGCCATTCTGTGGCCGGATATTTCTTTCAGAGCCAGCCCTTTTCAATGAGTTCCCGGGTCTCCTCGACGGCGACCTGCCAGATCGCCAGCATCTCCTCGTCCGGGCGCCGGTAGAGGCCGCCGAAATTGCCGTCGCCCAGATAGGCGCGCGCGGCGTCGGGCGCCATCAGCCGCAGCCGCTCCGGCTCGATCATCGGCTTCGCCGCCTCGGGCGGCTCATCGCCCAGCACGCGCGTCCAGGGGAAATTCTCCATCCAGGAAGCGTGGGATGCGACCGGGTCGGTCGCCTGGACCTTGGCCCAGGTCCGCGGCGCGATCCACCAGTTGTGGAAGCGCACCTGGACCTTCGGATTTGCCGCCATCCATTCCGCCAAAAAGCCTTGGACCGGCGCGTTGCCGCCATGGCCGTTGACGATCAGGATGCGCCGGAAGCCCTGCTCGGCCAAGCCGTCGAGCACGTCGCCGATCAGCCGCAGCAGGGTGTCGACCTTGAGTGAGATCGTGCCGGGATAGGCGCGGAAGCTCGGCACGATGCCGTAGGCGAGGCCCGGAAAGACCGGGACGCCCAGCGGATCGGCGGCTTCCAGCGCCACCCGCGCGGCAAGGATGATGTCGGTCGCGAGGCTCAGGCCCGCATGCTGCTCGGTGCTGCCGAGCGGCAGGACGGCGCGATCGTCACGGCGCAGATAGCTTTCGACCTGGCGCCAGTTCATGTCGGCGATACGCATTGGTCTCGTGCCCTCTCTTCACGCGCCGAGCGCGCGGGCCAGGAACGGCAGGCTCTCGTCCATGCGGTAATCGATCGAAGAATGATTGTCGGCGAATTCCTCGTAGCGATGGGGTATCCCGCGCCGGTCGAGCTTGCGGTGCAGCTGGCGCGCCCCGAACACCAGGTTGAACTGGTCGTCGCTGCCGCAGTCGATGTAGAGGCCCTTGAGGCGGCGGAGATTGTCGCCGAAGGCGTCGACCAGATTGACCGGATCCCAGGCAAGCCAGTTGGCCCAGCGTTCCTCGATCCGCTCGCCGGTCTCGATATCGACCGGCAGGCGGACGCCCAGGAACGCGGCCGGATCCGGATCATAGGTCGCGGCCATGGCCAGGATCATCAGCACCTTGATGTCGGTCTCGGCCGGCTTGGGCGCCGCCTCGAAATGGCGAACGAATTTCTCGATCGAGCGATCGTGCTTGCCGAGGATCCGGATCGCCTCGAACAGGTCGCCCAGATAGCAGAGGTCGAAGCCCATATCGCCGGAATGGCAGGCGGCCGCGGCCCAGGTGTCGGCGCGGCGCAGCGCATGGACGATGGCGCCGTAGCCGCCCGAGCTTTTGCCGAAGAGGCCACGGCGTCCGGCGCCCCCGCAGCCGAAGCGGCCCTCGACCGCCGGCAGCATCTCGTCGATCAGGAAATCTTCCCAGCGGCCCATGGCGGCGCTGTTGACGTACTGGTTGCCGCCAAGGCGCGTGAAGCAGTCCGGAAAGGCCACAACCACGGGCGGCATGGCGCCGGTCCCGATCAGGCGGTCGAGCCGCTCCGGCACGTTCTCGCCGAAATTCTTCCAGTTGGTGTGGGACGGACCGCCGCCGGTAAAGCCGACGATATCGACCAGCAGCGGCAGCGCGCGCCCGTCATGGCCGGCGGGCACATAGACCGGCACAGCGCGATCGGTCGGATCGCCCAGCAGATTGCCGGCCAGGACCTGGCTGGCGACGGTCAGCGGATGGATCGTGCCTTTGGCGACGGTCCGATCTTTCAACATGGGCGACTCCGGAGGCAGCTGCGCTTCGAGCGCGCCATCCTGGGCCAGCGGAGGGGGCAATGTCGACGGGGTCGGTGCGGTCGCCGGGATGTTTTCCCGAGCGGCCGGGGATCAGGCGAGCTGGCTCTCGCGCACGACGCGCTCATGGCCGTCGAGTACGCATTTGATGCGATATTGATTGTCCCTGCCGTCGGAGGGCAGGCTGCGCACCACCAGATAGGCGCCGCGCTTGGCAGCTCGGTCGAACAGGCTCGGCGTGAAATTCACGGCCTGGCCCTCATTGAAGCGGTACGGCTGCATGATGGACTCGCTGATAGGAGAAGGGGGATGCTCGGGGCATCGGCTCTCGGGACGGCGAGCGGGTCGGCGTGTTGGGGTGCGGTGCCGCCGACGGATCGGCGACACCGCAATTCCTAAGGCTTATTCGGCGACGAGGTTAACCGCCGACGTCTTGCCCTGCTGGCCACGCTCCAGCTCGTAGGTCAGCTTCTGACCTTCGTTGAGCGAACCGAGGCCGGCGCGCTCGACGGCCGAGATGTGAACGAACACGTCGGGTCCGCCGCCGGTCGGCTCGATGAAACCGTAACCCTTGGTCGAATTGAACCACTTCACAGTGCCACTGGGCATGCTGCTCTCCACGGAAAATCGATAGAAATTCAGCCCGCACAAATGCAGGCTGATTCGAGTTCAATTACGGAGAACCAAGTCTTACGCCCTGTGGAAGCGGTCGGATCGGGCTAACGCAGAAAAGAACCGAAGCCCCTCATATGGGGACAGCCGCAGAAATAGGCAAGAAGATTCGGTTTTTTGCCGATTTTTCGCACGAATTTTGCGCTGAAAAGCCCGCGATCGCGCCCACTCGGCGGCGGTCCCTGCACCCATCGAGCGTGGCGGGATTCTGGTCGAAAGGGTCGGTGTCGCGGGCCAAGATCCCGGTTGAGCGGATCGGCCAAAGCTCGATAAGGTGGCGGCCAAACGACGGGCGGAACGGTCGATCGCCGAAGCCGACCGCGAAAGGGGAGCGCCGGACCGCATCATGAGCCACGCGATCATCAACAGCCGCGATGTGGATTTCCTGCTGCATGAGTGGCTCGGCATTGCCGCGCTCGCCGGCCGGGCGGCCTTCGCGGATCACGGGCGCGAAACGTTCGATGCGGTGATCGACTTGGCACGGCGCCTGGCCGAGGCGGAATTCCTGCCCCATTACAAGACCGCCGACCGGATCGAGCCGGCGCTCGACGATGCCGGGGTGCATGTCCTGCCCGAGATCGGCCGGGCGATCGCCGCCTTCGCGGAAGCGGGCTTCTTCGGCGCCTCCTTCCCGGTGGAGGTCGGCGGGCTGCAACTGCCCTATGTCGTCCATACCGCCGCCACGGCGCATTTCATGGCGGCGAACGTGGCGACGGCGGCCTATCCGATGCTGACGACCGGCAACGCCAGGCTGCTGGTTGCCTTCGGCACGCCGGTCCAGATCGAGGCCTTTGCCAAGCCCGAGATCGCCGGCCGCTTCCTCGGCACCATGTGCCTGTCGGAGCCCCAGGCCGGCTCCTCGCTCTCCGACATCGCCACCCGCGCGGTGCCGGACGGCGAGGATGCGCTGGGCCCCCGCTACCGGCTCGCCGGCAACAAGATGTGGATCTCCGGCGGCGACCAGGACATCTCGGAAAATATCGTCCATCTGGTGCTGGCCAAGGTCGAGGGACCGGACGGCAAGCTGGTGCCCGGCACCAAGGGCGTGTCGCTGTTCATCGTGCCGAAGTTCCTGGTCGATGCCGACGGGCGGCCGGGCGAGCGCAACGACGTCGTCGTCGCCGGCCTCAACCACAAGATGGGCTATCGCGGCACGGCGAATTGCCTGCTGAACTTCGGTGAAGGCACCCGCTATCGGCCGTCCGGCCGGGCGGGGGCGGTGGGCTATCTGGTCGGCTCGGTCGGCCAGGGCCTGCCGATCATGTTCCACATGATGAACGAGGCGCGCATCTCGGTCGGCCTGGGTGCGGCGATGCTGGGCTATCGCGGCTACCTGCTGGCGCTCGCCTATGCGCGCGAGCGGCTGCAGGGCCGTCCGGCCGCGGCGCGGGGCGCCGGCCCGATGGTGCCGATCATCGAGCATGCCAACGTGAAGCGCATGCTGCTCGCCCAGAAATCCTACGTCGAAGGCGCGCTGGCCCTGATCCTCTATGCCGCCCGGCTGGTCGACGAGGAGGCGACCGGCGAGACCGAGGGTGCCCGCCACGTGGCGACCGAGCTGCTCGGCCTGCTGACGCCGATCGCCAAAGCCTGGCCGTCGGAATGGGGGCTGGCGGCGAACGACCTCGCCATCCAGATCCACGGCGGCTACGGCTATACGCGGGATTTCGATGTCGAGCAGCTCTATCGCGACAACCGGCTGAACCCGATCCACGAAGGCACGACCGGCATCCAGGCGATGGATCTGCTGGGTCGCAAGATCCTCAAGGACCGTGGCCAGGCCCTGGCACTCCTCGGCGAGCGCATCGCCGGGACCGTCGATCGCGCCGAGGGCCATGCCACGCTTGCTGCCGAGGCGAAGGCGCTTGCCGGTGTCTGGCGCGAGATCGGTGCCGTCGTCGGGCGGCTCGCCGCCGCCGGCGACGATGCGCATCTGCTCGATCATGCGACGGCGTTTCTCTCGGCCTTCGGTCATGGCGTGGTGGCCTGGCTCTGGCTCGAGCAGGCGATCGTCGCCCTTGCCGCGACGCCGGCCGATGCGGAGGATGCCGCCTTCTACCAGGGCAAGCTCGCCGCCTGCCGGTTCTTCTTCGCCAGCGAACTGCCAAAGACCGGCACCTGGCTGCGCCAGGTCGATGCGCGGAGCGACATCGCCGCGAACCTGCCGGCCGCGGCGTTCTGAGGCGCTACTGCATGGTCTGCGCCGACTGGACGATGTTGTTGATCAGCGCCTGGTTCGTGACGTTCTGGCCGTTGGCGCCGCGGAAGACGAGATTGCTGAAAAAGAATGCCTGGAGATTGGCGGCGTAGTCGCTGTTGCCGCTGACATTCTTGTAGCTGTTGAACGCCTCGCCCAGCGCGTTCGAATAGAAGTCCTGGCGCTGATAGGCCGAGGCTTGGCCGCCCATGGCCTGGCAGGCCTCGACCATGCCGCCGACGCCCTGCCCCAGCGGCCCGACATACTGGAAATGGCGCATGTCGATGATCACGCCCGGATGCCCCGGCGTCTGCACATAGCGATAGTTCTTCACGATCTTGCCCGCGGCATTCTTGACGGTCGGGTACTGGCCATTGACCGCCGCACCCCAGGTGCCGCCGAGCGGGTTCGCATTGCCGCGCAGGTAGCCGATGAAATCCTGCATCGTGACGGCGACGGCCGCATTGTCGCTGAGCTGGCCCCTGACCTTGCACGATGGCGACGGCGCCACCGGATTGGCCGGGCAATAGATCGACACCGCCTGCACGACGCGCTGACCCGGCAGGACGAAATCCGCGGTCGCGACCGACACGGCGCTGGCGTTGCCGTTCGGCGTGCAGGAGACCGGCCCGATCATGGATCTGGTGGCGTTCGGCGGCGTATAGCTGCGGGCGACCGTGGGGCCCGCGCGCGATGCATCGGACGTGATCGTGACCGCGTAGAAGCCGTCGGGGGATGCCGCCGAGGCGAGCAGCCCGCATTCCGGCGCGATGTCGGCGGCGAAATCGAACAAAGTGAACTTGACGACGCGCGCGGTGAACCCGGTCAGGACGGAATTTTGGTTGCACAGCATCGGCTGCTGCATGTCGCCGCCGGTGCCGCCGGCGTCGGGCCCCCATTGCATCTCCGCCTGGGACCATTGGCAGGTACTGCCCGTGCATTGCGGCACGGCGCAGGCGATCTGTAGGTAATCCAGCACGTCGCCGCGGCTGATCTGCATGCCGACGATCGCTGCGTTCGGCGGGCAGCGCAGGGTTTCGAGCTGGTAGTGGCGCCCCAGAGCGCGCCCACCCGCCTGGCCGTTCGCCTGCGCCGCGGTGTCGACCTCGTTGGCGTTCGGTTGCGACCATAGGGGCTGCACGACGCCGCCCTGCAGCACCCTCGATTGCGCCTGCGCCGGTGCTGCAAGCACCAGCAGGAACGGCGCCAGCCAGAGGACGCGCAACAGCTGCAGGCGAAGGTTTCGCATGGATGCTCTCCGGCACTTCCGGGGGGAGCATAGCATGATGCAGCCCGCGCGATGATCGCCGGCTTCGATGCCGCGCCGGTCACCCGTCGGGTTCGGTGCGTGCGGCCGGCGATCGGCCGGCCGCACGGAACCCGGGGTCAGTCGTGTTCGTACCCGTAGACTTCCGGCAGGATGAAGATCGCGGCCAGCAGCCCGATCAGCGGGAAGATGGCGACGAGCAGCGTGGCGTTGGCCTGGCCGATGGCGGCAAAGACCGACGGGAACAGGAAGATCGCCAGGAACGACGGCAGCTTGACGAACATGTAGGCGAAGCCGCTCGCCGTGCCGCGATATTCCGGCTTCGCGACCACGGTCGGGATGGTCATGCAGTTCGACGCGTCCCAGTAATGGCCCCACAGCATCGCCGCCGCGGCAAAGGGCAGGATCATCTTGTTGTCGGTATAGAGCGCCCCGGCCGCGACCAGCAGCGAGACCAGCACGATGGCGAAGCCGGCGATGCTGATGCCGCGCTGGCCGATCTTCGGTGTGATCATCGGCCCGACCCAGCCGGCAATCGCGGCGACGCAATAGAGCGCCATGGTGACGAGGTCGGTGCCGAGCACGGTCGAGACGCCGACCATCAGGAACAGCACCGGCAGATAGAAGGCGAAGGTCGAGAACTCACTGCCCTGGGCGAAGCAGGCGATCCAGCCGTAGAGCGTGGCGCGCCAGCGGATCGGGTCCCTGCGCATGTCGGCCAGGAAGGCGGCCGGATGCGGCTTCGGAATGACGACGTCCTCGTCCGGCAGCATGTCGAGCCGGTCGCCGAACATGTCGAGCGAGACCCGCTTGGCCTCGCGGAACCGGCCGCGGCGGATCAGCCAGACGGCCGTCTCCGGCAGGTCGTGGCGCATCACCAGGATGACGAGCGCCGGCACCGCGCCCAGGCCCAGGGTCACGCGCCAGATCAGCTCATGATCCAGGTTGGCGACGATGAACACCGCGATGACCGCCAGGGTCATGACCTCGCCGATCGCGAACATGAACTGCCAGCGGTTGCCCATGACCTCGCGCTTGCCCTTGGGCATGGACTCCATGATGTAGGTGTAGCCGTTGGAGATGTCGCTGCCGAGCGGGACGCCGAGGACGAAGCGGACCGCCACCAGCCACTCGACGCTGGTCACGAACGCCTGGGCGAGTGCCAGGATGATGAACAGGATCATCGTCGCCAGGAACATCACGCGTCGGCCGATCTTGTCGGACAGCCAGCCGCCCACCAGGGCACCGATCAGGGCGCCGCCCTGCGTGCCCGCCGCGGCCAGGCCCAGCAGCAGCGGATCGGGATGGTACTGGTCGCGAATGAAGACCAGCACGAACGCGATCGAATAAAGGTCCCATGCCTCCACCAGGATGGAGGACATCATGAGCCAGCCGACGCGATTGCCCTTGGGGTTGTATTTGCCCACGAGATGCCGGACGGCACCATTCATGGCAGCTTGCTGCGACGCTGCGATCGACACCGAATTTCCCCCTTCGGATTGTTGTTGATTTCACCGGCACTTGCGCGCCGCGTCACAGTACCGCCAGCATGCCTCCATCGACATAGATAATTTGCCCGTTCACGTAGTCGGACGCGGCAGAGGCGAGGAACACGGCGGTGCCGATCAACTCGCCCGGCTTGCCCCAGCGGCGCGACGGCGTGCGTCCGATCACCCAGGCGTTGAACGCCGCGTCGTTGACGAGCGCCTGGTTCATGTCGGTCAGCATGTAGCCGGGGCCGATGGCGTTGGCCTGGATGCCGTGCTGGGCCCATTCGGCGGTCATGGCGCGGGTCAGCATCTTGACGCCGCCTTTGGCCGCCGTATAGGGCGCGACGGTCGCGCGCGCGGCGTCGCTGGTCAGCGATCCGATGTTGATGATCTTGCCATGGCCGCGCGGGATCATCCGCTTCGCCGCCTCGCGCCCGACGACGAAGGCGCTCGTGAGGTTGGTCTCGATCACCCGGCGCCAGTCCGCCGTCGCCAGCTCGACCATCGGCCGGCGGAACTGGATGCCGGCATTGTTGACCAGGATGTCGACGGCGATGCCCTGGGCGTCGAGCTCGGCGAAGGCGGCGACCACCTCCGCCTCCTCCGTGACGTCGAAGCGCGCCTCGTGCACCGTGTGCCCGGCCGCACGCATCTCGGCGGCGGCCTCAGCCAGCCGGGTGGCTGAGGCGCCGTTCAGAACGATGGCGGCACCGGCCTCGGCAAGGCCCTCGGCCATGGCGCGGCCGAGGCCGCGGGAGGAGCCGGTGACGAGCGCCGTGCGACCGGCGAGATCGAAGAGCTGTCCCTTCATGGCGCTCACGCCACCGACCGACGGACGATGAGATCGGACCGCTCGAACACGGCCGGCAGCAGGTCCGTGCCCAGGCCCGGGCCTTCCATCGGCAGCACATAGCCGTTCTCGATCACCGGCAGGGTGGTGACGAGTTCCTTGTACCAGCCGGTGTAGAAGGCGCGGACGCTCTCTTGGATGAGCGTGTTGGGCTGGCTGAACGAGGCATGAATGCCGGCGATGAAGCCGACCGGGCCGATGCAGTCGTGCGGCGCGAACGGGCGATGGTAGGTGTCGGCCATGGCGGCGATCTTGCGGCCCTCGGTCAGGCCGCCGGTCCAGCACAGGTCGGCCATCACCACATGCATGGCGTCGCGGTCGAGCATGTCCTTGTAGGGGAAGCGGCTGCCGAGCGTCTCGCTGGCACAGGTCCAGACGCTGGTCGACCTCGCATATTCCGCCAGCGCCTGCGGCGAGTTCATGCGGATCGGGTCCTCGTACCAGGTCGGGGTGTATTGCTCGAGGATCTTCGCCAGCTTCTTCGCCATCGGCAGGTTCCACAGCGAATGGAACTCGACCATGATCTCCATCTTATCGCCGACCGCCTTGCGGATCTTCTCGAACGGCTCCAGCGCCGCCTTCAGTTGCGTCGGCGTGATCGACATGCCGTCGTTTTCCATGGCGGCCGGGTCGAACGGCCAGATCTTCATGGCGGTGATGCCGGATTCGAGCAGGCTTTCGGCAACCGCATCCGCCCGGGTCATGAAGCCCTGCAGGTCCTCGTAGGGACCGGCCGCCTGGCTCTGGTTCCAGTTGGACACGGGCTTGATGTTGGTCGAGCGCACATAGCCATAGCCGGCGCAGGTGTTGTAGACGCGCTGCTTCGGACGGCAGAGCCCGCCCAGCATCTGGTGCACCGGCTGGCCGCACACCTTGCCGAACAGGTCCCACAGCGCGATGTCGACGGCCGAGGCGGCGCGATACTCGACACCGGTGCTCGACTGCGCCATCGGCAGGTTCAGCATGTCGCGATGGATCGCCTCGATATGCAGCGGGTCGCGGCCGAGGAGGCGGCCGGCGAGCGTGTCATGGATATGCGCCTCGACCGCGCCGGCGCCGTAGAAGGTCTCGCCCAATCCGATCACACCGCTATCGGTGTGAACGCGGACCCAGATCACGTTCGCGAACTCGGCCGTCCGCAACGTCTCGATCGAGACTATCTTCATCGGCTGTCCTCCCTTGTTCGGTATCGCCAGCGTGAGCGCCCATCTTCGAAGCATTGCACGCGACAGCACGCTAAGCCCTGTCGTGAAATATCACAACATATTATACGCTCCGGACCCGAGAATCTTCGCTTGGCGTCCGATGCCGAGGCCCTGCCACCTCCGGTTCAATCCCCATCTTTCTTCGCGTCGAACTTTCGCCTATTCTGAGAACTCAATAGTTTGAGGGAACTTTTATGAAGCGCGCGCTCCTTTTATGTGTGACGGCAGTTCTTTTGAGTGCCTGCGGATCGATCCCGCCACTTAATTTCTCGGTGCCGAACGTCGGGCCCAGCCCCGCCAAGCTTGATGCGGAGGTCAAGTCCCTGACGGTCACCGTGGCCAGGCCGGACGAGAAGACGGGCGGCCTGCCGCCGACGGCGGAAGGCCTTGCGCCATTATGGAAGACGTCGGTTGAAGAGGCGCTGGATAGAATGGCGATCTTCAACGATGACGCGTCGCGGAAAGTGTCGCTATCGGTAAAGATCCTGAAGCTCGAGGTGCCGGGCGCGGGGTTGAGCATGACGACCGACGCGGCCGCCCGATATGAGATCATCGATCGGAAAACCGGCTCCGTGATCTTTACGACGGATATTTCCTCAAGTGGGACCACGCCGCTCGACTTCGCCTTTCAGGGCGTTGCCCGTGCGAGGGAATCGGTCAACCGGGCGGTCCAGAACAACATCAGCCAGTTTCTGCAGCAATTGCAGACGGTGGACCTGAGCAAGCCGATGTTCCCGACGGCTGCCGTTCCGGCGGCGGCCTCGCCAAAAGCCATGGCGCCCACGAGTTGAGGGTGCGATGACCATGGCAATCTTCCGGGTCGCCGCCGTCGGACTCTTGGCAATCATGTGTGCCGGATGTCAGCCGAACGTGTCTCCCGACACCTACTCGGTCGGGGCGGTCGGACAAGCCAACCGGACGGTGCGAGGGATGATCATCAGCGCCAGGGCGGTCGCGATCTCCGGTACGCAATCAGGGATCGGTGCGGGTGCCGGTGCCGCTGCCGGCGGCGTTGCGGGCTCGCATCTCGGTGGCAACGGCACGACTGCCGCTATCGGAGCCATAGGTGGCGTCATCGCCGGCGGCATCGTCGGCGCGATGGCCGAAGATGCCGCTACCCGACAGGGCGGCATGGAGTACGTGGTTCAAACGGAGAACGGTGCGCTGCTGACCGTTGTCCAGGGAGCTCAGCCCGCTCTCTCCCAGAGCCAGAAGGTGCTGGTGATCTACGGAAGCCGTTCGCGAGTCATCGCGGACCCCAGCGCGTAACTCTTGCCGGAAAGAGGGGAGAGGCTTCGGCTTCCTCCCCTCGTTTCCGGATCCGGGCCACCTCGTCGAGGCTCGACCGGCGCAAGGTCGCCGTCGACGCGGGACGGGCGCCCGCGATCAGCCCAGCATCGATCCGGTTTCGATGAAGCGCTGGTGCCAGGATAGTGCCTCGCCGAGGAGCGAGGGCGACTGGCCGCCATAGGAATGTTCCTTGGCCCGCCGGAAATAGTCGGCGAGCGCCGGGCGGTAGTCGGGGTGCGCGCAGTTCTCGATGATCACTTTGGCGCGCTGCCTCGGCGACAGGCCGCGCAGGTCGGCCAGCCCCTGCTCGGTCACGATCACCTGCACGTCCTGGGCGATGTGATCGACGTGGCTGGCCTGCGGCACGATCGAGGAGATCTTGCCGCCCTTGGCGGTAGACGGCGTCATGAAGATCGAGACAAAGGCATTGCGGGCGAAATCGCCCGAGCCGCCGATGCCGTTCTGGATGCGCGAGCCCATGATGTGGGTCGAATTGACGTTGCCGTAGATGTCGGCCTCGATCAGCCCATTCATGGCGAGGCAGCCCAGGCGCCGGATCAGTTCCGGGTGGTTGCTGATCTCCTGCGGCCGCAGGATCATCTTGTCGCGATAGCGCGCCATGTCGGTGTTGATCGCCGCCGCCGCCTCGGGGCTGAGCGAGAAGGCGGTGGCGGATGCCATGCGCAGCTTGCCGGCCGACAGCAGGTCCAGCATCCCGTCCTGGATCACCTCGGTATAGGCGGTCATGTCCTCGAACGGGCTGTCCAGAAGGCCGGTGAGCACCGCGTTCGCGATGTTGCCGACGCCGGACTGAATGGGCAGCCGCGAGCGCGGCAGGCGGCCCTTCGCGACCTCATGGCCGAAGAAGTCGAGCAGATGGCCCGCGATGGCCCGCGCCACGGCGTCGGGCGGCGCGAACGGCAGATTGCGGTCGGGCGCCTCAGTCTCGACGATGGCGACGATCTTGTCGGGATCGCAGCGCAGGTAGGGCTCGCCGATACGGTCATCGGGGCGGACGAGCGGGATCGGCACGCGATGGGGCGGCAGCGCGGTGCCGTAATAGACGTCGTGCATGCCCTCGAGCGCGGCATTCTGCCAGCTGTTGACCTCAAGGATGACCTGCCCCGCCCGCTCGAGCCAGGTCTTGTTGTTGCCGACCGAGGAGGAGGGGATGAGTGCCCCGTCGGGCCGGATGCCCGTGACCTCGATCACCGCCGTGTCGAGCGGGCCGAGGAAGCCCTGCCAAGCCATGGGGGCGACTTGGCTCAGATGCATGTCGAAATAATCCATCTCGCCGCGATTGATCTTCTCGCGCACGACCGGATCGGAATTGTACGGCAGGCGGAACTCGATCCCGTCGGCCTTGGCCAGCGCGCCGTCGAGCTCGGGACCGGTCGAGGCGCCGGTCCACACCCGCACGCGGAACGGCCGGCCGGCGGCATGCTCTGCCTCGATGCGCGCGGCAAGCGCGATCGGCACGGCCTTCGGATAGCCGGAGCCGGTGAAGCCGCTCATGCCGACGGTACTGCCGGCGGCGATCAAGCTCGCCGCCTGTTCGGCGCTCATCACCTTGGCGCGTAGTTTGTCGCAGGCGATCCGCTGCTGGTCCATCGCTTCAGACTCCGTGAGATGTCCGCCGGCCCGGCGACGCGCCGTCACGGCGGCCGAAATCCCGGGGGCAATCAGGCGCAGAATGCGCCGCGCGATCCCCCGTCACAATGCGCGACTTCCCGACCCCAGGGTTTCAGCCGGCGCGCCCCAGCAGGCCATTGACGATGCCGGGGCCCCAATAGAGCGTCGTGAAATAATAGGTTCCGAGCGAGACGAAGAAGGTCGCGAAATTCAGCGCCAGCGCCGCCGACAGCCCGATGCCGGACCGGCTCGCCTGTCGCCGGGCGCGGATGAACAGTTCGGCGATCGCGAGGTTCGGCAGGTAGAAGAGGAACGCCATCGCGACATCGAACGGCCCGCGGAAGCCGTCGGTATGGCCGGCGCCGTTCGTCACCATCAGCCAGAAGCCGTAATCCATGCGATAGAGCCATGAGCCGATCGCAAGCGCGAACAGGCGGATTGCCCAGCCCCGATGGCGCTCGATGCGGCGGGCGCGGGCGTGGCGATAGGTCTCGGCGGCGGCGGCGACCATGAGCGTGCCGTAGAGGCCGAAGCCGATATCCATCGGGGTCCCGCCGATCGTCCCCTTGCCCAGGATGAAGCTGAGGCCGCCCAGGCCGGCCAGGGCCGCGGCGGTAACGTAGAGGCGGCCGAGCCAGCGGTGCAGCGCCGGCCAGCGCCGGCGCAGCGCGCCGATCAGCTGCACCGGCCCGAGCAGCAGCAGGATGCCGCCGGTGGCGAGATGGGCGCTCATGGCGAGAAAGGCGAGCCAATTGCCGCCGTCGTAGAGGCCCGGGAGATTGCGGTTCCACTGATCGAGATGGTGGGCCGGGATGGCACCCACGTAGAAGGCCAGGATATAGGCGCCGAAGATGGCGGCGCTGATCCAGCTCGCCGCGACCAGGCCGAGGCCCGACCAGCGAACGGTCGCCCGTGCCCGGAGCGCGGGCGCTGTGGCGCGGACGGTTGCCTGGTCGAACATGGGTTACCCGGGCGGCAGGTCGGTCACCGGCTGGGCCGCGGCGGTGACAAGTGGCCACCGGGTCCCGCCGGCGGCCCCGGGATCGCCCGTGCGCGCGAATGCCGCCCAGACCGCGCGCATCTTCCGCCCGAGCCTATCGATCTCGGTCCAGGGGGCGCCGGCCAGCATCGGCGCCTCGCGCCAGGCGGCCTCGCTGCCCAAGAGAAAGGGCAGCTCGATCGTGTGGCAGTCGCCGAGGCCGGTGTCGGGCCCGTTCCAGGCGAAGCGATAGAGGTGGGCCTTCTGCCCGGCGGCCGCGGTCTCGGCCGCGAGCTTCTGCGCGGCCTCGATCCGGGGCCGGCTCGCTTCGCGAAACGGCGCCAGGTCGGCGCCCGGCGTCGGCTGGCGCTTCTCGCGGATCAGCACGAACGGCGCGTTGTCCTCGCGCGTCCAGCCGCACAGCAAGGGCACGCCCAGCGGCACCGGTGCCGCCGGCCCGACCGGCAGCCAGACCGTCGTCTCCGGCCGGACGGCGGCGAACTTGCCCTGTGCCTCGACGATCTCCGCGGCGCTCGCCGTGCGCGGATCCTTGCCCAGCACCTTGAGATAGGCGGCCGAGACCTCCTCGATCTGCGCGCGCGCATAGGGCGGGATCGCGCCGCTCTGGACGATGGCGCGATGAAACAGCGTGCCGCCGTGGCCCCAGGCGCCCATGGCGACGATCGAGCCGCCGCCGGCCGATTGGCCGAACAGGGTGACGTTGCCGGGATCGCCGCCGAACTTCGCGATGTTCGCCTTGACCCACTCGAGTGCGGCGACCTGGTCGCTCATACCGGGGCTGGGTGCCGTGCCGCCGGCGAACTGCAGATAGCCGAGGGCGCCCAGGCGATAGGTGACGGACACGACCACCACGTCCTGCTCGCCGGCCAGCTTGTCGCCGTCATACCAGGGGAGCTCGCCGGCGCCGCTGACGAAGGCGCCGCCATGCAGGAACACCATCACCGGGCGCCTGCCGGCGCGCGACGGCGTGAAGACCGAAAGAACTTGGCAATGCTCGTCCTGCGGCACGGCTGCGGCCGGACCCATGGCCAGGCCGAGGCGCGACGGCGCCTGCGGCGCAATCGGCCCGCGCGTCTCCTTGATCAGGGACTCGTCGAACGGCACGATCTCGGGCTGGCCGAAGCGCTCGGCCCGCGCATAGCGGATGCCGCGGAAGATCGCCACCCCGCCGCTTGCCGCGCAGGCCGGCGCGCCGACGCCCGCCAGGGCAAGCGCTGCGCCGCCGACGCCCAGGAGATGTCGGCGCGACCATTGTCCGTTGCTCACCATCGGGCCTCCCCTGTCGATGCGGCTCCACCAAAAGTAGCGCACATCCTATTGGCGATTGCCAAGGGCTGCCGCCGCCGGACGGAGAGGCCGCGACAGCGCGCTACAGGCGCCGCGCGGCCTGGGCTATGATCATTCCGAGGCTGGCGACACTGCCGTTGCGGAGGCCCGAGCGATGATTGCCGATCGAGGAAGGTCCTTCGCCATCCTGCTTCTGGCACTGCTGGCGGGCGGTCCGGCGCGGGCCGAGATCACGGCCAGGGAATATCCCCTGCCGGCCGGGGTCGGGGCGCACGACGTGGCACCGGCTCCCGACGGCGGCGTGTGGTTCACCGCCCAGAGGCAGGGCGCCCTCGGCCGGCTCGACCCGGCGACCGGCCATGTCGACCTGCTGCCGCTCGGCAAGGAATCGGCGCCCCATGGCGTGATCGTCGGGCCGGATAGCGCCGCCTGGGTCACGGACGGCGGCCTCAACGCGATCGTGCGGGTCGATGCCAAGACGCATGCCATCGCGCGCTTTCCCCTGCCCGGCGGCCGCAACTTCGCCAATCTCAACACGGCGGTGTTCGATCGGACGGGCACCCTGTGGTTCACCGGCCAGGACGGCGTCTATGGCCGGCTCGACCCTGAGGCGGGCCAGGTGAGGGTCTGGGAAGCGCCGCGCGGCCCCGGCCCCTACGGCATCACCGCGACCGGCGCGGGCGTCTTCTTCGCCTCGCTCGCCGGCAATTATCTGGGCCGCATCGATCCGGCCGCGGGTGCCGCCACCGTGATCGACCCGCCGACGCAAGGTGCGGGCCCCCGCCGCGCCTGGGCGGATTCCCGGGGCCGGGTCTGGATCAGCGAATGGAACGCCGGCAATGTCGCCCGCTACGAGCCGGCGGGCAGCACCTGGCGGACCTGGCATCTGCCCGGCGGCCATCCCAAGGCCTACGCGGTGTTCGTCGACGACAAGGACGTGGTCTGGCTCAGCGACTGGGGCGCCAATGCCATCCTGCGCTTCGACCCGGCGAGCGAGCAGTTCACGAGCTTCCCCTGCGGCAGCGCCGCCGCCGAAATCCGCCAGCTGCTCGGCCGCCCCGGCGAGGTCTGGGGCGCCGAATCGGCCCTCGACCGGCTGATCATGTTCAAGACCGAGTAGGTGCCTGCGGCGCCTCGCGCCAATGAAAAAGGGACCAGCGATTTCTCGCTGATCCCTTTGATATGGTGGAGCCATGGGGAGTCGAACCCCAGACCTCTACAATGCCATTGTAGCGCTCTACCAACTGAGCTATGACCCCGAATTCCGGGTCCGGCGGCGGCGGAAACCGCCAGCGTCGGGAGCCCGGAAACTAATCAGGTGCCGGGTGCCGTGCAAGGGAAAAATAACCCTCGCACCCCCGGCGATCAAGCCGGTCGGCAATGCCGATAGGGCATGGCTCGATCGGCCCGGATCCCCGGTTCAGGCGGCCTGGCGCAGGTCGAGCGCGTAGGCGCGGCCGAAGCGGTTGTTGATGAATGCTTCGAACGGAATGTCCTCCTGGCGCACGAAGCCCTTGGGGGCCAGCTGCCCCTCGGCCAGCATGTCCAGCACCGTGCAGATGCCCGACGCCGTCGTGATCTGGATGGCGCTATGGACGCGGCCGCGGATCTGCCGGCTATAGACCTTGTTCGCGTAGGTCTCCTGCACGAAGCGGTCGCCCTGCCAGCCGCTGACCGTGACCAGGATGACGACGACGTCCTGCAGGGTCGCCGGCACGGCGTTCTCCAGGATGTCCTTGAACACGTCGCGCCGGTCCCTGAGCCGCAGGTCGTTCAGGAGCGCCTTCATGATGGCGCAATGGCCGGGATAGCGGATGGTGCGGTAGTTGAGATTGCGTACCTTGCCCTCGAGGCTCTCGCACAGGGTGCCGAGGCCGCCCGAGGTGTTGAACGCCTCGTACTTGACGCCGTCGAGCGAGAATTCCTCGAGCTCCTCCAGCGGCGGCACCTCGCGCAGAGTGCCGTTGACGATCGCCTCGCACGGCTCGCAATACTCGTTGATGACGCCGTCGGTGCTCCAGGTCAGGTTATAATTGAGCGCGTTCGACGGATATTGCGGCAGGGCGCCGACGCGCATCTTGACCGTGTCGAGCCGGTCGAAATGGCCGGCGAGATTATTGGCGACGATCGAGATGAAGCCGGGCGCCAGCCCGCATTGCGGGATGAAGGTCGACGACGCCTGCGTCGCCAGCTGCTTCACCAGGCGCGTGGTCGCGACATCCTCGGTCAGGTCGAGATAGTGGGTCCCGGCGGCCAGCGCGGCCTCGGCGACCTTGCCGGTGAGATGGTAGGGGGCGGCGCTCAGCACCGCGAAGCGACCCGTGAGCGCCCGGCCGAGTGCCGCGCCGTCGGCGATGTCGAGCGTCAGCCGCTCGACGCCCGGGCCGGTCCCGAGCCGGGACAGCTGGTCGGCCGAGCGATCGGCGATCGCGACCCGATAATCGCCGGTCGCATCGAGCATTTCGGCGATGGTCGAACCGATCTTGCCGGCACCGACGACGAGCACGTCCTTCATGGTCTTCCTCTCGATGTTCTCTAAAGTCTCAGATGAACATCTTTACTTCCGGCCCTCGTCGGTTCGTAGTCAGCAGAGCGACGATCCGAGTCGCGCCTTTCGGCGGAATGACGTTATGGCTGGCAAAGCGACGATAGACGCGACCGACGAAGCATTGTTGCAGCTGCTGCGCGCCGATGCGCGCCGGCCGACGGCCGATCTCGCGCGCGCGCTCGGCCTGTCGCGGACCACGGTGCAGAGCCGCCTGGAACGCCTGGAACGCGGCGGCGTCGTCGCCGGCTATACGGTGCGGCTCTCGCCCGAGGCGGCGGGCGCGCTCATCCGCGCCCATGTCCTGATCACGATCCTGCCGAAGTTCGCCGCGAAGGCGGAAACCGCACTCCGGAAGATTCCGCAGATCACGGCCCTTTATTCGGTGAGCGGCCCGTACGATATGATCGCCGTGGTCGAGGCCGGATCGGTCGAGCAGATGGATTTTCTGATCGACGAGATCGGTGCCCTCGACGGCATTGAACGGACGGTTTCCTCGATCATCCTGTCGACCAAGTTCGATCGCTAATTCCCAGCCTGGGACAGAGCCCCCCATGACCATTCGCAACGGCTTCATCGATACCATCGGCAACACGCCGCTCATCCGGCTCGCCCGCGCGTCCGACGCCACCGGCTGCGAGATCCTGGGCAAGGCCGAATTCCTCAATCCCGGCGGCTCGGTCAAGGACCGGGCGGCACTCGCCATCATCGAGGATGCGGTCGCCTCCGGCCGGCTCAAGCCCGGCGGCACGATCGTCGAGGGCACGGCGGGCAACACCGGCATCGGCCTGGCGCTGGTCGGCAACGCGCTGGGCTACCGCACCGTCATCGTCATGCCCGATACCCAGAGCCAGGAGAAGAAGGACTACCTGCGCCTGATTGGCGCCGATCTGCGCCTGGTGCCGGCGGCGCCCTACAGGGAGCCGGGCAATTACGTGCATGTGTCGGAACGGCTGGCGGCCGAACTGGCCGAGACATCGGCGAACGGCGCCATCTGGGCGAACCAGTTCGACAATGTGGCGAACCGCGAGGGCCACCGGCGCACGACTGGGGTCGAGATCTGGCAGCAGACCGGCGGCCGCGTCGACGGCTTCATCTGTTCCGCCGGCACGGGCGGCACCATCGCCGGAGTGGCGCTGGCGCTCAAGGAGCGCAATCCCGCCGTCCGCATCATGCTGGCCGACCCGATGGGCTCCGCCTTCTACAACCATTTCACCCGAGGTGAGCTGGTCGCCGAGGGTAACTCGATCACCGAGGGCATCGGCAACGGTCGGATCACGGCCAATATCGCCGGAGCCCCGATCGACGGCGCGCTGCGCGTGACCGACGAGGAGGCGCTGCCGGTCGTGTTCGACCTGGTCGAGCACGAGGGGCTCGTGCTGGGCGGGTCGACCGGCATCAATGTCGCCGGAGCCATCAAGCTCGCCCGCGAGATGGGGCCGGGCCACACGATCGTGACCATCCTGGCCGACGGCGGTGCGCGCTATCAGTCCAAGCTGTTCAACCCGGCCTTCTTGCGCTCGAAGCACCTGCCGGTGCCGCGCTGGATGGCGTAAGCCCGGCGCGGCGGTAGCGCGCCGAGAACGACGTCCCATGAACGACAAGGGCCCGGCCGATCGCCCGGCCGGGCCCTCATTCTTCGTTCGACTTGGGGGAGGGCGCTTAGCGCTCTTCCTCTTCGTCGACGTTCTCGATGACTTCGGCCAGATCGTCCTCGTCCTCGCCCAGCTCGGACGCGTCCTCGATCAGGTCCTCGTCTTCCTCTTCGTCGCCATCGGCAACGACGGCGTCATCGCCCTCGACCGCCTCGACATCCTCGACCTCCGGATCGATCGCGACGCCGGGCGCCGCTTCCGTGTCCTTCTCGACGATGCTCGACGGGCGCGACCGGCGCGTCTTCAGGAATGCCTCCGGGTCGAATTCGGTCTGGCACTTCGGGCAGACGATCGGCTCACGGTTCAGGTCATAGAACTTTGCACTGCAGGACTGGCAGATGCGCTTGGTGCCCCATTCGGGATTTGCCACCGGAAACTCCGTCTCTACATGCAGCGGGATCGGCGGCAATTGCCATGATCGTCGTCACCTGTCAAAAGCAAAATCCCTGCATCGAACGCAATTCGCGTGCGCGAAGGGCGATTTCCGCCGTAGGGTCGGCCCCAGCCGACGCTTCCAAGCCCGCCAGAGGTTACGTCTTTCCATGCCGCCGCAGCCGCTCATCGCCCGCCCCAGCGGGAAGCTCGCCGGCACCGTCCGGGTCCCCGGCGACAAATCGATGGCCCATCACGCGCTCGTCCTGGGCGCGCTCGCCGTCGGCCGGACCCGCATCAAGGGGCTGCCCGACAGCGCCGACCTGCACGCCACCGCGGCGGCCCTGCGGGCGCTGGGCGCCCAGGTCACCCGCCACGACGACGGGCTGTGGACCGTCGACGGCGTCGGCGTCGGCGGCCTCGGCGAACCGGCTCAGGTGCTCGACCTTGGCACCTCCCGCACGGGCCTGTGCCTGCTCATGGGGCTGGTCGCGACGCATCCGGTGACCGCCGTCTTCACCGGCGGCGCACTGCTCGCCAAGCGGCCGATGGCGCGAATCCTCCGCCCGCTCGAGATGATGGGCGCCCAGTTCGTCGCCCGGCGCGGTGGCCTGCTGCCGATCACGGCGATCGGTGCGGCCCTGCCGATGCCGATCGACTACCGCCTGCCGGTCGCCTCGGCCCAGGTCAAGTCGGCGATCCTGCTGGCCGGACTCAATGCTGCCGGCACGACCGGCGTGATCGAGCCGTGGCCGACGCGCGACCATACCGAACGGATGCTGCGCACCTTCGGCGCCCGGGTCACGGTCGAGCCGGCCGCCGACGGCGGCAGCCGCATCCTGCTCACCGGGCAGCCGGAACTGGCGCCGGCAACGCTCGACCTGCCGGCCGACCCCTCGTCGGCGGCCCTGCCGATGGTCGCGGCCCTGGCGCTCGCAGGCTCCGACGTGACGCTGCTCGACGTGGCGCTCAATCCGCTGCGCACCGGCCTCATCAGCACGCTGCAGGAAATGGGCGCCGCGATCGAAATCCTGAACCCGCGGCAGGTCGGCAACGAGCCGGTCGGCGACCTGCGCGTCCGAGCCAGCCGGCTCAAGGGGATCACCGTTCCGGCCGAGCGGGCGCCGAGCATGATCGAGGAATATCCGATTCTCGCCGCCGCCGCCGCCCAGGCCGCCGGCGTCACGGTGTTCCGCGGCCTGAACGAGTTCAGGGCCCGGGAGGGCGAGCGGCTGACCGCCGTCGTCAACGGGCTCGCGGCGTGCGGCGTGCGCATCGCGGTCGACCACGACACGCTGACGATCCAGGGCGCCGGCGGCCCGGTGCCGGGCGGCAGCCGGATCGAGACCGGCCGGGACCATCGGGTCGCGATGGCGTTTCTGGCGCTGGGGCTCGGCGCCAAGGCGGCGGTCGAGATCGACGATGCCGCGGCGATCGAAACGAGCTTTCCCGATTTCGCCGGCCTGATGCGCGGGCTTGGCGCGGATATTTCAACAGGGACATTCTGATGGGTGCGTTCATTATCGCGGTCGACGGCCCGGCGGCGGCCGGCAAGGGTACGTTGTCTCGGCGTCTGGCAGGGGAATACGGTCTCGCTCATCTCGATACCGGGGCGCTCTACCGTGCCACGGCGCGCGACGTGCTGGCGGCCGGGGTCGATCCGGCCGATGGCGATGCCGCCGCGGCGATCGCCGCCAAGCTCGATCCGGCGAGCCTCGCCGACCCGGCGCTGCGCAGCGAGGCGGTCGGCCGCGCCGCCTCGGTCGTGTCGTCGCATCCGGCGGTGCGCGCGACCCTGCTCGATTACCAGCGCAACTTCGCCTATCACCCGCCCGTAGGCACCAAGGGCGCCGTGCTCGACGGCCGCGACATCGGCACCGTGGTCTGCCCCGAGGCGACGGTGAAGCTCTACGTCACCGCCTCGCTGGAGGCGCGCGCCGGCCGCCGGCTGCGCGAGCTCGAGGCGGCCGGAGGTCCGGTCGATGCTGCGGCCGTGCTGGCCGACATGCAGGCGCGCGACGAACGCGACAGCAAACGGTCGGCGGCACCGCTCAGGCCGGCCACCGATGCGGTCGTGCTCGACACCAGCGGGCTCGATGCCGACGAGGCGTTCGGGGCGGCCGTCTCGATCGTCCGCGCGCGCATCCGGTCCCTCGGCACCTCGCAAGCCTGAACTGCGTGCCTTAAGGGCGCTAGAAGGCGCCGAGTCGGTTGCTTCGGCGGCCGGGCGAGAGTATAGAGTCCGCCGCTTTGAGAGCGATTATCGGGAGCTTTGTCCGTCCCGGCCTAGGCGCCGGGTGGATGACGGCTCCCTTTCGTCTTGGCCGACGGTCCGTCGTGGACCCGGCCGACGGGGGATTCCCAAGCTCGTGAAGACGGGTCTTTACCGCCGCGCCCGACCTTGTCGGCGGTAGACCGGTTCGCCTCGATCCCCGGCGCAACCGGTCTCAAAATCGTTCGGGATCACAGGAGAGCCGATGGCTTCTGCAACCACTCACGCCGAGCCCTTTGAAAAGGAGAGCTTCGCCGCTCTTCTCGACGCCTCGCTCGGAACTTCGTCCAGCCTCGAAGGCACGGTCGTCAAGGGCCATGTCATCGGGATCGAGAACGACATGGTTCTCATCGACGTCGGACTGAAGTCCGAGGGTCGTGTCCCGCTCAAGGAATTCGCGAACGCCGGCAAGCCGGCCGAGCTCGCCATCGGCGATCTCGTCGAGGTCTATCTCGAGCGCATGGAAGACAAGCATGGCGAAGCGCAGCTGAGCCGTGAGAAGGCCCGCCGCGAAGAGGCCTGGACGCTTCTGGAGAAGAGCTTCACCGCCAACGAGCGCGTGACCGGCGTCATCTTCGGTCGCGTCAAGGGCGGCTTCACGGTCGACCTCAACGGCGCCGTCGCGTTCCTGCCGGGCAGCCAGGTCGATATCCGCCCCGTGCGCGACATCACCCCGCTGATCGGCACGCCGCAGCCGTTCCAGATCCTCAAGATGGACCGCTCGCGCGGCAACATCGTCGTCTCGCGTCGCGCCGTGCTCGAAGAGAGCCGGGCCGAAGCGCGCTCGGAGCTGGTGGCGAACCTCAAGGAAGGCCAGATCCTCAACGGCGTGGTCAAGAACATCACCGACTACGGTGCGTTCGTCGACCTCGGCGGCGTCGATGGCCTGCTGCACGTCACGGACATTGCCTGGCGCCGCATCAACCACCCGTCGGAAGCCCTGCATATCGGCCAGTCGGTCAAGGTGCAGGTCATCCGCTTCAATCCCGAGACGCAGCGCATCTCGCTCGGCATGAAGCAGCTCGAGGCGGATCCGTGGGAGGGCGTCGAGCTCAAGTACCCGTCGGGCGCCCGCTACAAGGGTCGCGTCACGAACATCACGGACTACGGCGCGTTCGTCGAGCTGGAGCCGGGTGTCGAGGGTCTCGTTCACGTCTCGGAAATGTCCTGGACGAAGAAGAACGTGCATCCGGGCAAGATCGTTTCGACTTCCCAGGAAGTCGAAGTCATGGTGCTCGACGTCGATCCGCAGAAGCGCCGGATCAGCCTGGGCCTGAAGCAGACCCTGGCCAATCCGTGGGAAAGCTTCATCGAGCAGTTCCCGGTCGGGACGGAGCTCGAGGGCGAGGTCAAGAACATCACCGAGTTCGGTCTGTTCGTTGGCCTGCCGGGCGACATCGACGGCATGGTTCACCTGTCCGACCTCGACTGGGCGCGCCCGGGCGAGGAAGTGGTTGCCGACTACAAGAAGGGCGACCAGGTCAAGGTCAAGGTGCTCGACGTCGACGTCGAGAAGGAGCGCATCTCGCTCGGCATCAAGCAGCTCTCGGAAGATCCGTACGAAGAGAGCCTGTCGAAGCTGAAGAAGGGCGACGTCGTGACCTGCACGGTGACCCAGGTCACCGAGAACGGCCTCGAAGTCACCACGGCCGACGGCATGCCGGGCTTCATCCGCAAGGCCGAGCTGTCGCGTGAGCGCAGCGAGCAGCGTCCGGACCGTTTCGCCGTCGGCGAAAAGGTCGACGCGAAGGTAACGGCTCTCGATCGCGCGACCCGCAAGGTCACGCTGTCGATCAAGTCGCGCGAAGTCGAGGAAGACAAGAAGGCGATGGCCGAGTTCGGTTCGTCCGACTCGGGCGCCAGCCTGGGTGATATCCTCGGTGCCGCCTTCAACCGCGCCAAGTCGGAGAAGGAGAGCTCGTAAGAGTCTCTATTTTACGACCTGCGGTTTTCGCGGAAAATGGGAACGGGCGGCTTCGGTCGCCCGTTTTCTTTTGGCGCCAGCCTTCCGGGGCGTCGATCGGTCCGGAAAAAACCCTTTAAGCTAAAAGGCTTATTGACCTTGGCCGGGCGATTTGGCAGGCTGCTACCCCTCGCATCGGGGATGAAATCCAGTTTCCCGGGAAAGGTCGGACCCATGACCAAGTCTGAGCTCATCCTGCGCCTTGCCGAAACCAATCCGCATCTCTACCAGCGCGATGTCGAACGCATCGTGACGACGATCTTCGGCGAGATCGCGGACGCGCTCGCCCGCGGCGACCGGGTCGAGCTGCGCGGCTTCGGCGCTTTCTCGGTCAAGCGCCGGGACGCCCGCGTCGGCCGCAATCCGCGGACCGGCGACAGCGTTCGCGTCGACGAGAAGTTCGTGCCCTATTTCAAGACCGGCAAGCAGCTGCGCGATCGGCTCAACGCCGACGACGCGTGATCCCGGCAAGGGGGGTTGCGCTTCGACTGTTGAACCATCGGCATCTCTCGCCCATGCTGCGCGCGTAGGTCGGGCGAAGCGGGGCGGAAGATGCGGTATTTCTATTGGGGCCTGACGGCCCTCATCGCGATCATTATCGCCTGTTTCGCCGTGTCGAACCGGACGGCCGTCGACCTGGAATTCTGGCCGCTGCCGCTCGCCCTGTCGGTGCCGCTCTATCTGGTCGTGCTCGTCGTGCTGCTGCTGGGCTTGGCAGTCGGCTGGTTCGCCGGCTGGGCCGGCAGCTGGCGCGTGCGGCGCGAACGCCGGCGCCATGCCAGGCGGATCGAGGAGCTGGAGCGCGATCTCGGCCGGCTGCACGCAGCCTCGAGCGACGCCGCGACAGGCAAGTCGCTGGTCCAGGCCGGCTGAGCGGCGATGGTCGAGCCCCTGCGCGGCCGGATGCCCGCCTCGACCGGCATGCGTCTCGTCAGCCCGTCCGAGGTGCATGCGGCACTCGATTACGAGCAGCTCGTCGAGGCGCTTCGGCAGATGTTCCGCAGCGATTGCACCGTGCCGCTGCGCCATCATCACACGATTCCGGCCGGCGGCGGGCGCGAGGATGCGACCCTGCTGCTGATGCCCGCCTGGCAGGCCGGCCGTCATGTCGGCATCAAGATCGTGACGGTGTTTCCCAGCAACGGCGAGCGCTCGCTGCCGGCGGTGATGGGCGCCTACCTGCTGCTCGACGGCACGACCGGCCAGCCGATCGCGATGATGGACGGGCCCGCGCTGACTATCCGGCGCACGGCTGCCGCCTCGGCCCTTGCCGCCTCCTATCTGGCGCGCGCGGATGCCGAACGGCTGCTGGTCGTCGGCACCGGCGCGCTGGCACCCCACCTGGTCGAGGCCCATGCCCGGGTCCGGCCGATCCGCAATGTGCTGGTCTGGGGCCGGGACAAGGAAAAGGCGGCGAAGCTCGCCCATCGGCTCGACCGGCGCAACCTCAAGGTCGCCGCGACCGACGATCTGGCGGGGGCGGTGCGCGGCGCCCATGTCGTCACCTGCGCCACCCTCGCCAAGGAGCCGCTGATCAAGGGGGAATGGCTGCCGCAGGGCGTGCATCTCGACCTGGTCGGCGGCTTCACGCCCGAGATGCGCGAGGCCGACGACGATTGCATCAGCCGGGCGCGCGTGTTCGTCGATACCCGCGAGGGCGCTTGCAAGGAGGCGGGCGACATCGTCCAGCCGCTCGCCAACGGGCGCCTGGCCCTGGATGACATCGCCGGCGACCTGTTCGACCTGGCGCGCGGCAGCCGCGCCGGCCGGCGCTTCTATGACCAGATCACGCTGTTCAAGTCGGTCGGCACCGCGCTCGAAGACCTTGCCGCCGCCAAGCTGGTGGTCGACAGCCTGAGGAACTGAGGGTAGATCCGTCATTCCCGCTTGCGCCCTAAGCCATGCACGCAAGTTTTTTCGTCATGACCGGGCTTGACCCGGTCATCCACGCGGTATGTCTAGGCGCATACGGCTCCAGGAATGCTCTGGCGGAGCCGCGTGGATCCCCGGGTCAAGCCCGGGGATGACGATTTTCGGCGCCTACGCGGGCATGACGGAATGAATTTTCGGGGAAGACAATGAAAGTATCGATCGTCGGCGCCGGCATCATGGGCCTCGGCACCGCTTGGGCGCTCGAGCGGCTCGGCCATCAAGTGACGGTCTTCGAGCAGGGCCCCGTGCCCAATCCGCAAGGGTCCTCGGTCGATCAGCACCGGCTCATCCGCTATCCCTACGGCGCCGCCGAGGGCTACATGAAGATGGTCGCGGACGCCTATGCGATCTGGGACCAGGTCTGGGCCGACCTGGGCGAGACGCTCTACCACCCGACCGGCACCCTGTGCCTCGCCCAGGCCGGGGCCAAATGGCACCGGGACACGCTGTCGGCGCTGGAGCGCGCCGGCCACCGGGTCGAGGGGCTCGACCAGGCGGCGCTCGCCCAGCGCTTTCCGCTGGTCGAAGCGGCCAATGTCGACGAGGCCTATTATCTGGAGAGCGGCGGGCTGTTGTTCGCGGAACGGATCGTGGCGGCGCTGGCGAAACGCCTGGCCGGGCGCGGCGTCGAGATCCGGGCCCACACGCCGGTCGTCGAGATCGATCCGGACCGCGGCTTCGTGACCCTGGCTGATGGCGCCGTCATCGGCGCCGACGCGCTGGTGGTCGCGGCCGGTCCCTGGGCCCCCCGCCTGGTGCCGAGCCTGGCGCGGCGGGTCAAGCCCTCGCGCCAGGTGCTGGCCTATATGCTGCCGCCCGAGGATCTGAAGCCGCTGTGGCAGGCGAGCCCGATGCTGCTCGACATCGACCCGGACGTGGGCTTCTACGCGGTGCCGCCGCGGGCGGGCACCGGGCTCAAGGTCGGCGATCATCGCTTCAGCCTGTCGGGCGATCCCGACGGCGACCGCGCCGGGACCGAGGCGGAGATCGCCGTGGCGCTCGCCGGCTGCGCCCGGCGCCTGAAGCGCTTCGACGAGTACCGCATCGACCGCCTGAATGCCTGCTTCTACACAGTCGAGCCCGAGGAGAAGTTCGTCATTGAGCCGGCGGGCCTCTCGACCTATGTCATGAGCCCTTGTTCGGGCCACGGCTTCAAGTTCGGCCCCCTGCTCGGCAGCGCCGTGGCCGGGGCGATCGATGCCGGCGAGCCCGGCGACATCGCCGCCTGGGCGGCAGGAGCCAGCGCATGAACCCAGTCTTCGCCGCTCTCGACACGACCGATCTCGCCCGGGCCCGGGAACTGGCCGGGCTGCTGGCGCCCCATGTCGGCGGGCTGAAGCTGGGTCTGGAGTTCTTCCTGGCCCAGGGGCTGGCGAACACCGCATCGGTCGCCGGCACCACGCCGCTGTTCCTCGATCTCAAGCTACACGACATCCCGAACACGGTCGCGGGCGCGGTCAGGGCGATCGCGGGGCTCAAGCCGGAATTCCTGACGGTCCATGCCGCGGGCGGTCCGGCGATGCTGCGCGCCGCGGTCGCCGAGGCCGCCGAGGCCGCGGGGCGGACCGGCCATCGCATCAAGCTCCTGGGTGTCACGGTCCTGACCAGCCTCGACGACGGCGACCTGGAGGCGGTCGGCCAGCGCGGGCCCGCCGCCGACCAGGTTCGGCGCCTCGCGCTGCTGGCGCGCACGAGCGGGCTCGACGGCGTCATCTGCTCGCCGTTCGAGGTGGCCGCTCTCCGTGCCGAGCTCGGTCCCGACTTCCAGTTGGTCGTGCCCGGCATCCGGCCGGCCGGTGCGGCGCTGGGCGACCAGAAGCGGGTCATGGGCCCGCGCGACGCGATCGCCGTCGGGGCCAGCCGCCTGGTCATCGGCCGGCCGATCACCGAGGCGCCCGATCCGGCCGCCGCGGCGCGCGCCATCGCCGCCGACCTCGGCGCATGAGCCCCACGGTCAAGATCTGCGGCCTGTCGACCGAGGACACGGTCGAGGCGGCGATCGGCGCCGGCGCCGGTCTCGTGGGATTCGTGTTCTACCCGCCGAGCCCGCGCGCGGTCACGCCCGAGCGCGCCGGCCGCCTGGTGCAGGCCGTGCCGCCGACCGTCGCCAAGGTCGGCTTGTTCGTCGATCCGGACGATGCGCTGCTCGATCGGGCGCTCAGCCTTGCCGGGCTCGACATGATCCAGCTCCATGGCCAGGAGCCGCCGGGGCGGGTCGCGCAGATCCGCGAACGCTTCCGCCGACCGGTGATGAAGGCGATCCGCGTCGGCGCGGCGGCCGACGTCGATGCCGCCCAGCGCTATCTCGACGTCGCCGACCGGCTGCTGTTCGATGCCCAGCCGCCCCGGCGGCCCGGCGCCTTACCCGGCGGCAACGGCGAGCCGTTCGACTGGACCCTGCTCGCCGGCCGGTCCTGGCCGCTGCCCTGGATGCTGTCGGGCGGCCTCACCATCGACAATATCGCCGAGGCGGTGCGGACCACCGGCGCGCCTGCGATCGACGTCTCCTCCGGCGTCGAGACCAGCCCCGGCATCAAGGACGTGGGCCTGATCCGCGAGTTCATCGCAACGGCAAAGGGCCTCGGCTGAAGGCCTTCCCCGACGGCTCGCGCGGCGATGGGACTGTCCGCTTCCTGATCCCTTAACCCGTCATGACCCCGGCCCAAAGCGGCCCTGACGCGCGAAAGCTTGATGTGGTGCCGCGGCGGGGCTAGGGTCCGGGTCCCCCGATCGCACCCGAGTTGATGCCGGCATGACGCCTCCGATCCCGAACAGCTATCGCACCGGTCCCGACCAGGACGGCCATTTCGGCCCCTATGGCGGCCGGTTCGTGGCCGAGACCCTGATGCCGCTGATCCTCGAGGTCGAGAAGGCCTACGAGGCGGCGAAGGCCGATCCCGCCTTCCAGCCGGAGCTCGATTATTACCTGGAGCATTACGTCGGCCGGCCGAGCCCGCTCTATCACGCGGCCCGCCTGACCGAGCATTTCGGCGGCGCCAAGATCTACTTCAAGCGCGACGAGCTCAACCATACCGGCGCGCACAAGATCAACAATTGCATGGGCCAGATCCTGCTGGCCCGCCGCATGGGCAAGACCCGCATCATCGCGGAGACCGGCGCCGGCCAGCATGGCGTCGCGACCGCGACGGTCTGTGCGCTCTTCGGCCTGCCCTGCGTCATCTACATGGGCCAGACCGACATCGAGCGGCAGGCGCCGAACGTGTTCCGCATGAAGCTCCTGGGCGCCGAGGTGCGCAGCGTCACCTCCGGCACCGGCACGCTCAAGGACGCGATGAACGACGCCATGCGCGACTGGGTCGCCAATGTCGACGACACGTTCTACATCATCGGCACGGTCGCGGGCCCGCACCCCTATCCGGCGATGGTGCGCGATTTCCAGGCGGTGATCGGCGTCGAGACGCGCCGACAGATGCAGAAGGCCGAGGGGCGCCTGCCGGACACGCTGGTGGCGGCGATCGGCGGTGGTTCGAACGCCATGGGCCTGTTCCACCCGTTCCTCGACGACCCGACGGTCCGGATGGTCGGCGTCGAGGCGGCCGGCCACGGCGTCGACACTGGCAAGCACGCGGCCTCGCTGACCGGCGGCGTGCCGGGCGTGCTGCACGGCAACCGCACCTATCTGCTGCAGGACGACGACGGCCAGATCATCGATGCCCATTCGATCTCGGCCGGCCTCGATTATCCCGGCATCGGGCCGGAGCATGCCTGGCTGCATGATCTGAAGCGGGTCGACTACGTCTCGATCACCGACCAGGAGGCGCTTGCATCCTTCCAGCTCTGCGCCCGGCTCGAAGGCATCATCCCGGCGCTCGAGCCGGCCCATGCCCTGGCGCATGTGGCGAAGCTGGCGCCGACCCTGCCCAAGGATCATCTGCTGGTCATGAACATGTGCGGCCGGGGCGACAAGGACATTTTCGCCGTCGCCCAACATCTGGGTGTGAAGCTGTGAGCCGGATCGACCGTCGTTTCCAAGCGCTGAAGGCCGAAAAACGGGCCGGCCTCGTCACCTTCATCACGGCCGGTGATCCGGACCTGGCCACGTCCGAGGCGCTGCTCGCCCGGCTGCCGGCGGCCGGCGCCGACATCATCGAGCTGGGCATGCCCTTCTCGGACCCGATGGCCGACGGTCCGGCGATCCAGGCCGCCGGCCTGCGCGCGCTCCAGGCCGGCACCAAGCTCGCCGCGATCTTGGCGGCGGTCGCGCGCTTCCGGCAGTCCGACGCGGACACGCCGATCGTGCTGATGGGCTATTACAATCCGCTGTTCCGCTACGGCGTCGACCGCTTCGTCACGGATGCGGCGGCGGCCGGTGTCGACGGGCTGATCATCGTCGACCTGCCGCCGGAGGAATCCGACGAGCTGACGCCGCAGGCGCGGGCCGCCGGCCTCGACTTCATCCGCCTGACCGCGCCGACCACGGACGACGCCCGCCTGCCGCGCGTGCTGGCGTCGGCGAGCGGCTTCGTCTATCACGTCGCCATTGCGGGCATCACCGGCACGCGCTCGGCCGATCCGGCCGACGTCGGCCAGGCGGTCGCGCGGTTGCGGCGGCATACCGACCTGCCGGTCGCGGTCGGCTTCGGCATCAAGACGCCGGAACAGGCGGCCGCGATCGCCCGGATCGCCGATGCGGCGGTGGTCTGTTCCGCGA
>DATGEK010000121.1:0-46859 GCA_035310205.1 Aliidongia sp.
GTCGCCCGACGGCAAGACGCTGGTCTGGATAAGCTGGGACCATCCGGATATGCCGTGGGACGGCACGCGGCTGTGGCTGGCGCCGATCGACGAGAACCGGTCCGAGACGGTGCGGCTGGTCGCCGGCACCATCCCGGAAGCGATCGTGCAACCGACCTGGTCGCCGCACGGCGTGCTGCATTTTGCCTCGGACCGCAGCGGCTGGTGGAATCTCTATGCCGTGCGCGACGGCGCGATCCACCCGGTCGCCCCGGTCGCGGCCGAGATCGGCGGCCCGCACTGGGTGTTTGGCCAGCGCTATTTCAGCTTCCTGGCCGACGGCCGGATCGTCGCCGCCCTGGTCGATCGCGGCATCCGGCAGGCCGTGCTGATCGAAGGCCGGGAAATCACACCGCTCGAACTCGGGCCGGTACTGGAATGCCCGGTGCCGTGCGGCCGGGGCTTGGCCTATATCGCGACACCGACCGCCGCCCCGCCGGCGATCACGCGCATCGAGCTGCTGGGCGGCGCGGCGGAAAGCATCAAGGCAGCGGGTCCTGCCAGCCTCGAGGCCGAGGATGTCTCGGTCGGCGAGCCCTTCACCTTCCCGACCCGCGACGGCGGCGAGGGCTATGGCTTCTGGTACCCCCCGACCAATGCCGCCTTCATGGCACCGGATGACGAGAAGCCGCCGCTGATCGTCATCAGCCACGGCGGGCCGACCTCGATGAGCTCGAACGGCTTTTCCCTCGCGATCCAATGGTGGACCAGCCGGGGTATCGCTGTGGCCGACATCAATTACGGCGGGTCGACCGGCTACGGCCGCGACTATCGCCAGCGGCTCGAAGGGCGCTGGGGCCTGGTCGACGTGCAGGATTGCGCCACCGCGGTCGAATATCTGGCCGGCGAAGGGCTGGTCGACCGGGACCGGGTCGCCATCCGCGGCGGCAGCGCCGGCGGCTTCACCACTCTCGCCGCGCTGACCGGCACCAAACTGTTCAAGGCGGGCGCCAGCCATTACGGCGTCGCCGACCTGAAGCTCTTGGCGTCCGATACCCACAAGTTCGAATCGCGCTATCTCGACCGGCTGGTCGGTCCCCTGCCCCAGGCCGACGCGATCTATCGCGAGCGCTCGCCGATCCATCACCTCGACGGCCTGTCCTGCCCGGTCATCTTCTTCCAGGGGCTGGATGACAAGGTCGTGCCGCCGAACCAGGCCGCCGACATGGTCCGGGCCATGGCGGAGCGGGGCCTGGCCGTCGCCCATTACACGTTTGAGGGCGAAGGCCACGGCTTCCGCCAGGGCACGACGATCCGCCGGGTGCTGGAACTGGAACTGGGCTTCTACGGCCGCATCTTCGGCTTCGCTCCGCCCGGCCTGACGGAACGGGTCGCGATCCGGAACCTGGACTGAGGCGTGCATTTTCAACACTGTCCGTCATGGCCGGGCTTGACCCGGCCATCCACGTGCATCCAGCGAACAGGCCGGCAAGCATTCAGGCTCGGCAACTGCCGCGTGGATCCCCGGGTCACGCCCGGGGATGACGGAGTTAAGGTATTCCGCTACGACGACCAGTTCTGGGCGAAGTCGCCGTAGAGGGTCAGGCCGCCATCGACGAAGAAGGTCTGCCCGGTGACGTAGGACGCCTGGTCGGACGCCAGGAATGCGAACAGGTTGGCGACCTCCTCCGGCGTGCCGGCGCGGCCCATCGGGATGTGGCTCTCGACGCTGCGGCGCTTCGCCGGGTCGTCCTTCCAGGCAGCATTGATCGGCGTGACGATGGCGCCGGGCGCCACCGCGTTCACGCGGATGCCGCGGCCGGCATATTCGAGCGCGAGCGTGCGCGTCAGGTTGCCGATGGCGCCCTTGCTGGCGGAATATCCTAGATACCCCGGCTTCGGGATCACCTCATGCACCGAGCTGGTGCTGATGATCGAGCCTTGGGTGTCGGTCGCGAGGAAATGCCGGAGCGCCGCCCGCGCGCACAGGAACGTGCCGCGCAGGTTGACCGCCAGCACCCGCTCGAACTGGTCGAGCGTCATCGCGTCGGACGCCGCCTGGATCTGGATGCCGGCGTTGTTGACCAATACGTCGATCCCGCCGAACCGGGCGATCACGTCGGCGATCAGGCGCTCGACCGCGGCCTCGTCGGCGATGTCGGCGGCGAAGCCGCCATGGGCGCCGGCCGGGACTGCGGCCAGCAGGCCGAGCGTCTCGCCCATCTCCGGGCCGTCCTTGAGGTCATTGACCGCGACCCTGGCCCCTTCGGCCGCGAAGCGCACCGCGATCGCGCGACCGATGCCCTGGGCGCCGCCCGTGACCAGGATCCGCTTGCCCTCCAACCCGGTCATCGACCGCCCTCGCTTCTGTTCGCAACCTATGGCAACAGCCGTGGTCTGGGCCCGGTTCCGCCTGCGCGGTCGGCCCGGCCGAACTTCGTGAGCCCGCCCGGTACCGGCGCCAGCAGGACGATGCCGAGGATCAGGGCCCAGATGCTGTAGGCCAGCATCAGCGTCGCGACACCGACCCAGGCGAGCGCCAGCAACAGCTCGGCCGCCCCCAGGATGACCCGGCCCCTGTGGCGCAGGCGGAAGTCGCCGCGTTTCGCCGGCACGGCATATTGCAGGTCGAGCATGCCGACCGACAGGCCCGCGCCGGCCGAACAGGCGGCAAGCGTCAGGCCGAGCCAGACGCCGCCCGGCCCGGTACCGGCGACGAACGCCAACGGCAGCACGAACGTGGCGACCGGCAGGTACGCCGCCTGCAGTTTGGCGCCGAGGATCGCGCGCGGCCTGAGCGGCGCCGAGGCGAGCAGGTCCGGCACCTCCTCGCCGACCACGGCAAGCCAGACCAGGCCGCCGCTGATCACGCCCGCCGCCGCCACCAGGATCAGCCAAGCGAGCGAGCCGAAACCCATCTGATGGCGGAACAGCAGGAAGCCCATCGGCAGGATCGCCACCACTTGCTGCGACATCTGGGTCAGCAGCCAGGGATCCCGGGCCAGAAGACGCAATTCCTTCGCCCGCAGGATGGCGAGCGTGCCGCCGCGAAAGCGCCGTGCTCGCGACCGCCGGCGCGTCGTTGCCGTCGCCCCGCCGGCTGCCGTGACGGCGCCGGTGAAGCGCCGGGCGAAGCTCCAAACCACGAGCGCGAACAGGCCGCCGCCTGCGGCCAGCAGCACGGCGAGCGGCCCCGCCTCGCCCATCGCCGCTCGACCGGGCAGCCACAACAGCCCGTCGAGCGGCCCGGTCGCGCGGGCCGAGGCGGCGAGACGCTGGAACAACGCCTGTTTCTCCGCGGCCGACAGCAGGTTCGGTCCCTGGAACACGACGGCGAAGCCGATGCCCGTCGAAACACCAATGATCTGCGCCACCAGCCGGGTCCGGCGCGGGCCGACCAGGCGGAACAGGGCCAGCGTCAGCGCGATGCCGAGCCCCGTCGCGAATAGCGCCAGCGCCGGAACCCAGAGATAGGCGGCGAAGGCACCGGCATAGCCGAACAGGATGAAGCCGTTGGCGATCGGCCAGAGCAGGAAGCCGCTGCCGGCGACGAGGCTGGCCGCCATGGCGCCCGCGCGGACCCAGAGAATGGTGCGCCGCGACAGGGGCGAAGACAGGAGCAGGTCCATGTCACCGCGCTCGTAGAGCGCCTGGGTCGCCGTAACCAGCGTGGTCGACAACATGAACAGGAGCGTGCTGAGCAGCAGGATGGTCAGGATCGTCAGGGTCAGGGCCTTCGGCTGGCCCGGCAAGTGCGAAACGCCGAGCGCCGTCATCAAGCCGAGCAGATGCAGCAGCGCCGAGGTGATGCCCAGGATCGGCGCGTTCATCCAGCTCGGATTGGTGCGGAGCCGGAGCCGCAATTCGTGCTGCAGCAGCCACAGGAACGAGCCTGGCGGCAAGGCCGCGAGCGCCCGGACGAGCCGGCGCTTCACCCCGCGGCTTCCCTGGCCGCGACTAGGCTGAGAAAGACATCCTCGAGCGAAGCCTGCGCGCCGCCGGCCTTGGCGCGCAGCTCGTCGAGCGTGCCATCGACGATGAGCGCGCCCGACCGGATGATGCCGATCCGGTCGACGAGCCGCTCGGCGACCTCGAGGATATGGGTCGTCAGGATGATGGTGCAGCCGGCCCGCGCGCGCTCCAGCAGCAGATCCTTGACCTGACGCGCGATGGCGGCGTCGAGGCCGGTCAGCGGTTCGTCGAGGATCAGCAGCCGCGGATCGTGGATGAGCGCGCCGGCCAGGGCCGCCTTTTGCTTCATGCCGCGCGAGAAGCCTTCGCAACGCTCGTCGCGGTGATCCCACAGCTCGAGCCGTTCCAGAAGGTCGCGCGCCCGGCCCTCGGCTTCCTGCGCGGCCATGCCCCAGAGCCCGGCGACAAACTCGAGATACTCGAGCGGCGTCAGCTTGTCGTAGAGCATCGGCTCGTCGGGCAGCCAGGAAATCAGCCGCTTTGCTGCCACCGGATCGGCCAGCGCGTCGCGGCCGAAGATCTCGACGCTGCCGGCATCGGGCCGCAGCAGTCCGGCGATCATGCGCAAGCTGGTGGTCTTGCCGGCGCCGTTCGGGCCCAGCAGCCCATAGAATTCACCGGCCCGGACCGTGAGATCCAGGCCGGTCACCGCCGGCTTGTCGAAGCTCTTCTTGAGGCCTCGGACGCGAAGGGCCACGCGCTCTTCCATGCCGACGCCTTCCGTTCGAGGATTGGGCTTTCAGGGATTCGGGCTCAGCTGGGCGAGCGCCTCGCCGAAGCCGGCGAGCTCGATCGGCAGGCCCATCTTCTGGCCGTTGGCCAGCTCATAGCTAACCCGGACCAGCTTGCTCTTGATCAGGCTGTCGCGGCCGCCGGCATCGATCGTCATGAAGGTGCGGCAGCCGTCGGCCAGGCAGGTCTCGACCTGCAGGGTATTGGCCTGCCCGTCATCGATCTGGAAGCCGACGCCCGTCGGCAGCTTGATGCCGAGCGGCAGGGTCAGCGCCATGCCCAGGCTGGTCTGGCCCGGCAGATAGCCCACCGCGACCGACAGCGCGCGCAGGCTGGCATTCTTCGACTTGTCGGTGATGACCACGTTCTGGATGACGACGCAGGTCTGCTTGCCGTCGGCCCCGGTATCGCAGGATTTGCCCCAGAGTGCCGCCTTGTCGGTCGGATCGGACTTGGCCGCATCGCCGGGCGCCGCGGTGGTCTTCGCCGGTGCCTTCGTGGTGTCCTTGGCCGCCGCCGTCATCCGGTAGGCCTCGAACCCGACGCCGCCCACGACCAGCAGGCCCACCGCCAGAATCACGCGCAATTTGAACGAACTCATCCAGCCACTCTCGATCGGGGGCGCTCCCGGAAGGGGTTCGCCCGAACTTGCTTCGGCAGCGGGCGACTTTATCCTTCCCGGCCCCGCCCGACCATAGGGCTTCGCGCGAAATCACCGCCTCACGGGCTAGGCAGCCTTCATCCTCCGGCTCGCTTGGCGGCGAAGCAGCTGTGCCACGACCAGGAGCGCGATCGAGAGCATCATCATCAAGGTCGCGGCGGCAGTGATCGCCGGGCTCAACTGCTCGCGCAGGCCCGTGAACATGACGAGCGGCAGGGTCCGCTGATTGGCGCTGGCGAGGAACTGCACGACCACGACCTCGTCGAATGAGGTGACGAAGGCAAAGGCGGCGCCGGAGAGCACGCCGGGCAGGATCAGCGGCAGCATGACGCGGAAGAAGGAGACAAGCGGCTTGGCGCCGGAGATCGAGGCCGCGCGCAGCAAGTTGCGGTCGAAGCCGGTCAGGCTCGCACTGACGGTCACGACGACGAAGGGGCTGGCAAGCGCGGTATGGGCCAGGATGATGCCGGTATAGGTGCTGGCGAGGCCGACCCGGGCATAGAAGATATAGGCACCGACCGCCGTGATCACGACCGGCACGATGAGCGGCGACAGCAGCAGCGGCATGATCAGCTTGCGGGCCGGCAGCTTGTCGCTGGCGAGCGCGATCGACGTCAGCGTCCCGAGGGCCGTTGCAAGCAGCGTGGCGCCGAAGGCCACGAGCAGGCTGTTGCCGATCGCCGACCGCCACCGGTCCGAGCCAAGCACGATCTCGTACCAGCGGGTCGACAGCCCGGCGAGCGGGAAGGTGAAGAAGGAGCCGCTGTTGAAGGAGAGCGGCACCGGCACGAAGATCGGCACGATGAGGAACACGACAGTGAGGCCGCACCAGAACCACAGAAGCCCGAAGCGGATTCTTTCACCGACGGTGGGGTATGGAGATAGCAGCATGGCTCACATCAACTTCAGACGGTCGAGACCGAGAAGACGGGCGAACAGGCCGTAGAGCCCGATAGTCAGCGCCAGCAGGATGAAGCTCAGCGCCGCCGCCATTTCCCAGTTGAGCTCGACATTGACGTAGTTGGCGATGAAATTGCTGATCAGTTGGTCGCTGGCGCCGCCAATCAGCGCCGGCGTGATGTAGTAGCCGAGGCACAGGATAAAGGTGAGCAGGCACCCCGCCATGACGCCGGGCACCGCCTGCGGCAGGTAGACCCGCAGGAACGCCGTCAGCGGCCGCGCGCCGAGCGAGGCGGCGGCACGCATCTGGGCCGGCTGGATCGTGCGCATCACGCTATAGATCGGCAGCAGCGTGAACGGCAGCTGGATATGCGTCATCGCGATGATGAGGCCGGTTCGCGAATACATGAGCTCGAGCCGGTCTTGAGCCAGACCGAGCCACACGGCGAGCTCGTTCAGCAATCCGTATTTCTGCAACAGCACGGTCCAGGCTGCCGTACGCACGAGGATCGAGGTCCAGAACGGCAGCAGTACGACAATGAGCAGGATCGCGCCGTAGCGCGCCGGCAGGCTGCAGATCAGATAGGCGAAGGGAAAGGCGAGCAGCAACGTCGCCACGGTGACGAGGGCCGCCACCAGGAACGTGCGCTCGAAGATGCGCAGGAATATCGCCTGATCCGCCGGCGCAAAGCCGAGGCTGCCATCGGCATTCCAGCGCAGATCGACGGCGCTCAAGAGATAGAAGCTCGTGATCTTGTGCGTCCCGAGCTTGACCGCCGCCCAGGTATCGCGTTCGGTCCAGAAGGCATCGGCCTTGATCGCGGCCACGGACGAAGCCGGGGTCGCGGCGACATCACCGGTCGCAAGTGCACGGGCGGCACGGAGCACGTGGCTGCGCGCGCCCGGCAGGCGGCTGTTCAGGCTCTTGGCGAGCTCGTACAGCTGATTGCCGGCCTGGTCAGTCCTGAGGTCGGTGGCCAGCGCCGCGAAGGCGGCATCGTCGGGGACATCCGCGCCATTCCATTGGCGCAACGTCTCGGAGGTGCGCGGCAGCGCATCGGCAATGGTCGGGTCATAGACCGCACGGCCCAGCAACAGCACGATCGGAATGCCGAAGCTGAGCAGCAGCAGCACCAGCAGCGGGGCGGCAAGCAGCAATGCCCTGAGCCGGTCGCGGCGATTGGCCCGCCTGAGATCGGCCGCGAGCTTGGCATCGAACCCCGCGGCCTCGTCAGCCGGCCGCTCTCGGAAGAGATGCAGCCAGCCTACCCCTTGCATTGTCCTGGCCATGGCATGCTCACTGCGCCAGCCAGGCGTTGAAGCGTTTGACCAGGTCCTCGCCGTGGTCGCCCCAGAATTCCGTGTCCGCCACGAGATGCGCCTGCATGTGCTCGGGCGAGGTCGGCAGCTTCGCGGCGACCTCGGTCGGCACGCTCGGGCCGGCATCGGCGCGCACCGGACCATAGGGAATGTACTTGCCGAGCTGCGCATTGACCTCGGGCTCGGCGATATAGGCCAGGTACTTGTAAGCGATGTCCCGGCCCTTGGCCCCCTTCGGGATCGAGATCATGTCGTATTCGAGGATCTGGTCCTTCCAGACGATGGTGAACGGCTTGTGCTCGGTATCGACCGCGTTCTGGATGCGGCCGTTCCACGCCGTCGTCATCACGACCTCGCGCGCTGCCAGGAGCTGCGGCGGCTGCGCGCCGGCCTCCCACCAGACGACGTCCTTCTTGATGGTGTCGAGCTTCTTGAAGGCGCGTGTCACGCCCTCGGGTGTCGCCAGCACCTTGTAGACCTCGGCGATCGGCACGCCGTCCGCCATCAGGGCCCATTCGAGGTTCTGGGCCGGGAACTTGCGGAGCGCGCGCTTGCCCGGGAACCGCTGGGTGTCGAAGATGTCGAGGACCGAGGTCGGCGCCTGTTTCAACACGGTCGAATCATAGGCCAGGACGTCACCATAGACGTCGAGCCCGACGCCGCAGTCGAGCGCTGAGCCCGGCAGGAATTTGGTCCGATCGGCGATCTTCGAATAATCGAGGCGCTCGAGCACCCCGGTATCGCACCCTTGCAGCACGGTCGCCGTCTCGACCGTGACGAGATCGACCGGCACGTCGCCGGTCTCGACCATCGCGCGGATCTTGCCGAGATCGCCCAGATATTCCTGCTCGTTGACCTTGATGCCCTGTTTCTTGGCGAAGGGCTCGAACCAGGCTTGGCGCAACGCCGCCTGCCAGGCGCCGCCGGTTGCCATGATGGTCAATTCCTCGGCCGCCGCGGCCGGCGGCACGAGCGGTTGCACGAAACCGATGGAGGCGGCTGCCGCAGCCGATGCCAGCAGTCCCGTCGTGCTCAGTCCTTTCATGAAACCCTCCGCTGTTGCTCGGTTGCCGCCGCGCCATGGCCGTCGCCGTCGGCGGGTATCATGGGAAAGGCGCGGCAGTCGGCGGGCGCCCAGCTGACCATGACCGGATCCCCGTTCGCCGCGGCCACGTCGGGGCCGAGCTTCAATGTCAGGGACTGGCCGTTGCCGAGGCTGCCGAGCAGCCGCTGGTGGTCGCCGAGATAGATCCGGCCACTGACGGTGGCGCTGAGGCAATTGCCATCATGCTGCCCGTTCGTGACCAGCCGGATGCGCTCCGGCCTGACCGTGACCGCAGCCCGCTGCCCTTCCGTCTCGATGCCGACGGCGAGCGCCGTCACATGGAGCCCGTCGCCGAGCGCCACCCGGCACTCGCCGCCCGAGATCCGCTCGACGACACCGTTCAGCGTGTTGTTTTCGCCGATGAAGCTGGCCACGAACGGGTCCGCCGGCTCGTTGTAGAGCGCATCCGGCGTTCCGATCTGGGCGAGCGCGCCGTCGTGGAACACGGCCACGCGGTCCGACATGGTGAGCGCCTCGCTCTGGTCGTGCGTCACATAGACGATCGTCACGTCGAGTATCTCGTGGAGCTGCATGAGCTCGATCTGCATATGCTCGCGCAGCTTCTTGTCGAGCGCGCCCAGCGGTTCGTCCATCAGGACGAGGCTTGGTTCGAAGACCAGCGCCCGCGCGAGCGCCACGCGCTGTTGCTGGCCGCCGGAGAGCTGGGTCGGGGAGCGTTCGCCGAACTGCTTGAGGCGCACCATGTCGAGCGCCTTGTCCACACGCCGGCGGATCTCCTCCTTCGGGCATTTGCGCACCGACAGCGGAAAGGCGACGTTGTCCGCGACCGTCATGTGCGGGAACAGCGCGTAGCTCTGGAACACCATGCCGATGTTGCGCTCGTACGGCGGCAGGGCGTCGGCGGACCGGCCGTCGAGCGTGATCGTGCCGCGCGTCGGCCGCTCGAAGCCGGCGAGCATGTTCAGCGTCGTTGTCTTGCCCGAGCCCGAAGGGCCGAGAAAGGTCAGGAACTCGCCGCGGGCGATGCTGAGGTCGAGATGCTTAACCGCGAGCGTGCGGCCGTCATAGGATTTCTCGACACCAGCGAACTCGACGAAGCCTTTTGCTTGCGCGTCCATCTCTTGCCTCGCCTATGCGTTTGGGCGCGCCGAGCCTCCACCCCCGAGAGGGGCGGGCGCCCGAGCGGCCGCGAATTTCGATGGGGCTTGGCCGCCTCTGCGGCTGCCGGCGTAGCTGTCCCTCACGCGCACTAGACCCTCCTGTTCGACGGATCTCGGCTACCAACGGGCGTGCTGACAAAACCGCATCTGCGGCAATGAATGGGAAACTTGTATGATCACACAATGCGACCATAATGCGGACGGTACCACCATCCAAATCGGTCGGTCAATGGGATTGCTGCAGCATTATCGACCGATCGACGCTCATAACGGCGTAAGGTTGCCACACAACTCAGCCATTGAGTGGGATTGTCCGACCCGTTGTGCTATGGTACATGAATCCAATACGCTGACCGGATTTCGGTTATGAGTGGCACTTGATGCTCGAGGATCTGCAGCTTTCCGCGGATGAGGTGGGCGACCAGCCGATCTATCGCCGCCTGGCCGATGCCATCGCCGAGCGCATCGCCCGGGGGCAATTAACGGTCGGCGACCGACTGCCGCCGCAGCGCGAAATCGCGAACGCTTTGGGCATCAACGTGACGACCGTCACGCGCGCCTTCTCGACGCTGCAGCGGCGCGGACTCGTCGAGGCGCGCCCAGGGCGAGGCACTGTCGTCGTCGGGCCGGATGGCAGCGCCGGCGGCTTCAAATCGGCACCCAGCGACGAAACCGGGTTCATCGATCTCTCGGTCAATCGACCGGCGACATCCGCCTATCTCGACGCCCTTGCCGGGCTGCTGCCGCGCCTGGTCAAGGACCGCCGCTATGCCGCACTGCAAGACTATCACCCGTCCGAGGGACCGCTCTGGGCCCGTGCGGCCGTCGCCGAGTGGCTGGCATCCGTCGCCGGCGGCGGCGACCCGGGGCGCGTGGTGCTGGCCGAAGGCGCCCAGCACGGCCTTTCCTGCGTGCTGTCCGCCGTCGCCGAGCGCGGCGACGTGGTGCTCGCGGACGCGATCACCTATCAGGGCATCAACCCGCTCTGCCACGCGCAGGGGCTCGACCTGCGCGGCGTGGCCATGGACCGCGGCGGCATGCAGCCGGAGGCGTTCGACGCGGCCTGCGCGCAATGGCGGCCGCGCGCCGTCTTCCTGGTGCCGAGCCTGCACAACCCGACGGCGATCACGCTTTCGGAGGAGCGTCGGCGTGCGCTGGTCGCCGTGGCGCGCCGTCACAACGTCATCATCATCGAGGACGACGTCTATCGCCCCCTGCTCGACCAGCCCCTGCCCTCCTTTGCCAGCATCGAGCCCGAACTGACCGTCTATGTGAGCGGCCTGTCGAAATGCCTGGCGCCGGGCCTCCGGTTCGGCTTCGTCGTCGGGCCGCGTGCCATCATGGGCCATGTCGCGGCGGCGCTGCGCATCAATTGCTGGAGCATTAGCCCGTTGACCGCGCTGATCGGCACGGTGCTGCTCGAGGAGGGCCTGGCCCAGCCCCTGATCGAGCGCCAGAAGGAGGAATTGCGCCAGCGCCAGGCGCTGGTGGCCCAGGTGCTGGCGCGCTTCGATCTCCAGACGCACGAGACCTCGACCCATGCCTGGCTGCATCTGCCCGAGCAGTGGCGGGGAGCCGCGTTCGCCCGGACCTGCCGCCAGCGCGGCGTCGGTGTTCTGCCGGGCGACGCCTTCGCAATCGGCCGCGAGCCGGTCCCCCATGCCGTGCGGATCAATGTCGCCGCAGCCCGATCGCGGGAGGATCTGCGGCGCGGCCTGGAGGTGCTCGCCGAGCTGATGGATTACGCCCACCTGCATCTCCCCGGCATGGTCTAGGGGGGAGGCCGCACCATGACCCACACGCCCGCCATCGATGTCGCTGTCGTCGGGGCCGGCGTCGTGGGCCTGGCGACCGCACTCCACCTGACCGACGCCGGGCGCGAGGTCGCGCTCATCGATCCGAACGAGCCGGGTTCGGGCGCCTCCTATGGCAATGCCGGAACGCTCGCCGATTACGGCTGCGTGCCGGTCGGCAATCCGGGCGTACTGCGCAAGCTGCCGAGACTGCTCTTCGATGGCGACAGCCCGTTCTCGCTACGCTGGGCGGCGCTGTCGGCGCTGGCGCCCTGGCTCATCCGCTTCCTGCGCCAGTCGGGGCCGGGCCGTGCCCGCGCCAATGCTGTGGCCCTGGCCGACCTCTTGGGCGAGGCCCTGCCCGCCTGGCAGGAGCTCGCCGCTGAGGCAAACGTCGCGGCGCTGTTCCGCCAGAACGGCTGTCTCTATCTGTTCCGCGGCGCCGGCGATTTCGACGACAAGGCCTTGGATCACCGGCTGCGGGCCGAGCTCGGCATGCGTCAGCAGGTCCTGAACCCCGCCGAGGTCGCGGCGCTCGAGCCGGCGCTGCCGCCGATTGCCGGGCATGGTGTGTTCTTCCCCGATGCCGTCCATGTCACCGACCCCGCAGCACTGACGCAGGCGCTGCATCGCGTGCTCGAAGGCCGCGGCACCGCTCTCCATCGCGTTGCCGTGAGCCTGCTCGAGGCCGAGCCCGATGGCCGGATCCGCCTCGAAGGCCCGGGATTGTCGCTCCTCGCTAGAAACGTTGTGATCGCGGCTGGGGCCTGGTCACGGCCGCTCGCCCGCCAGGCCGGCGACAGGATCCCGCTCGACACCGAGCGCGGCTACCATCTGGAGTTCGCGACGCCGTCGCCGCTCCTGTCGCGCCCGGTCTGCCCGGTCGAGCTCGGCTTTTATCTGACGCCGATACAGGGCCGCCTGCGCGTGGCCGGCACCGTGGAACTGGGCGGCCTGCGCGCGCCTCCCAATCGGCGGCGCCTCGCCCTGCTCGAGCGCGGCGCACGCCAGCTCTTCCCGCATCTCGGCGCGCCGAGCGGCGAATGGCTCGGCTTCCGGCCGTCGATGCCCGACTCCCTGCCGGTGATCGGCCGCTCGCGGGCCACGCCGAACCTGGTCTATGCCTTCGGGCACGGCCACCTCGGCCTGACGCTCGCGGCGGTCACCGGCCGGCTCGTCGCCGGCCTCATGAACGGGCGGGCGAATTCCGATCGGTTGGCGCCCTTCGCCGCCGGCCGCTTCCATGCCTGACCGCGGCAACCGGGAACCGAAGAGGCATCAGACAGGGGCTCGAGTGACATGGCCTATGCGACGACGATAGCGGGGCACGGCTACAGCTTTTCCGATCTCAAGACGCTGCTCGCCAAGGCCAGCCCGGCGCGCTCGGGCGATTATCTCGCCGGGGTCGCGGCGACCGATGACGCGGAGCGGGCCGCCGCCCAGATGGCACTCGCCGACGTGCCGCTCGCGGCCTTTCTCGAGGACCTGGTCGTTCCCTACGACGAGGACGAGGTGACCCGGCTCATCCTCGATGGTCACGATGCGGCCGCCTTCGCGCCCGTCAGCCACCTGACCGTGGGCGATTTCCGCAACTGGCTGCTGTCGGACGCCGCGGATGAGCAATCCCTGGCCGCGCTGGCGCCCGGCCTCACGCCGGAGATGGTTGCCGGCGTATCGAAGATCATGCGGGTGCAGGATCTGATCCTGGTGGGTCAGAAATGCCGCGTCGTCACTCGATTCCGCAACACCATCGGCCTTGCGGGGCGACTCTCGACGCGCCTCCAGCCCAATCACCCGACCGACGATCCCGCCGGCATTGCCGCCAGCCTGCTCGATGGCCTGCTCTATGCCAGCGGCGATGCCGTGCTGGGCATCAACCCGGTGACCGACAGCGTGGCGCACGTCACGACGCTGCTCCAGATGCTGGACGAGATCATCCAGCGCTATGCCATCCCGAGCCAATCCTGCGTACTGACCCACGTGACGAATACGATGCAGGCGATGGCGCGCGGCGCGCCGGTGGATCTCGTCTTCCAATCCATAGCCGGGACGCAAGCCGCCAACGAAAGCTTCGGCGTCAATCTTGCCCTGCTGGAGGAGGCGCGACAGGCGGCGCTCGCGCTCAAGCGCGGCACGCTCGGCGATAATGTGATGTATTTCGAGACCGGACAGGGCAGCGCGCTCTCGGCCAACGCCCATCATGGCGTGGACCAGCAGACTTGCGAGGCGCGGGCCTATGCGGTGGCGCGCCAGTTCAAGCCGCTGCTCGTCAACACGGTGGTCGGATTCATCGGCCCCGAATATCTCTATGACGGCAAGCAGATCATTCGCGCCGGCCTCGAGGATCATTTCTGCGGCAAGCTGCTCGGCGTCCCGATGGGTTGCGACATCTGCTATACGAACCATGCCGAGGCGGACCAGAACGACATGGACACGTTGCTGACGCTGCTCGCCGTTGCCGGCTGCAGCTTCATCATGGGCATCCCGGGATCAGACGATGTCATGCTGAACTATCAGAGCACTTCGTTCCACGATGCCCTCTACGTCCGCCGCGCGCTCGGACTGCGGCCGGCGCCCGAGTTCGAGGCCTGGCTGCAGGAAACCGGCATCTTCACCGAGGGCGAGCGTGCGCGCCTGAGCGAAGCCCTGCCACAGCGGTTTCGGCGCGCGCTCGCTCACCTGCCCGCGTGAGGTCTGGCATGGATCGCTCAAAACCGCCTTCGGTCGTCGACAACCCATGGCAAGGCCTGCGCCGGTACACGCCGGCCCGCATCGCGCTGGGCCGGGCCGGGATCAGCCTGCCGACGCGGCCGCAGCTGGAATTCCAGTGCGCGCATGCGCAGGCACGCGATGCGGTGCACCTCGCCCTCGACCTGGCCGCGCTCGAGGGCGAACTCACGCGTGCGGGCCATGAGGTGATCACGCTGCACAGCGCCGCCGCTGACCGCCAAACCTATCTGCAGCGACCGGACCTCGGCCGACGGCTGGACGATACTTCGCGCCACCGGCTGGAAGATAGGCGTCGCGCCGACGCGGCCCGCGACGGCGGACAGCAGGGATACGACGTGGCGTTCGTCATCGCCGACGGCCTCTCGGCCCTGGCGATCCACCGGAATGCCGCGCCCTTCCTGGGCGCGATGCTGGCGGAACTCAAGGGCGAGGCCTGGCAACTGGCGCCGATCGTGCTCGTCGCGCAGGGACGCGTCGCGATCGGCGACGAGATCGGCGAGCTTCTGGGCGCGCGCATGGTGGCGGTGCTGATCGGCGAGCGCCCCGGCCTAAGCGCTCCCGACAGCCTCGGCATCTATTTCACATACGCGCCGCGGCCCGGGCTGACGGACGCAAGCCGCAACTGCATTTCCAACGTCCGCGAGGGCGGCCTCAGCCTCGACGTCGCCAGCCACAAGCTCCACTACCTGATGCGCGAGGCGCGGCAGCGCAAATTGTCCGGCGTGATGCTCAAAGACGAAGCCGCGGCGCCGCGCACCATGACGGTCCACAGGAATTTCCTGACCGATTGCTGAGCCTCTTCCGTTACCGGAAGGACAGTTGCACCTTGCAGCATTCGGTCGGCCGGTGCTCGAAGACATCGAATGCAGTCTCGAACTCCAGGAAGCCGAACCGATGGGTGATCAGCCGCTCCGGGCGGAGGCGTCCGGCGGCGAACCAGTCCAGCACCTTCGCGAACTTCCGGCTGTTGAGCCGGGAGGCGTGGATCGAGAGCTCCTTGCTGGTGATCTTCTGCTGCACGATCGTGCTGGGGTCGGCGGAGAAGCCCATGATGCCGATGCGGGCAGCCGGCGAGGCGATTTCGATCGCCTCGGCCAGGATGGCCGGATGGCAGGCCGCGTCGATGATCAGCGTCGGCCGCAGCCCGGCCGAGGCGAGCATCGCCGATAACGCCTCCCGCCCGGTATTGATCACGCGATCGGCGCCATTCGCGAGTGCTGCGTCAAGCCGTTCGTCGATGCGATCACAGACGATCAGGTGCTTGACGCCGTAGACGCCCTTCAGCACCTGCACGACCGTCAGTCCGATTGGGCCGGCGCCATAGACCAGCGCCACGTCCTCGGCGAAGACCCCCGTCAGATCAGTGATGTTGGCCGCGACGGAAAAGGGCTCGACCAGCGGCGCCTGCTCGTCCGACACGCCGTCGGGAACCGCCAGCGCATTGGCGGCCGGAACGCAGCAAAATTCCGCGAAGCCGCCATCACGGTGCACGCCCAGCACCTGCAGTTCCGTGCAGACGTTGGGTCGCCCGACCGAGCAGGGATAGCAGCGGCCGCAGCTGATGACCGGATCGACGACAACCCGCGTGCCCGGCGCCAGGTCGCTGCCGGCACCAACCGCGTCGATCCGGCCGAAGAACTCGTGCCCGATGATCCGGGGATACTGCGCGAACGGGTTGCTTCCATGCAGGATATGGACATCCGATCCGCAGATCCCCGCCCGCTCCACGCGAACGCGCACCTCGCCGGGGCCGGGCTCCGGCATTGCCCGCTCCTGCACCGTCAGCGTTCCCGGCCGCTCCACGACGAGGCTCTTCATCCCGCTTCTCCCGAATCGCCAATGCTATCCCAGGCCCCAGCCCGGCCGGCTTCGAAGGTATGGACAAACGAACTAGGATACAAGACCGAAGTTAGCACCGGGCAGCCCATCATTGCTCCAGCAGGCCGACTTGCTCGATACCTCAGCACATTACCGCGAAATCCGAACAAAATTCGCCCGCACAGTTACGGTAGCATCACAAGAGCAGCCATAAGAGGCCTTGCGCTCTTGTATCCCAGATAGTAGGGTGGCGCCGCTTGTAAAATTCCAAGCCGCCCTCGAGAGCGGCAGCTGCGATGTGAGGAACGCCAGAGTGTCCATGCCCCGTCCGGCCTAGCCGCACGGGTCGCCGGGCCCATCGGACAGCGCCCCTCCCTGACAGCTTCGCCTCGACGGTTTTCCGCGGCGATTACGAGGGAGGAGACAGTCGATGAGCATTACTCGGCGGCAATTCGGCGCATCGGTCCTGGCGGCCGGGCTCGTCGCGACGAGCTTTGGAATCCGGCGCGCGTCCGCGGCGGCGAAGTTCCGCCTGCGCTACGGCACGGCCTTTCCGAACAGCCATCCCGGCGCGAAGCGGATCATGGAAGCCGCCGAGGCGATCAAGAAGTCGACCGATGGCCTGGTCGAGCTTCAGGTCTATCCAAGCAGCCAGTTGGGCGGCGAAGCCGACATGTTCTCGCAGACCCGTTCGGGCGCGCTCGACTTCATGTCCACCTCCGGCGTCAACCAGACCGTCGTGCCGGTCGGCGGCATCAATGCCGTCGCCTTCGCCTTCCAGAGCTACGACCAGGTCTGGGCGGCCATGGACGGCGATCTCGGCAATCATGTCCGCGCCGCATTCGGCAAGGCGGGCCTGCATGTCATGCCGAAATGCCTGGACAACGGCTATCGCAATATCACGTCCTCGGCGAAGCCGATCGTCACGCCGGAGGACCTGAAGGGCTTCAAGATCCGCGTCCCGGGCAACCCGCTGTGGGTCACGCTGTTCAAGACGCTGGGCGCGTCACCGACGCCGGTCGACTTCGGCGAGCTCTACGCCGCCCTCCAGACCAGGATCGTCGATGGCGAGGAGAACCCGCTGGCACTGATCCAGAGCGCCAAGCTCTATGAAGTGCAGAAATATATCTCGCTGACCGGGCACATCTGGGACGGCCACTACATCTTCGCCAATGGCGAGAAGTGGGACGGCCTGCCCCCGGACGTACAGAAGGCGATCACTGACGCGCTCAGTCAGGCGGCCGATCAGGAGCGGCAGGACATTCAGCAGTTCAACGAACAGGCGTCGGCGGAAATGACGAAGGCCGGGATCGTCATCAACAAGGTCGACACCAAGCCGTTCCGCGATGCGCTGCGCAATGGCGGCTATTACGGCGACTGGAAGGGCAAGTTCGGTCCGGAAGCCTGGGCACTCCTCGAGAAATACGCAGGTCCCCTCTAAAGCAGCCCGAACCGGCCTTCGTCACCTGAGGAGATGACTATGGAAATCGCAGCCACGGTGCCCGCCCCATCCGGCCTCTTCGCCCGGTTCGACCGGATGCTCGGGGCGACGATCGAGGCCGCGGCCGCTCTCCTGGTGGTGGCGGAAGCCGCTCTGCTTGGCTGGGCGACCACGGCGCGCTATCTCTTCAGCCAGCCCCTGGCCTGGTCGGACGAGCTGGCGGCCGTGCTGTTCGTGTGGCTGTCGATGCTCGGGGCCGTGGTGGCGCTCAGGCGTGGCGAGCATATGCGGCTCACCACCTTCGTCCGCAACATGTCGCCGGCTTGGCGCGCCCGCGCCGATGCGCTCGGCCTTGTGTTGGTTTGCGCGGTGCTGGCGGCCCTCGTGCCGCCCAGCCTCAAGCACATGCAGAACCACATGGCCGGCGCGACGCCGGTTCTGGAAATCAGCGAGGCCTGGCGGGAATCGGCGCTGCTGGTCGGCGTGGTGCTGATGCTCGTGACCGCTGTCGACAAGCTGGTGCAATATTCGACGGCCCTGCAGGTCGCCGGCTCGCTCGCCTTCATGACGGCGCTCGGCGGCATCCTCTATCTGGCGATGCCGTTCTTCGACGATCTCGGCAACTTCAACCTGCTGATCTTCTTCCTGGGGCTCTTGAGCTTCTGCATGGTTCTCGGCATACCGATCGCCTTGTCCTTCGTGCTGGCGACGGTTGCCTATCTGCACTTCACCAGCACCATCCCGCTGTCCATCGTACCGGCGCGGATCAGCGCCGGCATGTCGAACCTGGTGCTGCTGGCCGTGCCCATGTTCGTGCTGCTCGGCGCGTTGATCGAGGTCGCGGGCCTTGCCCGGGCGATGATCGCCTTCCTGGTATCCTTGGTCGGACATCTGCGGGGCGGCCTGCAATATGTCCTGCTTGGCGCCATGTATCTCGTTTCCGGCATTTCCGGCGCCAAGGCCGCGGACATGGCGGCGATCGCGCCGGCGCTATTCCCGGAAATGCTGAAGCGCGGCAACCGTCATGGCGATCTGGTCTCGCTGCTGTCGGCCTCCGCCGTCATGTCCGAGACCATCCCGCCCTCGATCGTGCTGATCACGGTCGGGTCGGTGACCGGCGTTTCGATCGCGGCCCTGTTCACCGGGGGCCTGCTGCCCGCGGTGGTCGGCATGCTCGCGATGTCCGTCGTGGTCTTCTTCCAGACCCGGAAGGAAGACATGAGCACCGCCCGCCGGGTCGATCTCCGGACCCGGGCAAAGCTCCTCGTGCTGGCGGTGCCCGGCCTGGGCCTGCCGATCGTGATCCGCACCGCTGTGGTCGAGGGCGTCGCCACGGCGACCGAGGTCGCCACCATCGGCGTCATCTACACCGTCCTCGTCGGCATCTTCGTCTATCGCCAGTTCGATTGGCGGCGGGTCTATCCGATCCTGGTCGACACGGCGTCGCTCTCGGGCGCCATCCTGCTCGTGGTCGGCGCCGCGACCGGCATGGCCTGGGCGCTCACCCAGTCCGGCTTCTCGCAGGATCTGGTGACGGCGATGGCGGCCGTGCCGGGTGGGCAGTGGGGCTTCGTCGCCATCTCCGCCGTGATGTTCGTCGTCCTGGGCAGCGTGCTCGAAGGCGTGCCGGCCATCGTGCTGTTCGGCCCGCTGCTGTTCCCGATCGCCCGGCTGATGCACATCAACGAGGTCTATTACGCGATCGTCGCCGTCTTCTCCATGGGGCTCGGCCTGTTCACGCCGCCGTTCGGCGTCGGGTTCTATCTCGCCTGCGCCATCGGCCGCGCCTCGCCCGACGATGTGATCGGCCATGTCTGGCCTCACCTGGGCGCGCTGGTCGTGGCGCTGATCCTGATCATCGCCATTCCCTGGATCTCGATCGGCTTCCTTTGATGGCATAATCGGATGGATGATCGCCCGCAGACAAACGCGCACCCCACACCCGATGGAGCCGAACCGCCTTGGCCATGAATGATACCGATCGACAGAGCGGTCGTTTGGCAGATCAGGTCTATGAGCGCCTGTTGAGCGACATTGTCCGCGGCATCCTGCCCCCCGGCACGCCGATGGCCGAGCTCGACCTGTGCCAACGGCTCGGCGTCAGCCGCACGCCGGTGCGCGAGGCGCTCATCAAGCTGGCCGAGGCCAATCTCGTCCGCATCCTGCCGCAGCGCGGCAGCTTCGTGGCGCCGATCTCGTTCGAGGCCTTCCGCAGCGCGCAGTTCATCCGCGAGCATCTCGAATGCGCGCTGCTCGGCGAAGCGGTTCGCTACATCGATGCGACGTCGCTGCGCGAACTGACGGAGATCATCGAGCGCCAGGAGGAAGCGGCGGCCGCCGGCCAGAGCGAGGCCTTCTACGAGCATGACGAGGCATTCCACGACGCCATCGCGCGGCTTAGCCGTTACGACGACGTCTGGACGGTGATTCGCCAGACCAAGATCCACTTCGATCGCGTCCGCCATCTGACGCTCGTGCTCGACGCCGACCACATCCCGCTGCTGATCGAACAGCATCGCGAAATCCTGCAGGGGCTCGCGAACTGCAATGAAGGCCAGGCCGTCGCCGCCATGCGCCGCCACCTGCGGGAAGTGTTTCGCCGCGCGAACGCGGTCATCGCCCAGCAGGAAAGCCTCACCAGGCTGCGCGCACAGGCGGTCGCTGGCTGAGATCAAGCGCGGTGAACAAAGCCCGACCGAATAAGGCAGGCCCCGTTACCATCGTCGGGAATTGACAGTCCGGCCCAAAGAGGCCGAGCCTGTTTCCCCGTGGAATGGGCTCACCGTCGCGTTGGCCGGCGCGAGTCGAGAACCCGCCGGCCAATCCGCCCCCCTCCGTTCGCTACCCTTAGGGGGCCAAGGGCTCGCTCCGAAGCCTGTGCTTGGGGAGGGTATCATGCGGTACATCGTGAAGTTCAGAGTCCCGATCGAGGCGGGAAATGCCGCGCTCTGCGCCCCCGAATTTGGGGAAAAGATGCGAGAGCTCTTGACCGAGATGAAGGCGGAAGCCGCCTATTTCACGGCCATGAACGGCCAGCGCGGCGGCTATATCGTGCTCAATGTGAACGAGGCCTCGGAAATTCCCGCGATCGCCGAGCCCCTGTTCCTGTGGTTGCATGCGGACGTCGAATTCCTGCCGGTCATGGCGCCGGAGGATTTGGCGAAGGCCGCACCGGCCATCACCGCCGCCGCGAAGAAGTGGGGATAGATGGCGACGGGCAAACCCGGCCCGCCGCCAGCCACCGCTGAAGTAATCGTACGCGCTGCGCTCGTGCCGACCAGGGTGCGAGAGCAGCTTCCGTCCGGGCCTCATCGCCCGGCATGTCCATAGGAACTCAGGCGGCCGGGGACGTCCGCTCCAGGGCGCTCCAATCGAACTCGCGCGCCCAGTCGCCAAAGCTGTGCCAGCGGACTTCCGGAAAATCCCTGTGCAGGGCGGCGATATCGACGTCGTAGCCGACGCTGTCGAACCATTCGAACATGAGGGCCACGTCCTCACTTTGACGGCGAGCCGCGGCGATCGGGATTTCCTGATAGCTGATGGGGCGGCCGATGGCGTGCGACAGGATTTTCACCTGCTCCTCGCCGGACAACTCGTCCCCGGCGAAATCGAACCGCTTGCCGAACACCTGCTCGCGCCGCTCGACCAAGGCAGCGACGAAAGCCCCGATGTCGGCCAAGGACACCAGCTGGAGCAGGCGCTTGGGCGGCATCGCGAACGCATGCGTGCCTTGGCTGAGCGCACCGATCGACCACGGCGCGACGATGTTCTCCATGAAGGCGACCGGCGCGCTGATCGTGTAGGGGATGCCGAGCCCGGCGATATGTTTCTCGACGACATACTTGCTGTCGAAATGCGGAATGCCGGTCTTCTTGTTTGCATCCGCGACGGAGGAATAGATCAAATGGCCGACCTTAGCGGCCTTCGCCGCATCGGCGGCAATGATCCCCTGGCGGATCTCCTCCTCGACACCGGCCTCGTAGCTGTTGCCCATCAGGAACATGGTGTCGACGGCGCCGGCGGCCCTCAGAGTGGCAGCAGCGTCATTGAGATCGCCAACGACGACCTCGGCGCCCTCCGACTTCAACTCTCGCGCAGCATCGCTATCGGGCTTACGGGTCAGCGCCTTGACGCTATGCCCCCTGGACAGCAGGGCGCGAGCAACTGCGCCCCCCTGCTGGCCGGTAGCGCCGGTAACCAGAACGCTTCGTTTGGTGGCCATGGGTCTGCTCCTTGTGGTTTCGCATGGAGCAGAGTTGGGCTTTGCGGCATTGGTCCATAATGGACTATAATTGGGAAACATCATCCCAATGATGGCTACAATGCTCGATCTAAACGATATCGTGGTGTTCGCTCGCGTCATCGAGGCCGGCAGCTTCACCGCCGCCGCGCGCCTGCTGGGCATGCCCAAGACCACGGTCAGTCGCCGCATTGCCGCGCTTGAGCGTGAGGTCGGGGTCCGTTTGCTTCAGCGCACGACACGCAGCCTCAATGCGACGGACGCCGGACGTCTCTATTACGCGGAGAGCAGCCGGGCATTGCGAACAATCGAAGATGCGAACCTGCGACTCGCGGAAGCGAGAGTGGAGCCTTCGGGCACGATCCGGATCTCGGCTCCGGTCGGCTTTGGCGGTTACTTTCTGTCCAGCGCGGTTTTCGATTTTCTGGCGATTTATCCGAAAACCAAAGTCGAGTTGCGCCTGACCGACGACAAACTCAACCTCGTCGAGAACGGTATCGACCTGTCATTCCGCACCGGAATCCTTCCAGATTCCACACTGATCGCCCGCAAGCTCGGCTCTGCGCATAGAATTCTGTGCGCCAGCCCGAATTATCTCGCGCGCCATGGCGTGCCGGCCGTGCCGGCGGACCTCGCGCGCCATCACTGCGTCATCGCAGGCCCGTCGACAGCCAATGCGCACTGGATGCTGGAAGGTTCGCATGGCCAGGAAACGGTCACGGTGTCCGGACGCTTCGCCGCCAACGAAATGCAGGTGGTCATTGCCGCTGCGATTGCCGGCCACGGCATCGCCCAATTACCCCACCGGGCCGCCGCGGCGGCAATGGAGGACGGGCGGTTGCGCCGTGTTCTCGACGGTTACACGACACCGGTCGGCGGCCTCTATGTCGTATACCCGAGCAGCCGGCACCTTTCACCCCTGGTCAAGGCATTCATCGAGTTGGCGGCGGAGCGATGGAGCGCCGCCGGAACCGGCGAGAATGACGAGGCCGTGGTCGTATCGAACCAGGGCAGATGAGTTGGCTCTGAACAGTCACCACATCGATGAAGCCGGCAGTCACCGGCCGGGCGAAGAATGCCCGGCCGGCGCCCCTCGAGGTCAGGCCGACAGCACGCTGTTGTAGACTGTGCCGGCGATCGTCACGTTGCTCAGGGTCAAGCCCTGGACGTTGAAAAGATAGATCGGCGCCGCCGTGTTCACCGGCGTGCCGAAATTGCAGTTGGTGATCGTCACGTTCTCGACCGGCACGACGGTCGGCGGCGGGCTGGTCAGGCCGTCATAGTCGGCCGCGACCGGGCCTTGGACGATGATCGCCTGGTAGCAGCTGGCGGTGGCGCCCGGCGGCGCCGTCACCGTCACGTTCGTGATGGTGATGTCCTTGACCGTCGGCGGCCGGATGCGGACGTTGTCGGAACCCGGCGAATAGTCGCAGTCGAAGGTGATCACGCCGCCCTGGTTGGTCGAGACCGTATTGGCCGGCACCGGGCTGCCGGCGAGCGGCTTGTAGAAGCTGGGCGTAAGGTTGATGCCGTTCGGCAGGGTCACGTCGCGGACATGGAGATTCTCAACCGTGCCGCCGCGATTGAGGTTGGTCTTGACCCGGATCGCGATGTTGAGCGGGTTGGTCGCGAAGTTCTGGTTCTGCATGCTGAGCTTCTCGGCGAAGATGTTCTTCACCCCGGCCGACATCTCGCTGCCGAGCGTGATGCCGCCATGGCCGCTGTTCATGGTGCAGTTGCGGATGACGTGGTTCTGCGCCGGCCCGTATTCGATGTCGTTGTCCTTGCCCGATTTGATCGCGATGCAATCGTCGCCGGTATTGAAGGTGACCTGGTCGACCAGCACCTGATCGCAAGCCTCGGGATCGAACCCGTCATTGTTCGGCCCGACGCTGTTCGCATAGACATTGCGGATGACCACGTCGCGGCAGGCGATCGGGTGATGCTGCCAGAACGGCGTGTTGGTCACCTGGTAGCCCTCGAGCCACACGTTGCGGCAATTCAAGAACTCGATCATGCACGGCGGTAATTGATGGCCGATGCCGAAGACCCGGGCGGCGAGCGGAATGTTCGCCTCGGACAGCGCCGGCAGGTAGGAACTGTCCTTGGTATAGGCGCTGCCGGTGCCGCCGGCGGCCGAGCCGAATTCGATCAGGTTGACCTCGGCGGTCGAGAGCGCCGGGTTCAGCGGGCCAAGCGGCAGGTTGAGCGGATTGGCGGTGCCTTCCGACGGCTGGCCCGCGACGAAGCCGGCGGTGCCGACGCTGCCCTTCCAGGTCCACCAGCAATTGGTCGCATTGTAGAGCGTACCGGCCTGGCCGTTGAGGATGCTGGTCCAGTCTTCGCCGGTGAGCGCGATGTTCTCCTGGTCCTTGGCATAAACCATGGCCGAGAAGTTGAAGCAGTCGTTGGCCTGCCAGCGCGACTGCACCAGCTTGCCGTTGGTGCCGAAATCATAGGAGCCGTATTTGGCATAGTCGGCCGGGTTGGGGCTGAACCAGATCTGCGCGCCGCTGGCCAGATGGAACTCGACGTTGCTCAGCAAGGTGACCGGCCCGGCGCAATACCAGTTGCCCGCCGGCACCACGACCCGGCCGCCGCCGGCCCGGTGGCAGGCGGCGATCGCGGCGGCGAAGGCGGCATGGCAATCGAACGAACCGGTCGCCGGCGCCAGGCCCGGGCCGGATGTGGTCGCCGAGAGGTAGAGGAACGGGATTGTGACGATCTGGCACGGCGTCGCGCCATAGGCGGTGACGCGGAACTGGCGGAACGCCCGGCCGAGGAACGCGGGCAGAGCGCGCTGCGCTTCCAGCCGGTCAGCGATGGCGCGGGCCTGGCGCCAGGGATCGTCCGCATCATGCGCCCAGGCCGGCATCTTCAGCCCCAGCGCCGCCGCCCCGGCAGCCGTTCCGGCCAGCATGGCACGGCGGGAAAGGATCAACCGCTCATCCGTCATCGTCAGGCACTCCCCGGATTTTCTTGGGATTGTGGAAGATGCGTGCCTGCCGACTTTCTGAAACACTACCATATCAGTTTTGATCGAGCGAGCAGCACGACGGGTGGCCCGGGCCGGTTGGCCCGTGACCTTTGACCGCAGTCCGAGGGTCAGGAGTTGGCGCCGAACCGGTAGCCGTTGCGGACCGGGGCACGCCGCCGGCCGGCGCGCCGTGGCGGGGGCGGCGCCACCGGCCCGGCCGGATGATCCGCGTCGCCGCCGGGCAGGAAGAAGGCCGGAACCCGCGCCTTGAGCTCGTCCAGGATCCTCAGCACCTCGCGCAGGTGTCGCTGCATCGCAGCGCCGGCGGCCAGAGCATCGTGCGCGGCCAGGGCCACGAGGATCATCTCGTGCTGAGCGATCGCAACGGCCGGGCGGCCTGGGTCCGGCAAGGACAGCCGCCGCACCCGGTCGATCTGCGTCTTGGCCTGGTCGATCGCGGTCCAGACGCTCGGGTGACCGGACTGCAGCGCCAGGGTGCGGTGGAATTCGTCGTCAAGCCCATGGAAACCCGCAAGATCGCCGGCCGCCACCGCGCGCTTCTGCGCCGCGATCAGGGCATCGAGCCCGGCCAGATCCTCCGCCGTCACCCGGCGGGCCAGATCGGCGACCACGCCGCATTCCAGCAGCTCGCGGATATATTGCGCGTCGACCACGCCGGCATAGGACAGCGGCGCCACGAACGAGCCGGCCTGGGGCAGGATGGTGACCAGCCCCTCGTCGGCGAGCTTGCTCAGCGCCTCGCGCACCGGCGTCCGGCTGACCCCCAAGAGCTCGGCCAGATCCTTCTCGGACAGGCCGCGGCCGGGGGCGAGCCGCGCCCCGACGATCGCCTGGCGCAGCACGCCATAGACCTGCAGCTTGATCGACCGATCCCGATCGATCGTCCAGTCGTCAAGCCAATCCTGTTCGCTTTCGTCTGTCATCCGCGAATATAAGCATATTCGGCAGCTTTTTAGGGGGACGCCGTGATTGGGTCGAGCCCGAAACTTTTAACCGTCGGCGCCGCACCGGGCGAAGTGAGGAATGCGATGAACGCCTTGGCCGCCGCCGGCTCCTTGGAACTGGCCGAGATGCCGGCCGCATAGAGCGTCATCTTCTGCACCTCGGGCGGCAGCGGGCCGACCAGGTCGATGCCCGGCACCGGCATCAGCTCGCTCAGCTGCTGGAAGCCCAGCTCCGCCTCACCCCGCGCCACGATCTCGCCCACGGGCGTCGCCGGGATCATATGGCTCTTAGCAGCGATCTGGTCGGCGACGCCTAACTTCTTGAAGCCCTCGGTCGAGAGGTAGACGCCGCTGGCGCTGTCGGAATAGGCGATCGACTTGGCGGCAAGCAACGCGCGCTTCAGCCCGTCCACGGTCGAGATGTCGGGCTTGGGCGCGCCGGCCTTGACCGCCATGCCGATGTAGGAGCGCGCGATTTCGACCCGGCTGGCCGGCACCACCTTGCCCTGCTTCACCAGATCGTCGAGCGCCGAGGCGACCATGATCAGCACGTCGACCTGTTCGCCCCGCTCCAGCCGCAGCGGGATCGCGTCATGGGTCGTGCCCATCGACGGGCCCCAGGCGATCTCCAGATGATCGTGCGTCTGCTGCTCGAACTGCGGCGCCAGCGCCTTGTAGGGGGCCGCGAACCCGCCCGAGCTCATCACCTTGACCTCGGCGGCGCCGGCCGTGGCCGCGGTCAGCAGACCGGCCAAGGCAAAACCGAGCACGCGCAACTTTATCGACCGCATGGCATTCCCCATCACCCGCAAGCCCGTGCTCGCCGGAGGCGCGAGCTTAACCCGGCTTGCGCCACCGGGTGCAAGCCCCTCGCGCCGGCCGCGCCTGCGGATTTTTTTATGCATCCAAATTTCGCCACACTTGTTAAAGCCCGGCGCATTGCCATGACGTTCGAAGGAGGCAGGGCCATGACATGGTTGGAAATCGGTCTCCTGTGGATCGTCCTGTCCATCGGCCTGCCGATCCTCCTCGGCTTGCGCCACACGCAGTTGAAGGAATACCGCCAGCGGCTGCGGGCGGCGCGGGCGCGGTTCCATCGCTTTCACATCGCACATAGCCTGCCGCCGCTGACCCACTGAAGCGGCCCGGCCCGGGGCGGAGGCTTCAGGGACCGTCGAGCCGCTCCAGGAGCTGCATCAGCAGCGCACGGCTGCGCCTCAATTCGTCGACATGGGCGGCCGACAGTTCCAGGAGGATCGTCTCGGCCTTGGGTGTCAGGCCGACAACGACGCGCCGCCGGTCTTCCTCTACTTCCGACCGATCGACCAGATCCGCCTGCACGAGCCGGCCGACGAGTTCGACGGCGCTGTGATGGCGGATGAGCAGATGGTCGGCCAGATCGCCGATCGTCATCGGCCGGCCGGCGCCATGCCCCTTGATCGCCAGGATCGCCTGATGCTGCTGGGCGGTAAGCCCGCTCGCGCGCGCAGCATTTTCACTAAACGCCAGAAAGCGGCGCAAGGCATGCCGGAAGGCCGCCAATGTCTCGTAATCTTCTTCGCTGATCGACCTTGTGCCGGTCATCGACACGCTCCCTTCGACTCGATCTCTTGATATATATCGTATCACGATATATCTACGTCGTCCGTTTCAGATCTCCGGACGACGACCATGCGCCAGACGGCCCCGCAAGCTCCATCACCATTACGACACCGCGAAGTGCCGGGCGACTTCACGGCCGACCGCCAAGTCCTGGTCCTGATCGGCATGGCGCTTGCGGTCGGCAGCGCCGGCGCGGCATGGGTGCTGCTGAAGCTGATCGCGCTGACGACGAACCTGGTCTGGGCCGGACGCTTCAGTACCGCGAATTTCTCGATGGCAACGGCCGTCCCCGGCGTCTGGATGGTCGCGGCACCGGCGCTCGGCGGGCTGGCGATCGGGCTCATGGCCCGCTTCGGGTCGGAGAAAATTCGCGGCCACGGCATTCCCGAGGCGATCGAGGCGATCCTGATCGGCAGCAGCCGCATGCAGCCGAAAGTGGCGGTTCTGAAACCGCTGTCGTCCGCCATCTCGATCGGCACCGGCGGTCCGTTCGGTGCCGAGGGGCCGATCATCATGACCGGCGGAGCCCTCGGCTCGCTCTTCGCCCAATGTTTCCATCTGACGGCGGCGGAACGAAAGACCCTGCTGGTCGCCGGTGCGGCCGCCGGCATGACGGCGATCTTCGGCACGCCAATCGCCGCGGTGCTGCTGGCGGTCGAGCTGCTGCTATTCGAATGGAAGCCGCGCAGCTTCATCCCGGTAGCCGCGGCCGCCGTCGTGTCGGCCGCGTGGCGGCCGCTGCTGTTCGGGCATGGCCCGCTGTTCCCCTTCGCCGCCGCCGTCGACCTGCCCTGGTGGGGGCTGGCGGCCTGCGTCGGGGTCGGCATCGTCGCGGGGCTGCAATCGGGTGCCATGACGCGGCTGCTCTATGCGGCCGAGGATCTGTTCGACCATCTTCCGCTGCATTGGATGTGGTGGCCACTGCTCGGCGGCCTGCTGGTCGGGCTGGGTGGCTGCCTCGAGCCGCGGGCGCTCGGCGTCGGATACGACATCATCGGCGACCTGCTGTCCGGCCATATGGTGCTCGGCGAAGTCGGCAGGCTGCTGGCCGTGAAGTCCGCCATCTGGATCCTGGCGCTCGCCTCGGGCACCTCCGGCGGAGTCCTTGCGCCGATCTTGATCCTCGGCGGCCTGGCCGGCTGGCTGGAGGGACAGTTCCTGCCGGGCGGCGCCTCGTTCTGGGCACTGCTCGGCATGGCGGCGATGATGGGCGGCACCATGCGCTCGCCGCTGACGGCGGTGCTGTTCGCAGTCGAATTGACCGGCAATCTCGGAACACTGCTGCCGTTGCTGGCGGCGACCTGCTCGGCCCACGCCGTCACCGTGCTGCTGCTCAAGCGCTCGATCCTCACCGAGAAGATCGCCCGCCGCGGCCAGCACATCACGCGGGAATACAGCATCGACCCGTTCGAGCTCATTCGGGTCAAGGACGTCATGGTGACGGCCGTCGATACCCTGCCGGCGACGATGACGATCGAGGCCGCCGCCGAGTTTTTCGCCTCGCCGGAACGCCGGCACAAATCCTATCCGGTGCTGGCGGGCGACGGCCGGCTCGTCGGGATGGCGACGCGATCGGATGCGCTCCGCTGGCGGATGGACAGGCGGCACGGGTCGGACACGCTCTATGATGCGCTCTCGGACACGGCCGTCTCGGTCGGCTATCCCGACGAGGTCCTGGGGCGCCTCGCCGATCTGATGGTGGTGGAGGACCTGGGGCGCATTCCAATCGTCGATCCGGGCGATCACCGTGTGGTCGGGCTGGTCGCGCGGAAGGACCTGCTTCGCATCCGCTCGGGCGTCCTGGCGTCGGAGACCGATCGCCAGGCCTTCTTCCGCCCTGCGGATGCCCAGGCTTCCAGCCGCTGAGGACAGGCCCGTGCCCTGCCCCGCACCGGGCCGCGATACAATGTCGCGATGGGCGCTGCCGCTTGGCCATCAGGCGTCCCTTTCGGCCCGCAGCCGGGTCAAACCATTGCTCTGGAAAGGGCCGATCGTGTCTAGATTTCGACACGCGACGCCGATGGCGCGATAGCCCGGACGTACTCCAATAAATATGCAGATTTACGCATGGATTTACTCGGAGTTTCGCCCGCTTCTCCCGACCGAACACCGGCAATATCGCGCGCTACGACGCATATCGAACCAATACTCATCGCAATCACCCGCGGTGGGTGGAGCGCATCGCGAACACAACTATAAAGTGATTAGGTATCTTTGCCATTTCATTGATCACCCTCCCAGACGGGTATAATTTTCGGCGAAAATTCACAAACAAAAGAGGCAAACAAGGGGAAAAAATCTGGGAGGAAATCGTGATAAAACGACGCTCCACGAGCCATCTCCGGCCCCTGGCCGGATGCCTTGCAGTCAGTTTGATCACACTCGTCGGCCTTGCGCCGACGGCCGATGCCCGCGTCACCAGCATCGTACTCGGCGCCCCCACTCAACCCTATGGCACGACCAGCTTCGGCACGACCGGCGCCTATGAGGAACTCGACGGCACCGCCAACGGCGAACTCGATCCGCGCGATCCGCTGAACGCCGTCATCCAGGATATCCAGCTCGCGCCGCGCAATGCGCACGGCATGGTCGAATATTCGACCAAAATTTCGATCCTCAAGCCGGTCGACGAAAGCAAGGGCAATCACACGCTGCTGTTCGAGATCGTGAACCGCGGCAACAAGCTCGACCCCGGCTTCTATAATGTCGGGGCGACGACGACAAACCCGGCCGGCGACGGCTTCCTGGAAGAACAGGGCTTTACCCTGGTCTGGGCGGGCTGGCAGTCGGATCTGTCGCAGCTGTCGACCCTCGTCACCATGACACCGGTCATCCCGCACTTCCCGGGCGGCAAGACCATCACCGGCGTCGTGCGCGCCGAGTTCATCCTCAGCACCGCGGCGACGACCCAGAACATCCTCGCCGATTCCAGTTCCAACACGCCCGGCTACGCGACCGTCACGCTCGACAATTCGCACGACACGATGACGATGCGCGTCCATCAGAATGATCCGAAGGTCACGATCCCCAACAGCGACTGGGCCTATGCGGATTGCACCAGCGTGCCGTTCCCGGGCACGCCGAACCCGCAGAAGGTCTGCCTCAAGAACGGCTTCGACACCAACCACATCTACGAGCTGATCTATACGGCCAAAGATCCGATCGTGATGGGGCTGGGTCTCGCTGCGATCCGCGACGTCACCGCCTTCCTGCACCATGCCAAGAAGGATGACACCGGCACGGCGAATCCGCTCGCCGGCGCGATCAAATACACGCTGCTGAACGGCATCTCGCAGAGCGGCCGGCTGCTGCGCACCTTCCTCGATCTGGGCTTCAACGAGGACGAATTTCACCGCCAGGTCTATGACGGGATGCAGCCGCACATCGGCTCCGTCCGCAATTACATGAACGTCCGCTTCGCCCAGCCCGGCCGCCTGGCCGGCACCCAGCACACCGAGAAGCAATACCCCGGCCCGGACGGCCCGCTGACCTACGAGCCGAGCTTCGACCCGCTGACTGGCCAATACCGTGGCCTGCTCGATCGCTGCCGCATGTCCGAGACCTGCCCCAAAATCGTCCATACCATGAGCGACATCGAATATTGGGAAGCGTCCGGGGCCGGCGATACGACCGATCCATCGGGTCAGCGTGACGAGCACCTGCCGCAGAACGTCAGGATCTACGAGTTCTCCAGCACGCAGCACGGCGGCTTCTCGCCGGTCGCGGCGCTGCCGACCTCGACCGGCATCTGCCAGCAGCTGCCGAACACCAATTCCTACACCTACAACATCCGCGCGCTTCTGGCGGCGCTCCAGAGCTGGGTCGCAAACGGCACCGAGCCGCCGCGGAGCCGGCATTCCTCGCTGGAACGCCATACCTTGGTTCCGCTCAACCAGTTCGTCTTCCCGACCATTCCGACGGTCGTGGACCCGCATCCCCTGTTCAATACCCGTACCGTGTATTTCCGCGGCTTCTTCTACGATTCTGACGATCTCAGCGGGATCATCTCGGTCGAACCGCCGATCCCGTTCCGGCGTTATCCGGCCCTGGTGCCGCAGGTCAATTCCGACGGCAACGACATCGACGGCCTGCGCTCGGTCACGCTCCGCGCGCCGCTCGGCACCTACACCGGCTGGAATGTCCGCGCCGCGGGCTTCAGCGAGGGCGATGCCTGCGACCTGACCGGCAGCTGGATCCCGTTCGCGCTCACCAAGGCGCAGCGGCTGGCAGCGCATGACCACCGGCCGTCGCTGCAGGAACGTTACGGCAATCTCGCCGGCTATACCGCGGCGGCGACCGCGGCCGCCAACCACCTGGCCAGCCGGGGCCTGCTCCTCGCCTCAGACGTCGCCGCGGCGATCACGAGCGCCACGAACCAGGCCCATGCGGCGGGATTGAACTGACCACCGCCGAGGGCGTGCCGCCGGCGCGCCCTCGCTCCTTCGATCGACGCCCCCGCGGGGCGTCGATCATCTCAGCCGATCAACCCCTTCGTCCCGACCGCCGCCCGCGGCGTTCCGCCACAAGCGCCGCCGCGCCCGCGCCGACGATTCGCGGTACTTTCATAAGTGTTCGTGGCGAACAGAACCAGATTGGTGAGATCACGAAGGATGTCATAATCAATATTCATTTATGACAATGTTGACGGGCCAATCCTCACGAAACTAGGATCGACTTGATCGGATCGACGAACTCGCCACAGCTTCGTCCGCTCGGCGACGATTCCTCGATGGTCCCCGATCCAAGCTCATTTTTGCTGTCGATATCATGCTGCCGCGACGCCCAAGGCGATACGGCCAAAGCGCCCGGCGATTGATCTCCCCCTTACAGAAGGATGAGAGTCATGACGGAAAGCCCTGCACCTTCGACCGCTGATGCCGCCCCGCCGCCGGACCTTGCACCCTTCGGGTTCGACCCCCAGAGCCTGATCGAGACTCAGCAACGGCAGATCGACGCCTTCGGCCGCGCGACCGAGATCATCTCCTCCACTTTTTCCGCCGTCATCGCCAAGCAGTTCGAACTGCTGCAGAAGGAGGCGGAGCAGTTCGCGAGCGAGATGAAGCTGCTGCTGGAAGTCCGCGACCCTGCCGACGTCGTGCCCAAGCAGGTCGCCACCGCGCGGAACGCCTTCGACGAGACGCTGGCCGATCTGCGGGCAATCAACGACATCACGCGCGCCGGCACCCTCGAGTTGTTCGACGTCTTCCGGAACCTGCCGCGGGACACGAACCTGCCGCCGGCCCCGCCAGTCGAAGCCCACAAGCTGCCAACGCGGCCGTCTCGCGCGGCCTGAGCAGCCCGGAGTCCAGCGGAACGGGGGATTCCGCCACCTACCGGATCAAAGCCCGGGAGCCGACAGGCTTTCGGGCTCCATTTTTTTGAGACACGTTCCGCTCACGTGTCGGGCGCCCGGACGAAGCACATGATGCCGGCAAGCTTGGTCCAGCACACGACGGCGCGGCCGACCGGGTTGTCGGCGCGCTGCAATACCTTCTCGGGCGGCACCGGCAGCCATTTGTTGTCGATGAAGACCTCGTAGCCGCCCGACGTTTCCCGGGAGTCGACGGCGCGACAGTCGGCGACCGAACAGCAGAGCAATCCCGTGCTGGGCTGGCGCAGGCTTTGGAACCAGGGAGCGAGGGTCGGATCGGCGTCCGGCGGCGGCGCTGCATAAGCATGAGCGGCGAGGAGCAAGGCCGTGACGATGCTGAGGCGTATCATCCACCGTCCCCTCGCGAATGCAGCTGGAACCTACGATAGCACGGCCAGAGAGAATTCGAAGGCCACGGGCATGATCTGCCGACGGGCGGCGACCCGGGCAAGGCCGCCCGATCGGTTTCGGCTCCGGGCTCGAGTCCTCGACGTGATCACTACGAGGATCCCTTCACCCATTTCCTGACGAGACTGTCGATCGACCAGGGGCCCGCCCCGCCCAGGATCAGGGCGACAAGGCAGACGAAATAGAGGAGGTCCGTCTCGTAGCCCGGCTGGCCGAAATGGGGCCCGGCGGCGGTCACGGCCTCCAGCTTGATCGAACTGAACCCGTTTGGGAGATGGACGGTGACGATGGCGACGAGGAGCACCGCAGCCATCGGTATACTGGCGACGGGTATGAACGCACCCAGCAGCACGGCGGCACCGCCGAACAGTTCGACCAGGATGGTGGCCCAGGCTAGAAGCTCCGGCATCGGCACGCCCAGGGCCTGCAGGATATGGGAAAAGGAGTCCGAGCCCCGGGCGAGCTTCGCGTAGCCATGCTCCATGAAGCCGTAGCCGACCATCAGGCGAAGCGCGAGAGGCGCCCAGCGAGCCATTTGCGGACGACTCTCCGCTGCGAGGAAAGCGAGCACTTTCATTCTAATCTCCAGCCATATCCAAAGCGTGAGTGGCAGCGCTGTGCGGGTCTACCAAGCCAGCGCACGCCTTCCCCAGAGCGCGCCGAGACCGGCGACGATCAGCATGCCGGCGCTATACCAGATCGCCACGTACAACCCTCCGTCCTGCTTGCAGGCGAACCCGTAAGCGGCGGCACCAAGCGCACCCGCGAGCAGCCCGGCGGCCGCGCCCGCCATGATCGGACGTGTCGGCGCGCCGGTCCTGAGCGTGCCGACGATCATCGCAAGCGCTGGCAGCGAAACGAGGACGATCGATCCGATGCAGTTCGGGAAGGCCACGCCTGACAGCCCAAGGGTCCGGAGGCCCGATGCGTCCGTCGCACCGCCGAGGGCCAGCAAGGCCAACCCCGGCAGGAGTGCGACCAGCAGTCGCTCCATTTTGCCCTCGGGGCGAGCCGCCTCGCGCACCAGAAAGAAGCCGCCGCAGGCCAGGGCGAGCGTGCACGCGGATTTGTGATGGAACGGCGCACTCCGCACCGTCACCATCAGCTCGGGGCTGACGCCGTATAAAAGGAAGACCAAGGCGATGGCGATCGCGAGCGACTGAGCCGCGACAAAGAGCAGCCGGCGAAGAAGTGGGGGAGCAGTACGGCCCCGTCTCGTTGCGAGCTCATGCGCGAGATCTCGAATCAGACGATCGGTTTCTTTGACAGAGCTCATGCCTTGTCTCCGAAGAGTTTGGAAAGTTCCAGATTGGCCGCCGTGGTGAGACGCTGAAGGGCGCGGTGCAGCGTCACGCGCACGGCGCCTTCGCTGGTCTGGAGTTTCAGCGCGGTTGCGCGCACCGAAGCCCCCTCGATCGCGAGGGCGCGCACGACCTCGCGCTGGCCAAAGGGCAGGCCGTTTACGTGGCGGTCGAGATTGACCAGGGCGCGGTCGAAGTCTTCGGCAGGCACCTCGGACAGCATCGCCCATTGGTCCGGGGTGATGTCGCGCCGGCGACGAGCCGCGCGGCTGAGCCGCCTAACGGCATCGATCAGTTTGTGGCGGACGATCGCATGCAGCCAGGGCAGGAAGGGCCGGCCCTCGTCCCACGTGTGCCGCTTGGTGTGCAGACCGATCAGCACCTCCTGCACCAGGTCCTCCGTCTCATGAATATCCAGTCCAAGGCGCGCCAATCGTCGCCGAACCAGCCGACGCAACACATTCGCGATCTCACCCAGCATGTCCTCATAGGCCGCGGCGTCTCCCCGACGCCCGGCGCGCATGGCCTCAGCCCAGGTCTGTTCGTGGTTTTCCATGACTCTTCATTCGCCAGCGCGGCGCCGACGTTACGTCCCTCCAAAAAATTTCTACTCATCACGCACAATCACAAAGCCGTGAAACGGTTTCGCTGCGGCACGTCGCATCGAAAGACCTCAATGAAGCGACAATGCCGTTTCGACCGATCACGGAGTCTCTATATGAACAAGCTGACAATAGTTGTTGGATTTGCCTTCTCTAGGCTTTTTACTGCCAGAATCTTCAGAGCAGTTACCCTCGAGCATTTCGCGAATATCGCCGCGAGAACCACGGATGCTGTCAGCGTGACAAGACCGCGTCGCGTGGTGGCGACGATGGGGCTGCTCGCCATCGCGGCATCGGTGGCCGCCTGCAGCGACATGAATGTCAAGCCGGCGACCTCGGACCAGATCTTCAACGACCTGCACAGCAAGCCGGGCCCTCGATAGCGGTCTCCCGACCCAATCAAGACTAATCCACAAGGCCAGTCTGGCCGATCAGGAGAGGCGTCACGCTCTGTTGACTGCAGAGCTCGCCATTGGAGTTCTCTCAAGTGATACGTACTTCCCGAACGGGCCGTCCTCTCGCAACGGCCGCCGCTGGCCGTCGACTTGGCGCCAGAATGCCGCTCTATTCCTTGGGACTACTTGCAAGCGTGAGCGCAAGTCCCGCCATGGCCGACGAGCTGAGCGACGTAAAAGCCCAGTTGCAGACCCTCACCAAGAAGCTCAACGCGCTCGAGGCCAAGCAGGACGCACAGCAGCAGCAGATGGAGGCAAAGCCGGTCGCTGCTGCCGCCTCGACCGATAGCGTGCTCGACGCGTTGAAAGGCAGCTTCCCCCGATCATTCAGGATCCCGGGCACGGATACGTCGCTCCGGATCGGCGGCTATGTGAAGCTGGACGCCATCTATGATGCGGACGCCCCGCAAGGCGACGAGATCAGCCCGACGACGATCCCGCTTGCCGGCACCCCTGCCGCCCGGCGCCAGGGCTCCTTCCGCCTTGACGCGCGGCAGTCCCGCTTCGACATCGAGACCAGGACGCCGACCGAGTACGGGCAGCTCAAGACCTATATCGAAGGCGACTTCTACGGCAGCGGCGGCAACGAGTTCTCGTCCAATTCGACGACATTCCGCATACGGCATGCCTATGGCGAGCTCGGGCCGGTATTGGCGGGCCAGTACTGGTCGAATTTCATCGACCCGGAGAGCTACGCGGAGACGCTCGATTTCAACGGCCCCGCCGGGCAGGTTTTCGTTCGCCAAGGGCAAATCCGCTTCACCCAGCCGGTGGGGTCCGATACGACACTCTCGGTGGCGATCGAAAATCCCGAAGGCGATTTCTTCGCGTCCCCGAACGCCGCCAGCAACTCCGCCAGCGTGAACGCGGGCGCCGGCGGCACCACGGGCAACAATCTCGACGCGCTCCCCGATTTCACGGCGCGCCTGACGACCAAGAATTCGTGGGGTCAGTTCACCTTCTCGGCGCTGGCGAGAGAGATCCAGGCCAACGTCGCCTCAGGCCCTTTGACCGGCCGGAACGGCAGGGATTTTGGCTACGGCCTGTCGGCGCAAGGCGTCATCAACACGCATCTCGGGAAGGACAAGTTCTTCTATGAGATCAACGGCGGCACCGGCCTTGGTCGGTATCTCCAGGATGGCGTCGGCACCGCAGCCAATTTCGATGCTACGACCGGCCGGCTCGGCTCGGAAACGGCGTTCGGCGCCTACGGAGCCTATCAGCATTGGTGGCTCGACAATCTGCGCTCCTCCTTCATTTATGGCCATGACGAGCTCTATAGCGACATCAAGATCACCGGCCCGAGCGCCAACCGATCGATCGACACGGTGCACACCAATTTGATTTGGAGTCCCGTGCCGAACACCAACCTCGGCATCGAATATATCTATGGCAGGCGCGAAACCGTCGCGAATGCCCGTGGCGAACTCAATCGGATGCAAGTGAGCGCGCAGTTCAATTTCTGACGCCCCTCCCCCCAAACCGGCCCGTTCGGCCGCGCTCCTTACGCCCCATCGTGAGAAGCGTGACCGAACAAAAAAGAGGGCCGGCTCGTTCGGCTCCGCTGCGCGTCACATCCCTTCCAGGGCAGTGGGGCCGAACGTCAATTCCCGCTATCCTCGACGCCGGTGCGTGGACAGGCCATCGAATTTCGACCGGCCTCGCATTTCGCCTGGCGCCCCATTGAGCCGAACGTTGATCGGAAGCTCACCGGCCCGGCCTCTTAGTCGAGCGTCGCGCCGGTCAGCTGTTCGCTGAGCTGCCAGAGCCGGCCGGCGGCGACAGGATCGATCGCTCGTGGCCGCACGCCATGCAGCTCCACAGAGCCGTCGGAAGGAAGGGTGCGAGCGATCTCGCAGTCGGCGCAATAGACCCCGCCCATGCCGTCGAGTTGCGGGCTCGTGGCGCACCACACGCTGGTCGCGGCGCCCTGTTGCGGCGTCTTCTTGTTGTTCTCGGGATCGATGATCGGCTTGCCCGCCTCGTCGAGAACCTTGCTGGCATTGAGCTCTTCCTTCGACATATGGCGGACCAGGTCCGTCACGATGCCTCCCGGATGCACGGCGAAGGCGCGGACGCCTTGGCGCTGGCCGATCGAGTCGAGTGCCACGGCAAACAGCGAGTTGGCGGTCTTGGACTGCCCATAGGCGACCCAGGGGTCGTACGCGCGGCGCTCGAAATGGGGGTCATGAAAGTCGATCCCGGCGCGGCGGTGGGCATAGGAGGTGAGCGCTACGACGCGGGCGCCCCGAGCCCGAACCAGCGCGGGCCACAGCCGGCAAGCGAGCTGGAAATGCCCCAGATGGTTCGCTGCGAACTGGGATTCATACCCACGCGCGTCGCGCGCCAGCGGGGCGGCCATGACGCCGGCGTTATTCACCAGAATGTGCAGCGCGTCGTTCTCGGCGAGAAATCGCTGCGCGAAAGCATCGATCGAGGCCGGATCCAGCAGATCCATGGCCTCGAGTACCACCTCCGGCATCTCCGCCAGGTTCGCCTTCGCCTTTGCCATATCGCGCGTCGGCACGATGACGTTCGCGCCGGCAGATCGAAACGCGCGGACGGTCTCCACGCCGATTCCGGAATAGCCGCCCGTCACGATGACGGTTTTGCTGGTCAGATCGATGCCCTCGATGACCTCGGCGGCGGTCGTCGCGGCGCCGAAGCCCGAACCGATGGGCGCTTGTGCGGTGGGCATGAGTGTCTCCGATGTTGTTCGAGGCACTTTGGCCGTAGCCTTCCGTATTATGAATGCTTGAGAGCACGAATTTCCTGCGCGATAATACAAGCATGACGGCGGACCCGCTTTCAGACCTGCTCAATCTCGTCCGCGCCCGGTGCAGCCTCTCAGGCAAGCTTGTCGCCGGTGGCACATGGGCGCGCCGCTTCGCTAACCTCGACGCGATCAAATTCTGCGCCGCGATCGAGGGTCATTGCTGGTCTTATGTGGAGGGGATGCCGAAGCCGGTATGGTTCGAGCGGGGGGACGTTCTGGTCCTGAACGGCACCCGTTCGCTGGTGCTGGCGAGCGATCCGAGGCTTGTTTCAGGCGCCGTCACGACGCCGCACGTCCAGGACGGTGATGGCAATTACCGGCTCGGCCAGGGTGACGGCTTCACCATGCTCGGCGGCATGGTCCAGATCGACGCCCAACGCCAGCCCCTGCTCCTCGGTAGCTTGGGTCCGCTCATTCACGTCAACGGCAATGATCCGGCGGCGTCGAACCTTGGGTGGCTGCTCGAGCAGATTGTCGAGGAAATGGCGCCGCCATGCCGACCTGGTCATTCCCTCGTCGTAGCGGAGCTGGCCCAGCTTCTGTTCGTGCAGACGCTCCGCGCCCATCTTTCGCGTTCGTCCGAGGAGAAAGGCGGCTGGCTCCGGGGCCTCGGCGACAAGCGGCTCGCCCCTGCCCTTGCCGGCATGCATGCCGAGCCGGCGCGCGACTGGAGCCTCGACGATCTCGCGCGGGAGGCGGGCATGTCCCGCACATCCTTCGCGGTGCGCTTCCGGGACGTGATGGGCATGCCACCGCTGACCTATCTCACGAATTGGCGCATGCATCTGGCGGAGCGCGACCTGCGCGCCGGAACGGCGGTCGTCGAGGTCGCGAGTGCCATTGGCTACACATCGGAAAGCGCCTTCAGCCATGCGTTCAAGCGCACGATGGGCGTGGCGCCCGGACGCTATCGCAAAGCGTTCGGTAAAGATGCGTCGATGAGCGAGATCGACCGAGATGCGAAACCTGCCGACGACCTCTTCTGAGCTGCAACCGCTCGGAAACTGTCCCTCGGTTGAACGCAGCGATTGGTCGTGAGCAGCACCGCTCCGGCCTCCGTCAACTCCACGCCCCGCGCCAAGCGGAGCAAGAGTGCCGTCCTCGGCCATAGCGACGAAGTATCGGCATTGCCTGAGATCCGCGGCCGCCCATACCGATAAACTATCAAAGTCTACCGGCCCATATATTAGACCCGCGATCGGGTCGATATTAGATCTTGGCCATCAGGACGACGCCGCGAGCCCCGGCTCGACTGACCGCCGACAAAGAACTCGAATGCAGTCCGGGCCCACCAACACAGACTATTGGAGGTCCACGCAATGCAGTTTCTAGTTTCCAGCTTACGCGACTACCCCGAGATCGCCCTCTTCCTGACCCTCGCTGTCGGGTTTTGGTTCGGCAACGTCAAGATCGGCACGTTCAGCCTGGGCGCCGTCACCAGCACGCTCGTCGCCGGGCTGCTGATCGGGCAGTTCGGCATCCACATCCCGCCGATCGTCGCGGACACGTTCTTCACGATGTTCCTCTTCGCCGTCGGCTACAGCGCCGGGCCCCAATTCTTCCCGGCCCTGAAGAAAGACGGGGTGCCGCAAGTCATCTTCGCCCTCGTCGTCTGCGGCTCTGGCCTGCTCAGCGCCTATGTGGCGGCGAAGCTCTTGGGCTATGGCCCCGGCCTCGCGGCGGGCCTGCTCGCCGGCGGCTACACCAACTCCGGCACGCTCGGCGTCGCCGCCGCCAACATGAAGGAACTGGGTCTCGATCCGGCGCAGACGGCGTCCCAGTCGGGCCTGGCGGCGATCGCCTATGCGGTCTCCTATCCGTTCGGTGCCGCCGCATCGGCCTGGTTCCTGTCCTCCCTCGCGCCCAAGCTGCTGGGCATCGATCTGCCCGGCGCCTGCAAGACGTTTGCAGCAACCCAGGGTGGGCGGAAGCCGGAACCGGGCGTCGGCTCGGCCTACCGTCCGGTGCTGACGCGGGCTTTCCGGGTCGAGAGCGCCGAGCTGGTCGGGCGAACGCCGCGGGAGCTGAACGCCACGCTCGAAGGTGCCTTCATCACCCGCTACCGCGATAACGACCGCCTGCTCGAACCGGATTGCGACGTCGCCATTCGGCGGGGCGTGGCGCTGGCGATCGCCGGATCGCCCCAGGCCCTCCAGCTTATGGAGCAGAAGGTCGGCCCCGAAGTGGACGATGCCGAACTGCTGGCCTACGCGACCGAAGAGACGGACCTGGTCGTGACGAGCAAGAAGGCGGCGAACCGGACCGTCGGCGAGCTCGAGCGTGACGGCCTCGCCCAGTTCGGCCGTCCGCTGTTCCTGCTCCGCGTGTCACGCGGCGGCCAGGATCTCACCCCGACGCCGGACCTCGTGCTGCAGCGCTGGGACGTGCTGACGGTTCGTGGCCCGCGCAAACAGGTGGAGCAGCTCGGCAAGGATCTGGGCTACGTCGATCGGGCGACCTCCCAGTCCGACATCGCCTTCATGGCGGCCGGCGTCGTCATCGGCAGCCTCGTCGGTGCCATCACCGTGCATGTCGGCGGCATTCCCTTGAGCCTCAGCCCCAGCGTCGGCACCCTCGTCGCCGGCCTGGTCTTCGGCTACCTGCGGTCGGTCTATCGCACCTTCGGGCGCATCCCCGAGCCCGCGGTGTGGGTGTTCAACAATGTGGGCCTGAACGGCTTCATCGCGGTCGTCGGCCTCAATGCAGGACCCGGCCTGGTATCCGGCCTGGAGAGCAACGGCATCAGCCTGTTCCTTGCCGGCGTCGCAGTGACCCTGGTGCCGCTGATCGTCGCCGTCCTCCTCGGCCGGTACGTCTTCAAGTTCCATCCCGCCGTTCTGTTCGGCGCCTGCGCCGGCGCCCGCTCGAGCAGCGCCGCCTTGGGCGCGGTGCAGGAAGCGGCAAAGAGCGCCGTGCCGGTGATCGGCTACACCGTGCCCTACGCCGTGAGCCGGCTCGTGCTCGCGGTCTTCGGGGTCCTGGTCCTGCTCATCTTGAAATGAGCCGCAACGGCCATACGAACGGCTGTGAACAACCGTGAACGCCTACGGACCCGCCGGCAGTACCCGCGCCGGTCCCCATCCCCCCGACAGGGGAACGATTACTTACCCAAATGGAGACATGAAATGACTGAGTTCCGCACCGAAACCGACAGCCTTGGTGAAGTCCAGGTCCCGGCCGACAAGCTGTGGGGCCCGCAAACCCAGCGCTCGCTCGAGCATTTCTCGATCGGCCACGACTTGATCCCCCGCGAGATGATCACCGCCTATGCGACGCTGAAGAAGGCAGCGGCCCATGCGAACCACGCCGGCAAGCGGCTCGATCCCAAGATCCACGCGCTCATCGTCCAGGTGTGCGACGAGATCCTGGCCGGCCAGCACCACGACATGTTCCCGCTCCACGTCTGGATGACCGGCAGCGGCACCCAGTTCAACATGAACGTGAACGAGGTGATCTCGAACCGCTGCTGCCAACTCGCCGACACGGCGGTCGGCAGCAAGGCGCCGGTGCATCCGAACGATCACGTCAACATGTCGCAATCGTCGAACGACAGCTTCCCGTCGGCGATGTATGTCGCGGCGGCGGTCGGCGTGAAGGCGCGGCTGATCCCGGCCGTCCAGGCGCTCCACGACGCCATCGCCGCCAAGGCCGCGGACTGGGCCGACATCGTCAAGATCGGCCGCACCCACATGCAGGACGCGACGCCGCTCACCCTCGGCCAGGAATGGTCCGGCTATGCCGGCATGCTGGCGGAGAACCTCGAGCATCTCGACGACGCGCTCAAAGCCGTCTATCGCCTGGCGCTCGGCGGCACCGCGGTCGGCACCGGCATCAATGCCGCCCCCGGCTTCGCGGAAGCCGCCACGGCCGAGATCGCCAAGCTCACCGGCCTGCCGTTCGTGAGTGCGCCCAACAAATTCACGGTGCAGGGCGCGCATGATGCGCTGGTGCAACTGTCGGGCACGCTCAGGACGCTCGCCGTCTCGCTCTACAAGATCGGCAACGACATCCGGCTCTTGGCCTGCGGGCCCAGGGCCGGCTTCGCCGAGCTCTTGATCCCGGAGAACGAGCCCGGCTCCTCGATCATGCCGGGCAAGGTCAACCCGACCCAGGCCGAGGCCTTGACCATGCTCGCGGTCCAGGTCATGGCGAATGACGTGGCGGTCGGCTTCGGCGGCGCCGGCGGCTATCTCGAGATGAACGTCTACAAGCCGCTGATCATCCAGAACATCGCCCAGTCGATTACTTTGCTGACCGATGGCTGCACGAATTTCCGCAAGTTCCTGGTCGAAGGCACCCGGCCGAACGTCAAGAAGATTGCGGAGTATGTCGAGCGCTCGCTGATGCTCGTCACCGCACTCGCCCCAGTGATCGGCTACGACAAGGCGTCGAAGATCGCCCATCACGCGATGGATCACGACCTGACGCTCAAGGAGGCGGCCCTGCAGCTCGGCTTCGTCACCGAAGAGGAGTTCGACCGGGTGGTCGACCCGAAGAAGATGGTCAAACCCTACGTCGCCGCTGCGAACTGAACCGAGCTTCCCTTCCACGCGCGCGGCCGTTCCTCCGGAGCGGCCGAGCCTTTCTCATGGTTGTCCCTCCGCCGCCTCTGATGGACGCCGAGATGATCAAAATGAAAAAGCGGCGCATAATGAACCCGTCACCCGATGGCGCGCCGAGCGTGCTATCGGGTGACGGGTTCCGCCGCAGCGGCAGGGTTTTCCCATATCGTGAACACCGCGGCACAAGCGTCCGGAACGCCCACCGCAAACACGCGGCTGTGGGCCACATGGGTAGCGGCGCGGCCATGCCTGCTGTTCGGCCTGCGGCTTTGGGCATCGGTCAGCCTGGCGCTCGCGCTCTCCTTCTGGCTGCAGCTCGACAACGCCTATTGGTCGGCGACGAGCGCCAGCATCGTGTGCCAGCCGAGCCTCGGCGCCTCGCTGCGCAAGGGCCGGTTTCGCGCGATCGGCACGATCACAGGCGCCGTTGCGATCGTCGGGCTGACGGCGTTGTATCCGCAAAGCCGGATCGGCCTGCTCGCCGGCCTCACCCTCTGGTGCGCGCTCTGCGCGTTCGCGGCCACCATCCTGCGCAATTTCGCCTCCTATGCCGCAGCCCTCGCCGGGGTGACGTCGGCCGTCGTCTTCGCTGGCGCGGCCGGCGATCCGGACAGCACATTCACCGTCGCGGTTACGCGCGCGACCGAGATCGGCATCGGCATCGTCGCCGCCGGGCTGGTCCTGGCCGTGACGGACTTCGGCAAGGCCCGCCAGCGCCTGGCACAGGAACTGGGCGACGCCGCCCGCCGGGTCGCCGCGGGCCTGCTCAAGACGCTCGAGTCCGGCCTGGACGCACCCGCGACGCGGCGGGAGCGTCTCGCGACCATCCGGCACGCGGCCGGGCTGGACACGGTGATCGACGAAGTGACGGGCGAGGCCGCGGGCGATCTGCGCACCCGCTCTCGCGCGCTCCAGGCGGCGGTCGAGGGGCTGTTCACGGCGCTCTCCGCCTGGCGGGGCGTCGCCAACCACCTGCAGACGCTGCCGCCCGGCACAAGGGTCGAGGGCGCCGAGGCCGTACGGACGACCGTCGCCGCCGTCGCCGCCGGCGCCTGGATCGACAGCCCGGAAGCCGTGCGGCGGACCTGCGAGACCGAGGCCCGGGACCTGCTGGCGCGGGCGGCACCCGATGTCGAGGCCCGCCTCATGATGGACGGGGTCGCCCATGCGCTGGGTGGCCTCGCCCGGACGGCGAACGGCCTGGTCCTGGTCACCAGGCACGGGACCGCGACGCCGGACCACGGCCTGAGGCGGCTCTACGTTCCCGACGTCCTGCCGGCGGTCATCAATGCGCTACGCGCCATCATCGCGCTGCTGCTGGCGGAATTCTTCTGGATCGAGTCCGATTGGTCGAGCGGACCCCTGATGATTACCTTCACCGCCGTCGGCGTGACCATCTTCGCCCCGCGGGCCGAGGAGGCCTATCACCTGGCCGCCGGCTACGCGCTCGGCACGGTCGCGACGGCTGCGCTCGCGGCGGTGGTGAACTTCGCCGTCCTGCCGGCGCTCGACGGTTTCGTCGGCCTCGCCCTGGTCCTGGCCGCGGTCATGGTGCCGCTCGGCACCCTGTTCGCGATGAAGTGGCGGGCGTCCTGGCAGCAGTCGGCCTTGCTCGCCCTCGTCACCAACTTCTTCCCGATGCTCGGGCCCGAGAACCAGCAGGTCTACTCTCCGGAGGCTTTCTACAACTCCGCGCTCGCGATCGTCGTGGGCACCATCGCGGCCTCGATGGCGCTCTGCCTCATCCCGCCGCTGCCGGCCGCATGGCGGCGCGACCGGCTCTTGGACCTGACGCTTAGGGACTTGCGGCGCCTCGCCGTCCGGACCCGCCGCCCGGATCGGAGAGGCTGGATCGGGCTGGTCTGCCGGCGCGTGGCCGCGCTGCCGGCCGAGGCGAGCCTCGAGGACGGCGCGCGGCTGGTGGCGGCGCTCTCCGCCGGCACCGCGATCATCGATCTGAAGCAGGCGCGGGCACGGCTGGCCGAACCGGCGGCGCTCGATCGGGCGCTCGCGGCCCTTGCCAGGGCGGATCTTGCCGGCACGCGCGCCGGTCTCGACCGGCTCGACGCGCACGCACCGGACGGCGGGGACGCCGATCCGGCCTTCGCCATGCGGGTGCGCGCCGCCGCGGCCGTGATCGGCGAGGCCCTGGCCCGGCATCCGGGCTTCTTCGGATCGGCCGTTTTTTCCAGCCAGGACCACGCTCCTGCTGTCGTTACGGGAGGGCGGCATGAGGTACATTGAGGTGGACATCTTCGGCGTCTACGTAGCGCCGTTCATGCCGATGATGGTGGCGGCGTGGCTGGTCACGCTGCCGCTGCGGCTGCTGTTCGACCGGTTCGGCCTCACGCGCGGCGTCTGGCATCCGGCCCTGTTCAACGCCGCACTCTACGTAGCCGTGCTGTCGCTGATCGTTCTTGCCGTGGGGAACCGCTAGCCATGACCGAGCTCACGGGCCCGCAGGAGACCCCGGCCGCCGCGGCGGCGCCCGGGCCGAGCCAACGGTTCCGGGCCGCCCGGATCCTGCCGCCGCTGCTGACCCTGGTCATGCTTGCCGCCGCCGGCGTGCTCGCCTGGGCCATGTGGCACGCCTACATGGGCACGCCCTGGACCCGCGACGGCACGGTGCGCGCCTATGTCATCCGGCAGACGCCCGAGGTGTCGGGCCGGATCGTCAACCTGCCGGTGATCGCCGACCAATATGTCCACAAGGGCGATCTCTTGATGGAGATCGATCCGACCGACTACCAGATCGCGGTCGACAACGCCGAGGCCGTAGTCGCCCAGGCCAAGGCCAATGTCGCGAACAAGAAGACGGAGGCGTCGCGCCGGCTGCAACTGAACTCGCTCGCCGTCTCGCAGGAGGAGCAGCAGACCTTCGTCTCCCAGGCCCAGATCGCCGAGGGCGCCTATAACCAGGACCTGGCCCTGCTCGCCCAGGCCAAGACCAACCTGGCGCGTACCCGCATCGTCTCGCCGGTTAACGGCCATGTCACGAACCTGACCGTCCAGGTCGGCGACTACGCGGTCGCCGGGCAGCGCGCCCTGTCGATCGTCAATACTGACAGTTTCTGGATCGAGGGCTATTTCGAGGAAGACGTGCTGGACACGATCCATATCGGCGCCCCCGCCCGCGCCTCGCTGATGGGCCGCAAGGGCGTGCTGACCGGCCATGTCATCGGCATCGCCCGCGGCATCGAGGTGGCGAACGCCCAGTCCGACCCGGCCGGCCTCGCGACGGTGAACCCGATCTTCACCTGGATCCGTCTCGCTCAGCGCGTGCCGGTCCGCATCGCGATCGATCACGCCCCGCCGGACGTGACGCTCGTCGTCGGCCTGACAGCCACGGTCGAGATCCTACCGCCGACAGCGACCAAGCCGTCACCCGAACCCACCCGTTGACGTCGATGCACCACGGATCATTGGGGGATTTGCCGCCGAAAACCGCGGCGTCACGACATGAGTGGCACGCCGATCGGCCGCGGGTAAGCGTCCGGCCAGCCCCGTGAGCATGGCTTCGGCAGCGGGTCAGCCTCTGCTGCGAGCGCCTCGCACGCAGGCCACGGCTACGCTCAAGAGCGTCGAGATTGCGAAGATCAGCCCAGCTATTAGGGGTATCACAACGAGGCCCGCGATCATCCCGGCGCCCCAGTAAATCGCCTTCGGTCCCTCGCCCGAGAAGGCAAAAAAGCCCACCATGACGGACTCCCAGAGGAGCGTAACCACTCCGATCCCCCATAGAAGCCAGTATGGTAGAACTGTCATCCTCATAGGCAGCTCAGCTCTTCCAAGGCATCAACTCGCCCATCCGGTTTATGGAATGCCCCTCTGCGATTCGAATGAGTACATCGCGCAGATAGGCTTCCGGGTCAATTCCGTTGAGCTTCGCCGTTTATGCCGAAGGCCGAACTATGCCGAGCGGCGCAGTTATTCATAGCATTATCAACGATCTTCGTCCGCTCGGTTCGGCATAAATAGTCCTCTGTCTCCGCCTTCAACAGCGGAGAAGAGAATGGTGACGACAGAGG
>DATGEK010000122.1:0-13845 GCA_035310205.1 Aliidongia sp.
CCGGTCCAGCCGGAACTCCACCTCCGGCCCAACAAGCTCGTCACTTACAAATACGTCGCCGCCGTCATGGCCGATGCCCAGCGCCTCGGCCTCACCAAACTCTCCCTCGTCGGCAACGAACAGTTCGTCGACGGTAACTGAAAACCGCACGATCGAGAAAAAGTGAGGCTGCACGGCAGCCTCACTTTTTGTATTGTCCGCTACCTCCTTCCGCCCCCCATTCGGAATTTGCATCGATGACGCGTTTCCGCCTTTTGTACCTGGGCCTCGTCGCCGCCGGCCTCGGCCTCTCCGTGGCTCCCCAAACGCCGTTCGGCATTACGGCCGCCCACGCCCAGGACGAGGAGAAGCTCCGTCCCGAAGTCGGCAAGCCGTTGCAGAAGGCCCAAGACTTCGTAAAGCAGCACAAGCTGTCCGAAGCCACCGCCCAGCTCCACGAAGCCGACGCCGCCAAGAACAAGACAGCTTACGAGAGCTTCGTCATCGAGCAGATGCGCGGCTCGATCGCCCAGGCCTCGGGCGACACTGCCGCGGCGGCAAAATCCTATGAAGCACAGCTGGCCTCCGGCCACGTGCCAGCGTCCGAGCAGGTCAAGCTCGTGATGGCGGTCGCCAGCATGAGCTACCAGGCCAAGGACTATGCAAAGGCCATCACCTGGATCAACCGCTACTTCAAGGAAGGCGGCAACGATCCCGCGATGCGGACGCTGCTGATCCAGTCCTACTATCTGTCGAACGACTTCGCCAATGCCGGCAAGGCCCAGGCCGAGCAGATCCAGGCCGAGGAAAAGGCCGGGCAGAAGCCGGCCGAAGACCAGCTGCAGCTGCTCGCCGCCTGCCAGACCCAGGCGAAGGACAACGCCGGATTCGCCGCCACCATGGAAAAGCTGGTGGTCTATTACCCGAAGAAGGATTACTGGGCGCAGCTGATCCACGGCCTGCAGGTCAAGCCCGGCTTCTCCGACCGGTTGACGCTCGATCTCGACCGGCTGCAGCTGGCCGTCGGCACGATGTCGACCGCTGCCCAGTACATGGACATGGCGCAGATCTCGCTGCAGTCCGGCCTCACAGGCGAAGCCAAGACCGTGGTCGACAAGGGCTATGCCGCAGGCGTGCTCGGCACCGGCGCTGAGGCTCCACGCCAGCAGCGCCTCAAGGATCTGGTGACCCGGACGATCGCCGATGACCAGCAGAGCATGGGCAAGGGCGATGCCGAAGCCGCCGCAGCCAAGGACGGCAATGCGCTCATCGAAATCGGCGCGAAATATGTCAGCTACGGCCAGTTCGACAAGGGCATCCCGGCGATGGAACAGGGTGTCCGCAAGGACGCCCTGAAGCACCCCGAAGACGCCAAGCTGCACCTGGGCCTGGCCTATCTCGCGGCCAGCCAGAAGGCGAAGGCCGTGCAGATGCTGAAGACCGTCGGTGGCACGGACGGCACGGCGGACCTCGCCCGGCTGTGGATCCTGCAGATCGGCAAGGTCTGACGCCCCTGCCCCATCGTCTTCGACGAACACGAAGCCGGCCGCCGCAAGCGGCCGGCTTTTTTGTTGGCCACGGCCGGACCCGTCAGCGGGCGAACGACAAGAAGCGCGACGGGTGCAGGTTCAGGACGGTTTCCTGCCAGCCCCGGACCCGCGGCGACACGACGGCGCGATAGACCGGGAAATTCAGGGGCAGCACGACCGCATCGTCGATCAGCAGCCGCTCGGCCTCGCCGAGCAGCCGGCCCCGCTCCGCGGCATCGACCGTCGCCGACGCCTTGTTGAGCAACGCGTCATAGGCCGGATTGGCATAGCCCGCGTCGTTGAGCTCGCCCGCGGTCGAGCGATAGCCGGACAGCGCGTCATAGGCATCGGCGTAGGACCCGCTGATCTGATCGTACGCGATCTGAAAATCCCGCTGCCGGAGGTTGGTGAGGTAGACCTGCCATTCCCGATTGATCAGCGTCAGCTCTACCCCGCAGCATTCCTTCCACATGGAAGCGATCGCGAGCAGGATCCGCTTCCTGTCCCGGTCGGTCGAATAGATCACCGAAAGCTTGAGCGGGCCCGCCTTGCCGGCGCCGGATTCTTCGAACAGCTTGCGGGCAGCCGCCAGCCGGTCGGCCTCCGGCATCCCCTTGAAGCGCAGGGTCTGCGGTTCGTAGCCGGCGATGCCGCGGGTGACGAAACCATAGGCCGCGATCGAACCGTCCGGTTCGACCTTGTCGCTGAGGACCTCGCGATCGATCGCCATCGACAGCGCCATGCGCAGCTTGAAGTTCGAAGCCAGCGGCTCCTGCCGCATGTTGATCGACAGAAACACGACGGCAAATTGCGGGTCGACATGGAGATGGCTGGGGATCGACCGCTTCGCCCAGTCGAGCTCACCCGCCGGTACGCGCGAGATGTCCAGCTCGCCCGCGCGATAGCGCTTGAGCGCCGTCTGGTCGTCCTCGACCACGGCCCAGTGCACTTCGTCGAACCAGACCGACGCCGCATCGTGGAAGGCCTCGTTCTTCTTCAGCACCAGCTCGGACTGCGGCGCCCATGAGGCCAGGATGTAGGGGCCGTTCGAGATCAGGTTGCCTGGCCGGATCCACTGATCGCCATATTTCGCCAGCGCCTGACGGTTGATGGGTACGGCCACGGCCGTCGCCAGAAGCTCTGGCAGCAGGGGCATTGGATGGACGAGCGTCAGGCGCAGCGTCCGGTCGTCGATCGCAGTGACCCCCAGCGCCGACAGCTTCTTTTCGGTACCGGCGATGATTCGCGTCGCCCCGGCCAGCACGTCGAACATCTCGGCGGACGGCGAAGCGGTGGCGGGATCGACCAGCCGCTGGAACGCGGCGACGAAATCATCCGCGGTGACCGGCGTGCCATCGGACCATTTTGCATCGGGCCGCAGATGGAAGGTCCAGACCAGCCCGTCGATCGAGGTCTCCCAACTCGACGCGACGCCCGGAATCGCATGGGTACTGGCATCGAACGTGGTCAGTCCCTCGAACAGATCCGCTTCGATCATCTGCTCGGGTCCGCCCGAAGACTTCTGCGGATCAAGCGTCTCCGGTTCGACCGAGCTCGCCCGCCGCAGGACCGTCGTGGCCGAAGCCGCGCCGGCGCACGCCGTCGCGAGCGTCAGCGCCGACAGGCCGCACAGAAGGAGTCTGCCGAACCGGCTCATGAGGCTTGCCCCAGAAAGCGTTTTGGCGCGGCCTTTGCCGGGGGTGCCAAAGCCACCTCGATCTTCTTCTCGAGCGTATCCCATGACACGGGCTTGATCAGCAGGCCGTTCAGTTTCAGGCCCTGCACCGCGAGCACCCCTTTGGGGTCGACCTTCCAGGACATCATGACGATCGGCAGGTCGCGGCGCGGTGGCACGCGCCCGGTGCGAAGGTCGGCCGCCAGGTCAAAGCCCGATTGCTCGCCCACCTGCCAGTCGATCAGCGCCAGGTCAATCTGGTCGCTTCCGAGCGCACGTTCGGCCTCGTCGACCGTCTCGACCGACAGGACGCGCTCGAACGCCAAGCTGCGCAATGCGGCTCCCAGCATCTGCCGTGTCGTTTCGGCGGCGTCGACGACCAGCACGGTCTTGCCTCGACCGATCATGGAATGTCCCGCCCTATCGAACAGAGTCGCGTGGTCATCAAAGTGCTCATCGCCCGGATCGTCAAACGATCATGTTGCGCGAATTTGACGACAGGAAGTGCTTACAAACCGTTTAGGCCCGGTTGTGCAAGATAACGGGCCGCGGCGTGGCCGGCCCAGCGCCCGGTCGCGAAGCAGGCCTGCAGCAGGTAGCCCCCGGTCGGCGCCTCCCAGTCCAGCATTTCCCCGGCCAGGAACAATCCAGGGTGGGACCGGGCCTGGAGGTCGGCATCGAGCGCGTCCCACCGGACGCCGCCGGCCGTCGAGATGGCTCGATCGATCGGGGCCGTGCCGATGGCACGCAGCGGCAGCGCCTTCAGGGCTTCGGCCAATTCGCCGGGTGTGCCGTTGGTGGCGTCCGGCCGGATCGCCCGCACCAGCGCCGCCGCCACCGGCGCCAGGTTCGCCGCCTTGCGCAGGAAGCTCGCCAGGCTGGCGCCACGCCGCGGCCGGTCGAGCCGCGCGGCGAGGTCGCCCACGGCCAGATCCGGCTTCAGGTCGAGCAGCAGCCGGGCCTCCCCCTCCGCCGCCAGGGCGCGGTGTGGTGCCGCCCCCAACGCATAGACGGCACCGCCCTCGATGCCATAGCCGGCGATCACCGCCTCCCCGCGGACCCGGGCCGTGCCTAGGGACAGCGCAATATTCTTGAGCGGCGTGCCGGCATGCCGATCGGCGAACTCGGCCGGCCACGACACGACGAAGCCACAATTAGCCGCCCGGAACGGCGCCAACGGAATATCGAGCGCCGCAAGCAAGGGCGCCCAGGCGCCGTCCGAGCCGAGCCGGGCCCAACTGGCCCCGCCGAGCGCCAGGACCACGGCTGCCGCGGACACGAGTTGGAGTCGTCCATCCGAGTCGATGAAGCGTAGGGTGCCGTCCGGCGCGAAGCCCTCCCAGCGCCGGCGTGTCTCGAGCCTGACCCCGGCACGGCCCAGCCGCGCCAGCCAGGCGCGCAGCAGCGGCGATGCCTTGAGACCGGTCGGAAAGACTCGGCCGCTGGAGCCGACGAAGGTCTCGATGCCCAATTCCGCCGCCCACTGGCGCAAGGCATCGGGCGGGAAGGCCTCGAGCATCGGCGCCAGATGGCTCGCCGCGTCGCCGTAGCGGGCGACGAACCGCTCGAACGGCTCGCTGTGGGTCAGATTGAGCCCGCCGCGCCCGGCCATCAGGAACTTGCGGCCGACCGACGGCATGGCGTCGAACAGGGCGACGCGATGCCCCTGCCCCACCAGGCTTTCCGCGGCCATCAGTCCGGCCGGGCCGGCGCCGACCACCGCCACTGCGCCGGCAGCGGCAGGACGTTCGGCGGGCGGATCGGCGACAGGAACGGGCATCAGGAAACAATCCGCAATCTTTTGTGTTTGGCCAAGGCTATACGCCCCGACGAGACGGCGCCATAATCCGCGCCATGCCTGATCCGTCACCCGCCGCGACCCTGCTATTCCTTCGTGAGGAGGATTTGCGCCAGGGCGTCGAGTTGCTCTATTTCGCCACCCGCGATTTCTCCGCCGAGTGCGATGCGATCCTGGACGAGCACGGCCTCGGACGGCCGCATCACCTGGCGCTGCATTTCATCGCGCGCCAGCCGCAGATCACCGTCTCGACGCTGGTCGAGCTGACCGCCCTCAGCAAGCAGAGCCTGGGCCGCGTCCTGGATCTGCTGATCGAGCGCGGTCTCGCGACCCAGCGCCCCGGACTGAACGATCGCCGCCAGCGGCTACTGACGCTGACCCCGGCCGGGACCGCCCTGGAGAAGAGCCTGTCGGACCGGCAGCGGGCACGGATCGCGCGGGCCTATCGCGATGCCGGCGCCGCGGCCGTCGACGGCTTCCGCAAGGTCCTGCTGGGCCTGGTCGCCGCCCCCCAGGACCGGCGCCGGTTCGAACGCCCGGCCGAGACGGGGCCACGCCGATGATGTCACCCAGCGACGAGGCGCTGCCGCCCGAATCGACCCCTCATCTGCTGATCGTCGATGACGACAGCCGCCTGCGCGCGGTGCTCAAGCGCTATCTGGTCAAGAGCGGCTTTCTGGTGACCGAGGCCGCGGACGCCCGCGATGCGCGGGCCAAGCTCAAGTCGCTGGAATTCGATCTTCTGATCCTCGACGTCATGATGCCGGGCGAAACCGGCTTCGAGTTCCTGACCGATCTGCGCAAGGATACCCGCGTCCCGGTGCTGATGCTGACCGCGATGGCGGAGCCGTCGGATCGGATCAACGGGCTGGAGCGCGGCGCCGACGACTATCTGCCGAAGCCATTCGAGCCGCGCGAGCTGGTGCTGCGCCTGCGCAATATCCTGGCACGCGTGCCGCCGCCCGCGCCCCCGGCCGAGCCGGTCGCGGTCCTGCAACTCGGCGATTGCGCGTTCGACCTGAAGCGCGGCGAGCTGACCCGCCAGGGCGCGCTCGTCCATCTGACCGCCGGGGAGGCGGCGCTGCTGCTGGCGCTCGCCCAGCATGCCAGCGAGCCGGTCTCGCGCGAGGCCCTGTCGGCCTACAGCCAGTTCAACGGCAACGAGCGCACCGTCGACGTGCAGATCACGCGGCTGCGCCGCAAGATCGAGCGCGACCAGAAATACCCCCGCTATCTGCAGACCGTGCGAGGCACCGGCTATGTCCTCAAGCCGGATTGAGCAGGCCCCGGCGGGGCTGAGGAGCCGACAGCCCGGCCTGTTCAAGCGGATCCTGCCGCGCAGCCTGTTCGGCCGTTCCGTCCTGATCCTGGTGACGCCCCTCATCCTGGTCCAGGCGGTCGCCACCTGGGTGTTCTACGACCGGCTCTGGGATACGGTGGTCCGGCGCCTGGCAAGTGCGGCCGCAGGCGATATTGCGCTCACCATCGACGCCCGCTCACTGACCCTCGGCAACGGCAGTGAGCTGCAGCTGTTCGACCTGGCCCACGGCTCTACCGAATTCAGCTTCCAGATGCTGCCGGGCGCGGTGTTGCCCGACCATCCGCCGGCGCCGAGCGGCAGCTTGATCGAGCGGCACCTGACCACCGCGTTGTCGGAGCGGGTCGGCCGGCCGTTCCAGATCGACGAGAAGTCGCAGGCCGATCAGCATGTCATCGACATTACGATCCAATTACCCGACGGCGTGCTCGACGTCGCCGTACCGCGATCGCGCGTGCTGATCGGCGCGCCCTATATCTTCATCCTATGGATGGTCGGCACAGCGCTGATCACCTTCGCGCTCGCCACCCGGTTTCTGCGCAACCAGGTCCGCTCGCTGCGCCGGCTCGCCAACGCCGCCGAGGCATTCGGCAAGGGGCGCGACGTCCCGAACTTCAAGGCGGAAGGCGCCACCGAAGTGCGCCAGGCCGCCGCCGCCTTCCTGATCATGCGCGAACGGCTGCAGCGCCAGATCAGCCAGCGCACGGAAATGCTGGCCGGCGTCTCCCACGACCTGCGCACGCCGCTGACCCGGATGAAACTGGAGCTGGAGCTGCTTGGCGATGCCGAGGAGGTCCAGGGCCTGCGCGGCGACGTCGCGGAAATGCAGCAGATGGTCGAGGGCTATCTGGCCTTCGCGCGCGGCGAGACCAACGAGCAGCCGGCCATCGCCGATCTCATGGAATTCCTGAACGACGTGGTCGCGACATCGCGCCGCGACGGCACCGAGATCAGCCTGATCGGGCCCAAGGAACTGCATGCGCCCATCCGGCGCGACGCCTTCCGGCGCTGCGTCATGAACCTGATCGGCAATGCCAACCGCTACGGCGGCCATGTCTGGCTGACCGTGATGCCGACCCTGAACGGCGCCGAGATGATGATCGACGACGACGGGCCGGGCATCCCGGAAGCCCTGCGCGAGGCCGTGTTCCGGCCGTTCTTTCGCCTGGAGAGCTCACGCAATCAGGCGACCGGCGGCATCGGACTCGGCCTGACGATCGCGCGCGACATCATGCTGAGCCACGGCGGCGACTTGAAACTGGAGACGTCGCCCCAGGGCGGCCTGCGCGCGCGGCTGATCCTGCCGCGCTGATACGCCCGCCGGACCTAGTTGAACACCGCCTGGTAGACGATGCCGTCCTTGTTGCGGGCGACCGGCACGATGAACATCTCGAACACGCCGAGGGTCGCATTCTTCATCTTGTAGATGCGTTGCGGCAGCAGGACCGGCGAGTTGCTGTTGAACAGCAGCGAGAACGGGTGGCGCAGCATGCCGGGGAACGGATGCACCGGCAGCGGCTTGGCCTCGACCAGGGTCATGGCCACGGCGGAGGTGCCCAGATCGACCTCGAAGCCCTCATTGACCCGGCCCGCGAAATGCTCGAGCTGCACGATATTCACCAACACCCTCCCCGGTCGTTCGGCCGGACTTTAGCGCAGGGGCCGGCAATCGATCACGCAAAAAGCGAGTGCTCCAGGCCGATGCACGCCATCATCCTCAGAACAGACGCCCGCCATTCGGTACGGGTAGGCTCGGCGTCACCAGCACGACCGCGCCGGCCTCGTCCGGAAAGCCCAGCACCAGCACCTCGGACATGAATTTGCCGATCTGGCGGGGTGGGAAATTGACCACCGCCGCGACCTGACGCCCAACCAGGCTCTCGACCTGGTAATGGACCGTGATCTGGGCCGACGAGCGCTTGAGGCCAAGCTCCGGCCCGAAATCGACGGTCAGCTTGATCGCCGGCTTGCGCGCCTCGGGAAACGGTTCGGCCGCGACGATGGTGCCGACGCGGATGTCGACGCGCATGAAATCATCGAAACTTATGGTCATCGCTCATCCGTTGCTGGTCGCTTAGAGCCGGATCGTTTCAGATGACCATCTGAAACGTGAATCCGTCTCTATTCAATAAGTTGGAGAGCGAGCATAGCAAAGAAAAAAGGCCGGTCCATCCGGACCGGCCCGCTCCAACGACGCGACGGCTGTGATTACTTGCCGTGCTTCTTCACCATGTCGCGAACCTCGTCGAGGCCCTCGGTCATGCGCTTGTTGATGACCTCGAAGGCTTCCTGCTGCGCCTTGCCGACGATCTCCGACAGTTCGCGGGCATTGCCGAAAGCCTTCTCGAGCGCCTGCTTGGCCGCCTCGGTCTGCTTGCTGACGCGGTCCTCGGCCGACTGGTTCTGGAACAGCTCGCGGGCGAGCGTCGAGGCCTCCTCGAAGCCGGCGCGCAGGATTTCGGCCTGGCGGCGGGCAACCGTCTGCAGGCCTTCGATCGCCAATTGGTTCGCCTTGGTCAGCGCTTCGATGTTCTTGCGCTGCGTGGCGAGTACGGTCTCCATGTCGACGCCCGGCAGCTTGAATTCCGCCATGAGCTTGGTGACATCCGTATCGAAGGGGTTCGGAAGCTTGGCCATAGACGTTATCCTCCACAGTAAACCGGTTGCATGAGACGAAAGCGGCGCAACTGTTAGCCGGACGATCTACTGTGCCACTCGTCTCGTCAAGCTATTTTGCTGCACTGCAACAAAATCGACGCAAAACACCGTTGGATCGACGAACGAAGCAGAGTCAGGCCGCAGCCTCGCCGGCGGATGGGCCGGCCGGCGCACCGGGCAGGCGCATGAACGGTTCCGCCCGCCGGAGCGCCCGATCCAGCGCGGCCATGGTCTTAGCCAGATCCTCGCTGTCGTCCTCGAGCCAGACGCGGACGGTCGAAAGATAGGCCAGCCCGAGCAGCTTGACGCGCACCCTGCCCTTGAGCCCGCTCGTCGAGACACCCGAGGCTTCGAGCATCCAGCGGAGCGACCGCGGCAGATGGCATGCGAGCGGCAGCACGTCGAGGCGGGCGCGGCACGCCTCGCGCGCCAGCCCGCGCAAACCGGGCTTGTAGGGCGCCAGTAGATCGAACCGGCGCATCAGCACCTCGAACAGACGATCGCGCGCGGTCGCGTCGGCATCCGCCGGCAGCTCGATCGTCGCCGCATCGATGCGGCGGCTGAATGCGCCGAGAATCGCCGCCTTCGACCGGAAGGTGCGATAGAGATCGATGAGGCCAATCCCGGCCGCGGTCGCGATGTCGGCGAGAGCCAGCCCGCTCCACGGACGGTCGGCCGCAAGCGCCAGGGCCGCATTGATGATGGTGCCGTCGAGATCCTGCGGAGGATTCGCCGTCTTGGCGGAACCGCCCTTCGAGCTGCTGGACTTGCGCGCCATGATCCGGATGCCTCCCTACCGCGTCGCGACGACCACCGTATCATATGGCAACACGCGAGCGGCATGGCCAGATCCATCGCGCGGGATTGGGTGGGTCAAGACACCGCAATCACCGCGCCGCCCGTCAGGCGCACGAGATCGTCGAACGCCAGCGGGAAAACGGCATGGGGGTGGCCGGCGGCCGCCCAGATCTCGTCATGGCGGCTGAGATCCCGATCGATGAACACGATCGGCGGCTGGAGATGACCGACCGGCGCCACCCCGCCGATGGCGAAGCCGGTCATCTCACGCACGAAAGCGGCATCGGCCTTGCCCAGCGCCTCTCCGTCGAGCGCCGCGACGATCTTCTGCTCAACCACTCGATTGCCGCCGCTGGTCACGACCAGCACCGCCCGGCCGGAACCGACGCGGAAGATGATCGACTTGGCGATCTGCTCGACGGCGCAGCCGATCGCGGCCGCTGCCTCGGCGGCAGTGCGGCAGGCGTCGGGCAGCATGCGGATCCGCCCCGGATGGCCGGCGGCCTGCAGCGCCTTCGCCACCCGATCGATGCCGGGATGGTCGAGGCTGGTCAATCCGCCAGTTCCCGCGAGCGGCGGGTCGCCGCCGCGATCGCCTGGACCATCAGGTCGGGTACGCCGCCCTCGGCCATCAGCACGGCGAGCGCCGCCTGGGTCGTGCCGTTCGGGCTGGTGACGTTCTTGCGCAGCTGCTCGGCCGTCTCCGGCGACTGCCGGGCCAGTTCGCCCGCCCCCGAGACCGTGGTGCGCGCAAGCTTCATGGCGAGATCCGCCGGCAGCCCCGCGGCAGCGCCCGCCGCCGCCAGCGCCTCGATCAGCAGGAAGACATAGGCCGGCCCGCCGCCCGAGGTGGCGGTCACCACGTCGATCAGCCGCTCGTCATCGGCCCACTCGACGGCACCGCCCGCTTGCAGCAAGCGGTCGCACAATGCGCGCTGCGCCGCCGTCACACGGCCGTTCGGTACCGCGACGGAAATGCCACGCCCGATCGCCGCCGGTGTGTTGGGCATGGCGCGCACCACCGGTGTCGCGGCCCCGTAGAGCGTCTCGAAATATCCGATGGTCTTGCCGGCCGCGATCGACAGCACGACCGCGCCGCGACCGACGACCTCGCGATAGACCGGCGCCGCGTCGGCCATCATCTGCGGCTTGACCGCGATGACCACGACGTCCGGCGCGAAGCCCTCCGGCAGGTCGAGGCCGGATTTCAGCGCCAACACCCGCGCCTCGCCGGCAAAGGCCTCCGGCCCCGGGCCGGGATCGACGACCACGGCTCGCGCGATCGCCTCCCCCTTCAGCCATCCGGCCAGCAATGCGCCGCCCATCTTGCCGCAGCCGATGAGCAGGACCTCCGTCTTCGTCGTCGTCATCGACCGGTCAGGCCTCGCCGACCGGTTCGATCATGGCCGAGATGACCGCCTCTTCGGCCGTCTTGCCGCCCCAGATCACGAATTGGAACGCTGGGTAGAACCGCTCGCACTCGGTCAGCGCCATGTCGACCAGGTCCTCGATCTGCTCGACCGAGGCCCCCATCGCGCCGCGCAGCAGCACGGCGTGGCGGAACATCGGCAGGCCGGTGTCGGAACAGATGTCGAAATGGCCGAGCCACATCTTCTCGTTCACGGTCGCCAGCAGCTCGTAGACCGGCGGCTTGCGCGCCTTGGGCACCTTCATGTCGAAGCTGCAGGAGAAATGCAGGGCGCTGATCTCCTCCTGCCACACGAACAGCAGGCGGTAGTCGCACCAGCGGCCAGAGATTTCGACCACCATTTCCTCGTCGCTCGAGCGATCATGCGGCCATTCGTTGGCGAGCACGATCTCTTCGACCAGATCGATCGGATTGGTCGCGACGATTTCGGTTTCAGTGGAAAGCGCGGTCATAGCTGCCCTCCTTCAGGGGAGCGGGGGCCAGGCATCCGCAGGTCATGCAGCGGCCGCGGCCCCGAGATGATGTATCGATCCGAAAGCCAACCCCAACATAAGGTAGGGTGCCAAAGGCTTTCGGGGCGCGCAAGCGCCGCACCCTCCCGCCCAGGGTTACGACGCGTCCGGCGCCTTCTTTGCCCGAGTCGCAGCCGCTTTCGCGCCGCCCGGAGCCTTGTCTGCCGCTGTTGCGGTCAGTTCCGCGAGCTGCGACTCCAAGGCCGCAATCCGAAGGGCGAGCGCTTCCTGCTCGGCCCGTGCCCGGGATGCCATCGCCTGAACCGCGTCGAATTCCTCGCGCGTCACCATGTCCATGCGCGCCAGGACCTTCTCGAACTGCTCGCGCATTCGGCTCTCGACCTCTTCGCGGACTCCGGTCAGCGCCGAGAAGGCGCCGGTCGCGACCCGCGAAAGATCGTCGAGCAGGCGATTGTCGGTTTGCATGGTGCGTCAGCCCCTTCCTGCCTGAAAAATCGCCTCGTCCCGCATGCGCTAGCATATTTCGTGCCCGAGGCAAACGCCGATCGGGGCGCATCTGATCCGCGAGCCTCCCAAATCAAGTGATTGCCGGGCGCCTGCCGGGGCGCCAAGGGGCCGCGCTTGCCGCCGGCCCGGCCTTCCGCCATAAATCCGCTCGGGCGCGCCGCCTTGCCGCGTGCGTCGCCTTCAAGTGCGGAGAAACGGCTGACATGATCGTCATTACGGGCGGCGCGGGCTTCATCGGCTCGAACCTGGTCGCGGCTCTCGAAGCGCGCGGCGGCGAGAGCCTGATCGTGGCCGATCGGCTCGGGACCGGTGACAAGTGGCGCAACCTCGGCAAGCGCGAGCTGCTGGCGATCGTGCCGCCGGAGGAGCTGCTCGATTTTCTGGAGGATCGGCGCGGCGATATCGAGACCGTGTTCCACATGGGCGCCATCTCGTCGACCACCGAGCCCGACGCCGACCTGATCGTGCGCACCAACCTCACCCTGTCGCAGCGGCTCTGGGGCTGGTGTGCCGAGAGCCGTGTCCGGCTGATCTATGCCTCGTCGGCCGCCACCTATGGTGACGGCAAGGCCGGGTTCGAGGATGACTGGTCAAGCTCGGCGCTCGCCAAGCTGCAGCCGCTCAACGCCTATGGCTGGACGAAGCATCTGTTCGACCGCTGGGTCGCGCGGCAGATCGAGCGCGGCTATCCAACCCCACCGCAATGGGCAGGGCTCAAGTTCTTCAACGTCTACGGCCCGAACGAATATCACAAGGCCGGCCAGCAGAGCGTCGTCGTCCAGATCGCCGACCATATCCTGCGCGGCGGCCGGGCGACCCTGTTCCGCTCCCATCATCCGGACTATGCGGACGGCGGCCAGCTGCGCGATTTCGTCTCGGTCGACGACGTGGTCGGCATCATGCTGTGGCTCTATGACACGCCCAGGGTTTCGGGCCTGTTCAACGCCGGCACGGGCAAGGCGCGCAGTTTCCTCGACCTGGCCAACGCTGTGTTCGCCGCAGTCGGCAAGACGCCGGACATCCACTTCGTCGATACGCCCGACAATATCCGGGCGAATTACCAGTATTTCACCGAGGCCAGGATGGATCGCCTGCGTGCCGCCGGCTGCCCGGTCGCGGCGACCTCGCTCGAGGACGGGGTCACGGCCTATGTCCAGCGCTACCTGACCCAGCCGGATCGCTACCGATGATCGGCGTCATCCCCTATCCCCAGTTCGACCCGTTCGCGATCCATATCGGCGCGTTCGGCATCCGCTGGTACGCGCTCGCCTATATCGTGGGCCTGCTGCTCGGCTGGCGCTATTGCCTCCATCTGGCCAAGCAGGCGCCGGCGCTGGTCAAGACCCTCGACGTCGACGATTTCCTGACCTGGGCGACGCTCGGCGTCGTGCTCGGCGGCCGGACCGGCTACGTCCTGTTCTACCAGTTCGACCTCTACAGCAGCGACCCGCTGGAGATCCTTCGCCTGTGGCACGGCGGCATGTCGTTCCACGGCGGCTGCGCCGGCGTGACCATCGCCATGATCCTGTTCTGCCGCAGTCGGAAGATCCCGCTGTTCGCCTTCTCGGACATCGTGGCGAGCGCCGTGCCTCTGGGCCTGTTCTTCGGGCGCCTGGCGAATTTCGTCAACGGCGAGCTCTGGGGCCGACCGACCGACGTGCCCTGGGCCATGGTGTTCCCG
>DATGEK010000123.1:0-23946 GCA_035310205.1 Aliidongia sp.
TGGTTGCCCTTGCCGATCATGGCGCCCGACAGCGCGGTCACCTTGATCGGCCGCTCAACCGGCCGGTCCTCGGAATCATAGAGCTGGGCGCCAGTGGGCGAGAGCACCGCCCAGTCACCTTCGTCCAGATAGCAGATGCGCTGGGTCAGCGGCGCCAGTGCCAGCGCGTCCGAGCCGACATACATCTCGCCGTCGCCATAGCCGACAGCGACGGGCGAGCCGCGCCGGGCGCAGATCAGCAGGTCAGGATAGCCGGCGAAGATGATCGCGACCGCGAACGCACCATGAAGCCGCCTGAGCGTCCGCGCGACCGACTCTTGCGGCGTCGCCCCGCCCGCCAGCTCCCGCGTCAGCAGCATCGCCACCGCCTCGGTGTCGGTGTCGCTGGTGAAGGCGTAGCCGGCTGCGGTCAGTTCGGCCCGGAGCTCGGCGAAATTCTCGATGATGCCGTTATGGACGACGGCGACCCGGTCGGTCGCGATCGGATGGGCGTTGCGCTCGACCGGTGCGCCGTGGGTTGCCCAGCGGGTGTGGCCGATGCCGGTGGTGCCGGCGATCGGATCGTCGGCCAGGAGATCGGCCAGCTTGTTGAGCTTGCCTTCCGCCCGGCGCCGGACGATCCGGCCGTCGACCAGGGTTGCGATGCCGGCCGAATCGTAGCCGCGATATTCGAGCCGACGCAGGCCTTCAAGCACCAGGGGGGCCGCTTCGCCGCGTCCGATCGTGCCGATGATGCCGCACATACGCTGATCCTTCCGAACTTACTTGGTGTGTTTGGCGCGCTTGATGGCGCGGAATTTGGCGGCGCGGCCGGGCTTGTTGACCTGGTGCGCCCGGCCGATGGCGATGGCGTCGGCCTCAACGTCGTGGGTCACCACGCTGCCGGCCGCGGTCATGGCGCCATCGCCGATCCTGATGGGCGCCACCAGGGACGAGTTGGACCCGATGAAGGCCCGCTCGCCGATCTCGGTCCGATATTTGCCGAAGCCGTCGTAATTTACCGTGATCGTGCCGGCGCCGATGTTGCTGCCGGCGCCGACAGTCGCGTCGCCCAGATAGGTCAGGTGGTTCGCCTTGGCACCGCGGCCGACATCCGCGTTCTTCAGCTCGACGAAATTGCCGATATGAACGTCCTCGGCCAGCCGGGTGCCGGGCCGGAGCCTGGCGAACGGCCCGATGATGGCGCCCGCGCCGATTTGGGCGCCCTCGATATGGCTGAAGGATCTGATCTGGACGCCGTCGCCGACCGTGACGCCGGGGCCGAAGACCACATGGGGCCCGATCACCACGTCGCGCCCGAGCACGGTATCGGCCGCGAGGAATACGCTCGCCGGATCGACCAGGGTCGCACCGCCGGCCATCGCTGCCGTGCGCAGGCGCTGCTGCAGGATCGCCTCGGCCGCGGCAAGGTCGGCGCGGGAATTGACGCCGGCCAACTCGTCGGCCGGCGCCTCGACGACCCGGGCCAACCGCCCGTCGCCGCGCGCGATGCCGACGATGTCGGTCAGATAGAACTCGCCTTTGCTGTTGTCGTCCGTGATCCGGTCGATCAGCGCGAACAGGATGCTGCCGTCGATCACCATGACGCCCGAATTGCACAGATCGACGCTGAGCGTCTCCGCCGACGCCTCGGCCGCCTCGACGATAGCGTCGAGATTGCCGTCGGCGTCAAGCACCAGGCGGCCATAGGCGTTGGGCGGCGCCACGCGCATCCCCAGCACGACGATCGCGGCCTCGCTGCGCCGGCGCTCCTCGACCATGCGGGCGAGCGTCTCGGCCGTGATCAGCGGCGTGTCGCCATAGACGACCAGCACCTCGTCGAAGCGCCCGCCTTCGAGCACAGGGCGGACGCAGCCGACCGCGTGACCGGTGCCGCGCTGCTCCAGCTGATGGGCGAGCACATGCGGCCGGGCGGCGGCCTCGACACTGGCCATCCCAGGCCCGGCAACCACGACGATCTGATCGGGCGACAGCCGCGCACAGGTATCGATGACATGGCGCAGCATGGGCTTGCCGGCAACTTCGTGCATCACCTTCGGCAGGTCCGACTTCATCCGGGTCCCCTTGCCGGCGGCAAGAATAACGACCGCTAGCCGGCCGGACATCGCAGCTTTCATCAATCCTTTTTCCCTAATCGGCCGCGACAACGGGCCACCTGACGGCCCGGAATGTGTCATGTACTCCAGGACGAAGGCGAAACAAGTTTTGTGAATCGACATGACGGCGAAAAAACTGGTGCTGTTCGACCTCGACGGCACGCTCATCGACAGCGCGGGCGACCTGCATCACGCGGTCAATCGCATGCTGGCCTCGTTCGATCGTGCGCCACTATCGCTCACCGACGTGATCGGCATGATCGGCAACGGGGTACCGACCCTGGTCAGCCGCGCGCTCGCCGCACGCCCCGGTGCCCCGGTCGAGCATGGCGACGCCATGGCCCGGTTCAACGCGGCCTATGACGCGGCCCCGACCGCGCTGACGCGCCCCTACCCCGGCGTGACCGAGACGCTCGATCGGCTGGCGGCGGCCGGTGTGGAGATGGGAGTGGCCACGAACAAGCATGCGGCTTCGGCTCGGACCATCCTCGCCGACCTCGGCCTTGCCCGCTATTTCGCCCACCTGATCGCCGGTGACAGCCTGCCTTTCCGCAAGCCGGATCCCCGCGTGCTGACCGAGACGCTGGCGCGACTCGGGCTGACGCCGGCCGACGCCTGGATGATCGGCGACAGCGAGGTCGACGCCGCCACCGCGGAAGCGGCCGGCGTCGATTTCATCCTGATGACCTATGGCTATCATCACCGACCGGTCGCCGAGATTCCGGCGCGCCATCGCCTCGATCATTTTTCCGATCTGGCCCGCCTGCTGATCTAGAGCCCGATCCGATCAAACCGAATCGGTTTGATCGGTGAATCGGTCTCTAACTATATGGTCTAGCGCGAACTCACGGCAGCTCGATGCCGAGCGGTCCGGCGAGCGCGCGCAGCGCGCGCCGCGCCTCGGCGAAGGACAGCCGGTCGATGGCACTCGCCAGTGCCCCGGCATCGACGCCCTTGGCTTCGAGCGCGATCCGGATCGCGCCGAATTCGCGCCGGGCGGCCAGCGAATTGCGACCCAGCAGCTGGTCGAGTTCGATCATCTGCCGGCCGAGCTCGGCCGACGCCATGCCGCCCGACGCCTCCCCGGCGACCGCAGCGGCCGGTCGGTCGGTCGCCGGCACCAGCCCGCCCACGACTTCGACCATCGCGGCCTCCAGGCGGGCAAGCGCCGGTTCCACGCCGGCGCTCTCGCCCCGGCGCAGCAAGGCCTCGACCGCCGCGGCCTCGGCCGCCAGCCGCTTGGCGGAGAGATTGCCGGCCACTCCCTTCAGCGTATGGGCATGGCGCGTCGCTTCTTCGACGGCACCATGTCCCAGCGCCTGCCTGATCGCAGCCACCGCCTGGGCCTGCGACTTCGCGAACTCAGCGAGCAGACGAGCCAGAAGCTGACGATTGCCACCCAGCCGGGCGAGGGCCGCTTCGACGTCGATGCCAGGCTGATCTTCCATAAGCATGATCTCGGTTGGGGCCGCCCCGTGGGGCGCCGGCTTGGAAACAAGGCGCGACCGGTCGAACCAGTAACGCAATCGCCGGATAAGATGATCGGGATCAACGGGTTTTGGAATGTGATCGTTCATTCCGGCATCCAGACACTGCCGGCGCTCCGCCTCCAGCGCGTGGGCCGTCATGGCGATGACCGGCAGATCCTGAAGGCCGAGCCGTGTGCGAATCGCTTCGGTCGCCTGATACCCGTCCATTTCCGGCATCTGGATGTCCATCAGCACCGCATCGAATGCCACGCCCGCCGCCAACCGATCCACCGCCTGCTTGCCGCTGTGCGCGGTCTCGACGAAGGCACCCGCGGCTTCGAGCAGTTCCTGCGCGATCATCCGGTTGATCTCGTTGTCGTCGACCACCAGGAAACGGGCGCCGACCAGGTCGACATCGTCACCGGCCGACTGCGAATCGAGAGGAATCGGCACGGCCAGAGCGGAAGCGGCCACGCCGGATGCCTGCGCCCGGAACCGGGCGGTGAAGAAGAAGCGGCTGCCCGTGCCCGGCGTGCTGTCGACGCCGATGGCGCCCCCCATGGCCTCGACCAGGTGCTTGGAAATGGTGAGCCCGAGGCCGGTGCCGCCGAACCGGCGGCTGGTCGAGCTGTCGGCCTGGGAAAAGGCCTGAAACAGCTTGCCGGTCTGCGCTTCGGTCAGGCCGATGCCGGTGTCGCTGACCGAGAACCGGAGATCGACCAGCTCACTCGCCGACAGAAGCTCGACCGCCACCGTGATCCGGCCGCGGTCGGTGAACTTGATCGCGTTGCTGACGAGGTTGGTCAGGATCTGCCCCAGGCGCAGCGGATCGCCGATCAGGTGGCGCGGCAGGTCGGTCTCGATCGCGAAATCGAGACTCAGCCCCTTCTCCGAGGCGCGCCTAGTGAACAGATCGCCGACATGGCGAAGCGTGTCGGAAAGATCGAACGGCACCTCCTCGAGCAGCAGCTTGCCCGCCTCGATCTTCGAGAAATCGAGGATGTCGTCGATGATGCGCAGCAGCGACCGGCCAGCGCGCTGGATCTTGGCCAGATGCTCGCGCTGATGCGGCTTCAGGTCGGATTTCAGCACGAGATGGGCCAGGCCCAGGACCGCGTTCATCGGCGTGCGGATCTCGTGGCTCATATGGGCCAGGAATTCGCTCTTGGCCTGCGCGGCATTCTCGGCGCGCTGCCGCTCCGTCTCGCTGAGTGCCGCGAGCTCGCGCAATTCGCCCGCCTGCAGGGCCAGCAGGTCACGGCTCTGCCGCAACTCCTGCTCGACCTGCCTGACGGTCGTCAGATCATTCAGGATGACCAGATATTTCGAGCCCGAGATGGCGACATAGGGTTCGGCCACCCGCTCGCTGCCGTCGGCGCAGATCAGCCGGCAGACCGGCGGCTCGCTGGGCCTGCCGGCCTCGACGCACGCCAGATACCGTTCATAGAGCGCCGCCGGCGAGGGCCCGTCGGCCGCATTAACGCGGGCCGGCGCCCAGAGCTCGCCCTCCCGCTCGAAGTCGGAGGCGACATAGCCGTAGATTTCGACGAAGCGCGGATTGACATATTGAATGTTCCGCTCCGGCCAGCGGCCCAGGATCATCGGCAAGGGCGAAACCTCGATGAAGGCGCGCATCTGCGCCTCGCCCGCCCGCAGATCGCGCTCCGTCCGCTCGCGCGCCTCCAGCAATCCGTTGAACCGATGCACCAGGTCGACGATCTCGGCCGGGCCGGTCTCCGGCAACCGGGTATCGAGCCGGCCTTCGGTCGCGGCCTCGGCCGCGGCGATCAATCCGCGCAGCGGCTGGACCATGTGGCGCCGGCTGACGACGGCTCCGATGACGACGAGCAGCACGAGGCCGCCGACCAAGCCGGCATCGGTGCGCAGGCGTTGCCAGGCCGGCGCCAGGATCTGCGCACGCGGCACCGACACGACCGTGGACCAGTCCGAACCGAAGATCGGCGCGGCGGCGGCGACCTCGATCCGGCCGTCCGGCCCTGGCCGTTCGATCCATCCCCGCTCGGCCTCGAGCAGGGCACCGATCGGCGTCGAGCCTCCGTCATGGCGCCCGATCCACTCCGCCGGATCGCTGCTGCGCGCCACCACCGCGCCAGCGCCGTCGAGGATCGTGACGATCGAGCCTGCCGGCAGGACGCCGTCGAGCTGCAGCGGTTGAAAATGGGACAGGTGAATCGACGCGGCCAGCACGCCGATCAGATGGCCGTCGTCGGCCTTGACCGGCAACGCCGCCATGACACACCAGTCGTCCAGGGCCTCTTCGAACGAAGGCGCGCCCAGCACGAATCTTGGGTCGCCGAGCACTTGCCGGAACCAGTCCCGACCGGCGAAATTGACGTGCCGTGCGCCGGGCAGCGGCGTGGTATTGCAGACCAGGTTGCCGTCCAGGTCGATCAGGCTCAGCGCGATGAAGCTGGGCCGGAGCCGCGGAATGGATGTGACCAGGGGATCGCAATGGTCCGGATCGAGCGCCTGGATCGAAGGGCGCGCCACGGCACCGGCCAGGACATCCCGGGTCTGGATGATGTCGTGCTGGACGCTGGCCGCGATCAGCCGCGCGAACCCCAAGGCCCCCTCGCCCGCGGCAGCGACTTCCCGCTCGGTCGACAGATACTGCTCATAGCCGATGATGGCGACGAACGGCAGGACGATGGCCGCGACCAGCCCGAGCATTCGGGTTCCGATCGACCAATGCCTGCCCATCGACTCTCCCTCGAATCACCGGGAGGAACCGTTGCCTTGCACCGGGTCCCGGCCTGTTGTCCGACGCGGCCGTCGCGGACGCGCAGAGGGGAGCGGTGCAGGAACTAGGCCAGAGCGCGTTCCAGGATGCGGGCAACATGCAGGGCTTCGCGGGATGCGCCGTCGGCGATCTGGTGACGGCAGCTGGTGCCGTCGGCGACGATCAGCGCCTCGGCCGGGGCCTGGCGCACCGCCGGCAGCACCGACAGCTCGCCGATGCGCATGGACACATCGAAATGTTCGGCCTCGTAGCCGAAGGCGCCGGCCATGCCGCAGCAAGTGGCCTCGATGGTCTTGACCGTGAGCTCCGGCACCAATCCCAGCACGACGGCCACGTCCGGCAGCAGGCCGAACGCCTTCTGATGGCAATGGCCGTGCAGATACGCCTCGGCGACGCCGATCGGCTTCAAGGGCAGGGTAAGCCGGCCGGCGCGCTGTTCGGCCGCCAGAAATTCCTCGAACAGCATGGCATTGGCCGCCAGCGCCGACGCCTCCTGCGGTCCCAGCATCGCGGCATATTCGTCGCGCAAGGTCAACAGGCAGGAGGGCTCCAGCCCGATGATCCTGGCGCCGCGCGCGACGAAGGGCGCCAGCGCCGCGATCAGGCGCCGGGCCTCGATGCGCGCCTCATCGATCAGACCGGCGGCCAGGAACGTCCGCCCGCAACAGAGCGGACGGCCGACCCGCGGCGGCTCGACGACCCGGTAGCCGGCCGCCAGCAGGACGCGCCGGGCCGCGCGCAGATTCTCCGGCTCGAAGCTGCCGTTGAACGTATCGGCGAGCAGCACGACCTCCGCACCCCTGCCCTCGGCCGGTTGCGGCCGCCAGGCGTCGCTGCGCCAGGCCGGCAACGAGCGCCGCCGGGACAGGCCGAGAAAGCGCTCTCCGAAGGTGGCCAGGACCGGAATGCGGTTCCGCAGATTGAGAGCCGAGGCAAAATGCCTTGCGAAATGCGCGTAGCGCGGCAAATAAGCGACCAGGCGGGCGCGCGCCGACAGGCCGTGGCGCCGCCGCCAATGGTGCAGGAATTCCAGCTTCATCCGCGCCATGTCGACGCCGGTCGGGCACTCGCGCTTGCAGCCCTTGCAGCCGACGCACAGATCCATGGTCGCCTTCATGGCATCCGAGGTGAGCGCATCGGCGCCGAGCTGGCCCGAGAGCGCCAGCCGCAGGCTGTTGGCGCGGCCGCGCGTCACGTCCTGTTCATCCTCGGTCGCCCGGAAGCTCGGGCACATCACGCCCGGATCGGACTTCCGGCAGGTGCCGTTGTTGTTGCACATCTCGACTGCGCCGAGAAAACCGCCCCAGTCCGACCAGTCGAGCGCGGTGTCGATCGGCAGCGCCCTGTAGTCGGGCCGATAGCGCATCAGGCTACGGTCGTCCATGCGTTCCGGCCGGACGATCTTGCCGGGATTGAACAGGCCGGTCGGATCGAACGCGTCCTTGACCCGCTCGAACGCGGCGACGATGCGCGGCCCGTACATGCGCTCGTGAAATTCCGAGCGGACCAGCCCATCGCCATGCTCGCCGGAATGGGCGCCCTTGTACTCGCGCACGATGTCGAACGCTTCCTCCGCGATGCGGCGCATCTTCGCGACGTCGCCGCCATCCTTCATGTTCAGCACTGGCCGGACATGCAGGCAGCCGACCGAGGCATGCGCGTACCAGGTGCCCTCGACCCCGTTCCGGCCGAACAGGTCGGTCAGGCGCTGGGTGTAATCTGCCAGGTCCTCGAGCGGGACCGCGCAATCCTCGATGAACGAGACCGGTTTTCCGTCGCCCTTCATCGACATCATGATGTTGAGCCCGGCCGCGCGGACCTCGGCCAGCTTGGCCTGGAAGCCCGGATCGACCGCCGGCACGATCGCGTCCGGATATCCCAGGTCGCCCATCAACTGCTCGAGCTCGGCCATCTTGCCGAGCAGCGCCGCATGATCCTCGCCCGAGAACTCGACCAGCAGCAGCGCGTCCGGTTCGCCCCTGACCGCCCGCTCGATCGTCGGCGCGAAGGCTGGGATGCGGCGCGCCAGATCGATCATCGTCCGGTCGACCAGTTCGACCGCCGACGGCCCGAGCGTCACGATGTACCGGGTCGAGGCCATGGCATCGTAGAAATGGGCGAAATGGCAGATCGCCTGGACGCGATGCTTCGGTAGCCGGTGCATGCGCAGTTGGATCTTGGTGAAGAAGCCGAGCGTGCCCTCCGATCCGACCAGCAATTTGGCCGGGTTGCGCGGGCTTTCGCCGAGGGTCTCGATATTGTAGCCGCCGACTTTGCGCAGCACCTTCGGGATGCGGGCCGCGATCTCGTCGGCCTCTTCGGCGTAGAGATCGGTCATGGCACGCACGAGGTCGGCGTAGCGGTCGGAGGCACCGGGCAGATTGCCGCCGGTCTCGGCGAATCGGGCCTGGGTGCCGTCGGCCAGGATGGCATCCACCGCCAGCACATTATGGACCATGATGCCGTACTGGATCGACCGGGCGCCGCAGGAATTATTGCCGGTCATGCCGCCGATGGTCGCGCGGTTGGCCGGCGACACGTCGATCGGAAAGCTGAAGCCCGAGGGCTTCAGGATCTTGTTCAGGCGATCGAGCACGATGCCGGGCTCGACCGTGACCGTGCCGGCCTCGGCATCGGTTTCCAGCACCCGGTTGAGATGGCGGCTGGTGTCGAGCACGAGGGCACGCCCGACTGTCTGACCGCATTGCGACGTGCCGGCCCCGCGCGGCAGCACCGGCACGCCCTCTTCCCGGGCGATCTCGATGGCGGCGGCGACATCGGCGGCGGTGCGCGGAATCACGACGCCGATCGGTTCGATCTGATAGATCGAGGCATCGGTGGAATAGCGTCCGCGGGTGAAGGGGTCGAACCTGACCTCGCCCTCGACGGCGGCGGCGAGCCGTTGGGCGAGCTTCGGATCGCCCGGCCGCACATGCTCCATCCGCGCCATGTCCGCCGCTCCATTTTGCATGCAATCCAATCCGGACGGCACGCTAGCACCGTTCCCGGGAACAAGAATAGCATGCTGGAATTGCATGCAAAATTCCAAGCGGCACGGGCCGCTGCGCCGGCGCCCGGCCTGTGTCATCATGCCGGCCATTTCGCATCTTGGTCGGGAGAAGGTTCGATGCCGGCGCCCAGAGGAACGACGAAGGCGTCATGCTGCGCCGGCCTGCTGCTGGCGCTCGCGGCCTGCTCGACCCCGGCCCGCAGCGTCACCGACATCGACCGCGGCCGCTTCGATCTCAAGCTCGCGGCAATGTATCTGGACGGCACCGGCGTGCCGCGCGACGACTCCAAGGCCGCCTATCTGCTGTCGGATGCATCCGCCGCCGGCGATATCGACGCCAAGGGAATGCTGGGCCGGCTCTATGCCGACGGCCGCGGCGTCGGGCGCGACGACGAGTTCGCCGTCGCCCTGTTCCGCACCGCCGTCGACGGCGGCAGTGTGGCGGCGCTGACCGACCTCGGCCGGATGATCGAGACCGGGCGCGGCACGCCCGCAGTCCCGCGGACGGCGCTCGACTATTACGAGCGCGGCATGGATGCCGGTGATCCGATCGCCCGGAACAATTATCAAAGATTGCAAAAGTCCCTGGAATTAACCGCACCGAAGGCCAAGCCGGTCGAAGCAGTCCCGCCGATCGTCAAGCAAGACCGCTCGCCACCTGCTTAACCAAAAGTTGCGCGAATTAATTCCGATAGGATGGCGCGATTTGGGCTGTTACCAAGCCATACATTCGGATACATTCTGTTACATGGTTCGGCGGGGTCGGGCCAGCGCGCACCACGCACCTTCAGTCATTCGCACGTACCTTTGTCTGATTGGCACGCACCTTCAGCGCTTTCCGACGGCCGGGTCTATGATCCGGCCGTCAGTCTTTGCGGCTAAAGCTTCTCGATCAGCTCTTCGCGCAACATATTCTGGCGGCGGGTCACGGCCTGCTCGAGCTGATCCCGCCAGACATCGGGCACCGTCTCGCCGAGGGCTTGCTGCAGGGCGACGAGTCCGGCCCATTCCTCGTCCAGTTCGCCGTGGGTCAGGCGATGCCGCCCCTCGACGCTGCGCAGGATGCGGACCCAGATCGCCTGGTAGGTCTGCGGCAGCCGATGGCCGGCCATTTCGGCCGCCAGCCGGGCCGGCAGGGCATCCTCGCCCGCGCCTTCGGGCGCGCGGCCGGCGGTGATGTGCGCCAGCAGCACCAGCGCGGATTTCAGATCCGCGAGACCGCCCAGCAGGTCTTTCAACAGGCTCGGCGCATCGATCAGGGCAGCGATGAACTCGTCGATAATGTCGACGCCGAGCGGCGACGGACCGCCCCGCAGCTGGTCGAGCGACAGCTCGAGCTTGCCGTAGAGGCTGGTGCCCTTGACATGGAGGGACAGGCTGCGGAACGCCCAGAACAGCAGGTCTTCCGGCGGCACCCGGCTCTTCAGTTCGTCGATCAGCCCATTGAACCCCTCGGCGCCGAGCCTGGGCATCTGCCGCTCGGCCTGGGCCGTCTTGACCCGCAGCCGCGCCCGATCGACGAGACCGGTCAGGAACTTGTCGCGCTGCTTGACATCGACGCCGGTGGCGCCGGCCGCTTGGCCGCGCGCGGCGCGGCCGATCGCCGTGGTAACGGCCGCGTCCTGCTGGGTCATGGCCTGGGAAGTGATCTCGACCGTCACCAGCTCGATCGGCGTAATCCCGAGCTTGTCCAGCAACGGGCGCAGCATGGTGCCGATGACCTTGCAGGCCGGGCGGCGGAACAGATCGTTCGGCGACTGGCACAGCGGCACCGGCCCGCGGGCGTCGAGCACGGCCGGCTTGCGCTCGGGCGGTGGCGGCGCCTGGCGGAACAGGATCTCCGCCTTGGTGATGAAGCCGTCGTTCCGCTCGCGCTCCCGGATCACGCGCACTGCGGCCACGCCCGGCTGGCCGAGCGCCACCGCCGCCGCCGCTTCGACGTCCCGCTCCAGCTTCTCGAAATCCGCCCGGTCGAACGGGCGGTGCAACTCGTCCCGGTGATCGTTGATCACCCGGACGATCTGCCAACGCTGATCCGCCAGCGCCAGGATCTCGTACCGCAGCCGTCGCCCTTCGAAAAATTCGGCCATCTCTTGCCTGTTCGATCGCAGTCCGGAAGTTTGGGGGTATCGCGATGCCGCAAGTTTGGAGCATACCGCACGCTCGCGCTATCCTGGAAAGGATGTCGGCGCCGATCGCGGGGAACAATGGCCGAAGCACGCCTCAAAACGGAAATCTGGGTCCAGACGGCGGTCCGTCGCGCCAATGTCGACGGCGGTATCGTCACCGTCGTCGCCAAGGGGGACCCCACCGCCGGCAGCGTGCTGGTCAAGATCAACCGCTTCGCCGACGGCTGTCGGGTGCTGGCTGAGACGCGGGATGCGAACGGAGAGCGCGCCTGGTACGTCGGCACCGGCGCCGAGGCCGTCGACGAGCCGACCGCCGACGCCTATATCGAGCGCGCCCGCAAGCGCGATCCGGATCTCTGGGTTGTCGAAGTCGAGGACCGCACCGGCCGCCTGCCGTTCGAAGGCAAGATCCTGGCGACCTGACGCCGCGCGCGGCCTACTGCTTCGCCACCGACTGCAGCAGCCCGACCCAGTCCCTGACCCGTGCCGCGTTGCCGCCGAAATCGAGCCAGCCGTAGCGCGAGCGGCTTTCGATCGCGAAGCTCGATTTGCCGTCGGGCAGCTCGACGAACTCGATCGTCACGATGTCGGGCAGGCGCAGCAAGGCCGAGTGCTGGATATAGGTGATCTTGCGGCGCTCGCCGTCGCCCGCGACGAGCTTGACCCGACGCTGGCCCGCAACCGTCTCGCTCCACAGGTCGCGCAGCCGCTCCCATTCCATGTCGAACACCGGCGAGACCGCGTCGGGCGCCCGGCTGCAATAGTCCGGGGGACACATGAGGAAGCGGCTCGGCTTGGCCTTGGCCGGCAGATGGCCGAATTCCGCGATCTCGCCCTCGGCCACGCGATCCTCGGCCTCGCGTCCCAGATAGATGCGGGCCACGATCAGGCCCGCGACGACGAGGCCGATGGCCAGGAGCAAACCGCCGAATGTTTTTCTTTTCACGTTGAGCAGGTCCGCTGTTCCGGTGCGGTGCGCCGGAGTCCGTGCGAGGAACCCGGGGCAAGCCGATCCGGCCTTTTAGCGCAATTAGCGGCGCCCGTCAGGCTCGTCCGATCGCGCCCTGGAATGCGGGTGCGGAATGTGTGGTATTTTACCGAACGTTAAGCCCGGGCTGACCATGTTGAGGCAGCAATATTCTCTTCGTTCCCGGAAGCTCCTTCATGAACATGGCGTCCGATCAGATGACCAACCCGGCGGCCATCGCCTTTCTGGTCGAGCAGACGTCGCCGATCGAAGCCGGCTCGGTCGCGGTCGCCCATGACGGCACCATGAGCCGCCGCGACGGAGCCGAACCGATCCGCTTCGGCTTCCAGTTCGCCGGTCGGACCTTCAAAGCCGAGGCGCGCCCCGCCGACGGCAAGCTGCTGGTCGAATTCAGCGCCTCGATCGGCGTGCTGCCCTATTCGGTCGAAAATCGGACGTTGCGCGCCCGGCTGCTGCGCGTGCTGGGCGGTCTGCGCGGTACCGGACTGGCCTGGGAGTTGAGCCCGCGGCAGGAACTGCTGGTCGGCGGCCGCAGCCTGATGGAAACGCCGGCGACGGCAACCCGCATCGTCGCCACGGTCGTGACCACGCTCTTGCCGGTGCGCGCCTATTTCGATCTGCTGGACGAGATCCTGAACCCGCCGCCGGCCGAGGTGGAGGAACCGGGCATGGCGCTGGCCATCGCCGGATAGAGGCTTATTTCGCCTGACGGCGGAAGATCCCGAGCGCCACTTCGTCGAGCATTGCCTGTTCCTGCGCGTCGCGCTTGCGGCGGGCCCGCTCCTCGGCCGCCTCGGCCGCGAGCTCGAATTTCTTCAGTTCCGCGAACGCGTCCTTCAACGCCTCGCGCGCCTGCTCGATCTGGCCCTCGACCTCGGCGATCGAGCGGTTCAGCTTCTCGCGCCGCTCGATGACCCGTTCCACATAGGCGGCGAAGGTCATGCTCGCCTCGAGCGACTGGGCGGCCGCCTGCTGCTCGCGCACCGCCTCGGCTTCGAGATCGGCCAGATCCTGGCGCAGCCGGTCCGCCAGCCGCATCAGCTCGCTCAGCTGGCGCTGCGCCTCGTCGACGGTCCATTTATGCAGCCGGATCTGGCTTTGGAACGGCTTCACGCGTCAGCTCCGATCAGGATCTGGGCCAAGTCGGCATAGCCTTCCGCCAGGCTCGAACGCTCGCGCTTGCCCTGGGACAGGAATTTCTCGATCGCCGGGTAATAGTCGATGGCCTGGTCGATCTTGGCGTCGCTGCCGCGGCGATAGGCGCCGAGGCGGATGAGCTCGGCCATGTTCTCGTAGGTCGCGGCCAAGGTCCGGGCCCGCCGCACCAGCTGGTTTTCCTCGTCGGAATTGCAGCCGGGCATGGTGCGCGAGATCGAGCGGGCGATGTCGATCGCCGGATAGCGCCCACGCTCGGTGATGCGGCGATCGAGCACGATATGGCCGTCAAGGATGCCGCGCACCGCATCGGCGATCGGCTCGTTGTGATCGTCGCCCTCGACCAGGACGGTGAACAGACCGGTGATGCTGCCGGCGCCGGTGCCCGGCCCCGCCCGCTCCAACAGGCGCGGCAGCTCGCCGAACACGGTCGGCGTATAGCCCTTGGCGGCCGGCGGCTCGCCCGCCGACAGGCCGATCTCGCGCTGGGCCATGGCGAAGCGGGTGACGCTGTCCATCAGGCACAGCACATCCATGTCCTGATCACGGAAATATTCGGCGACCGACAGGGTCAAATAGGCCGCCTGCCGGCGCATCAGCGAGGATTCGTCCGAGGTGGCGACGACCACGACGCTGCGCGCCAGGCCCTCCTCGCCCAGATCGTCCTCGATGAATTCCTGGACCTCGCGCCCGCGTTCGCCGATGAGGCCGATGACGCTTGCGTCGTTCGCGGTATAGCGCGCCAGCATCGACAGCAGCACGGACTTGCCGACGCCGGAGCCGGCGAAGATGCCCATGCGCTGGCCGCGGCAGCAGGTGAGGAACGTGTTGAGCGCGCGCACGCCCAGGTCGACCTTGCCCTGGACACGCTTGCGGGCATGGGCCGGCGGCGGCTGGTTGCGCAGCGGATAGGCCGTCGGGCCCTGCGGCAAAGGCCCCTTGCCGTCGATCGGTTCGCCCATGGCATTGACGACGCGGCCGAGCCAGCGGCGGTCGGGAAAGATCGCCGGCGGCACGGTCGCGACCTCGACCCGGGCGCCGAGCCCGATGCCGGTCAGCGGGCCGAATGGCATGACGAGCGTGCGTCCCTCGCGAAAGCCGATGACCTCGCACGGTAGCGGCTTGTCGTCCTGGCCAATGATCAGGCAACGCCCACCGATCGTCAGGCGGCGCTCGACGCCGCCGATCTCGACCAGCATGCCGAGGATCGCGGTGACGCGTCCCCAATAGCGATGGGCCGCAAGGCTTCCGACGGCCTGCGATATCCCTTCGAGCAGCATCGCTGATCCATTTTCGGTGGATGGTGGACGCCACGCCCCCGGCACCGGGGTTCACGCAACGCCCGCGGATGATGGCCCGCGATGCTTAAACAAGATTTAACGCGACAACGTGCACCCCAACCCCCGGTAAATCTTTTCTTAACGCACTCGTTGCAATTTGTTAACGTTAACCAAGGTTACCAGGGACCGAGGAGACCGCCATGCGGGTGCTGATCGTCGAGGATGATACCGCCACATCAGCCACTATCGAGCTTGTGCTGAAAGCCGAAGGCTTTATTTGCGACACGACCGATCTGGGTGAGGATGGCCTGGAGATCGGCAAGCTCTACGATTACGACATCATCATTCTCGACCTATTGTTGCCGGACATCGATGGCTACGAGGTGTTGCGCCGGCTGCGCGCCGCCCGCGTTCGCACCCCCATCCTGATCCTGTCGGGCCTGGGCGAGCTGGATCACAAGATCAAGGGCCTGGGCTTCGGCGCCGACGATTTCCTGACCAAGCCGTTCGACAAGCGGGAACTGGTCGCCCGTATCCATGCCATCATCCGGCGGGCGAAGGGTCATTCGGAATCGATCATCCGGACCGGCCGGTTCACGGTCAACCTGGACACGCGGACGGTCGAAGTCGACGGTAAGCCGCTGCATCTGACCGGCAAGGAATACGGCATCCTGGAGTTGTTGTCGCTGCGCAAGGGCACGACACTGACCAAGGAGATGTTCCTCAACCATCTCTACGGCGGTATGGACGAGCCGGAGTTGAAGATCATCGACGTCTTCGTCTGCAAGCTGCGCAAGAAGATGTCGACCGCGACCTCGGGCGAGAACTACATCGAGACGGTCTGGGGACGCGGCTATGTGCTGCGCGACCAGCCGACCGCCGAGTCCGCCGCCAGCAACAGCCGCCAGCCGGCAGCCTAAAACCCCTGGGGAGAACCCGCCGCGACCTCGCGGCGGGCCGCCTCAGGCGTCCGGGTCGCTCGGGGCCGGACCGCCGGCCGACTGCCCTTCCCGATCGAGCCAGTCGCACAGCGCGCGGACGGCGGCATCATCCGCCCGCGCGTGCGGGGTCACGCGCCAATAGCCCCGCGCCTCGAGCCGAGGGCCGTCGAGCGGCGCCACCAGCCGCCCCAATGCCAGTTCGTCGACCAGGATCGGCAGCGGCCCCAGTGCCACGCCTAGGCCGTCGGCCGCCGCCTGCAGGGTCAGGTAGAAATGGTCGAACCGCTGCTGCCCGGCAACGACCAGATCGCCCTCCCCCGCCGCCGCCAGCCAGCGGCGCCAGGCGCCCGGCCGCGTGTCGGCATGGAGCAGGGTATGGGCGGCGAGATCGGCGGCCCGGCGCACCGGCAGGCGCGCGGCCAGCGCCGGGCTCATGACCGGCACTTCCCACTCCGCCAGGAACGGGGCCGCCTCGCATTCGGGCCAGATGTCCGGGCCGCGCCGGATCGCGACGTCGAACGGCTCCCCGACCTCGCCCAGCGGCCGATCCGACGTCACCAGCCGCAGCGCCACGTCCGGATGGCGCTGCTGGAAGCCCGCGAGCCTCGGCAGCAGCCAGCGCATGCTGAAGGTCGGCAGCGCGTTCACCGTCAGGCTCTTGACCGCATTCGCCTCGGTCAGCCGCCGTGTCGCGTCGGCCATGCCGTCGAACGCCCGGCTCATCGCGTCCAGATAGTCGCGCCCCGCCGCGGTCAGGTGGACCCGCCGGCCGATCCGCTCGAACAGCGGCGTGCCCAGCCATTGTTCGAGCGATGCGATCTGTCGGCTGATCGCACCGTGGGTCACCAGCAGTTCCTCGGCTCCGGCCGTGAAACTGCCGCGGCGGGCGGCGGCTTCAAACGCGCGAAGTGAACTCAGGGGCGGCAATCGACGACGCATCTTTGTGACTTTTCCTCACGATGATCGCGATCATAACTCGTTTGTGCCGCCAGGACAGCTGGTTCAGGATGGCTTCCATGACGAGCGCACCGATGACCGAAGACCAACCGACGGTGGCCATGGTTACGGCGCGCGACCTGTTCGCCGGCTTTCTGAAGGTGGGCATCCAGGGCTTTGGCGGCGTGCTGCCCTGGGCGCGCCGGATGATCGTCGACGAGCGGCACTGGCTCAGCGAGGTCGAATTCACCGACCTGCTGAGCCTGTGCCAGCTTCTGCCCGGCCCTAACATCGTCAACCTGTCTGTCGCGCTCGGCAATCGCTTCGCCGGGCCTTGGGGCGCCATCGCGGCGGTCACCGGCCTGCTCGCCGCCCCCTTCTGCATCGTCATGTCGCTCGGCATGCTCTACGCCGCCTATGGCAACAGCGAGGCGCTAGGCGGCGTATTCCGCAACCTCGGCGCCGCCGCTGCCGGCCTGGTGCTGGCGACCGCCTGGAAGGTGGCCAAGCCCTATATCCGCCGGCCGGAGGCGATCATCGTCGCGGCCATGGCCTTCGTCGCCGTGGTCGGCTTCGGCTGGCCGCTGATCTATGTCGTGCTGGCGCTGTCGCCGCTCAGCATCGCCTGGGTCTGGAGGCTGGCGCGATGAAGCCCGACGTGCTCGGCACGCTGGTGCGCCATTTCGTGCTGCTGTCGCTGGTCGCGATCGGCGGCGCCAATGCGGTCGTGCCCGAGATGCACCGCATCGCGGTCGAGGTCGAGCATTGGATGACCGACCGGCAATTTGCCGAGCTGTTCGCGCTCGCCAACGCGGCACCGGGGCCGAACGTACTGATGGTCTGCCTGATCGGCTTCCAGGCCGCGGGTATCGTCGGCGCCGTCGCGGCGACGATCGCGATGTGCGGGCCCTCGTGCCTGCTCACCTATTTCGTCGTCCGCCGGTGGGAGAGAAGCCGCAACGGGCGGCTGAAGAAGATCGTCCAGCGCGGGCTGGCGCCGATTACCATCGGCCTGATCGCGGCCAGCGCCTTTCTGCTGACCCGCGCCGCGGTCCACGACTGGCTGGGCGCCGCGCTGGCGGCCGGCACCTTCGCGCTGATGGCCGCAACCAAATACAATCCGCTCTGGCTGTTCGGCGTCGCAACGGCGCTGGGCCTGGTGGGGATCTCGTAGGCGGCCGTTCCCGGCTGCAGGTCGGCCGATATGTATCTTCCAATCTTTTAGCTTTTCGTCATGACCGGGCTTGACCCGGTCATCCACGCGGTAGCGCCAAGCGCCTACGGCTCCGAGAGTGCTCCGGCGGAGCCGCGTGGATCCCCGGGTCGCGCCCGGGGATGACGATTTTTGTTGGATACACACCTAGCCCGCCGCCTGCGCGGGGATGACGGCGGGTTCCTTACAGCCCCGCGACCTTCGCGGCCGCGCCCGGATTGGCGTGGTGGTAGATGCCGCGATGGTTGGCCATCGGCTGGAACTTGTCGGTGATGCCGACGACGGTCTCGGCACCGCCCAGATAGAGAAAGCCGTCGGGCGCCAGCTGCTTGGCCATGCGCTCCAGCACCATCTGCTTGGTCGGCTGATCGAAATAGATCAGCACGTTGCGGCAGAAGATGACATCGAGCTGGCCGAGCCCAGCGAGCTCGTCGAGCAGATTGAACGGGCGGTAACGCACCATCTCGCGAATGGCGCTGTCGATCTGCCAGCGGTCGCCGGCCTGCTTGAAATATTTCACCAGAAGCTGGATCGGCAGCCCGCGTTGCACTTCGAACTGCGAATAGAGCCCGGCCTGCGCCTTGGCCAGGATCTCGGTCGAGAGATCGGTCGCCAGGATGTCGACGTTCCAGCCGGTGAGCTTCTGCTTCTCCTCCTTGAGGATCATGCCGAGCGTATAGGGCTCCTGCCCACTCGAGCAGGCGGCCGACCAGATCTTGATGGTGCGGTTGGCGCCGCGCGCCTGCAGCAGATAGGGCAGCACGACCTGCTTGAACTGGTCGAACGGCTTGATGTCGCGGAAGAAGAAGCTTTCGTTCGTGGTCATCGCCTCGACCACGTCGCGCACCAACCCGGCTTCGGACCGGGTCCGCAGCCGCATCACCAGTTCGTCGAGGCTCTTCAGGTTCCACTTGCGCGCCACGGGCAGGAGGCGGCTTTCGAGCAGATAGGCCTTGTCCTTGGTCAACGTCAGACCGGACCGATCCTTGATCAGCCTGGACAGCAGGTTGAAATCATCAACGTTCATGACGCCGCCCTCGTCGCCACCTTGCGGATGTAGGGCGCGATTTCCGCGAGCGGCAGCACCGCGCTGCAGACCCCCGCCGTCGCGACCGCACCGGGCATGCCCCACACGACGCTGGTCGCCTCATCCTGGGCGATGACCGAGCCGCCCGCCGCCACCACCGCTTCACTGCCCTTGAGGCCATCCTGTCCCATGCCGGTCAGAATGACAGTGAAAACCCGTCGGGCATAGAGCTTGATCAAGCTGCGCAGCATCGGATCGACCGAGGGCCGGCAGTAGTTTTCCGGCGGCGTCTTCAGGAGCCTGACGACCTTCTGGGCCCCTTGAGCCTCGATGGCCATATGGAACTCGCCCGGCGCCACATAGATGTGTCCGCCCTGCAGCACCATGCCCTCGGCCGCCTCATGGGTCGGGATGCCGCTGGCGCGCTCGATATGCTCGGCCAGGATGGTCGTGAAGGTCGCCGGCATATGCTGGGTGATGACGATCGGCTGCGGCAGCCCCGGCTTCAACGCCGACAGCACGGTGAACAAGGCCTGCGGGCCGCCGGTCGACGAACCGATGGCGATGATTTCGGGCATCTCGGCCGCGACCGGCCGCAAGGAGATCGGCGGCCGGGCGCCGGCCGCCGTGGCCGGGCGTGGTGCCGCAGGAGCGCCGACCGGGCGAGCGGTCGCGGCAAACGACGGCGCGGGGGCCGGTGCCGCCACCGGCGCTCCGAACGGACGCGGTGCGGCTGTCGGCGTGGAGCTGGGCGCGGCGACAGTGGGCGTCGGTGCCGAGTGCTGGGGCTGGGGCACGGCGATGCCGGCGGCCCGCCGGCGCGCGGCGCCGAGCGCCTTGACCTTCGCCGCGAGCTCGGCCTTGAAATCGGCGGCGGCGTTGAGCGCCATCGAGGTCGTCGGCTTCGCCAGATAATCGGCGCCCCCGGCGGCCAGCGCCTTCATGCTGATCTCGGCGTTCCGCCGGGTCAGCGTAGACGCCATGACAACTTGCAGGTCGGGCTGCGCCTCGATCATCTTGGGCAGCGCCGTCAGCCCGTCCATGACGGGCATTTCGATGTCGAGGATGCAGACTTCGATCGGATGGCGGCCGAGCGCGTTGAGCGCCATCTGGCCGTTGGACACGGTCGTGACGACGTGGATCTCGGGATCGGTCTCGAGATTGCGCGCGATCAGGCCGCGGATGACGGCGCTGTCGTCGCAGACCATGACCCGATAGGGCCCGCCGCCCTGGTCGGTGGCCGGCCCCGAGGAGATGGTTCCAGGCAAGGGCGACTTGCCGTCGGTCACAACAGCCCGACTTGCGCGAACTTGGCGTGGATGATGTCGCTGTCGAACGGCTTCATGATGTATTCGTTGGCGCCCGCGCCGATCGCCGCCTGGATGTGCGCGATGTCGTTCTCGGTCGTGCAGAACACCACGATCGGCGCCTCGCCGCCCGGGGCCTGGCGCAGCTCGATCAGGAATTCCAGGCCGTTCATGACCGGCATGTTCCAGTCCAGCAGCACCACGTCCGGCATGCGGCGCAGGCAGGCTTCCAGCGCCAGCTTGCCGTCGGCGGCTTCCTCGATCTCGAAATGGAGATCTTCCAAGATGCGGCGCGCCACCTTCCGAACAACCCGGGAATCATCAACGATCAGGCAGTACTTCATGGACCAAACTCCAAGGCCGAAGCGGGTAAGAACGACCGGCAGCGTCAAGCCGCGTCGGCACTGGTCGCGAAATCCAAGAGACGTGCGACATCGAGAATGATCAGCAGGTTGCCGTCGAGCCGGTGAATGCCGTTCGAGACATCGCGCCACGCCGGATCCAGGGTCGCTGGATTCCGCTCGTAGGTCCCGCTCGCCAGGCTCAGCACCTCGCCGACATTGTCGACCAGCAGGCTATATTGCTCGCCGCCCTGATCGACCACGACGCTCATGCTCTCGGAGCCTTCGGCGCTCTTCGGCAGCCTGAGGCGCGTGCGCACGTCGATGGCGGTCACGATGCGGCCGCGCAGATTGAGCGAGCCCGCGACTTCCGGCGGGGCCAGCGGGATGCGGGTGATGCGCTGCGGGCCGAGCACGTCCTGGACCTGCAGCACGGGAATGCCGAACATCTGGCCCGCGATGAAGATCGACACATAGTCATGGGATTGGGCATCGCCGCCGGCCTGGAGCTGACGGGACGCCGAATTGCCGGCAGGGACGATACTCATGCGGCGATCTCCCGCTGCAGATTGAGTGTGGCCGAGAGCGACGTCAGCAGCGCGTCCCGGTCGAACTTGGCGATGTAATCGTTGAAGCCGACCTCGCGGCCGCGATCAAGATCCTCGGGCGTCGCGTGGGACGACAGTGCCACCATCGGCACGTTGCGCCAGCGGCTGCCGCTGCGGACCTGGGCGGCGAACTCGAACCCGTTCATGCCCGGCATCTCGATGTCGCTGATGATGACGTCGAAATCCTCGCCCGCCTCGTGCAGGTCGAAGGCGCGGTCGGCGGACTCGACGGCGCTCACCTCGTAGCCGGCGATCGTCAGGAGCGGCGTCAGCAGGTTGCGGAAGAACGGCGAGTCGTCGACCAGCAGCACGCGCATGTCGCGGGCGACGTGATCGAGCGCACCGTCGGTCCGGGAGCCGAACCAGTCGTCATAGGCCTGCATCAGGTAGAAGCCGGTGTCGACCAGGTCGGTCGCCCTGCCGGCCACGATCGCGCTGCCGATCAGGCCCGGCTTCTCCGAACCCAGCTCGACATGCAGCGCGTCCTCGACGATATCGACGATCTCGTCGACCAGCAGGCCCATCGAGCGCTCCTTGTCCGAGAAGACCAGGATCGGCTGGCGGCCCTCATGGCCGATGCGCAGCGCAGGATCGATCGGCACCAGCGGCATGAGCTTGCCGCGGTATTGCACGACCGGCTTGCCGTTGGAGTACTCGATTTCCTTGCGATCGATCTCCTCGAGCCGCGCCACCAGCGCCAGCGGCACCGCCTTCGGGCTTTCATCGCCGGCCTTGAAGAGCAGCAGCGAGGTCTTGTCGATCTGGCGGCCGCGGGTGACCGCCTGCTCCGCCGTCGCGCGATTGTCGCTGCCGACCGTGATCTCGCCGGTCGCGGCCGCGATGCCGTTCGGGTCGAGGATCATGATGACCGCGCCGTCACCCAGGATCGTATTGCCGGAGAACATGGTGATGTCGCGCAGCAGCGGCGCCACCGGCTTCACGACGATTTCCTCGGTGTCGAACACCCGGTCGACGATGATGCCGAAGGAATAGGTGCCGACCTGCGACACCACGATGAAGCACTCGCTCGAGGTGTCGTGGTTGTGCCGCAGCTTCAAGAGCTCGTCGAGCCCGACCAGCGGCAGCAGCCGATCGCGCAGGCGCAGGACCGGGGCGCCGTTCAGGCGCTCGATCTGCGTTTCGGTGCCCGGCGCAGCGCGCACCAGTTCGACGACGCTGATCTGCGGGATCGCGAACCGCTCGCCGGCGCACTCGACGATCAGCGCGGACACGATCGCGAGCGTCAGCGGGATCTTGATGACGAACGTCGAGCCGCGGCCGAGCGCGCTCTTGAGCTCGATCGTGCCGCCGATCTTCTCGATGTTGGTGCGCACCACGTCCATCCCGACGCCGCGGCCGGAGACGCTGGTGACGGCAGCGGCGGTCGAGAAGCCGGCCTTGAAGATGAACTGATAGATCTGCTGGTCGGGCATCTGCGCCAGCTCGGCCTCGGTCGCGAGCCCGTTCTGGATCGCCTTGGCCTTGATCTTGTCCGTGGCGAGACCGCGCCCATCGTCAGCGATCTCGATGATGATGTGGCCGCCCTCGTGATAGGCGTTCAGCGTCACCGTGCCGGTCTCGGGCTTGCCGGCCATGACGCGATCGACCGGCATCTCGATGCCGTGGTCGGCCGAATTGCGCACCATGTGGGTGAGCGGATCCTTGATCAGCTCCAGCACCTGGCGGTCGAGCTCGGTCTCCGCCCCCTTCATCTGCAGGTCGATCTTCTTGCGAAGCTCGAGGCCGAGATCGCGGATCAGGCGCGGCAGCTTGGCCCAGGCGTTGCCGATCGGCTGCATGCGCGTCTTCATGACGCCTTCCTGCAGCTCGCTCGTCACATGGCTCAGGCGCTGCAGCGCGATGCCGAATTCGGAATCCTTCTGGCCGCGCAGGATCTGCATCAGCTGATTACGGGTGAGCACGAGCTCGCTCACCATCGTCATCAGGTTTTCAAGCAGGTCGACGTTGACGCGGATGTTGGAGGCCGCAACCGCCGAGTCCTTGACGTCGGCATCGGCCGGGGCACGCGGCGCCGCGGCGACCGGCTCAGGCTCGGCAAGCGCGGTCGGCTGCGGCTTGGCGACGGCAGTGCTCGCGGCCGGGACCGGCGGCTGCGCCTGCACGACCGGCACGGGAACAGCTTCCGGCACCGCTGCCGCCACCGGAGCGGCCGGCAGCTCGTCGGCCAGCTGCCCGTCGGCGAAGGCATTCAGCTGCGCGATCAGGTCGGCGTCATTGCCGTCCGGCTCGGCCTCGGTCGCCTCCAGCGTCGCCAGCAGCATCTTGATCCGGTCGAGCGAGCTCAGGATCAGGCTGATGGCGACCGGCGTCACTTCGAGCTGTCCGTCGCGGATCTTGCCGAGCACGTTCTCGGCGGCATGGGCCACCGCCTCGAGCCGTGGCAGGGAGAGGAAACCGCACGTTCCCTTGATGGTATGCACGATCCGGAAGATGTTGCCGAGCAATGCCGGATCGTTCGGATTTTGTTCGAGGCGAACAAGCTCCAGGTCGAGCGTTCCCAACCCCTCGGCAGTCTCGGTCAGAAATTCGCTAAGAAGATCGTCCATGGCCTGATTTCCGCCGTGAAAGTACTGATCGGTCGGTCGAAATAGCCCATCGCGACCCGTTTCCCGAACCCTTCCCGACCTTGGTGTTTATTCCTTAAGATCCGGTTACGCTAGGCAG
>DATGEK010000124.1:0-26354 GCA_035310205.1 Aliidongia sp.
GATCTGGTTCGGCGCGAGCACGTTGCTCTTGAAGCCGAGATACATCGCGTCGAAGGTCTGGCCGATCTTGATCGTTACCACCGGCTGCTGCGAGCCCGGCGGCAGCTGGTTCAGCACCGAGGTGATCTTGGAGTTGATCTCGGTCATCGCCTTGTCGGCGTCGTAATTGAGCCGAAGATCGGCGGTGATGGTGCTGGTTCCGGTCGTGCTGGTCGACGTCAGGTAGTCGATGCCGTTGGCCTGGGCGATGGCGTTTTCGAGCGGCGTGGTGATGAAGCCCGCGATCACGTCCGGGTCGGCGCCATAGTAGGTGGTGCTGACCGTGACGATCGCATTCTGCGTCTGCGGGTATTGCAGGATCGGCAGGGAGAACGCCGCGCGCAGGCCCAGCACCAGGATCATCAGGCTGACGACCGTGGCGAGGACGGGGCGGCGTATGAAGATATCGGTGAAATTCATCGTCCGGTCCGCCTGTTACTGGTCCTGGATGACGGGGTTGGCGTCATTCGTGGGCACCACGGAATTATTGACGACCACCGGGCTGCCGTTGCGCAGCTTGACCTGGCCGGCGGTGACCACCTGGTCGCCGGCCTTGACGCCCTTCAGGACCGCGACCTGATCGCCGCGGGTCTCGCCGACCGTGATGAAGGTCTGGCGCGCCTGTAGCTTCGCCTGGCCCTTGGCGTCCTTGCCCTGGTCGTCGATCAGATAGACCGTGCTGCCATAGGCGTTGTAGGTGATCGCGGTCTGCGGCAGCGTCACGAACTGCTGCGGCGTCCCGGTTTCGATGAACGCGGTCGCGAACATGCCCGGCAGCAGCTTGTGGTCCGGGTTCTTGAAGGCGGCGCGGAGCTGCAGGTTGCGCGTGTCGGCATCGACCTTGGGATCGATCGCGATCAAATCGCCCGTGAAGGTCTGGCCCGGATAGGTGTCGATCTGGGCCGTCACCTTCTGGCCGACCTGAAGCTGCGACAGCGCCTGCTGCGGCAGGGTGAAGTCGACGAAGATCGGGTCGAGTGCCTGCAGGGTGACGATGGTAGTGCCGGCGTTCAGGTACTGGCCGATGTCGACCTGGCGGATGCCCAGGTGCCCGTCGAACGGCGCCTTGATCGTCTTCTTCGCGACGATCGCGCGCTGCTGCTCGGCCAGCGCCTTGTCGTTCTTGAGATTGGCCGTGTCCGTGTCCAGGACCTGCTGGCTGACGGCCTGCACCTTGAACTGCTTCTGGTCACGCTCGAGCGTGATGCGGGCGAGATCCGCCTGCGCTTCGAGCGACTGCAGCTTGGCGACGTCATCCTCGGACCGCAGCGTCAGCAGCGGGGCGCCGGCCTTCACGTCGTCGCCCGACTTGAACAGGATCTGGTCGACGATGCCGGGCACTTCGAGCGACAGGTCGGCGCCGTTGACCGCGCGCAGCGAGCCCACGGCCTTCAATTGCGGCTGCCATCCCTGCTGGTTGGCGACGATCGTCGCCACCGTCTGCGGCTGGTTGCCGAAGCCTGCGAGGTACGCCCTTACGTAACCGGCCTTGACGTGCTCGAAATAAAAGATGCCGCCCAGTGTCAGCCCGACCAGCAGAAGCATGATGATCATGCGTTTGGCCATCGAAAACTCTCCGTTCTTGACGCGCCGCTTAAAGGGCTGCGTCGGTCTTTGGGGCGGCGTCGCGATCCTTCGCGACGACATCGCTGCGATTCCACCAGCCGCCGCCCAGTGCCTGGAACAGCGCGGCCGTGTCGGTGTAGCGGGCGGCCTGGGCCCTCACGAGCCCGATGTGCGCCTGCTGGAAGTTCTGCTCGGCGGTCAGCAACGTCAGGTACGAGATACCGCCGGCCTGCAATTGCGCCTGGGCGAGCGCCAGGCTGTCCGCCGCGGCGGTCTCGGCTGCCAGTTCCGCCTTGAGCGCTTCGGCGTCCGAGGTCAGCGCGCGCAGCGCGTTCGCCACGTCCCCGAAGGCGGATAGCACGGTCGAGCGATATTGCGCCGCCGCCTGATCATAGGCCGCATCCGCCGCGCGCCTCGTATGAAGCAGCTTGCCGCCGTCGAAGATTGTGCCTGCCGCGTTGGAGCCGATGCCCCAGATCATGCTGTTGGCCTCGAACAGCTTGGCGATCTGGCTTGCTTCGAGGCCAATGTTGGCCGTGATGGTCAGCTGGGGCAACTCATTCGCGAGCGCCACGCCGATTTCGGCGCTGGCGGCATGCAGGTTGGCTTCCGCCGCCTGCACGTCCGGCCGCTGCTCGACCAGTTTGGACGGCAGCGAGACCGGCAGTTCGCCGGGCAGCGCCAGGCCCGCCAGCTCGAACTGCTCGCCGGCGTCCTGGTTCGGGAAGCGCCCGGCATAGACCTGGATGAGGTTGCGTTCCTGCGCCAACTGCTTCTGCAGCGGCGGCAGGGTCGCCTGGGTGGCGGCCAACGTCGATTGCTGGTTCAGCAGGTCCGCGCGGGCCGCACCGCCGAGCGCCACCTGGCGGCGGACCGTGTCGAGGCTCTGGGTCTCGGCCTTGATGACCTCCTCAGTCGCGCGGATCTGGTCGCGCAGCGAGGCCTCGGTGATCACCGCCGTCACCAGGTTGGCGGTCAGGCTCAGGTAGCTCGCTTCCAGCTGAAAGCGCTGGAATTCGGCCTTCGCCTCCAGTGACTCGATATTCCGCCGGATGCCGCCCCAGATGTCGAGCGTGTAGGACACGTTCGCACCGGCGTTGTAGAGGCTGTAGATGGTCGAGCCGAAGCTGCCGATCTGCTGCTTCTGGCGCGACCCCGACAGCGAGCCGGTCACGGTCGGATAGAGCGCGCCGTCGCCGGCCAGCACATTCTCCCGCGCCTCGCGCAGCGCCGCCTGGGCGGCGTCCAGGTCGGGATTGGCCTTGAGCGCGGTCTCGACCAGCTTGTTGAGCGGTTCGGAATGGTAGAGCGACCACCATTGGCCGGGGATGTCCAGGCCATCGACGAGCCGCTGGGCGTTCCCGCCGGCAACGCTGGAGGACACGGTCTCTTTAGGGAGTGGATCGGCACTGTAGCCGGCGTCGGTCGGGGCTGGCGGAGCCTCGAAATCCGGTCCAACGGCGCAACCGGCAACGAGTGCCAATGTCGCTGATGAGGCCGCTCGGGCGATAATGCGCCTTGAGCTCGTCACGTGTTGATGCTCCTGGAGCCATCTATCAATGGAAGGTGCCCGCGAAGGAATGGGCGGGCTAGGCGGGCAGTCAAATTTAAGAAACTAGGGCGTTTCTTCGCGCCAGGAAGCTAGGGATGCGCCCCGCGGGTGTCAAGGGAGCGGGGGTGATATTCTTTCGGAAGTTTTCCAGGGGCGGTCACGCAAAGCAGGTCCGCGCTTGCTGCGCCCGGCTATCCGGCTTAAGTAAGAAACCAAGGAGTTTCCTATCCGCACGACCTGCGGCGATGCGCGACCACCGACGCGCGGATAGGGGGAGGAGCGATATGGTCGATTGCGTTACCGCGATGCGGTGCGGCGGCGTGCGCTTGCGCGGCCGTCCGAAGCCTATTTCCGAGGACGAGCGGCGCGGCCGGTTGATCCAGGCCGCGGAAGACGTGTTTCTCGAGCGCGGCTACGGACTTGCGACGATGGACGACGTGTCGCGGCGGGCTGGCATGTCGAAGAAGACGATCTACCAGCTGTTCGCCACCAAGCAGGCGCTATTCGCGGCGCTGCTCGCCCAGAATGTCGAACGATTGATGATGCCGATCAAGACCGACGACGGCACACGCGGCCCCCGGGCAGTGCTGGAGGATTTCTTGCGGCAGGTTGCGCGTTTCGTGCTGTCGCCGCGCCAGGTCGCGATGCACCGGCTGGTCATTTCCGAGGCGCTCCGCACGCCGGAACTGGCGCAGGCCTTCCTGCATGAGACGATGGATCGCGGCAGGAGCGAGCTCGTCCAATGGTTCGAGGGGCAGCGGCAGCGCGGCACGCTCAATATCGAGGACGCCGACGAGGCGGCGAGCATCCTCTGCGGCTTCGTCATCAGCGAGCCGCAGCTGCGCCTGCTCTATGGCCAGGACGAGCCGCCGACCTGGGCGATGATCGATCGCCGGGTACAGCTTGGGCTCGACATCTTCTTCAAGGGCACCAGCGTCTGAACCCCTCGCACCGCTCCGGTGCGAAGGGTTCAGACGCGGGATCCACGGCGATCAGGCGGTCGGCGCCAGCTCGGCTTCGCGACCGATCATGCCGGGCGACTCGCCGGGGGCAAGTACCAGCTTCCAGATCAGCGCCCCGATGACGGCACCCAGCAGCGGCGCGAACCAGAACAGCCAAAGCTGGCCGGTGGCACCCGTGGTCGCGAAGAAGGCGACGGCGGTCGAGCGGGCCGGGTTGACCGAAGTGTTCGTGACCGGGATCGAGATCAGGTGGATCAGGGTCAGCGCCAGGCCGATGGCGATCGGCGCGAAACCCGGCGGTGCCGCCTTGGATGTCGACCCCAGGATGACGATCAGGAAGCCCGCCGTCAGCGTGACTTCGATGACCAGCGCCGAGACCAGGCCGTAGTGACCGGGTGACAGGTCGCCATAGCCGTTGGAGGCGAAACCGCCGGGGGCGAACGCCGGCGCCCCGGAGGCGATGACGTAAAGGACCACCCCCGCGGCGAGACCGCCGATCACCTGGGTAACCCAGTAGGGGATCAGTTCGCTCCATTCGAAGCGGCCGGCGACGGCGAGCCCGAGCGAGACGGCGGGATTGAAATGCCCGCCGGAAATTCCGCCGACCGCATAGGCCATGGTAAGGACGGTGAGGCCGAAGGCGAACGCGACGCCGACGAAGCCGATGCCCAGTTGCGGAAACCCGGCGGCGAGCACCGCGCTACCACAGCCACCGAAGACCAGCCAAAAGGTTCCGAAAAACTCGGCTCCTAATTTCCTGCCCATCTTGACCCCCGTCGATTGAAAACGAGTGGGGCTATTCTATAGAAATTAGCTCGCCGCTACTAGAGTGGTGCGAATTATTTCTCGCGCGAAGGTGGTTCGTCGGAAGACCTGACGGTTTGCCGCAATCACGCCGGATCGGAGCCCGTTCCGTCGCGGGGCTTGATCGTCGCCAGCAAGGCCTCGCCGTCGGCTTCTCCGGCGATCATCGGGACGTCGGTCACCCCATCGAGCCGGAGCGTGTCGCCTTCCGCGACCATCCAGGTGCCCAGCGCGCCGGCGTCGACCGTCAACCGGCCCGCGAGCGCGTGGAGCAGTGCTGTGCCCCCGTCCAGCGACGGCAGCGCCGATGGCACCGGGAAGCGAAGGCGCGCCAGGCTGCCGACCGTGCTCGCCCGGTCCAGGATCAGGTTGAAGTCACGGATCGGTCCGCCGACGAGCGTGCATTCGGTCGGCGCGTCGCCGGGAAAGCCGTAGGGCGCCGACGCCTGGTCGAGCAGTACCGTCGCCCGCTTGTCGACCGCGAGGCGCATGCCGGCACCGGAGACCACGGCGATGAGCCGGTCATAGCCGGGAAAATTCGAGAACGGCCCGGATGACGGGACGTCGGCGATGCTGACCCGCCAGCGGAAGCGATCCCCGGCGCCGGGCTCGATCGCAATCTCCGTCGTCGTGCCGAGCCCGTTCCGCCAGGGCATGACACGGTAGGTCGCCGCTGGGAGCTGGGTGACGGAGGGGGATGCGGGCGTCGGGCTCATCGGTTCTCCCCGGGCACCCGGCCCAACCAGTCTGCCGCCCGGCGGATCGCGCGGTCGGCGGGGTAGAAGGCGGCCAGGACGAGATCTGCCTGATCCTCGCTGCGCCAGGCAAACGGCAGCAGCAGCCGATAGTAGCCGAATTTCAGGAACAGCAGGCTGGATATCCGCTCCGCATAGTCCGGCTCGCCGCTCTCGACTGTCCGGCGATAGGCGTCCAGCGCCTCGCCATGGACGGCAGGCGACTGCAGCTCGTCGACATAGCGGCCGGTCGGATCATCGCCGAGCAGGTCGGCGAGGCGGGTGCCGACCAGGCGATAGCGGGGGCGGAACGGCGGTTCGATCTCGACCAGCGCCACGCTGCCGAGACTATAGGCGATGTCGGTCGGATCGAGGTCGGCCCGGCGGGGCAGGGGCCGGTCGCCTTTGAGATTGTACCAATGCTCCAGCAGGCGCTGCAGTTCGGTCGTTCGGATGATCGGCCGAACCATGCGTGTCACCTCCGAAACCTGGATGCTGCTCCGGCGCCGCGCGAGCGGCCGATCGACAAAGAACGAGGTCATGGCGGGGGGAACCCGGGAATGGAATGTGCTGCGCCGGGCTTGGCAACGCCGGCTTCGGAACCGGTCAATATATCGTGTAAAGCCAACGCGGTGCGGAACTTTTCGCGCGGCATTTGAGACAAGAGCGAGACGATCGGCGGTCTCGTTCGGCCGGCCCATACAGGCGGCGCCCAGGGGCGGGGCTTGGGCGTCCGTTGGAACGGGCGGTGGGGCGGCCCCGTTTGCGGACGCCTGCATCCTTGGGATGCATCGCCTGTCGAACGGAGTCCTTCATGCGCAGCCGCCTTCTCGTCCTTCCGGCCCTCGCTCTGTCCCTTGCCGCCTGCGGCAGCGCGCCACCGCCGATTGTCGGCCCGGACGCCGGTGGCATCAGCCGCAGCTACAATCTGGTCGATGATCAGGGCCGCGTTGCTGGACGGGTCATCCTTTCGCCGCTCGGTGGCGGGCAGTTGATCGATCAGAACGGCAATGTGGTCGGCCGCTTCGTCCAGCAATGAACTTTTAGGCGAAACAGCGCTGGACGCCACGAGGCATCCCCTAGTAGCAAGATAGCTCAAGGCTTTTGGGGGACCAGATGAACAAGAACGCGCTCCTTTCGATCGGCTTGGCGCTGCTGGGCGCCACTTACGCCGGACCGGCGCCGGCGGCCGCGGTGACGGCCAAGCATTCCGATATCGTGTTCAACAACGTGTTCATCTTCTTCCGCAACGACGATGCCACCCTGACACCGCTCATGGTGAAGACGGTGACGCGCGCCGCTGATCTGGCGAGGCAGGGCGGGGCGACCCGCATCAAGATCACCGGCTATTCCGACGACGCCAAGCGGCCGAAGGCGTTGGGCCAGATGCGGGCGGACGCGGTCAAGGCCGTGCTGGTCCAGCAGGGCATCCCGGCGGCGAGCATCGAGACCCAGCCGCGCGAGAAGGCGCCGCCGGCGAGCAACGTCGGCGGTCCGAACCCGGCCAACCATCGCGCCCGGATCACGCTCTACCGCGCCTTTACCGCGCCGGTCGGCCCGCGCGAGGGCGCACGGTAACTATCGCCCCTTGAACCGCGCGTCGCGCTTTTCGCGGAAGCTCGCGACGCCCTCGGCCGCGTCCTCGCTGGCCATCAGGCGAAGCTGGGCCGGTCCGAGGTCGGCGACCGCCGCGGCCGGGCCGTGCTCAATCGCCTTGCGGGCATTCTCGATCGTCGCCTGGATCGCGAGCGGCGCCTGCGCCGCGATCCGTTCGGCCAGTTCAATGGCCCGGTCGAGCTGCCGGCCGGTCTCGACCACTTCCTGGACGAAGCCCAGCCGAAGCGCGGTCCCGGCGTCGAATTCGTCGCCAGTCAGCAGGTAGCGCATGGCGTTGCCCCAGCCGGCGCGTTCGACCATGCGGATCGTGGCACCGTGGTTGGCCATGATGCCGCGCTTGACCTCGATCTGCCCGAACCGGCAATCGGCCGCGGCCACGACCACGTCGGCGCCCAGCATCAGCTCGATCCCGGCGGTGAAGCAGATGCCCTGCACCGCCGCCACGACCGGCTTGGTCCGAAGCGGCGGTCGCAGGTTGTAGGGATCGATTTTGCCGGGCAGCGCCAGGTGGCGACCGGCCTCGAACCAGGACGCCAGCTGGTCGAGCTGCAGCCCGGCGGTGAAGTGAGGGCCTAGCGCATGGAGGACGCCGCAGCGCACCGCCGGGTCCCGCTCCAGCCGCTCGAATGCCTCGGCCAGCTCGACCACCATCTTCTCGCTGAAACCGTTGCGCTTCGGCACCCGGTCGATGCCGATCAGCAGCAGCGGGCCGCGCGCCTCGACGAGGATGCGGCCGTCGGGATGGAGATCGGACATGGACGGGCTCCTCCGATCAGGCGTCGACCTCGAACTTGATGCCCTGGGCGAGCGGCAGGGCGCGCGAGTAGTTCACCGTGTTGGTCGCCCGGCGCATGTAGGCGCGCCAGCTGTCCGAGCCGGATTCGCGGCCGCCGCCGGTCTCCTTCTCGCCGCCGAACGCGCCGCCGATCTCGGCACCGGACGGGCCGATATTGACGTTGACGATGCCGCAGTCGCTGCCGGCGGCCGAAAGGAAGGTCTCGGCCTCGCGCAGGTCGGTTGTGAAGATCGACGAGGACAGGCCCTGGGGCACGGCATTGTGCGCGGCGATGGCGTCGGCCAGATCCTTGTAGCGCAACACGTAGAGGATCGGCGCGAAGGTCTCGTGGCAGACGACTTCGGTCTGGCTCGGCATCTCGACCAGCGCCGGCCGGACGTAGAACGCATCGGGGAATTCGTCGCTCAGCACCCGCGCGCCGCCCACGACCTCGCCGCCAGCCTCGCGAGCGGCATTGAGGCTCTTCTGCATCATCTCGAAAGCGGCGCGATCGATCAGCGGCCCGACGAGCGTGCCGGTCTCGAGCGGGCTGCCGACCGGAACCGAGCCGTAGGCGCGCTTCAGGCGCCCGACCAGCGTGTCATAGACGCTGTCATGGACGAACAGGCGGCGCAGCGTCGTGCAGCGCTGGCCGGCCGTGCCGACCGCCGCGAACAGGATGCCGCGCACGGCCAGGTCCAGGTCGGCCGACGGGCAGACGATCATGCCGTTGTTGCCGCCCAGCTCCAAGAGCGCACGGGCGAAGCGCTTGGCGAGCCGGGGCCCGACCTCGCGGCCCATGCGGGTCGAGCCGGTCGCGGAGACGAGCGGCACGCGCGGATCGTCGACCAGCACTTCGCCGATGTCACGCTGGCCGATGATCAGCGCCGACAGGCCAGCCGGGACGCCGCCGAACTTGGCCGCCGCCTTCTCGAACAGGGCGTGGGTCGCGAGTGCCGTCAGCGGCGTCTTTTCCGACGGCTTCCAGACGCAGGCGTCGCCGCAGACGAAGGCGAGGGCGGCGTTCCACGACCAGACCGCGACCGGGAAATTGAAGGCGCTGATGATGCCGACCACGCCCAGCGGGTGCCAGGTCTCGCGCATCACATGGCCCGGACGCTCGGTCGCGATGGTCAGGCCATAGAGCTGGCGCGACAGGCCCACCGCGTAATCGCAGATGTCGATCATCTCCTGGACCTCGCCCAGGCCCTCCTGGATGATCTTGCCGGCCTCGAGCGTGACCAGCCGGCCGAGGGCGGCCTTGTGGGCGCGCAGCTCTTCGCCGAACAGGCGGACCAGCTCGCCGCGCCGCGGTGCCGGGATCTCGCGCCAGGCGAGGAAGGCGGCCTGCGCCCGGCCGATCGCTGCCGTCACCTCGGCGGCGGAATGCTCCCGCAGCTGACCGATGACGGCGCCGTCGATCGGCGAGCGCACGATGAGCGTACCGCCTTCGTAGGCGCTCCGATCGACGCCCAGTTCGGCGAGCAGGGACGAGACCTCACGCGCGGTGACGGCGGCGGCAGCGGTGGACATGGCGGCAATACTCCCCTTGGGCGATTCGTTTCCGATGCTTAGCGGAGTGGCGGGCGCGGGTCATCCCGGAAAATGGGGCGGCGCTGGAACGCCGGACCGACGGGCGCATTCATCGGCGAAACGTCGAGCTCTGCCGGCGAAACGCTGACAGGGGTGGCCTGCTTGTCCGCGTGTGTATGACAAGTTTCACACTAAAAAGATGTGCGGGTTTGGTAATCCTTGCTTCTGCCGTCGCAGGGCGACCCCGGGAAGGTCCGAGGTCGGTTGCGGTCCGGTCGACATTCGAACGAAGGATTTTTGGAAATGGCATTCCCGACAGCCGTGAACAATCAGATCACCGACTCCGTGTCGCAGTCCAGCGTGACGGTTCTTGGCGATGCGCCGGGTCTGGCGCTTGCCAGCCTCTATCAGACCATGGCGCAGGCGACCGGTCTCGCTCTGCAAAACGCCGTCGCCAACCAGCAGTCGCTCGCGGCCGTCAATCAGGCGGCCACGGCAGCGGCCGTGGCACTGCTGACCCGCGGCTGACCGGGAGAGCACATCATGGCATTTCCGACATCCGTGAACGATCAGATCACCGACTCCGTCTCCCAGTCCAATGTCACCGTGCTCGGCAATGCGCCGGCTATGGCCCTGGGCGTGATCTATCAATCCTTGGCCCAGGCGGTGAGCCTGGCCGCGCAGAACGCCGTTGCCGCCCAGCAATCGTTGGCCGCGATCAATCAGGCGGCGACGGCTTCGGCGGTGGCGCTCATCCTCAACGGGAAGTCCTGACCATGGCAGAGGATCCCGCGAACGGGCCGGAGCCGGCGACGGAGACGCTGCCGCCCGAGGCGATCGAACCCGATGTGGCCGAGGGCGACGCCGGCACAGAGGCTGCGGTGACCGCCGTCAACAGCCAGGTCACCGATACCGTGACCCAGGCCAATGCCACTGTCCTGGGCGAGGCGCCGGGCCTGGCGCTGGCGGTCGTCTATCAGTCGCTCGCTCAGGCGACGAGCCTTGCCTTCCTCAACGCCACCCAACAGCAACAGCAGGCGAACATGATCGCTCAGGCGGCCACGGCGGCGGCGGTCGCCCGGATCCTCCGCGGCGATGCGTCGGTACCCGTGGCTGAGGGGGGCTCGTGACCGGGCAACCTGACGTGCCGCCGGCGGTGCCGGTGGGCGATGCCGAAGCGCTGCTGCGGCAGGCGGCGGCCCACGCCGCCTCGCTGGCGCTGCTCGACGCGGTTCAGCATGTGCAGCGCGTCACCATTCTGACCGAGGCGGCGACGGCGACGGTGTTGCAGCGGGCGATGGCGGGCGAGCAAAAGGGCCTCGACCCGGCGCTGGAGCCGATCGAGGCGATCCGGGCCGGGGCGCTCGCCCATTTCCAGGCCGCCGGCCTGGCGGCGATCAAGCTGTTCGAGGCACTGTCGAAAGTGTGACCATACCGGGCCGCCGGATGGATCGCCATCCGGCGCGCCTCGCCCACCCGGCCGAGCGTGCGGTCGACAGCGGCGGAATCGATAAAAAGTCTGACAAGATCGCCGATGCGGCCCATCGGACGGTTGCCCTTCCGCCTGCCCTGAGGAATGCTGATCCCCAATAAAAAGATCAGTCACCCGAGGGGAGGGATCGATGACGGGAATCACCCGTAGGCGTTTCGTGGGGACGGCCGCCGCGGTCGGGCTGGGCGCGACCTTATTGCCGCGCGGCCTGCGTGCCGCCGAATTCAGCTACAAGATGGCGAATAATCTCGCCACCTCGCATCCGATGAACGCGCGCCTCAAGGAGGCGGTCGACAAGATCCGCGAGGCGTCCAGCGGCAAGGTCGATATCCAGATCTTCCCCAACAGCCAGCTTGGCGGCGATACCGACATGCTGAGCCAGGTCCGCTCGGGCGCGCTCGAATTCTTCACGCTCTCAGGCCTGATCCTGTCGACCCTGGTGCCGATCGCGTCGATCAACGGCATCGGCTTCGCCTTCAAGGATTACGACCAGGTCTGGAAGGCGATGGACGGCGACCTGGGCGGTCACGTGCGCCAGGCAATCTCCAAGGTCGGGCTCGTGGCGTTCGACAAGATGTGGGACAACGGCTATCGCGAGATCACCTCGGCGACCAAGCCGATCCTGAAGCCCGAGGATCTGGTCGGCTTCAAGATCCGCGTGCCGGTCAGCCCGCTCTGGACCTCGATGTTCAAGGCGTTCGGCTCGTCTCCCGCCAGCATCAATTTCGCCGAGGTCTATTCGTCGCTGCAGACCAAGATCGTCGAGGGTCAGGAGAACCCGCTCGCGATCATCCAGTCCGGCAAGCTGTATGAAGTGCAGAAATACTGCTCGATGACCAACCACATGTGGGACGGCTTCCATTTCCTGGCCAATGCCAAGGCCTTCGCGGACCTGCCGAAACCCATGCAGGACCTGGTGCAGGAAAGCTTCAACAAGTCGGCGCTCGACGAGCGCGCCGATGTCGCCAAGCTCAACGACAGTGTGAAGGCGGATCTGACGGCCAAGGGCATGGTCTTCGCCGACCCGGATCCGGAGCCGTTCCGTGCGGCGTTGAAGAAGGCCGGCTTCTACGGCGAATGGAAGCAGAAATACGGCGATGAGGCCTGGGCGCTGCTCGAGAAGAACGTCGGCAGCCTGGCGTAATGGGCGCGAGGCGGATCGCCGGGGAGATCGACCGATGACCATGGCCGCCGCCGGGATCGGCAAACCAGCGGAGAAATCCGGGGGCGGCGGGTTCGATCTGTGGCTGGGGCGGCTGACCGAATGGCCGGCCGCCGCCCTGGTCGTGGTCGAGGTCGGCGTGCTGTTCGCCGGGGTGGTCGCGCGCTACGTCTTCAATCGGCCGCTCACCTGGTCTGACGAGTTGGCGTCGATCCTGTTCCTGTGGCTCGCCATGCTGGGCGCGGTCGTGGCGCTCCGGCGCGACGAGCATATGCGCCTGACCGCAGTTGCAGCGCTGCTGCCGCCGGTGTGGCAGGCGCGGCTGCGCGCGCTCGCGGCCGCGGTGGTGGCGGTGTTCGTGCTCGAAATCGTGGCGCCGGCGCGCGCCTATGTCGAAGCGCAATGGCTCATCACCACGCCGGCGCTCGAGATCCACGACAGCTTCCGCGTCGCCGCGATCATCGTCGGTGCGCTCCTGATGCTGCTGATCGCGGTCCGGCGGCTGATTGCCGGATCGACGCTGCTGCAGGCGCTGGGTGCCTTGGCCGTGGTCGCCATGGTCGGCGGCGGGCTGTGGCTCGCCAAGCCGTGGCTGATGGGCATCGGCTTCGGCAATCTGGTCGTGTTCTTCGTGATCCTGGTCGCGGTCTGCGTCGCCATCGGCGTGCCGATTGCCTTCTCCTTCGGCGTCGCCACCATGTCCTATCTGGCGGTGGTCACGCGCATGCCGCTCACCATCGTGGTCAGCCGCATGGACGAGGGCATGTCGAGCCTCGTGCTGCTGGCGGTGCCCTTGTTCGTGTTCCTGGGCCTGCTGATCGAGATGACCGGCCTCGCGCGCGTGCTCGTCGCCTTCATGGCCTCGCTCGTCGGCCATGTGAAAGGCGGCCTCGCCTATGTGCTGCTGGGCGCCATGTATCTCGTTTCCGGCATCTCCGGCTCGAAGGCGGCCGACATGGCGGCGGTGGCGCCGGCGCTGTTTCCGGAGATGAAGCAGCGCGGGGCCAAGCCGGGCGAGCTGGTGGCGCTGCTGTCTGCGTCGGGCGCCATGGCCGAGACGATCCCGCCCAGCCTGGTGCTGATCACGATCGGTTCGGTCACCGGCGTTTCGATCGCCGCCCTCTTCACCGGCGGCCTGCTGCCGGCGGCGGTCGGCGCGCTGGCGCTTGCCGTCGTGTCGCGGCTGCGCTGTCATCGCGACGATGTCTCCGGGATCGCGAAGGCGACCTGGGCCGAGGTCGCCAGGCGCTTCGTCGTGGCGCTGCCGGCCTTGATCCTGCCGTTCCTGATCCGTGCCGCGGTGGTCGACGGCATCGCGACCGCGACCGAGGTGTCGACCGTCGGCATCATCTACACGATCCTGGTCGGGCTGTTCGTCTATCGCCAGTTCGACTGGAGCCGGGTCGTGCCGATCCTGATCGAGACCGCGTCCCTGTCCGGTGCCATCCTGCTGATCATCGGCACGGCGACCGCCATGGCCTGGGCGCTCACCCAGTCCGGCTTCTCCCATGCGCTGGTCTCGATCATGAGCGCCGTTTCGGGCGGGCCGCTGGGCTTCCTCGCGATCACGATCCTGGTCTTCACCGTGCTGGGCAGCGTGCTCGAAGGCATCCCGGCGATCGTGCTGTTCGGGCCGCTGCTGTTTCCGGTCGCGCGCGCGCTCGGCATCAACGAGGTGCATTACGCCATCGTCGTGGTGCTGGCGATGGGAATGGGCCTGTTCGCGCCGCCCTTCGGGGTCGGCTTCTATGCCGCCTGCGCCATCGGCCGGGTGTCGCCCGATCTGGCGATGTCGCGCGTCTGGCCCTATCTGGCAGTTCTACTCGCCGCCACGTTGTTGATCGCCGCCGTGCCGTGGCTGTCGACTGGCTTTCTTTGAGGCTCCTCCGAAACCGGCACCGCATTTGCGGAGATGGAAGGGTAATGGGCGCAGCGCCCCACCCTTCACGCCGAACCTTAGGAGGAGAAGATGGCTCTCAACGACATTCGCACCGCCGAGGAACTGTCGGCCTGGATGAAGCGCATGAACCTCTCGTTGACGTCGGCTGCCGAACAGCTTGGCCGCAAGCGCGCGACGATTGCCAGATATGTCAATGGAATCACGGACTTGCCCGAAAGTGTCGCCCGCCACGCGGCGGTCATCGAGGCGGCGCGCGGCGGCCAGCCGTTCGAAAGCCGGGGCGGGCGTCGCTCCGCGCGGCCAGTCATGGGTTGAGTGGATTTTCGCCTCTCGCGCAATTTTCATGGCGAATTGCCAGGTAAAATGCAAAAAGCGGCACCTTCGGGTGCCGTTTTCATTTTGGCCCGATAGCAGGCCCGACGGTCGACTCGTGCAACCAGCGAGGGTGCTGGTCCATCAGGCGGCGCGCGAGGCGTTGGGTTCGTTCCCGGGCTCATGCTCCAGGATGCGTGCGGTAAAGCCCGCGTCGCGCAGATATTCAATCGCGAGTTCGGCCTCGTCGCGGGGGATCTGGCGAATGCGCGTCCCGCTGGTCACGCTGCGCTGAACCTTGAGCCCGAGTGCCTCGGCGGTCGCTTGAGCGCTCGCAGGGATGGCAATGTCGACAAGATCGACCATGGGACGTCCTCCATCTCAGGTGTTTCGGACTTGGGCGCGCGGCGGTGTCGGCGCCGCGTGGAGCGCGCCCGCCGCATCCTGTATCGGAGAAGCCGGCATATAAAATCGAGACGAATCGGCACGAGAACTTGTGAAACTAACAGTATTGGCGACAAGCAGATGGGCTAGGCCTTGCCGACCCTGTCCTCGGCTTTCGCCCGGGCTGGACGATCATTCCAAGACCCCTTTGGGTTGATTTGCGCGCCGCGGTCCACGGACGGAATGAACCCGAGGTCGCTTCGCGTGTTGCGCCTGGGAGGAGATTCATCCGGCCCGACGGGCAGAGAGCGAGGATGCCATGAGGTTTGTGATCATCGCGGCCACCAGCCTGGTCCTGCTGCCGGCAACGGCCATCGTGCCGCACGCCCTGGCGCAGTCGGCGTCGCAAGGGCTGCCCTTGAGCGGGGCGGGCGACCAGCCGCCCGGCGGGCTCACGGCGCGCGACGTCGTCGGCAAGCGCCTGAGCGATGCCGACGGCAACGTGATCGGCCAGATCGTCGGCGTGAGCCGCGACGGGGCGAGTGCCGAGGTCCGCCCGCCACACGGCGGCGGCTTGACCAATGTCGACATGAGCGAACTCAGCCTGGGCACCGGTGCGCGCCAAGTGATCCTGGGCGGCGAGCCGGCGGCACCACCGCCGCACTGGAGCTCGCACTCGACCTCGGTCACCTCGACGACGACCGCCCCGTCCGTCGTCGTCCTGCCGCCACCGCCGCAGTAAGGGGGAGGCTAGGCCGAACCGCCCTCGCGCGGCGAGCTGAGCGTGCCGCCCCACAGGCGGTCGTAATTCCAGCCGAGGCCGGGCAAGCAGCCCGGCAGGACCCGCCGGTCCTCGGCGAACTGTTGGCCGCGCCACTCCATGCCCTGCTCCAGCCGGTGGGCGACCAAGGGCCACCACGTCCGCGACACCAGGCCGTGCTCGGCCCGGATGCGATCGATCTCGGCGCCGCCCTCGACCGAGCGCTTGCGGGTACTGGTCGAGCTGGGGTTGAGCCGGCTTGCGCCCAGGAAGCGGTCGACCCGCTCGGCGCGGCCGATCATCATGAAGCGGGCGAACAGGTCGAAATCCATGGCGAAGCGGTATTTTGCGTCGATGCCGCCGGCGCGCTCGTAAAGCCCGCGCCGCCAGAAGCAGGTCTCCTGCGGGATGCGCGGCCAGCGCCGCATCAGCCGGTTGGAATGACGCGGCAGCAGCCAGTAGCCGACGGCGCAGTCGGCCGTGTCGATCATGACGCGGTGGCTGTAGATCATGTCGACCTTGGGATGGGCGGCGAAATACCAGGCGACGAATTCCAGCGTCTCGGGCGCCAGCATGTCGTAGCTGTTGACCCAGCCCATGATCTCGCCGGTCGCCCGGTGGAAGCCGCGCTGCAGGGCCGGCGCCGGGCCCTCGTCGGGCGTGCTCTCGATATGGGCGAAATGCCGGCGATAGCGCTTCAGGATCTCCAGTGTTCCGTCGCTCGAGCCGCCGTCCATGACGATATATTCGAGCCGCGGATAGCGCTGGCCGAGCACCGAGGCGACGGTCCGCTCGACGAAGCGCACCTGGTTCAAGCTGGGGGTGACGAGCGTGATGCGGGGGCGTTCCATCCGTTTCAGCTCCGCAGGTCCGGCTTCAGCACGGCATAGAGATAGTCGCCGCGCCCGCGCCAGTTCTGGAACAGTCGTGCTGCGAGGGCCGCCACCTCCGCGTCCCCGCGCGTTTCGGGATCGGGGGCGAGGCCGTGCGGCACGGCACCCATCAGGCCCAGTTGGTTGAGCCGCAGGCTGAGCCAGCTCCAATAGGGATGCGACCAGCTGCGCGTGCGCAGGATCCTGAGGCCGCTCGCGCCCGCCAGGCCGGCAAGCGCCTTGGCCGAGAAGATGAAGCGGTGGAACGGCGGATGCCAATGGGCCCAGGTCGGGCCGAACCGCTCGATCTGGGCCGAATCGAGATTGGGCGTGCTGATCAGGATCAGGCCGTCGGGCTCCAGCAGGCGCGCCGCGCGTTGCAGCGCCGCCAGCGGCTCGGTCGCATGCTCGAGCGTGTGGGCGAACACGACCAGGTCGAAGCGCTCCTCGACCGGGATCACGCGCAACGCATCCTCGATGCCGCCGAGCCACACCCGGTGGCCCTTGGCCCGTGCCGCCTCGGCCGCCCGCTCGCTCGGATCGCAGCCGAAGGTCTGCCAGCCTTCGGCGCGAAAGCCGTCGAGCAATTCCCCCTCGAAGCAGGCGAGATCGAGCACGCGTAGCGTTCCGGTCCGGCGCGGCAGCAGCCCGCGCACCATGCGCTTCATCTCGTGCATCGTCGGGTCGGCCCAGGGCGCCAGCCGCCGGCGCAGCGGGGCCGGCACCAGGCGGGCGAGCACCGTGGCGAGGCCGCTGCCGGGGCCGGCGTAGTTGCGGAACGGGCTCGGGCTGCCGTCGGCCGGGACCTTGATTTCCCGTAGGCCGCCACCGTAGTGGGTGTCGTGCAGGCGCCGTAGCGTCTGCCGATCGATCTCGGGGCCGATTGCCGCCGCGTGGCTGTCCGGGTGATACCAGATCTCGTTCATGCCCGGTTCGCCGAAGCGCGTGTCCGGGCTCGAGAACAGCAGGCGCTTGGGCAGCGCGCCGGTGACCGGGCAGCGGGCCGGCGCGGGCGGCGGCGTCGGGGTGGTGCGCGGCGCGGGCACGTCCTCGTCGAGCGCCAGTGGGAAATAGAGCGGGCGATGCGGCCCGATTCGCCGGGTCCCGGTCTCCAGCCGTTCGATCAAGGCCAGCGCCAGGTGTCCCGGCAGTTCGGCCAGCCGCTCCGGCCGCGACAGGGTCGGGGCGATCCGGGACGTGACGGCGGCGCATTCGGCGTCATAGGCCGGCATGTCCTCGCTCAACTGTCCGGCGCGGACCCGGAAGCTGCTGATGTGGCCGTCCAGGCGGCGCAGCGGGTAGCGTCGCGCCAGTGCCAGCCACAGCGCCCAATCGCCGGCGAGCTTCAGCGACCGGTCGAGGCCGCCGACCGCATCATAGGCGATGCGCCGGAAGAACACCCCGTCCTGGAACAGGAAATGGCCTTCGAGCAGGCGGCGGAAATCGATGAAGCCGAGCGGCTGATTGGCGAAGCGCCATGCCCCGATCGACAGCAGGTTTTCGAAATAGATCACCCGCTCATCGGGAAAGGCGGCGAAATGCCGGCCGATCCGGTCCAGGCCGCCCGGCAGATAGAGATCGTCGGCATTGAGCCACGCCAGCACCTCGCCGGTGGCGCGCTCGAAGCCCTTGGCGACGGCGTCGTACAGCCCATCGTCCGGCTCGGCGATGACGAGGTCGAGCCGGTCGGCATAGCGCGCGATGATCTCGCGCGTGCCGTCGGTCGAGCCGCCGTCGACGAGGATGTATTCGAGGTCGGGATAGGCCTGGCCCAGCACCGACTCGATCGTCTCGGCGATGGTGTCCCGGGCGTTCAGCACCGGCGTCACGATCGTGATGCGGGGCAGGTGCCGCGGCGCGGCCTCGTCCGGGGGCGTCGCCTGGCACCAGATGCCATCGACCCAGCGTCCGGCGGCCTTCAATACCGCGCTCAGGGTGGCCCGGCCGTCGCCGCGTTCGGCAGCGGCGTCGCGTGAGCGGAAATGGGCGGTGACCTCGGCCAGCCTTGCTTCGAGCGCTTCCGCGCGCCGGACCAGGGCCGCGATTTCCTCGGGCGTGCTGGGCAAGGGCGGCGGATCGGGCGGCGCCACCAGCAGCTCGAGCTGCTCGGGTTCCGTTTCCGGGACCGCGACCCGCGGCGGCAAATCGGTGGTGGTCAGAGGATCACCGGCCATGGATGGCGCGCGGGATCGGGGGCGAGGGCGGGCAAGCCATGAGGATCGATCTTGTCCGTTCCTGTGCGTACATGCCGCCCACCATGGCAAACGCCCCGCATAGGGTCAACGGGTGCGGCCGCCGGATCCGTGACGGAATTTTGCGATATTCGGCAACTCGGCGCCGGCGATAGTACCGCGGTATTTCCGTATCGGTTGAAACCATGGTCCGGCTGCGTCAGGATGACAGCCAAGGATTGTCCCTACGGGCGTTCTCCGCCCGGCGATACCCGTTCCAGCCGCTCATTCCAAATGCACATTGTCCTCCCGTTGCCTTGGCATCGGACCGGGATGGCGTGCGCATGCCTTGCTCTGCCTCGGCATTCAAGAACAACGGCTTCACGTGACTGGGGGATTACAATGCTTGTTTCGCGTTTTGCGATCGGTATGGCAGCTGGCGCCATGACCGTCGTCGGTCTCGCCTTGTCCGCGCCCGCCATGGCCGGCGGTGCGATCACGCAGCAGGTGCAATCGAGCCAACAGGTCGGCTTCGAAATGTTCCTGCCGCTTCGCAACACGGCCGATCTGGATACGCTGCTCGCCTCGCAGCAGCTCCAGGGCTCGCCGAACTATCAGCAGTGGCTGACGCCGCAGCAGTTCCATGATCGCTTCGGGCCGACCGACGCGACCGTCGCGCGCGTCAGGGCCAGCCTCGCCGCGGCGGGCTTGACCGTGACCCAGACCCACAGCCGCAGCCTCTATGTCGAAGGCAGCGCGAACGCCGTGCAGAAGCTGTTCGGCACCCGTCTCGTCTATAAGGCGAATGGCGCCGGTGGCGTGCGCATGGCCGCCGACGGCGGCTTCGTGCTGCCGCAGGCGCTGGCCCGCGAAGGTGCCGTCGTCGGCCATTTCGCCCCCCAGGTTCACATGCGCACGCACGCCCGCGCGGTGAAGCTCGACGGCAAGGCGCTGGCGCCCGAGAACCGTTATGCCGGCGACGGCCCCTATTGGTACAACGATCTGAAGCAGGCTTACGATTATCCCTCGTACCAGACCAAGGCGCCGCTGACCGGCAAGCAGTTGAACGGCCAGGGCAGCACCGTCGCGATCGTCATGGAATCCGACGTGCTGGATTCGGATATCAAGGCCGTGTTCGATCACGAGCACTGGACGACCACGACCGGAACGCCGGATCCGAAGCTTGCCGCCCGCGTGCCGATCTTCGGCGGCGCGCCGTTCGATCCCAACAGCGGCGGCTCGTTCGAGGCATCGCTCGACGTACAGCAGGTGCTGGGCGGTGCGCCGGGCGCCAAGGTGTTCCTCTACAACATCCCCGACCTGTCCGACGAATCGATCCTCGCGGCCTACATCAGCATCGTCGAAAGCAACCAGGCCGACATCGTCAGCTCGTCGTTCGGCGGCTGCGAACTGTTCTATACGGCGCCCTATAACAACGGCACCGATCAGTCCGGCATCCTCGACGTCTATGACGAGCTGTTCAAGCAGGGCAATGCCCAGGGCATGACCTTTGTCGCCAGCTCGGGCGATAGCGGGGGCCTCGGCTGCCTCGACGTGGCCTACTTCAGCGGCAAGCCCGGCGGCAAGTTCATCGCCGGCGTCGAGAGCCCGGCGTCGAGCCCGCATGTGACCGCCGTCGGCGGCACCAACCTGATCACGACGCCGCCGCCCAACCCGCAGACGACGCCGGCGACGCTGACCTCCAAATACGTCTCGGAGAATGCCTTCGGCGATCCGGAGCTGCCTTACGATCCCTATGGCATTGGCGTCAACGCGACCGGCGGCTATTGGGGTGCCGGCGGCGGCATCAGCGCGCATTTCGCGCGACCCAGCTACCAGAGCCTGGGCATCGCCTTCAACGAGGTGAAGAGCCGGATGCGCACGGTGCCGGACGTCGGCATGCAGGTTGGCGGCTGTCCGGGGGGCATCGTGGCGGACACTTGCGGTGCCGACGGGTCGCGCAGCGCTGTCGTCATCAGCTTCGGCGGTCAACTGGTCGGGGTGATCGGCACCTCGGTCTCGGCTCCCGAGTTCGCCGGCATGGCGGCCTTGGGCGTGCAGCGGTTCGGTCACCGGCTCGGCAACCTCAATACCTACATTTACAATACCGGGTATGTGCAGACACTGATCGGCGCAGGTTCGCCGGACTTCCGCTTCTATCACCGGAATATTCCGGGCTTCGACGGGCTTTACAACACCGATCCGACCAAGCAGCCCTACAACTTCATGACCGGCAACGGCACGCCGGATGTTCGCAAGTTCCTGGCGCTGACCTCGGCCCAGCCGGCCGGCAATCCGCAGACGCCCAGCAATCCCTGAGATCCTCAGGATCCGGGGAGTGGAAATGGCGGGGGAAACCCCGCCATTTCTGTTTCAGGATCAGCCGCCCAGTTGCGCCAGCAGCGACGAACTGAGCAGATTGCCCTGGCCGGCACCGGTCACCGCCGGCTTGAACTGGCCGAGGGCGGCACCGGTCTTCGCTTGGCCCTTGGCTTCGGCACCGACGTCGGCCAGGCTGAACTGAACGCCCTTGTCATGCTTCTTCAGGGCCGACAGCGGATTGTCGGCGATCGGCGAACGGGCATGGGTGAGGGCGGCGGCTGGGGCGGTCATGATGGTTGTTCCTTAGTTGAAACGAACAGGGCTCATGGACCTGCGCGTCGCAAATCGGATACCAAGACAAGAAATGTTCATTATCAAGGTGTTGGCGTGACTCTCGTACCATCCACCGCCCGCTGCGGCAGTTTTTGCCCGGTGCGGGGCGGCAAAATCCGGAGCCGCGCGCATGTGCGGTAGGCTGTTCCAGACCAGCCCACCCAAGCGTCTGGCCGAATTGTTCGGGACCGCCAATCCGCTGAGCAACGCGCCGCCGCGCTACAATGCGGCGCCGACTGATCTGCTGCTGACGGTCCGGTACAATCCGAAGACCGGGGAACGGGCGCTCGACCCGTTGCGCTGGGGGCTGGTGCCGCATTGGGCGAAGGACGCCAGGATCGGCGCCTCGCTGACCAATGCCCGCGCCGAGACGATCGCCGACAAGCCTGCGTTCCGCGATGCCTTCGCCCGGCGCCGCTGCCTGGTGCCGGTCGACGGTTTCTATGAATGGCACCGCCCGGAACAGGGGCCGAAGCAGCCCTATGCCTTCGCGCATCCGGCCAACGACGAGGGCGACAGGCCGCTGCTGGCGCTCGCCGGCCTCTGGGAATCCTGGCGCGACCCGGCGGGCGGGATCCTGCGCACCATGACCCTCGTGACGACGGCGGCCAACGGGGTGATGGCGCCGATCCATGATCGGATGCCGGTCATCCTGGCGGCCGAAGACTGGGCGGCGTGGCTGGGCGAGCGGGCAGGGGACGCGACCGCGATGATGCGGCCGTGTGCGGAGGCCTTGCTCGATCATTGGCCGGTGTCATCGGCCGTCGGCAATGTCAGGAACCAGGGGGCGGAGTTGCCGCTCCCGCTACCGGCGTCGTCGCAATGATCTGAGGCCCGAACAGCCGCTTGGCGGTCTGGATCACCTTGCGGATATATTTCAGGCTCTCCGGCTTCGAGCGGGAATGGTACCAGCCGACGCCGGTCCAGAACTCGCCTGCCGCGTTGATCTGCCGGCGCAGCAGGCTTGCCGTGACGCGGATGTTGAAGCAGCCGTCATATTGCAGCAGTGCGCGGGTCACCTCCGGCGACTGGTGGATCGTGCGGGCGATCTCTCCGACCCAGACGGTGTTGATCTGGCCCGGGCCGTAATCCTCACTGCCGTTCGGATTGGGCGAATGGGTGCCCTCGTGCCCCGCCTCGACCGTGAGCACGGTCATGAGAATCGGCGGCGGCAGGGCGGCCGACTGGGCGGCGAAATAGATGCAGGCGGCAGCCGCTTCCGGAAGCATGGCGATGGAGCTGATCGTGAGGCGAAGGTCCGCTCTTAGCAGAAAACCGCGGACCGCACATCCGCGAATCCGTCAGGCGGAACCCTGGCGTGAGTCGCAGGCGATCCCCTCGTGCGGGCCTGGCCGATGATATATAACCGGCGGCCTGGCGAGGGGGACTCGTCGGCGGATCCGGGGGGATCTTCTACGCTATGTCGCCGGAATATGGACGAAGCACGCGGATCTTGATCGGCGGCAACTGCGGCGTGACGCTCTGGTTCGATTGCCAGACGCGCTTAGTGTCGAGGTCGAGATAGAAGTGATTCTCGAAGTCCCAGCCCAGGGGATGGCTGATACCGGTTTCGGTGAAGCTTCGTGTCAGGATCTCTCCATGCAGCAGCGTAACGCGCGCCTGGCCGGTTGCCGCGAGCGTCGACTGGGCTGGCACGGAATAGAGCTTGGCCTTGGGGAAATCGAGCAGCCTCGTGCATTCCCCGGCCGCGACGGTGCCGCTTGCTACCGGATCATCGCTTCCCTGGGCAGTCGCGACCTCGATATCGCCGGTCCTGAACCGCACGATGCGGCCATTCCTGGTCTGGATCAGCGAGTGGTCGGCGGCGATCCAGGTCAGCGTATCGCCATCAGCCGTCGCGAGCACCACCAGCGCCTCGGGCGCCCGGCCGAGCTGAACGCCGATGCTCGCGAAAGGGATGCGCTCGACGTCGTCATCGGTGAACGCCCGGTCTTTGAAAAAATTACGCGCAAGATCGGTCGCGGCGGAAAGATTCGGATTGCGGGAGTTACCGCAGCCTGCCAGTAGAAACGTCCCCGCACCGAGCAGTGCGGAACGACGCGTCATATTTTGTAAACCTTTTTTCACGAATTAACCTGTCTGGCCGAGACTTGGGAATAGAATATGCTAGCTGGTCGCCACGTACTTTTCACTATCATCCTCGGTCTATCCGTTGCGGGCGCGCCGGCACTGCCGGGAGCATTGGCGCAAAGCCTGCCGTCGATACCGCAGGCGCTGCTCGATCAGCTTCAGCGCCAGCAGGGCGGGGATAATGGCGAGATCGCGGTCCAGCAACCCCTGCCGACCGGCCAGGATCGGGGACTGAACGGCCAGCGCAACCCCTATGCGGCCGGGGGTTATCAGAACGGCTCCCTGCAGAATCCGAACGACGTAAGCGGTCGTTTCCAGGCTCCGGCTCAGCCGCCGACACCGCTCGAACGGGATTATTCATTGCGCGCCAGTGCGCAGCTCCGCCTGTTCGGCCGCGATCTCTTCGCCCGTCCGGCCCTGACGACGAACGGGACGGTGACCGGCGCGATTCGCGACAGCTACGTCATGGGCTTCGGCGACGAAGTCGTCGTGACCCTGAGGGGCCAGGTCTCGCGCAGCTATCGCACGCGGGTCGGTCGCGACGGGCAGGTGGTGTTGCCCGATCTGCCGCCCGTCTCGGCCGTCGGGCGGAGCTTCGGCGATTTCCGGTCTGATCTCGATGCGGTGGTCAAGCGCTCCTACGTCAATACCGACAGCTTCGTCTCGCTCGGCGAAGTGCGGCAGATCACCGTCCTGGTCACCGGCGAGGTAAAGACGCCCGGCCAGAAGCAGCTCAGCGCCTTCTCGACCCTGGTCGACGCCCTCGGCGGAGAGTTGACCGCTGGCGCCAGCCTCCGACATGTCACGCTGACCCGCGACGGACAAACCCGAACGATCGACCTCTACGCCCTGCTCACGGGGACGAACGCGCCGCTCGACCTCTCGCTTGTCGAGGGCGACCAGATCTCGGTCGCACCGCTGGGAGCGACCGTGGCGATCGCCGGCGACGTCGGCCGGCCGGCGATCTACGAGATCCCGCGCGGCGGCATCGCGACCCGGTCGCTCGTCGATCTGGCCGGGGGCTTCCTGCGGCCGGCGGGCAACCGGCTCATCCGCATCTCGTTCGAGGCGTCGGGCAAGCAGCGCACGACCGAGTTCGACGAGAACGGCCGCGTGACCCTGGCCCCGGGCGATATCCTTCTGGTCGGCAAGCGCGAGGACATCCAGGTCGATCAGGTCAGCCTTTATGGGCGCGTGCGGGTACCGGGCGAACGGGCCCTGGCCCAGGCCCACACCGTGCGGGCGCTGCTCGGCAACGGCTCGGTGCTGGGCATCGACCCGTATCTGCCGCTCGGCGTGCTGCTGACGGTCGACCCGACCACCCAGGTCCGGCACATGGAGGGCATCAATCTCGGTGCTGTCCTTTCGGGTGCCCGCGACTATCCGCTGCACAGCCTCGATACGCTGATCGTGCTGGGCAAGGACGATATCGCCTATCTGAGCTCGGCCGACGTCCAGGCGGTGCTGACGGGCCACGTGCCGCCGAGCTTGCTGGCAAGTCGGCCGCTGCAGGCGGGCGAATCAGTTCTGATTCAGGGCAATCCGCAGGCCCGCACTGCCCGGCCGAGCGGGCCTACCGCCGCCCAGTCCAGCGGGGCGATTGCCGCCCGGCAGGCGTCGGCTGTCACGGACGCGAACGGCCAGACGACGCAGGCCGCGCAACTGCCGATCTATGACAGCCCCTATCTCGTTTCCTCGTCGCCGCGCGGCGCGAACGATCCGTCGGTCGACGCCTATCCCCATCCGTTCGAGGCGGTTCAGCCGGACGAGGACGGTGCGGTGCGTGACCGTGAGCGCGACCGCAACCGCGACCGTGAGCGTGGTTGCCCGGCACTGCAAACCCTGGCGGCGGTCGTGCAGTCCGACACCAGCGGGCGCTTCACGAATGCTGTTCAGCTGGTCTCGTCGAACGGCGAGGATGCCATGCAAAGCGTGCTGCCGTGCCCGGTCATCATGGGGCGGTTTCCCGATCTGCTGCCGTTCCTGGTCGAACATGCGATCACGGTGCGGGGCGAGGTGCGTCAGCCGGGCATCTACCCGATCGGCGACGCCACTCTGGCCCAGGTCGAGCAGGCCGCCGGTGGCGTGACCCGCTCGGCCGACTTCAAGAATATCGAGGTTTCGCATTTCACGATCAACGGGCCCCAGGGCAGCGCGAATGTCGACCGCCAGACCTTGAGCCTGACCGAGGCGGACTTCGCCCGTGTGCCGCTGTTCGCAGGCGACGTGGTCCATTTCAACGCGGTCTACGACCGCCGCGACGTCGGGCCCGTGGTTCTGGCCGGCGAATTCAAGCATGCCGGCACCTTCGACATCCGCAGGGGCGAGAAGATGTCGGAGGTGATTCGACGGGCAGGCGGCCTGACCGATGATGCATATCCCTATGGTGCCATCCTGACGCGCGCCTCCGCGCAAAAGACCGAACAGGACGGCCTGGACCGGACCGTTCGGCAGGTCGATGCCGGGTTGACCGCGGCGATTTCCAACGCCTCCGCAGCCAACTCCAGCCAGACCGCTTCGACGATCGCTTCACTGCAGGCCGCGCTGAGCGAACTGAAGTCGGCCAAGCCCCTCGGGCGCGTCGTGTTCGAAGCGGATCCGGCGACGCTCGCCTCGCGTCCCGACCTCGACATCATCCTGGAACCCGGCGACCGGATTTCGATCCCGAAGCGGCCGAGTTCGGTGGCGGTCACCGGCGACGTGCTCAATCCAAGCTCGCAGCAGTTCGAGGCGGGCCTCTCGCCGCAGGACTACATCAAGCACGCCGGCGGCTATCTGAGCACGGCGGACGAGGATCACGTGTTCATCGTTCTGCCGAACGGGGCGGCCGAGCCGTTGAGCACGTCGATCTGGAACTTCTCCAAGGTCGCCGTTCCGCCGGGCAGCACGATCGTCGTGCCGCGCGATCTGTCGCCGGACACGCTCTCGATCGTGCGTGACGTGACCCAGGTGCTGAGCCAGATCGCCATCACC
>DATGEK010000125.1:0-38580 GCA_035310205.1 Aliidongia sp.
ATGAACACCAGCGTGCCGATCAGGTAGCGCGAGGTCTCGCGCTGTTCGTCGAGCCGGGCCGCGATGCCGTCCAAGAGCGTGCGCATCGAGACCGGCGACAGCGACAGGCGCCGGCCCGTCCGCTCGCCCAGCATGTTCGCCATCGGCGACATCAGCCGGGGCAGGTCGCCCGACAGGATGGCGCGGTCGTTCTTGCGGAAATTCTCGATCCAGGCGACCTCGGGGTTCAGCATCCAGACCTGGCGGAAAATGTAGAAGATGCCGATCAGCAGGATCGTCGCGATGATGCTGTTCAGCGCCAGGTTTGCCTCGAAGGCGGGGGCGAGCACCGGCGAGAGCGCGACCACGATGGCGGCCACGATCACCACGAACAGGGCCATGCGCAGAAGATAGCGTTGCGGACGGGACACGGGCGGCGGATCCGTTCGTTGGAGGATGGACGGGACCTCTACGCGAAGACCAACGCCTCGCGCGACGATTCCTCGGCGAGGGTACAGACAGAGTTGTGGCAGAACAATGACGCAGGCGGATTTATGCCGCTTGCGTCATTGCGTGCCCGGAATTTTCGGTGGTGAGGCTACTTCAGCGCCTGGCGCATCAGCCGACCGAGCGGCAGATGCAGATGGTCGTTGGCGGCCAGCACGTTGCCGCTCGCCAGCATGTCGTGGCCGGAGCCGTCCGGCTCGCTGCAATAGCCGCCGGCTTCCTTGACCAGCAGCAGGCCCGCGGCCATGTCCCACGGCTTCAGGCCGAATTCCCAGAAGCCGTCGAAGCGGCCGGCCGCGACATATGCCAGGTCGAGTGCGGCCGCGCCGAAGCGACGGACGCCGGCGGTCTCGGCCATGACGGCGTTCAGGGTCCGCATGTAGCCCGGGTGGGCTTCCTTGCCGCGGAACGGCATGCCGGTGGCGATGACCGCTTGGCCCAGGTCGCGGCGGCCGGAGACGCGAATGCGGCGGTCGCTGACGAACGCGCCCGAGCCCTTCTCGGCCCAATATTCTTCATCCCGGAGCGGCTCGTAGACGACGCCGGCGATGATCTCGCCCTCGCGCTCCAGCGCCACCGAGATGGCGAAATGCGGGATGCCGTGCAGGAAATTCAGCGTGCCGTCGAGCGGGTCGACGATCCAGCGATGGCGGCCGTCGCCGATCGTCTCCGCGCTCTCCTCCATGAGGAAGCCGTAGCCGGGGCGAGCCTTCTCGAGCTCGGCCCGGAGCGTCTTCTCGGCCTTGAGATCGGCGGTCGAGACGAAGTCCGACGGGCCCTTCTGCGAGACCTGGAGGTTTTCGACTTCGCCGAAGTCGCGGATCAGCCCGCGGCCCGCCTTGCGGGCGGCCGCGGCCATGACGTTGATGACGGCGGAACGGACCGCCATGGACTTAGTCCTTCGCCCGCTCGAGGTAGGTGCCGTCCGCCGTGTTCACGACGATCCGGGTGCCCTGCTCGAGATGCGGCGGAACCAGGATGCGGCGCCCGTTCTCGAGCTTGCCGGGCTTGTAGGACGAGGATGCGGTCTGGCCCTTCACGACCGGATCGGCCTCGACCAGCTCCATGGTCACCGTCTGCGGCAGGTCGCACGACAGCGGCGTGCCCTCGAACAGCTTCACGGTCACGACCATGCCGTCCTTGAGGAAGTCGGCCGGGTCGCCGATCAGCTCGCGCGGGATCTGGTGCTGCTCGTAGCTCTCCTGGTCCATGAACGTGGCATTGTCGCCTTCCATGAACAGGAACTGCATCTCGACTTCGTCGAGATGCGCGCGCTCAACCGTCTCGGACGTGCGGAACCGCTCGATGGTCTTCGTACCGGTCTTGAGATCCCGCAATTCGACCGCCGCGAAGGCGCCGCCCTTGCCGGGCTGAACCGTATCGCGCTTCAGCACGACCAACAGCTTGCCCTCAAGCTGGAGGACGACGCCGGGCTTGATTTCGTTGGCACCGATCTTCATGGCTGCTCGATAGTCCGCTAAACGAAGAGAGGGGAATGACAGAATGGCGCGTGTCCTAGCAGCAACCGGCCATCAAAGGAAGCCAGAACCGCCGTTGGGGCGTTGCGGCCCGGGCAGGGGTGCCACCCGGCCGGCGCGGGGAGGGCGGCCGTGACCGCCCCCTGGTGGCACCCGGACGCCTTCGCCAAGCGCTTGCCCCATCTGGAAAAACGGGCGCGGATCGTCGACGGGTTCAGGGCCTGGTTCGCCGGTGAGGGCTTTCTCGAGGTCGACACGCCGGCGCTGCAGGTGAGCCCGGGGCTGGAGCCGCACCTGATTGCGTTCGCGACCGAGTTGGTCCGGCCGGAGGGCGAGCGGCTGCCGCGCTATCTGCACACCTCGCCCGAATTCACCATGAAGAAGCTGCTGGTCGCGGGCCTGCCCAAGATCTTCCAGATGGGCCACGTGTTCCGCAACGGCGAGCGGGCCGGGCGCCATAGTCCCGAATTCACCATGCTGGAATGGTACCGGGCCCATGACGGCTACCGGACGCTCATGGCCGATTGCGAGGCGCTCGTCCGCCGCGCCGCCGAGATCGCCGGGGCCACGACCTTGCGCTGGCAGGGCCACGAGGCCGATCCGTTCCAGCCGTTCGAGGTCCTGACCGTGCCGGAGGCATTCCAGCGCCATTGCGGCATCGACCTGCTGGCGACCGCGCCCGACCCGCTGGCGCCCGACCTGGCTTTGCTCGCGGACGCCGCGAAGCCGCTCGGCATCAAGCCGCATTCGGGCGACAGCTGGGAGGACCTGTTCTTCCGCATCATGCTCGACCGGATCGAGCCGCATCTGGGCATGGGCCGGCCGACCTTCCTCGCCGACTATCCCATCTCCATGGCGGCGCTCGCCCGGCCGAAGCCGGAGGATCCGCGGCTGGCCGAGCGGTTCGAGCTCTATGCCTGCGGCGTCGAGCTGGCGAACGCCTTTGGGGAGCTGACCGATCCCGTCACCCAGCGCCAGCGCTTCGTCGCCGACATGGACCTGAAGGAACGGCTCTATGGCGAGCGCTATCCGATCGACGAGGATTTCCTCGCCGCCCTCGCCCACGGCATGCCGCCGTCCGCCGGCAGTGCCTTGGGCCTCGACCGGCTGATCATGCTCGCGGTCCATGCCGACGCGATCGACGAGGTGCTGTGGGCGCCGGTGCAGTGAGCCGGGCATAAGACGGCATCGAGGCGGGTCTCTCATCCGGCGCCGCGCCGGCGTCCCGAAGAGAGACCGATCGAATGTCCGAATTTTCCTTGCGCCCGCTCCTGTGCCTGAGCGTGGCCGCCCTCTCCCTCGGCGTCGCCTGGGCGGCGCCCGATGTTGCCGCCGTGGTCGCCGAGCGCCAGGCGACCATGCAGGGCTTCGGCAAGAAGATCCGCCTGATCAAGAATTTCGCCGACGGCGAGGACAACGGTCCGGCTGCCCTTGCGGCGGCCGAAGAGATCCAGGCGACGGCCCGGCGCCTGCCGGAGCTGTTTCCGGCCGGCACGAGCCTCGCCGACCTGCCCGACGTCAAGACCCACGCCAAGCCCGAGATCTGGAGCGACGGCGAGCGCTTCCGCGGCACCGCCGATCGGCTGGCGATCCAGGCCCAGGCGCTGGCGGCGGCGATCCAGCGCGGCGATCGGCCGGGAACCGCGACCGAGCTCGGCGCCGTCGGCCGGGTCGGCTGCGGCGCCTGCCACGAGGCCTTCCGCGCGCCGCTGGATTAGTTGCGGCCGGCCTCGACGAGCCAGTCGCGGAAGGCCGTCGCGGCCGCATCATGGCGCTTGGCCGTCGGCAGGTACCAACAATAGCTGCGCGCCGGCAGGGCCAGGTGCGGGAAGGGGGCGACGAGGCGGCCGGCTTCGATCTCGTCGGCGACGAGCGCGGTCGGGCCCATGGCAACGCCCAGCCCGTCGATCGCCCCCTGGATCGTCAGGTAGAAATGCTCGAGCGTCAGCTCCTGCGCCGGCTTGAGGTCGCCCGCGCCGGCCATGATCAGCCAGTCGGGCCAGAGCTCGGGCAGGCTCGCGGTATGCAGCAGCGTGTGGCGCACGAGATCCGCCGGTCGCTCGAGCGGCAGCCGCGCGCGCAGGCCCGGCGCCAGCACCGGCAGCCGCTGCTCGTCGAGAAAGCGGCCGCAATCGAAGCCTATGATCGTGTCCGGGCCGCCGCGGATGATGAGATCGGCCGCCTCGCCGACATGCTGCGGCGGCTCGCTCGACGTGGTGAGCCGCACCTCGATCGCGGGATGGCGCTGCTGGAAGCCCGAAAGCCGCGGGATCAGCCAGCGGATGGTGAAGGTCGCGATGCTGTTGACGCGCAGCACGCGCCGGGTGGCCGAGCCCTTGGCACGCTCGCTCGCCAGCGCGATCCGGTCGAGCGCCGCGCCGATCTCGCCCAGATAGCGGCTGCCTTCGTCGGTCAGCTCGACCCGCCGGTTGAAGCGGCGGAACAGCGGCGTGCCGAGCCAATCCTCCAGGCCGCGGACGGCACGGCTCACTGCCCCATGGGTGACAAGGAGTTCGGCGGCGGCACGGGTGAAGCTCAGGTGCCGGGCGGCGGCCTCGAAGGCGCGGAGCGCGTTGAGCGGCGGCAGGGTGCGCATGGCGTCATATGATCAGAGCTCACGCGAACCGGCAATATTACTCATTTGTGACAATGGCGTTGCGTTGCCAGATTAGGGCCGAGCCCAGCCAGACGGAGCAAGACGCCGTCGTGACGCGCTCGCGAACTCGAAGAACCTGAAGGAAGCGTCCCGGCGCCATGACCGAGATCCCTCTAATCGCCATCGCGCTGGCACTGGCGGCGGCCGTGCTTCATGCCGGCTGGAATGCCATGCTGCGCGCCGGCGGCGACCGGTTCTCCGCCATGGTGGTGATGAGCGCCGGCGCCAGCCTCGCGGCATTGCCCTGGGCCGTGATGGCGGGGGTGCCGGTCGCCGGTGCGTGGCCGATGCTGCTGATCTCGGCCGTGCTCCATGTCGGCTATAACCTGGCGCTGGTCTGGGCCTATCGCCACGGCGAACTGGGCCTGGTCTATCCGCTGGCGCGCGGGGCAGCGCCGCTGCTGGTAACGCTCTCGGCTGCCATATTTGTCGGCGAGCATCTGCCGGTCGCGGCCCTCCTCGGCGTTTGCCTGGTCTCGGTCGGGATCCTCGGGCTCGCCGGCGCCAAGACCGGGCGCGCGGCGCTGCTGCCGGCGTTCCTCACCAGCCTGTTCATCGCCGGCTATACGGTGACGGACGGTCTGGGCGCGCGCGTCTCGGGCGATCCGGCCGGCTATGCCGCCTGGCTGTTCGTGCTCGGCGGCCTGCCCATGATGCTGATCCATCGCACCCAGCGCGGCCGGTTCCTGCCGCCGATCGCGACGCGCGAGACGGCCAAGGCCGCGGCCGGTGGCGTGGTCTCGCTCGTCGCCTATGGGCTGGTGATCGTCGCCGTCGCGGTGGCGCCGATGGGCGCCGTCTCGGCCTTGCGCGAGACGAGCGTGCTGGCGGCCGCACTCATGGGCCGCTTCTTCCTGGGCGAGCGGCTGACCGGCCGACGGCTCGCCGGCTGCAGCCTGGTCGCCGTCGGCGCGGTGTGCCTGGGGTTCGCGGGGTAGATTGCCAAATGATCGTCATCCTCGGGCTTGACCCGAGGATCCACGCGGTCGATGCCGAACGAGCGGTCAGGTGGCGAGGCGTGGATGGCCGGGTCAAGCCCGGCCATGACGAAAAGAAAAGGCGGGAGGTTACTCCCGCGCTTCCGCGATCGCCTTGTTGAACGCCTTGACCGCGGCACCCGGGCCGTCCGGGTGCTGCCAGACGGCGCTGACCACGGCGATGAAGTCGGCGCCGGCCTTGACCAGCGGTGCGCAATTGGCGGGCGTGATGCCGCCGATCGCGACCGACGGCACGGTCATGAACTCGCTCCACCATTGCAGCAGCTCGGGCTGCGGTCGGTAGTTCGACGGCTTGGTCTGGGTCGGATAGAACGCGCCGAACGCGACATAGTCGGCACCCGCTTCCGCCGCCTCCATGGCCAGATGCCGGCTGTCATGGCAGGTGACGCCGACGATGCGGTCGGGTCCGACCTTCTTGCGCGCCTCGGCATAGGGCGTGTCGCCCTGGCCGACATGGACGCCGTCGCAGCCGCAGGCGGCCGCCAGGTCCGGCCGGTCGTTCAGCAGGAACGCCACGTCGCGCGACGTGGAGATCGGCAAAAGGACCTCGCAGGCGCGCTTGATCGCGTCGTCGTCGACATTCTTCAGGCGCAGCTGGACCGACGCGACGTCGCCGCCGTCGAGCGCCGCCGCCAGCTGATCAGCAAAGGCGGCGGGCTCGAGGCGTTCCGGCGTCACGAGGTAGAGCCGGCAGGAAGCCGGCTCAGCCCTGGCGGACATCAGTCCTTGCCGAGATAGACGTTGATGAGCTTGTCGAGCAGCGCCAACGCCTCGGCTTTCGGCCGCTGGAACGTGTTGCGGCCGATGATCGAACCGTTGCCGCCGCCGTCGCGGATGGCGCGCGCCTCGTTCACGACGCTGTCGACGTCCTTGGCCTCGCCGCCGGAGAAGACGACGATGCGGCGGCCGTTGAAGCAGGCCTGCACGACATGCTCGTAGCGCTTGGCCTGGGTCGAGATGTCGATCTTCTGCTTCTCATAGACCGACTTGGCCGCGGCCAGCTCGAGCACGTCCGTCGGCGGCTTGACCTTGATGATGTGGGCGCCGAGCAGCGCCGCCATGTGCGCGGCATAGGCGCAGATGTCGATCGCCGTCTCGCCCGGCTTCGACAGGTTGCCGCCGCGCGGATAGGACCAGATGACGACGGCGAGGCCGACGGCCTTCGCTTCTTCGGCCATCTCGCGGATCTGCTCCATCATCTCGAACTGCACGTCCGAGCCCGGATAGATCGTGAAGCCGATGGCCGAGCAGCCGAGCCGAAGCGCGTCCGAGACCGAGCCGGTGATCGCCTGGCTCGGCGCGTCCTTGGAGGTCGCGAGGCTGTTCGACGAATTGACCTTGAGGATGGTCGGGATCTGGCCGGCGAAGGTGCCGGCGCTGGCCTCGAGCTGGCCCAGCGGCGTGGCATAGGCCGAGAGCCCGGCCTCGATCGCCAGCGAATGGTGGTAGTGCGGGTCGTAGCCGGCCGGGTTCGGCGCGAAGGACCGCGCCGGGCCATGCTCGAAGCCCTGGTCGACCGGCAGAATGACGAGCTTGCCCGTGCCGCCGAGCCGGCCCTGCATCAGGATGCGGGCGAGGTTGGCCTTGGTACCGGGATTGTCGCTCTCGTAATTGTCGAGGATCTTTTTGACTTGGGGGGTAATCGACATCCGGTGTCTCCAATCAAAGAACGGGCGGCCATTCCCGGGCCGCCCGCGAATTCCAGCGTGTGGTAAACCGCCAGGCGCTTCAGCGCAACGGCGTGTCTCGGTCAACGAGCCAGTCCCGACAACGGGCGGCGAGATCGGCTTGTTCCATGACGCCTTCGAGAAGATCGAGGCATGGCCGCTCATCCGCGTCGAGCCGCGCGCCATAGCCCTCCGCCAGGGCCGCGAGCCGCGCCCGTGCCTCGGCCGGAACCGCGACCCGCACGGCCTTCAGGCCCCGGCGCAAGGCGCCGAGCGCCGTGCCGGCCTCGTCGGCGCAATCGAGCACCAGCATCAGATCGAGATCCGGATAGCGTTCGGCCAGGAGCATGCGAAGGCTCGCGAACCAGCCGACGCCGAGCGTGCCGCCGGCGCCGGCGGCACTGCGGAGCGTCAGGGGCTTGCCCAGCGCCGCCGCGGCCTCGGCCGCGACGAGCGCCTGGGCGAGCGAATGGACGATGATCGCAGGCGGGTAGGCGCCGGCGGCCATCGTCCGGTCCGGCTCAGATCAGCTTGCCGATCGCGACGGCCGTGTCGGCCATGCGGTTCGAGAAGCCCCACTCATTGTCGTACCAGCTGAGGACGCGGCAGAAGCGCTTGTCCATCACGACCGTCTGCGTGAGGTCGAAGGTCGACGAATGGGAATCGTGGTTGAAGTCGATCGAGACCAGCGGCGCCGAATTGGTGCCGAGGATGCCCTTGAACCGGGCCGAGCCGGCCGCTTCCTTGACCGCCGCGTTGATCTCTTCGACCGAGGTGTCGCGCGCGGCGACGAAGGTCAGGTCGATGACCGAGACGTTCGCGGTCGGCACGCGGATCGAGGTGCCGTCGAGCTTGCCCTTCAGGGCCGGCAGCACCAGGCCCACGGCCTTGGCGGCACCGGTCGAGGTCGGGATCATCGAGAGCGCTGCGGCGCGGGCGCGGCGCAGGTCCTTGTGCAGCGTGTCGACCGTGTTCTGGTCGCCGGTATAGGCGTGGATCGTGGTCATGTAGCCGCGCTCGATGCCGAATGCCTGGTTCAGCACATAGGCGACCGGCGCCAGGCAGTTGGTCGTGCAGGACGCGTTCGAGACGACGTGATGCTCGCTGCGCAGCGCGTCCTCGTTGACGCCCATGACGACCGTCAGGTCGACGCCGTCGGCCGGGGCCGAGACCAGCACGCGCTTGGCGCCGGCTTCGAGATGCTTGGCGGCGCTTTCGCGCTTGGTGAAGATGCCGGTGCATTCCAGTGCGACGTCGACGCCCAGCTCGCCCCACGGCAGCTTGGCCGGGTCGCGCTCGGCGGTGACGCGGATCTTGCCGCGGCCGACATCCATCCAGCCCTCGCCGGTCGTGACCTCGGTCTTGAGGCGGCCATGCACGCTGTCGTAGCTGAGGAGGTGCGCGTTGGTCGCGACATCGCCCAGGTCGTTGATGCCGACGACCTCGATATCGGTGCGGCCGGACTCGATGATCGCGCGCAGCACCAGGCGGCCGATGCGCCCGAAGCCGTTGATTGCAACCTTCACTGCCATGTTGTTCTCCCGCAAAGCGCCGGCGGTTTGCTGTACCGGCTTGTCTTCGATCTAACGAAAAGCCGCCGGAATGAGTTTCCGGCGGCGGTTGCTGATTAGAGGCCTTCCTTGGCGGCGGCGACCACGGCCTCGGCCGTGATGCCAAAGTGCTGATAGAGCTTTTCGGCCGGCCCCGAGGCGCCGAAGCCCTTCATGCCGACGAAGCGGCCGTTCAAGCCGAGCCAACGCTCCCAGCCGAAGCCGACCGCGGCCTCGACGGCGATGCGGTTGTCGGTCTCGCCCAGGACCTCGGTGCGGTAGGCATGGCTCTGCTCGGCGAACAATTCCCAGCACGGCATCGAGACGACGGCGGTCGGAATGCCCTCGGCCTCAAGCTTCTCGCGCGCGGCCATCGCGATCGAGACCTCGGTGCCGCTCGCCAGGATCGTCGCCTTGCGCCGCCCGGACGACGGCGCCAGCACATAGCCGCCGCGCGACGAGCTGTTCTCGGCCCCGCTGGTGCGCAGGGTCGGGATGCCCTGGCGCGACAGCGCCAGCACCGAGGGCCGCGTCTTGTGCTGCAGCGCCAGCGCCCAGCACTCGGCCGTCTCGATCGGGTCGGCCGGGCGGAACACCAGCAGGTTCGGAATGGCGCGGAGCGAGGCCAGCGTCTCGACCGGCTGATGGGTCGGACCGTCCTCGCCGAGGCCGATCGAATCATGGGTCATGACATGGATGGCCCGGATGCCCATCAGCGCCGAGAGCCGGATCGCCGGCCGATTGTAGTCGGCGAAGACCAGGAACGTGCCGCCGTAGGGGACGAGACCGCCATGGACCGCGATGCCGTTCATGGCCGCGGCCATGCCGTGCTCGCGCACGCCCCAATGCACGTAGCCGCCGGAGAAATCCTCGGCCGTGACGGTCGCCTGGCTCTTCGCCTTGGTCAGGTTCGAGCCGGTGAGGTCGGCCGAGCCGCCCAGGAGTTCCGGCAGGACCGGCGCCAGCGCGTCGAGCACCAGCTGCGAGGCCTGGCGGGTCGCGATCTTGGGCTTTTCGGCGGCGAACTTGGCGACCAGCTCGACGATCGCCTGTTCCCAGCCCGGCGTCAGCTCGCCGGCGACCTGCCGGTCGAAGGCCTCGCGCAGATCCGGCTCGGCGGCCGCATGGCGCTTGCGCCAGGCGGCGTGGGGGGCGGCACCCTTGGCGGCGACTTCCTTCCACTGGGCGCGAATGTCGTCCGGCACCTCGAACGCGTCGTAGGGCCAGTTGAGCTTGATGCGGGCGCCCTCGATCTCCTTGGTGCCGAGCGGCGCGCCGTGCGAGCCGGCGGTGCCGGCCTTGCTGGGCGCGCCCAGGCCGATCGTGGTCTTGCATGCGATCATGGACGGCTTGGTGGTCACCGCCTTGGCGGCGGCGATCGCCTTGGAGACCGCATGCGGATCCTGGCCGTCGACCTGCTGCACGTGCCAGCCATGGGCCTCGAACCGCAGCTTCTGGTCGTCGGACACGGCGAGATCGGTCGCGCCGTCGATCGAGATGGAATTGTCGTCCCACAGCACGATCAGCTTGCCGAGCTTGTAATGGCCGGCGATCGACAGCGCCTCGTGGCTGATGCCCTCCATCAGGCAGCCGTCGCCGGCGATGACGTAGGTGTAATGATCGACCAGCTCGTCGCCGAACCGGGCGTTCATCAGGCGCTCGGCCATGGCCATGCCGACCGCGTTCGAGATGCCCTGGCCGAGCGGGCCGGTCGTGGTCTCGGCGCCGACGATATGGCCATATTCCGGATGGCCGGCGGTCATGTGGCCGAGCTGGCGGAAATGCTTGATCTCGTCCAGCGTCACGCCCGGATAGCCGGTCAGGTGCAGGAGCCCGTAGAGCAGCATCGAGCCGTGGCCGGCCGACAGCACGAAGCGGTCGCGGTCGGGCCAGTGCGGATCGCTCGGGTCGAACTTCAGATGCTCGGCGAACAGCGCGGTCGCGGCGTCGGCCATGCCCATCGGCATGCCGGGATGGCCCGACTTCGCCGCCTCGACCGCGTCCATGGCGAGCGCCCGCAACGCATTGGCCATGCGGCCATAGGTCGGGTCCTGCTTCAGCGGCGTCAGGTCGGCGGGCTTGGTCGTGGTGTCGGACGAGCTCATGGGCGACGGTCTCTCGGGTGTCTGGAATGCCCGAGCCCGCGCGATGCGGGCCGGCATCTTCAAAGAGGCATTCGAAAAGCGCGCGCACATTGCGTCGCAAGCGCGTCCTGGGTCAACACGCGCGAGCGCAAGGCGGTTCTGCTGAAAGGCGCAGGAACTGGACGGCCGATCGAAAATAGGCGCCGGCGGAGCGATCCCATGCCTTTCCATTGACCGCAAAGGCCCCGGCGGTTAACGCTCTTTGCGGTATCGTGAATGGGCGTGAGGACTTTCCGGCATGGCGGATCTGGCGGCGGCGGCGGCGCGCTTGACGCGCGCGGTGGACCGGCTCGAAGCGGCGGCGGCGGCACAGCGGGGGCGCGGCTCCGAGACGCGCCGGCGCATGGCCGGGGAACTGGCCTCGGCCCAGGCCGAGTTCGCCGAGCTGACGCGCCATACCGAGGGGGTGTCCGAACGGCTCGACGGCGCCATCGACCTGATCAAGACGGCGCTGGAGGGTTGAGCGCGATGGGCTCGGTTCAGGTCACCGTCAACGGCCGCAATTATTCCGTCGCCTGCGACGAAGGGCAGGAGGCGCATGTCGCCCGCCTCGGCTCCTATCTCGAACAGAAGGTCGGCCAACTGGTGAAATCGGTCGGCCAGGTCGGCGACGCGCGCCTGCTGGTCATGGCCAGCCTGATGATCACGGACGAACTGGTCGATACCGACCAGGCGCTGACCCAGCTGAAGAGCGCGGTGGCCAAGGGCAGCCGGGAGCCGGTGCTGACGCCGGCCGCCCCGGCACCGGTAGCACCGCCGCCCCCGCCCTTGGCGCCGCAGCAGGCGCCGCATGAGGCGGTGCTGGCATCCGCGCTCGAAACTTTGGCCGATCGCATCGAAGCCATTGCGGCGGAGCTCGAGCAGGACTACCTCTAAGGCCTGGAGCGGGGCTGCGCGGTGCGTCAGGAAGATCATACCCCGGGGCCATAAAGTACCTCTCGGGGGCTGTCCCTGCCGGAGCCGTGGTTTCGGTACATGGTCCCCACCTGCACTGCAGGCCACGAGGGTGCGACAAGTCCAACGGCCGGTGCGGCTCCGCTTCAGACTTCTCCCCGATCGTCCGTGAAAGCCCGCCATGCCTTCTGCGCCCGACCCGCTCAGCCAGGCCAAGGCGGCCCTGCGCCAGGACGCGGCCGCCCGGCGCGACGCGGCTCACGGCCTCGACGGGGCAGGGGCCGCCGACGGGCTGATCCGTCACGGCCTCGACGTGCTCCGGGCGTTTCGGCCGCGAGTCGTCTCCGGCTTCTGGTCGATCCGCAGCGAGATCGACGTGCGGCCGCTCATGCTGGCGCTCGCCGGGGTCACCGGCGCCGCCTTGGCGATGCCGGTGGTCGTCGGGCGCGGGCAAAGGCTGATCTTCCGGCGCTGGCAGCCGGGCGTGCCGCTGGTCGAGGGGCCGTTCGGCACCGCCCATCCGGCCGAGAGCGAGCCCGACCTGGTGCCGGATCTGCTGCTGGTGCCGCTGCTCGCCTTCGATCGGCAGCGCCATCGCCTGGGCTATGGTGCCGGCTTCTACGACCGGACGCTCGCCGGCTTGCGCGCGGCCGGGCCGGTGACGGCGGTCGGCGTCGCCTATGGCGCGCAGGAGGTGGCCCAGGTTCCGGTCGGCGACCATGACGAAAGGCTCGACCTGGTTCTGACCGAGCGTGGCATTATCTGAATTCATGAAACGCCGGTGCCGCCGTTCCAGGCACCGGTCGAACGGGAAGCACCGATGCGTCTGTTGTTTTTGGGCGATATCCTGGGCCGGACCGGCCGGGAAGCCGTCATCAAGGAAATGCCGCGGCTCAAGGGCGAACTGGCGGCCGATTTCGTCGTCGTCAACGGCGAGAACGCGGCCGCCGGCTTCGGCATCACCGACAAGATCGCCAAGAGCCTCTACGAGGTCGGCGTCGATGCCATCACCACCGGCAACCATGTCTGGGACCAGCGAGAACTGATGGGATCGATCGATAGCGATCCCCGCCTGCTGCGTCCGGCGAATTTCCCGGTCGGCACGCCGGGCAAGGGCACGCGCACCTTCCAACTGGCCGACGGCCGCCGCATCGTCGTGATCAATGTCATGTGCCGGTTGTTCATGGATCCGCTCGACGATCCGTTCGCCTGTCTCGATCGCGAGCTGGCCGGGCGGCAGCTGGGCGGCAATGTCGCGGCCGTGCTGGTCGACGTCCATGGCGAGGCGACCAGCGAGAAGATGGCGATCGGCCATTACCTCGACGGCCGCGCGTCACTCGTCGTCGGCACCCACTCCCATGTGCCGACCGCCGACGCGCAGATTCTGAACAAGGGCACGGCGTATCTGACCGACGCCGGCATGTGCGGCGACTATGATTCGGTCATCGGCATGCAGAAGGAGGCGGCGATCCACCGCTTCGTGCGCAAGACCCCGGGCGAGCGGCTGACCCCGGCCGAGGGCGAGGCGACGATCTGCGGCGTGTTCGTCGAGACCGACGATGCCACCGGCCTCGCCAAGCGCGTGGCGCCGGTTCGAATCGGCGGCCGCCTGCAGCCGGCCTGGCCGGCCTGAACTTCGGCGCATTTTATCGGCGCGAAGGGCAGACCCGCTAAATACTCGCGGGTCATGGCCCAAATCCCGCCATATTGGGCTGCTAATCACCGCGGATGCTACTGGTGCTAGCCACCACATGTGGTATCTACCACCTATAACTCTGCATTAGTTGGGTCGATCTCCCGATGGCTGGCCATTCCCAATTTAAGAATATCATGCACCGCAAAGGTGCGCAGGACGCCAAGCGCGCGAAGGTCTTCACCAAGATCATTCGCGAATTGACGGTTGCCGCCCGCTCGGGCCTGCCCGACCCGGCGGCCAATCCGCGCCTGCGCGCGGCGGTGATCGCGGCGCGCGCGGCGAACATGCCCAAGGACACGGTCGATCGCGCGATCAAGCGCGGCGCCGGCGGCGAAGACGGCACCAATTATGAGGAAGTGCGCTACGAGGGCTACGGCCCGGGCGGCGTCGCCCTCATCGTCGAGGCGCTGACCGACAACCGCAATCGCACCGCGAGCGACGTGCGCACCGCCTTCAACAAGGCCGGCGGTGCCTTGGGCGAGACCAACAGCGTCAGCTTCATGTTCCAGCGCCTGGGCCAGGTGACCTATCCGGCCGCGACGGCGTCGGCCGATGCCATGCTCGAGGCGGCGATCGAGGCCGGTGCCGACGATGTCGAGAGCGGCGAGGAGGAGCATGCCGTGCTCTGCGCGCCCGACGACCTGTCGGCCGTGCGCGACGCGCTCGAGGCGACCTTCGGCGCCGCCTCGTCGGCGAAGTTGGTCTGGCGCCCGGCGACGACCGCACCGGTCGGTGACGAGGAGGTCGCCCAGTCGCTGTTCAAGCTGATGGACGTGCTCGAGGACAATGACGACGTCCAGACCGTCTATGCCAATTTCGACATTCCCGAAGACCTGATGGCGAAGCTCGAGGGCTGACGACAGATCCGATGACCGCCGGTCCGACCTCGCGCCGCTTGCTCGGCCTCGATCCCGGCCTCCGCCGCACCGGCTGGGGCATCGTGGACATGGCCGGGCAGCATCTGCGCTTCGTCGCCGCGGGCGTGGTCCTGACCGACGAGACGCGGGACATGGCCGACCGGCTGGTCGAGCTGCTCGCCGGCCTGAACCGGGTCATGGACGAATGGACGCCGGACGAGGCCGCGGTTGAGGAGACCTTCGTCAACAAGAACCCGGCCTCGACCCTGAAGCTCGGCCAGGCGCGCGGCGTCGTCATGCTGGCGCCGGCGCTGCGCGGGCTGCGCGTCACCGAATATTCGCCGAACCTGATCAAGAAGACCGTGGTCGGTGCCGGCCATGCCGACAAGGCGCAGATCCAGATGATGGTACGCCGCCTGCTGCCCGGCTCCGCCGTGACCCAGGCCGACGCGGCCGACGCGCTGGCCGTCGCGATCTGCCACGCGCATCATGCCGAGACGCGCCGGCTCGTCGCCGGGATGGGCCGATGATGATCGTCCGGCTGACCGGTCTCGTCGATGATGTCGGGCTCGACGGCGTCATGCTCGACGTCCAGGGCGTGGGCTATCAGATCATGGTCTCGACCCGCACCCGGGCGGCCCTGCCGGGCCGGGGCGAGACCGCGTCGCTCTTGACCGAGATGCAGATCCGCGAGGATCACTGGGGCCTGTTCGGCTTCATCGACCGGGCCGAGCGCGACTGGTTCCGCACGCTGACCACGGTGCAGGGCGTCGGCGGCCGGGTGGCGCTCGCCATCCTGTCGGTGCTGGCGCCGGAACAGCTGACCCGGGCGATCCTGGCTCAGGACAAGGTCTCGCTCGCCCGTGCCGACGGCGTCGGGCCGAAGCTCGCGGCGCGCCTGGTGACGGAACTCAAGGACAAGGCGGCGGCCCATGGCCTGGCGCCCGTGGCGCCGACCGGCACGGTGATGGCGGTGCCGCCGGTCGCGAACGACCTGACCGGTCCGGCCGAGGACGCGATCTCGGCCCTGGTCAATCTCGGCTACCGCCGGCCGGACGCGCTCGGCGCGGTCGCGACCGCCCAGCGCAAGCTGGGTGATGGTGCCGGCGTCACCGACCTCATCCGCGCCGGCCTGAAAGAGATCGCCTCGTGACGCCCGAACCCGATCGGATCGTCGCCGCCGCGCGCGGCACCGCCGACCGGCCGGAGGTCGCGATGCGGCCGCTGTCGCTCGATGATTTCGTCGGCCAGCGTCAGGTCCGCGAGAACCTGCGCGTGTTCATCGCCGCCGCCAAGGGCCGCGGTGAGGCGCTCGACCATGTGCTGTTCCACGGGCCGCCGGGCCTGGGCAAGACGACGCTGGCGCAGATCGTGGCGGCCGAGATGGGCGCGGGCTTCCGTGCGACCTCCGGCCCGATCATCCAGCGCGCCGGCGACCTTGCGGCGCTCCTGACCAACCTGCAGCCGCACGACGTGCTGTTCATCGACGAGATCCACCGGCTGCAGCCGGCGGTCGAGGAAGTGCTCTATCCGGCGATGGAGGATTTCCAGCTCGACCTGATCATCGGCGAGGGGCCGGCCGCGCGCTCGATCCGCATCGACCTGCCGCCGTTCACGCTGGTCGGCGCCACGACCCGCTCGGGCCGCATCACCCGGCCGCTCAGGGAACGGTTCGGCATTCCGCTCCGCCTGCAGTTCTACGAGCCGGACGAGCTCGAACAGATCATCCAGCGCGGCGCGCGCCTGCTCGCCATGGCGCTGGCACCCGATGGTGCCGCCGAGATCGCGCGCCGCGCGCGCGGCACGCCGCGCGTCGCCGGCCGGCTCTTGCGCCGGGTGCGCGACTTCGCGGCCGTCGCCGGCCTCGACCAGATCGATGCCGCCGCCGCCGACAAGGCCCTGAGCCGGCTCGAGGTCGACCGTTCCGGCCTCGACGCCATGGACCGGCGCTACCTGCAGGCGATCGCCGAGCATTACGCCGGCGGCCCGGTCGGCGTCGACACCATGGCGGCGGTGCTGTCGGAGCAGCGCGACGTGATCGAGGACGTGATCGAGCCCTACCTGATCCAGCAGGGCTTCCTGCAGCGCACGCCGCGCGGCCGGCTGCTGACCGACAAGGCGTTCGGCCATATCGGCATGGCCGTCGTCCGCCCGGCCGGCCTGCAGCTCGACCTGCTGGCAGCGGCGGACGAGGAGGTCGAGCCTTGAGCCTCGATCCGACCAGCGGTGCGGTGACCACCGGCGTCCATCGCTTCCCGATCCGGGTCTATTACGAAGACACGGATGCCGGCGGCATCGTCTATCATGCGAATTACCTGCGCTTTGCGGAGCGCGCGCGCTCCGAATGCCTGCGGCTCATCGGCTGGCAGCATGACCGGCTGCTGAGCGAGACCGGGCTCGGCTGGGTCGTGCGCCGGGCGACGATCGATTTCCGCCGGCCGGCCCGGCTCGACGACGCGCTGGTGGTCGAGACGCGGCTCGCCGATCTCAAGGGTGCACGCATGACCGCGCGCCAGACCGTGCTGAAGGAGACCGATCTGCTGGTCGGCCTCGATCTCGAATTGGTGCTGCTGACGCCGTCGGGGCGTCCCGGCCGCATCCCCGCGTCGCTCGCCGACGCGATCCGTCCCTTTCTCGTCCCCTCCTAAGTGAGCGCGCCAGAGCCATGCAAGCCGTCGACACCGTGAATCTTGGCGGGGCCGCCGCCCCAACTCTCTCGATGATCTCCCTGTTCCTGCAGGCGGATCTGATCGTGAAGGGCGTGATGGTGCTGCTTCTCGCCGCCTCGTTCTGGAGCTGGGCGATCATCTTCGACAAGGTGTTGAAGGTGAAGCGCCTGATCCGCGCCGCCGACGCGTTCGAGGAGAGCTTCTGGTCCGGCGGCTCGATCGAGGACCTCTATGACCGCATCGGGACGCGCCCGGTCGACCCGATGTCGGCGACCTTCGCCGCCGCCATGCTCGAATGGCGCCGATCCGCCGCCAAGGGCCTAGTCGTGGTCGGCGCGCTGCAGGCGAGCCTCAAGGAGCGCATCGAGAAGGCGATGAACGTCACGGTCGGCCGCGAACTGGAGCGGGCCGAGCGCTACATGTCCTTCCTCGCCACCGTCGGCTCGACCGCCCCGTTCGTCGGGCTGTTCGGCACGGTCTGGGGCATCATGAACTCGTTCGAATCGATCGCGGCGACCAAGAACACCAGCCTCGCCGTCGTGGCGCCGGGCATCGCCGAGGCGCTGTTCACCACCGCCTTGGGCCTGATCGCGGCCATTCCCGCCGTCGTCGGCTACAACAAGCTGACGACCGACCTCGGCCGCTACGGCAACCGCCTCGACAATTTCTCGTCCGAATTCAGCGCGATCCTGTCGCGCCAGCTCGAAGAGAAGGCCTGACACGATGGCCGGAGCTTTGATGGGCGGCGGCGGACGCGGGCGCCACGGGCGCGGCAGCCGGCGGCCGATGTCGGAAATCAACGTGACGCCGATGGTCGACGTCATGCTGGTGCTGCTGATCGTGTTCATGGTCGCCGCCCCGCTCCTGACCGTGGGCGTGCCGGTCGACCTGCCGAAGACCCAGGCGCCGACGATCACCGAGCAGAAGGAGCCGCTCGTCGTCACGGTCAACGCCCAGGGCCAGATCTACGTCCAGGAGACGCCGATCGACGCGGACTCGCTGCTGCCGAAGCTGCAGGCGATCACCGAGAATAATCAGGACGCCACGATCTACGTGCGCGGCGACAAGGCGATCAACTATGGCCGGGTGATGGAGGTCATGGGCCTCATCGCATCCGCCGGCTACACCAAGGTTTCACTCATCGCCGAATTGCCGCAATCCGGCGGCGCTGCCGGCAAGGCGCCTGCAAAGAAGCCATGATTCCGTTGTGATATGATGGCTCTCTTGGCGTTCGACCGATGATGGACATTGAATTTCAAAGCGTTAGGCGACTACGGGGTGGCCATGCCGGCCACGCTGCGGGCGGAGTGCGCCCGTGACACGCATCGAAGAAATGCGCGAGGGCCTGGTCGTCTCCGCCGTGCTGCACACGGCGATCATCCTGGTCATCCTGCTGGGACTGCCCGACTTCCTGAAGAAGGAGCCGCCGCCGGAGGAGACGCCGATCGCGGTCAAGCTCGTCAATATTTCCGAACTGACCCGGGCGACCCAGCGCAATCCGAAGCCGGTCGAGAAGGCCGAGCTCGACACGCCGCCGCCGCCGGTGCCGGCCGTGAAGCCCGAGCCGAAGCCCGACCCGCTGCCGCCGCCACCGTCGCCGCCGCCGTCCGCGCAAGCGACGCCGTCACCTCCGCCGCCGCCGCCACCACCCGAGCCGCCGAAGCCGTCGCCGCCGCCTCCACCGCCGCCGCCGGCCCCGGCGCCCTTGCCGAAGCCGCCGGAACCGAAGCCGGAGCCGCCCAAGCCGGAACCGCCGAAACCCGAGCCGCCCAAGCCCGAGCCGAAGCCGGAGCCGCCGAAGCCGCAGGCAAAGCCGACGCCGCCGAAGCCGGACAAGACCAAGCAGGACCAGCAGGTCGACGATCTGCTGAAGAACCTGACGGCAAAGGCCGTTCAGCAGGAAAAGCAGGACACGCCGCAGAAGCCGCAGAAGCAGGTGGCGACCGCGCCCGCCTCGGCACAGCCGAACGCGCCGCTGGGCGCGCAGCTGTCGACGTCGGAAAAAGACACGATCATCGCGCAGATTGAACAATGCTGGAGCCCGCCGGCGGGCGCCAAGGACGCGAAGAACCTGATCATCACGCTGCGTGTTCAGCTGGCGTCCGACGGTACGCCGCAGTCCGTGCAGATTGTCGACCAGGGACGATACAACAGCGACGGATTTTTCCGGTCCGCCGCCGACAGCGCCGTGCGCGCGGTCCGCAATCCCAATTGCGTACCGCTCAAGGTGCCGCCGGCCAAGTTCGACCAGTGGAAGAATATGACCCTCAATTTCGATCCAAGGGACCTCCTATGAAACGAGATTTTTGGCGCGTTTCCTTCCGCGGCCGCTGCGCATTTTTCTTGGGTGCGATTTTGTGCGGCCTTGTCTGCGCAGCGCCCGAGGCGCGGGCAGACCTGACGCTCGACATCACGAAGGGCAATCCGCAGCCGATGCCGATCGCGCTGCCGAACTTCCTCGGCCAGGGCAACGACGGCCAGGTCGGCGCCCAGGTGACCCAGGTCGTCTCGGCGGATCTCGAGCGCTCGGGCCTGTTCAAGCCGCTCGACCAGCGCGCCTTCATCCAGGATCCGGCGGCGCTGGCCGGCACGCCGCGCTTTGCCGACTGGAAACTGATCAACGCCCAGGCGCTGGTCACGGGCGCGGTCACGGCCCAGCCCGACGGCCGGCTCAAGATCGATTTCCGGCTGTGGGACGTGCTGGGCGGTACCCAGATTGCCGGCTTCAGCTACAACACGATCGCGCAGAACTGGCGCGAGATCTCGCACATCATCGCCGATGAGATCTACAAGCGCATCACCGGCGAACAGGGCTATTTCAACACCCGCGTCGTCTATATCGCCGAAAGCGGCCCGGCCCAGCGCCGGGTCAAGCGCCTGGCGATCATGGACCAGGACGGCTTCAACAATAAGATCCTGACCGACGGCCGCGCGCTGGTGCTGACGCCGCGCTTCTCGCCGGCGGCCGGGTCGCAGGAAATCACCTATCTGTCCTATGCCCAGGGCGTGCCGCAGGTGTTCCTGTTCAATATCGACACGCGCCAGCAGGAAGTGCTCGGCCAGTTCCCGGGCATGACCTTCGCGCCCCGGTTTTCGCCGGACGGCAACAAGATCGTCTTCAGCCTGTCCGGGGGCGCCAATTCCCAGATCTACACGCAGGACTTGCGGACCCGCAAGGTGACCCAGATCACGACCAGTGCCGCGATCGACACCTCGCCCAGCTATTCGCCCGACGGCAGCCAGATCACGTTCGAGTCCGATCGCGGCGGCACGCAGCAGGTCTATGTCATGAACGCCGACGGCTCGAACCAGCATCGAATCAGCTTCGGCAGCGGCCGTTATGCAACCCCCGTGTGGTCGCCGCGCGGCGACCTGATCGCCTTTACCAAGCAGGAGGGCGGCAATTTTTCGATTGGTGTCATGCAACCGGACGGACAGCGGGAACGGATCCTTTCCACCGGGTTCTTGGTTGAGGGACCGACGTGGGCGCCCAACGGCCGCGTCCTGATGTATTTCAAGCAAAACCCTTCGGATGCCGCGGGTCGCGGCGATTCGACACGGCTGTATTCAGTCGATTTGACCGGCCAGAATGAACGTGAGGTTGTGACGCCCCAGGATGGTTCGGATCCGGCCTGGTCGCCACTACTTCAGTGAGAACCCCTTGAACGGATGGGAAAACGTCGGTATATTCCGGCCGTTTTCACCAACCGTTCGCGCGCGGTGGGTGGCGGCTTTCGCGCCGCAGTACGAGGCTGCCACCCGGTAGGTCCCGACTTCTCCCGAATCTGGTTACGCTGAAGGAACACAAAAATGCGGATTCAAATCCTCGGCCTGATGGCCGCCATGACTGTCCTGGCCGCTTGCGACACGACGCCGACGAACACCAACACCGGTGCCGGCACTGCCGCGACGACCACGCCGACCGCCCCGGCCGTCTCGATCGCCGACGAGCTGAAGACCCAGGTTGGTGATCGGGTCCTGTTCGCCTTCGACAAGTCGGACATCTCGCCGGAAGCCAAGGCCATCCTGACCCGCCAGGCCGCCTTCATGCAGAAGTATCCGTCGGCGACCTTCACGATCGAAGGCCATTGCGACGAGCGCGGCACGCGTGAGTACAACCTGGCCCTCGGCGAGCGTCGTGCGACCTCGGCCAAGAACGGCCTCGTGGCTCTCGGCGTCGCGGCCGGCCGCCTGCAGACGATCAGCTACGGCAAGGAGCGTCCGGCCGTCGTTGGCAACAACGAGGCTGCCTATGCCCAGAACCGTCGCGCTGTGACGGTCGTTAACTAATACTCCGTTCTCGAGCGGCGGCCCGGTGCCGCCCTCTGAAGCGGTAAAGATGGGGCGTCGGGATGAGCTCGCGTGAGCGGGATCCCGACGCCCTTTTTTTGCCCGATTCGGGGCTATAGTCTGGTCATGGCCCCAGGTGGTTCGGCGTCATGGCGGGACCGCGGCCTGTGGCGGAAATCAGACGGTGGGCGCCGTTAGACGCGCCAATCGCGACGCCCGACCCTCTCGGCCGTTGACGAGAACAAGGCATGCCGACATGAAGTATCTGATCGGCGTTGGCGTCCGTAGGTGTAGCGGGATCTTCATGCACAAGTTCTGTTCCGGTCTTGCAATTCTCCTCGGCCTTGCGGTCGTCCCGGTCGCGGGCCCTGCCGTGGCGCAGGATCGTTCCACCAGCGACCGGCTCGACCGGTTGGAGCGCGATCTCAACCAGGTCCAGCGCCAGCTCTATCGCAACGAAGTGCCGCAGAGCGCGCCGCCGGGCGTGGCGCCGAGCGGTGATGGCTCCTCCGCGCTCAATGCCGACATCCGCATGGACCAGCTCGAGCAGCAGATGCGCGTGCTGACCGGCCAGGTCGAAGAGGTGCAGAACGGCATCTCGGAACTGAAGGCCCGGCTCGACCGGCAGCAGCAGGACGACGAACAGCGGTTCCAGGCGCTCGAGCATCCTGACGGCGGCGGCGCGTCCAGCACCGGCCGGCAGAGCGCCCAGGCCGCCGACGGGCCGGTCGCGGCATCCGGCAAGCCGGGCTCGCCCGGCGGGGCCGGCAACATGGATGCGGCGCCCAGCACCGGCGGGTTCCTGTCAAGCCCGGGCGGCGGCGGCAAGGCGGCCGCGGCGACGCCACCGGGCAAGCCGGCTGCAACCCTGCCGAACGGCTCGACGACCGACCAGTATAACTACGCCTTCGGCCTGCTGCGCAGCCAGGATTACCCGGCGGCCGAAGCGGCCTTCACCCAGTTCGTCCAGAAGCATCCGCAGGACGAGCTTGCCGGCAACGCGCAATATTGGCTGGGCGAGACCTTCTTCGTCCGCAACGACTATAATTCGGCGGCGGCCGCCTTCGCCAAGGGCTACCAGGTCTATCCCAAGAGCCCGAAGGCGCAGGACAATCTGCTGAAGCTCGGCATCTCGCTCGGCAATACCGGCCGCAAGCAGGAGGCCTGCCTCATCTTCGCCAAGCTCGGCAAGGATTTCCCCGATCTGGCGCCGGCCAACAAGGAACGGGCGACCCGCGAAAAGCAGCGCCTGGGCTGCTGATCGCCATGGCGGAGCGCGGCCGGGTCTCCCCGCTCCGTGGCTCCGGGTCCGAGGCAGCGCGCGAGGCGCCGCTCGGCGATGCCGAATTCGCCGCTGCCATGGCGCGGGTCGGTCCGTTCGAGCCCGAGCCCGAACTGGCGGTCGCCGTCTCCGGCGGCGCCGATTCCCTGGCGCTGGCCCTGCTCGCCGACCGGTGGGCGCGGGCGCGGGGCGGCGCCATTGCCGCCCTCACCGTCGATCATCGCCTCAGGCCGGACTCCACCGTTGAGGCGGCCCAGACCGGCGCCTGGCTCGCCGCACGCGGCATCCGGCACGAAATCCTGGTGTGGGAGGGGCCTTACCCGCTCCGCGACCTGCAGGCCACGGCTCGGGCGGCGCGCTACCGCCTGCTCGGCGACTGGTGCCGCCGGGAGAACCGGCTGCATCTGCTGACCGCCCATCACCAGGACGACCAGGCCGAAACCCTGATCCTGCGGCTCGGGCGCGGCAGCGGCCTCGCCGGTCTCGCCGCCATGGCGCCGATCGTCGAGGACGGCCATCACCGGCTGTTGCGGCCGCTGCTGGCGGTGCCGTCCGCGCGGCTGAAGGCGACGCTCGCCGCCTCTAGCCAGGATTGGATCGAGGATCCGAGCAACCGCAATCTCGCCTTCGCCCGGGTCCGGGTGCGGACCAGCGAGCCGCTGTTCGCCGAGGCGGGGCTGACGCCGGAGCGGCTGGCCGAGACCAGCCGCCATCTGGCGCGCGCCCGGATCGCGCAGGAACAGCTGGTCGAGCGGGTGCTGCTGGCCGGGGTCGAGTTGCATCCGGCCGGCTTCGCGCTCGTCGATCCGCAGCCGTTCGCGGCCGCGCCCGACGAGATCGGCCTGCGTGCGCTTGCTGCGGTCGTCACCACGATCGGCGGCGGCGAATTTCCGCCGCGCTTCGACCGGCTGCAGCGGGCGGCGGCGGCGCTCCTCGCCGGCACGCTCGGCCGCGGCCGGACGCTCGGCGGCTGCCGGCTCATGCCGTGGCGCGGCCGCATCCTGGTCCTGCGCGAGCCGGCGGCCATGGCGCCGGCGGTGGCGCTGCCCGCTGCCGGCGGAACCATTTGCTGGGATCACCGATTCTTGATCGAGGTGCCGGCGGGGTGCGACGGGCGGGGTTTCGGTGTCGGCGGCCTGGGGCTCGAGGGGGCGGCACGTATGCGTGGGATTGTGGAAGGGCTCCCGACACCCTATTTGCCGTCAAGCGTATGGCCGTCCTTGCCCGCCTTCCGGCGGGAAGGTACTCTGCTGGGTGTCCCCCATCTCGGTTGGATGCACGCGGGTGCCGAAATCGGCGCCGTGGTTCGGTTCCGGCCGACCCGGTCGTTGGCGGGCAGCGGATTTACCGTTGTTTAGCCGACGGCGCGACTTATGTGATCTCGAACGGAGCCGTAGTTTCGGTTCAGGACGAGTGGGTTCCAGTGGGTGGTATGGTACCGTGGCGTAAGAATACGTCGACGGATGGAACGAAAGGCCTCGACCGTGAATAATTTCGGGAAGAATCTGGCTCTCTGGATCATTATCGCGCTGCTTTTGGTTGCGCTGTTCAATCTGTTCCAGAGCTCGTCCAGCCATGGCCCGCAGACCAGTATCGCCTATTCCGAGTTTCTGAACGACGTGAACCGGGGCCAGGTCTCCGACGTCACGATCCAGGGCGCGACGGTCAATGGCCATTACACGGACGGTCGGGCTTTCTCGACCTATACGCCGAACGACCCGAACCTGGTCAGCCATCTGACCGAGAAGAATATCCGGATCACGGCGGCCCCGCTCGAAGACAACGTGCCGTCGCTGTTCGGTATCCTGATCAACTGGTTCCCGATGCTGCTGCTGATCGGCGTCTGGATCTTCTTCATGCGCCAGATGCAGGGCGGCGGCGGCCGGGCCATGGGCTTCGGCAAGTCGCGCGCCCGGCTGCTGACCGAGAAGGTCGGCCGCATCACCTTCGACGACGTCGCCGGCGTGGACGAGGCGAAGCAGGATCTCGAGGAAATCGTCGAGTACCTGAAGGACCCGCAGAAGTTCCAGCGCCTGGGCGGCAAGATCCCCAAGGGCTGCCTGCTGGTCGGCCCGCCGGGCACCGGCAAGACCCTGCTGGCGCGCGCCATCGCCGGCGAGGCGAACGTGCCGTTCTTCACCATCTCGGGCTCCGACTTCGTCGAGATGTTCGTCGGCGTCGGCGCGTCCCGCGTCCGCGACATGTTCGAGCAGGGCAAGAAGAACGCGCCCTGCATCATCTTCATCGATGAAATCGACGCGGTCGGCCGTCATCGCGGCGCCGGTCTCGGCGGCGGCAACGACGAGCGCGAGCAGACGCTGAACCAGCTGCTGGTCGAGATGGACGGCTTCGAGGCGAACGAGGGCGTGATTCTGATCGCGGCGACCAACCGTCCGGACGTGCTCGATCCGGCGCTGCTGCGCCCGGGCCGCTTCGACCGCCAGGTCGTCGTGCCGAACCCGGACGTGCTGGGCCGCGAGAAGATCCTCAAGGTCCATATGCGCAAGGTGCCGCTGGCAGCCGACGTCGAGGCCAAGGTCGTGGCGCGCGGCACGCCCGGCTTCTCCGGCGCCGATCTCGCCAACCTCGTCAACGAGGCGGCGCTGATGGCGGCGCGTAAGGGCAAGCGCTCTGTCTCGATGCTCGAGTTCGAGCAGGCCAAGGACAAGGTCATGCTCGGCGCGGAGCGCCGCTCCATGGTCATGACCGACAAGGAAAAGGAACTGACCGCCTATCACGAGGCCGGTCATGCCCTGGTCGCCCTCTACCAGCCGATCCATCATCCGCTGCACAAGGTCACGATCATTCCGCGCGGCCGCGCGCTGGGCGTCACCTGGTACCTGCCGGAACGCGACCAGCTCTCGCAGTCGCTGAAGGAGCTCGAGGGGCGTATTGCCTCCACCTTCGGCGGCCGCGTCGCCGAGCAGATCATCTTCGGTGAGGAGAACGTGACGACCGGAGCCGCGAGCGACATCCATCAGGCGACCTCGACCGCGCGGCGGATGGTCACCGAATGGGGCATGTCCGAGAAGCTCGGCCGTATCCGCTACAGCGAGAACGAGGAAGAGGTGTTCCTCGGCCATTCCGTGACCCAGCGCAAGAACGTGTCGGACGCGACGGCGAAGCTGATCGACGACGAGATCCGCCGCATCGTGGAAACCGGCGAGCAGGAAGCGCGCAAGGTGCTGACGGAGCACATCGACGAGCTGCATGCGCTCGCCCGTGCGCTGCTCGAATATGAGACGCTGTCCGGCGACGAGTGCCGCAAGATCATCGCCGGCGGCCAGATCGAGCGCGACCTGGCCGACACGGAAGATGCCCGGCCGACGCCGCGCCGGTCCTCGATCCCGCCGGCCGGTGGGCGCAAGGACAAGCCGGCGGGCGGCGGCCTCGAACCCGAGCCGCAGCCGAACAGCTGATGATGCCGGCCAGCTCGGCCGGCCGCCCCGAGCTTCGAGGCCCCGTCGCAAGACGGGGCCTCGATTCATTCCGGGATGCGGCTCCCGCCACGCTCTATCTCTGCCCTCAGGGTTTCGTTTCGGGCACCGTCGCCGCCGACGCGGTCGCCGCCGGCCTCGCCTGGCGCCTGGCCGGCGGCTGGGCCGCGGCCACGCTCGCCCAAATTCTCATCCGCAGACCTGCCGGCGGCGCCGACAGCATAATCGTTCCGGTTTCGGAACTATCCGCCTGGCTTGAGGCGAATGACGATCCGGCCGCCGCGCGGCTGCGGCTGCTCGCCGACCGGCTGCGGGCGGCGCGCGCGCCCTGGGCCGGCCTCGCCCTCGATCGGCCGCATGTCATGGGCATCGTCAATATGACGCCCGACAGCTTCTCCGACGGCGGCGCGCATGACGGGGCCGAGGCGGCGATCGCCCATGGCCTCGCCTTGCGCGCCGCCGGGGCAACCATCCTCGACGTCGGCGGCGAGTCGACCCGGCCCGGCGCCGCGCCCGTATCGGTCGCGGAGGAGATCGACCGGGTCGTGCCGGTGATCCGCGGGTTGGTTGCGGCGGGGGCGCTGGTCTCGGTCGACACGCGGCGCGCGCCGGTGATGGCCGCAGCGCTCGCGGCCGGCGCCACCATTCTCAACGACATCCAGGCGCTGACCCAGCCGGGCACGCTCGACCTCGCCGCGGCCGCCCAGGCGCCGGTCGCCCTCATGCATATGCAGGGCGAACCGCAGACCATGCAGGCGCACCCGCACTATGACATGGCCGCGCTCGACGTGTTCGACTGGCTGGACGCGCGGGTCGCGGCGGCCGAGGCGGCGGGTGTGCCCCGGTCCGGGATCCTGACCGATCCCGGCATCGGCTTCGGCAAGACGCTCGCCCATAATCTCGAGATCCTGGCCGCCCTCGGGCTCTACCACGCGCTCGGGGCCGGCATCCTGCTGGGCGTGTCGCGCAAGAGCTTCATCGGCAAGATCGACGGCACCGCCGACCCCCGGCAACGCTTGGGTGGGTCGCTGGCGGCGACGCTGGACGGAATCGCCCGCGGGGCTCAGATTGTCCGCGTCCATGACGTGGACGAAACGGTCCAGGCGGTGCGGGTCGCCGAGGCGATCGCCGAAGCGGGCGCCCGACCGGCACCGGGCTTTTAAGGATCTGGAGACCGCTTGGCCGCTAAAAGGCGATTTTGGGAGCCGGGCTCCGGGCTCGCGCGCGGGCCGGGCGCTCTGGTATAGAGGCATCGGCGATCAGCCGAGGGAATGGGAAGATGACGCGTAAACTCTTCGGCACGGACGGCATCCGCGGTACGGCCAACAAGGCGCCGATGACGGCCGACATCGCGCTCAAGGTCGCCGTCGCGGCGGCGCGCCAGTTCCGCCGGGGCAGCCATCGCCATGTGGTGGTGATCGGCAAGGACACCCGGCTGTCGGGCTATATGCTGGAGCCGGCGCTGACCGCCGGCTTCATTTCCATGGGCATGGATTGCGTGCTGGCCGGCCCGATCCCGACGCCGGCCGTCGCCATGCTGACCCGGTCGCTGCGCGCGGACCTGGGCGTGATGATCTCGGCCTCCCATAACCCGTACGAAGACAATGGCATCAAGCTGTTCGGGCCCGACGGGCAGAAGCTGTCCGACGAGATCGAGGCGGCGATCGAGGCCTCGGTCGCGAGCGGCAACAGCGACGACCTGGCGCCCTCCGACCAGCTCGGCCGCGCCCGCCGGCTCGAGGACAATGGCGGCCGCTATATCGAGTGGGTCAAGAACACCCTGCCGCGCGGCATGCGGCTCGACGGCATCCGCATCGTCGTCGACTGCGCCCATGGCGCCGCCTACAAGGTCGCCCCCAGCGTGCTCTATGAGCTGGGCGCCGAGGTCATTCCGCTGGGCGTGTCGCCCGACGGCTTCAACATCAACCGGGACTCGGGCGCCATGGCGCCCAGCGCCATGCAGCGGGCCGTGGTCGAGCACAAGGCCCATCTGGGGATCGCGCTCGACGGCGACGCCGACCGGCTGCTGGTCGCGGACGAGACCGGCGCCCTGCTCGACGGCGACCAACTGATGGGCCTGATCGCGAGCCGCGCCCATTTCGCCGGCACGCTCAAGGGCGGCGGCCTGGTCGCCACCGTCATGTCCAACCTGGGGCTGGAGCGCTACCTGGACGGGCTCGGCCTCCGGCTCGCGCGCACCGCCGTCGGCGACCGCTACGTGTTCGAGCATATGCGCGAGCATGGCTTCAACGTCGGCGGCGAGCAGTCGGGCCACATCATCCTGACCGACCATTCCACGACCGGCGATGGGTTGCTGGCCGCCCTCCAGGTGCTGGCCGCCATGATCGAGCGCAATGCGCCGCTGAGCACGGTCGGCCGCATCTTCACGCCGCTGCCCCAGCGCCTGAAGAGCGTGCGCTTCGCGGCCGGCAGCGAGCCCTTGAAGATGCCGAAGATCGTCGACGCGATCCGCGAGGCCGAGGCGCAGTTGAACGGCACCGGCCGCCTGCTCATGCGCAAGTCGGGCACGGAGCCGGTCATCCGCGTGATGGCGGAGGGCGAGGACGAGGCGCTGGTCATGGCCGTCGTCGACGGGCTGGCCGGCCTGATCGCCGAGGCCGCCGGCAGCACGGGTCCGGCCCGCCATTGAGCGCGCCGCCCCGGATCCTGATCGTCGCCGGCTCCGATTCCGGCGGCGGCGCCGGCCTGCAGGCCGATCTCAAGACCGTGCTGGCCCTCGGTGGCTACGGCATGACCGCGGTGACGGCGCTGACCGCGCAGAACACCGAGGGCGTGCATGAGGTGCTGGCCGTGCCGGCCGGCTTCGTGCGCCGCCAGATGCGCGTCGTGCTCGACGACCTGGGCGCGGACGCGGTCAAGACCGGCATGCTCAAGGATGCCGAGATCATCGCGGCGGTGACGGAAGAATTGCCCGCGGGCGTGCCGATCGTGGTCGACCCGGTCATGGTCGCCAAGGGCGGCGCCGCCCTGCTCGACGCCAAAGCGGTCGACGCCCTGAAGCGCCTGCTGCTGCCGCGCACGTCGGTGCTGACGCCGAACCTGCCCGAAGCCGAAGCCTTGCTCGGGCAGGCGATCGGCGATCTCGACGGCATGAAGCGCGCGGCCGAGGCACTGCTGCGCCTGGGTCCGGCGGCCGTGCTGCTCAAGGGCGGCCATCTACCGGGCGAGACGGTGCATGACGTTCTGATCGACGATGCCGGCATCCGGGTATTCTCCGCCCCGCGCATCGCCTCGCGCCATACCCATGGCACGGGCTGCACGCTTGCCTCCGCGCTCGCCACCGGCCTCGGCGCCGGCCGGCCGCTGGACGAGGCGGCGGTACGGGCGCGCGACTATGTCCGCGAGGCCATCCGCCAGGCGCCCGGCTATGGCCGCGGCCACGGGCCGCTCGGTCACGGCCACACCGTGGGTCCGTTCTAGTTTTGGGGACTATTCGATGATGCGAACCGGCCTGCGCTGGCTCTGGCTGACGGTCCTGGTCGTGGCGATCGACCAGCTGTCGAAGATTCTGCTGATCGAGCGCCTGCCGCCGTTCCGCCCGGTGGCGGTCCTGCCGTCGCTCAATTTCCTGCTGACCTACAATACCGGCGTCTCGTTCAGTTTCCTGCAGCTATCGGGCGGCTGGCAGCGCTGGCCGCTGGCCTTGTTCGCCATCGTCATCGTCGCCGTGCTGATGCGGTGGCTCGCTCGCCTGTCGCAGGACCGGCGGCTGCTGGGCGCGGCCGTGGCGATTGTGCTCGGCGGCGCCGTCGGCAATCTGATCGACCGGGTCGTCAATGGCCAGGTGACCGACTTCATCCAGGTCTATTACGGCAATTGGTCCTTTGCCATCTTCAATCTCGCCGATGCCGCGATCACGGTCGGCGTGGCGCTGATCCTGCTCGACAATCTGCTGGGCGGCGACGGCCGGTCGCGCCAAGGCGCCTGACCGGCCGTCTGCCTACCCGTCATAGGATCGCCTAATTGGCGATCTCGTGGCCGATCAACGCGCCGCCGACGGCACCGCCGACGGTGGCGGCGGTCTTGCCGCTGCCCTTGCCGAACTGGTTGCCCGCATAGGCACCGGCACCGGCGCCGACCGTCTCAGCGCAGGCGCTCAAGGCGAGCGGGGCGATGATCATGATCGCGATCGCCAGCTTTCTGAGCGGGCGAGCGCTCTGCTTGTCGAGGTCGCGCATGATGTCTCTCCTGTTGCGACATATCCCGTTACTGGAAACACAACAGGCGAGACCATCCCCGGTTCCGGGCGCGGGGGTTAGACCACGGACTCGAGCGGGTCGGGTTCGGCGTCGCGCAGGTCGCGGATCGTGCCCAGCGCCGCCTCGAGCGTACCGAGGTCGGCGACCGAGCCCAGGCAGACGCGCACGCCGTTCATCGATGCCACCCGCCCGACCGTGAAGGCATTGGCGCCGGTCACGGCGATGCCGCGCCGCCGCGCCTCGGTCACGAATTCGCTCGCCCGCCACCGCTCGTCGAGCGGCAGCCACAGGTGATAGGCGTTCGGCTCGCCCAGGACGGCGGCGCCCAGGATGCGGCGGGCCAACACCTGCCGATGGGCGGCCTCGCGCCGCTTCGCCGTGGCCAGGCGCTCGGCGATGCCGCCCGTGATCCAGCGGGTGGCGATCTCGACCATCAGCGGCGGCACCATCCAGATCGTCGAGCGCACGGCGAGCGCCAGCCGGTCGACGCGGTCGGCGGGCGCCAGGATATAGCCGATGCGCAGGCCCGGGGCGGCGCTCTTCGACAGGCTGGTGACCAGGAAGGTCCGTTCCGGCGCCAGCGCGGCGAACGGCGTCGGCCGGTCGATGAGGAAGCCGTAGACGTCGTCCTCGACGATCAACACGTCATGGCGCCGCGCCGTCTCGACGATTGCCTTGCGCCGCTCGGCGGACAAGGTGCCGGCCAGCGGGTTGCTGATGTTCGGCGTCAGGTACAGCATGCGGATCGGCCATTGCCGGCAGGCGGCGGCGAAGGCGTCGGGCAGGATGCCCTCCGCATCGACCGCGATCCCTTCGAGCCGCACCTGGCGCAGCTGGCAGGCCGCCTTCAGCCCCGGATAGGTCATGGCTTCGGTCGCGACCACGTCGCCGGGATTGGCATAGGCGCCCAGGATCGTGGCCAGGCAATGCTGGCCGCCGGCCGTGACCACGATCCGCTCGGGCGTCGGGTCGGCACCGGTGAGAGAAAGCCAGGCCGCTCCCGCCTCGCGGGCGGGCGGCAGGCCGGTGTGGTTCTGGTAGCGCAGCAGTTCGCCGACGTCGTGACCATTGGCGATCTCACGCAGCGTCTCGGCGAAGAGGGCGGTCTCCTCGCCCGGCATCGGATGGTTCTGCGCCAGATTGACCAGCGCAGAGCGCTCGGGCTCGCGCGGCAGCGCCGAGGGCATCGGCGGCTCGGCGCCGCGGATGAAGGTGCCGCGCCCGACCTCGCCGGCGATCAGCCCGCGCCGCTCGGCCTCGGCATAGGCGCGGCTCACCGTGCCGACCGTGACCTTGAGATGCCAGGCGAGATCGCGGTGGGTCGGCAGCCGGTCACCGGGCCTGAGCCGCCCCTCGCGCACGTCGTCGGCAAGCGCCTCCGCAATCGCGCGATAGCGGGGGCCGGTGAAGCGGGCGGGATCGGGCTGCCATATTGTCATGATGACAATATTCGGTTTGACCGAATGTCGCTGTCAATGTCTCTATTGAATAGATGCAATTTTTCGTCATCCCACCAACGGGGAGACAAATGTATGGATACAATATCGCTAAGCATGCGGCGAAAGCATCGTCCGCTGGTCTCGATCCGCCTGGTCGCGGACATGGCGGGGCTCGTGGCTCTCTGGCTGCAGCGCGGACGCTCGCGCCGCCAGCTGAGCCTGCTGCTCGCCGACTCGCATGTGCTGAGCGACCTGGGGCTGACGCCGGAGCAGGTCGAGCACGAAGCCATCAAGCCGTTCTGGCGCTGACAGGGAGTTGACCGGAGCATGACGAGCGAATTTCCGATCTATCAGGTCGATGCCTTCACCGACGACCTCTTCGGCGGCAACCCGGCCGCCGTCGTCTTGTTGCAGGAATGGCTGCCGGACGCGCTGCTGCAGAAGATCGCGGCCGAGAACAATCTGGCCGAAACCGCCTTCCTGGTGCCGGAGCGCGACCTCTATCACCTGCGCTGGTTCACGCCCAAGCTCGAGATCGACCTGTGCGGCCACGCAACGCTCGCCTCGGCCCAGGTCGTGTTCGAGATGCTGTATCCGGGCCGGCGCTCGGTCACGTTCCTGACGCGCCGGGCCGGCCCGCTGACCGTGACGATCCAGGGCGACCGGCTGGCGATGGATTTCCCCGCGCGCGCGCCGGAGCGGGTAGCGGCGCCGACCGGGCTGGTGGACGCGCTTGGCGGCGCCGAGCCGGTCGAGGTCTGGGCCGCCGGCAAGCTGATGTGCGTGTTCGAGACCGAAGGCGCGGTCAAGGCGCTCGAGCCCGACTTCCGCAAGGTCGCGGCCCTCGACTGCTTCGGCGTCATCGCCACGGCGCCGGGCAACGATGGCATCGACTTCGTCTCGCGCTATTTCGCCCCGCATGCGGGGATCGATGAGGATCCGGTCACCGGCTCGGCCCATTGCACGCTCGTGCCCTATTGGGCCCGGCGCCTCGGCAAGGCCAGCCTCGATGCCCGGCAGATCTCGGCCCGGGGCGGCCGTCTGTTCTGCGAGGATCGCGGCGAGCGGGTCAGCCTCGCGGGTCGCGCAGTGCTCTATCTCGAAGGGCGGATTTTCGTTCCATCCAAATAGCTTAGGTAAAAAGCCGGTGGCGTGGCGGTTGCGAGCGAAACGATCTTCCCCGTTGACCGGCGGGGCAGGCGACCGGAAGCTCACACCCCATGCCGCGCAAGGCCCGACAGGAACCGATGATGAAGCCGCAACGCCGCCCGGATTGTATCCATTTCTCTTCGGGCCCTTGTGCCAAGCGTCCCGGCTGGAGCCTGGCCGCGCTCGGCGATGCGGTCATCGGCCGGTCGCACCGTTCCAAGCCCGGCAAGGCCCGGCTTCAGGAAGTGATCGAGCGCAGCCGCCGGATCCTGGGTGTGCCGGCGGATTATCGCATCGCGATCGTGCCGGCGTCCGACACGGGCGCGGTCGAGATGGCGCTCTGGTCGCTGCTCGGGCCCCGGCCGGTCGACCTGCTCGCCTGGGAAAGCTTCGGTGACGCCTGGGTCGGCGATGTGCTGAAGCAGTTGAAGCTGCCGGAGGCGCGCCGGCTCGCCGCCCCTTACGGCCAGTTGCCCGATCTGGGTGCCGTCGATCCGGCCCATGACGTGGTCTTCACCTGGAACGGCACAACCTCCGGCGTCCGCGTGCCCGACGGCGACTGGATCGCGGACGGGCACGAGGGCCTGGTCATCTGCGATGCGACCTCATCCGCCTTCGCCATGGAGATGCCCTGGGCCAAGCTCGACGTCGTGACCTGGTCCTGGCAGAAGGTGCTGGGCGGCGAGGCGGCGCACGGCATGATCGTGTTGAGCCCGCGCGCGGTCGCCCGGCTCGAAAGCTACGTGCCGCCCTGGCCGCTGCCGAAGATCTTCCGCATGACCGCCGGCGGCAAGCTGACCGAAGGGCTGTTCGAGGGCGACACGATCAATACCCCTTCCATGCTCGCGGTCGAGGACGCGATCGACGGGCTGATATGGGCCGAAAGCATCGGCGGCCTCGACGGGCTCTTGGCGCGCACCCGGCGGAATTTCGCAGCGATCGAACGCTGGGTCGAGCGGACGCCCTGGATCGACTTCCTCGCCGAGCGGCCCGAGACGCGCTCGACCACCTCGGTCTGCCTGGTGTTCAGTGACGATTGGTTCCGTGGCCTCGCGCCCGAGGCCCAGGCGAAGGTGGCCAAGAGCGTGGCGGCGCTGCTCGAGGCCGAGGGTGCGGCACTCGATGTCGGCAGCTATCGCGACGCGCCGGCGGGCCTGCGCATCTGGGCCGGCGCCACGGTCGAAACCGCCGATATCGAGGCGTTGCTGCCCTGGATCGACTGGGCCTATGGCGAAGTCCGCTCACGTTGAGGTTTTCCTGAGCCTTTTCTGAGGCTTTCCATTGCCCGAAGCGCGCAAACCCGGTATTTCGGGCTAATGGACGATACGCTGCACCCGGCGCTGCTGCCTCACGGCCTGCGCGACATCCTGCCGCCCGATGCACGGATCGAGGCGGACACGGTCGAGCGCCTGATGGCGATCCTCGGACAACATGGCTACGACCGGGTCAAGCCGCCGCTGGTCGAGTTCGAATCGAGCCTGCTCGAGGGGCCGGGCGCCGCCATGGCCCATGAGACCTTCCGGCTCATGGACCCGATTTCCCACCGCATGATCGCGGTCCGCGCCGACATGACCCTGCAGATCGCGCGTATCGCGACCATGCGGCTGGTGAAGTCGCCGCGGCCGCTGCGCCTGTCCTATGCCGGCCAGGTCCTGCGCGTGCGCGGCAGCCAGCTGCGCCCGGAACGGCAGGTCGGCCAGGTCGGCGCCGAGCTGATCGGCTCGGCGGCGCCCGAGGCCGATGCCGAGGTCGTGGCGCTCGCGGTCGAGGCCCTGACCGCGGTCGGCGTCCCCGGCCTGTCGGTCGATCTGACCGTGCCGGTGCTGGTGCCGGTCGTCCTGCGGGCACTGGGCGTCGAGGGCCGGACGGCCGAGCGGCTCCGGGCGGCACTCGACCACAAGGACGCCGCCCAGGTCGCCGAGATCGGCGGCCCGTCGGCGGCCATCCTGGGTGGGCTGATGGCGGCGGCCGGCCCGGCCGACCGGACGCTGGCGGCGATCAAGGCGATCGCCCTGCCGGAACAGGCCCAGGCGGAGGTCGCCGCCCTGACCGAGATCGTGCGGCTGATCCGCCTGGCGGCGCCGGACCTGATGCTGACCATCGATCCGGTCGAAAACCGCGGCTTCGAATATCATACCGGCGTCAGCTTCACGATCTTCGCCCGCAACACCCGCGGCGAGCTCGGCCGCGGCGGGCGCTATGTCGCCGGCGGCCACCAGGTCGAGACCGGCTACACCCGGCGCGATCCGCCGGAACCGCAGCCGTCGACCGGCTTCACGCTCTATACCGACACGGTGCTGCGCGCGCTCGTGTTCGGCCCGCAGCCGCCGCGCGTGTTCCTGCCCCACGGTGCGGAGCGCGCGAAGGGCATCGAGCTGCGCGCCGCGGGCTGGACCACGGTTGCGGGCCTGGAGCCGGTCGCCGACGCGCGGGGCGAGGCCCGGCGCCTCGGCTGCAGCCACGTGCTGATCGACGGCCAGCCGGCCGAAGCCTGATCCGCCGGCGTCGGCGGGCCGGGGCATCCGGGGCGGTGATTGGCCGCCCTGCAACGTCGGCGCTTGCCGTCGGGCCGCCAACAGTGGTAGCTCCCCTCGTTAATCCGTGACAGAGGGGCAAGACCCATGGCCAATGTCGCCGTCATCGGCGCCCAGTGGGGCGACGAGGGCAAGGGGAAGATCGTCGACTGGCTTTCGAGCCGCGCCGAGATCGTGGTTCGCTTTCAGGGCGGTCACAATGCGGGCCATACGCTGGTTATCGGCGAGACCGTCTACAAGCTGAGCCTGCTGCCGTCCGGCGTCGTCCGGCCGGGCAAGCTGTCGATCATCGGCAACGGCGTCGTCGTCGATCCGTGGCATCTGGTGAACGAGATCGCGGCCATCCAGGAGAAGGGTGTCACGATCACGCCCGAGACCCTGAAGCTTGCCGAGAACGCGACCCTGATCCTGCCGCTCCACGGCGTGCTCGACCGGCTGCGCGAAGCGTCGCGGGGCGAGAAGAAGATCGGCACGACCGGCCGCGGCATCGGCCCGGCCTACGAGGACAAGGTCGGCCGCCGCGCGATCCGCGTCTGCGACCTGGCCGAGCCCGAGACGCTGGGCGAGAAGGTCGACAGCCTGCTGCTGCACCACAACGCGCTCTTGAAGGGCCTGGGTGAGGCGCCGGTCGACCGTGACGCGCTGGTCGCCAGCCTGCTCGAGATCGCACCCAAGATCCTGCCCTACGCCTGCTCGGTCTGGAAGGTGCTGGACGAGGCGAAGCGCGCCGGCAAGCGCATCCTGTTCGAGGGTGCGCAGGCGGTCATGCTCGACGTCGACCACGGGACCTATCCGTTCGTGACCTCGTCCAATACGCTCGCCGGCCAGGCCGCTGCCGGCTCGGGCATCGGCCCGAGCGCCGTCGGCTATGTGCTGGGCATCGCCAAGGCCTATACCACCCGGGTCGGCGCCGGCCCGTTCCCGACCGAGCTCAAGGACGAGACCGGCGAGCTCCTGGGCCAGCGCGGCGCCGAATTCGGCACGGTGACCGGGCGCAAGCGCCGTTGCGGCTGGTTCGATGCGGTCATGGTCCGCCAGGCCTGCAAGGTCGGCGGCATCCACGGCATCGCGCTGACCAAGCTCGACGTGCTGGACGGCATGAAGGAGATCAAGGTCTGCGTCGGCTATCGCTACAAGGGCCGGACCTACGATCACCTGCCGTCGGGCCTGCTCGCCGACGCGGTGGTCGAGCCGATCTACGAGACCTGCGAAGGCTGGCAGGAATCGACCCGCGGCGCCCGGTCCTGGGCCGATCTGCCGGCGACCGCGATCAAGTATATCCGCCGGGTCGAGGAGCTGATCGAGGCGCCGGTGGCGCTGTTCTCGACCAGCCCGGAACGCGACGACACCGTCCTGGTGCATGATCCGTTCGCGGATTGAACCGATGGAATTGAGCTGCGAGGCTTTCGCGGCTTGATCCACAGGTTATACTGAGGCTCTACGAACCACTTCGGCGGGTGCTGGAAGCCCGTCGGAGCGGTTTGCCGACGGACATTTCACCGGATCGGGGTCGATGGCGAAGCCCGCGGCGGCAGCACCTGGAGCGAAGGCGACGAGCGTGCGTCTGCACGACCGGTTCGAGATTCGCTCAGACGTGCCGCTGAACGATCTTCGCTCGCCCACCGCCGGCGCGTTCGACGTCGACGATTCGCGCCCGCTCGGCACCAGCCTGTTCGCGCTCATTGCCGACCCGACCCTGCCGCCGCGCGGCCAGGAACTCGGCATCCTGCGCATGATGAAGCATGCGGCCCTGCTGACGCCGGTCGATTTCGGCCCGGTCGACTGGCCGCTGGGCGACCGGCGCTGCCTGGCGCTCATTTGCGAGCGGCCGGCCGGCAGCCGGCTCGTCGCCAGCGACGAGCAGGTGATCGCCCCCTGGTCGGACGACGACATCATCCATCGCCTGATCGAGCCGATCTTTCCCGGCCTCAAGGCGCTCGCGACCGAGAACACCACCCATCGGGCGATCCGCCCGTCCAACATCCTGTTCCGCGACGCGGCCCGCCGCCAAGCGCTGCTCGGCGACTGCTTCACCGCGCCGGCCGGCTTCGATCAGCCGGTCGCCTACGAGACGATCGAGAGCGGCATGGCGATGCCGGCCGGGCGCGGCGTCGGCACGGTCGCGGACGATCTCTACGCGCTCGGCGTCACGGTGCTCTATCTGCTGATGGGGCGGCCGCCGGGCGGAGAGCTCGCGGGCGAGGCGCTGATCGAGGACAAGATCCGGCGCGGCTCCTATGCCGCCCTCTGCGGCGACCATCGCGTGCCGACGACGCTGTTCGAGCTGCTGCGCGGCCTGCTGGTCGACGATCCGGCCGAACGCTGGAGCGTCCGCGAAATCGACTTGTGGCTGCAGGGACGCCGCATGGCGCCGAAGACGCCGTCGGGCAGTCCGCGCGCCGCGCGCCCGCTCGAACTGAACAAGGAACAGCATTTCACCGCGCGGGGCGTCGCCCGTGCGCTGGTCCGCATGGGCGAGCCGGCGATCCATGTCATCCGCGGCCATGCGCTCGATGTCTGGCTGCAGCGGACGCTCGGTCACAAGCCGACGAGCGACGGCTTCGCGCTCGCCATCGCCGACGCGGAGGACGCAAGCGGCAATGCCGGCATCCATGACGCCCGGCTGCTGTCGCGGGTCGCGATGGCGCTCGACCCCAGCGCGCCCATCCGCTACCGCGGCCTCCGGGTCATGCCCGAAGGGCTCGGTAGCGCACTCGCCATCGCCATGGCGCAACGCGGCGACGTGCGGTCGCTTGCGGAAATCCTGCAGGCGAAGCTGCCGCAATTCTGGCTTCGCGCCCAGCCGATGCAGCGGGCCGAGCATCCGGTCCTGGCACTCGAGTTCGACCGGCTGCGCCGAGTGCTCGAGGATCACCGCCCCGGCCTCGGCATCGAGCGGCTGATCTATGATGCCAATCCGCTGCTGCATTGCCTGTCGCCGCTGATCGAGCGGGACTATGTCGACCAGCTCGGCGACCTGCTGCCGGCGCTTGAGCAGGCGGTGGCTGCCGGCAAAGTCGAGAACCTGGCGGTCGATCGGCATATCGCGGCCTTCGTCGCCAATCGGGCGAAGAAGCTCGACGACCAGGTGCTGACCGCGCTCGGCGAGCCGGATGCCGCGACCCGCCTCCTGG
>DATGEK010000126.1:0-7453 GCA_035310205.1 Aliidongia sp.
ATTTCGGTCCGAACAATAATTTCGCCGCTGACCAGACCAGCTTGTTCTACGGCGGTGCCATCACCTCGCATCTCGGAGCCTTCGCCCAGGTCACCTATGACGGCATCGGCCGCGTCTTCTCCTGGGACAATATGGACATTCGCTATGCCCGCACGGCCAACATCGCCGGAACGGAAACGGTGTTCGGCGTCAGCCTCAACAACAATCCGACCGTGCAGGACGTGTGGAATACGACGCCGGCCTGGAGCTTCCCCTTCGTCTCCTCGGGGCTCGCCCCCTCGCCGGCCGCCGCAACCATGATCGAGGGCGGCTTCGCCCAGCAGGTCGCCGGCCTCACGACCTATGCCTATTGGAACCGGCTGGTCTATCTCGAGGTCGGCGGCTACCGGACGCTCTCACCGGGCGTGCAATCGGCATTCGGTGCCTTTTCCGCGGGCAACAATGGGCTCGACGGCGTCGCGCCCTATTGGCGCGCGGCGATCCAGCGAGACTGGGACCGCAACTCGCTCGAGGCGGGCCTGTTTGGCATGACCGCGAGCATCCAGCCGCAACGCGTCACGAGCTTCGGCAACGATCACCTGTCCGATATCGGCATCGACGCGCAGTATCAATTCCTGGCCGATCGCGACAGCATCTCGCTGCAGGCGAGCGCCATCTTCGAGAATCAGAGCCTGTCCGCCAGCGGCAATCCGGCCCTGGGCCTCACCGCCAATACCCACAACACGCTGCGCAGCCTGCATGCCAAGGCGACCTATTACTACGACCAGACCTATGGCGCCACGCTCGGCGCCTTCCGGCTCGACGGGTCGCGGGACGCGGCGCTCTATTCCGGCTCACCCAACGGCAGCCCCAACTCGACCGGCATCATCGGCGAGCTCGACTACATCCCGTTCAACCACGGCGGTCCGGATTTCTGGCCGTGGTTCAATCTCAAGCTCGGCGTCCAATACACCTATTATCCGCAGTTCGACGGCGCCGTCGGCAGCGCCGCCAGAAAGAACAACACGCTCTACACCTTCGTCTGGTTCGCGTTTTGACGATCACAGCGAGAAGCGCCATGAGGATCAGCCTGCCGGCGGCGCCCACGGGCAAAGGCCGCTCAGATGTGATGGGCACCGCCGGGCGCGGGCTCCGCGCCGCCACCGCCATCGCGGCCTTCGCGGCACTCACCGCCTGCGGGACAGAGAAGCAGAGCGCGTCCGACCAGGCGCCCGCCACCCCGGAACAAGTCCAGGGCATGGTGCATGTTTGCTCGTCCTGTCACGGCTTGGAGGGCAGAAGCATCTCGCCGACCTTCCCCCGTCTCGCCGGTCAGCAGGCCGCCTACATCGAAGTCCAGCTCAAGGCGTTCCGTGATAAGACGCGGGCCGATCCGCATGCCCATACCTACATGTGGGGCATGGCGGCCCATCTGTCGGATCCGCTCATCCAGGGTCTCGCCGCCTATTTCGCCGCACAGTCGCCGGTGCCCGGCACCCCGGGCGATCCCGCCGACATGGCAGCCGGCCAGAAGATCTTCGTCGAGGGACTGCCCGAGCGCGACGTCCCCGCCTGCCAGGCCTGTCATGGCGAACATGCCGAGGGCATGGAGACCATCCCGCGCCTGGCCGGGCAGCATCGGGACTACTTGACCGAACAGCTGGTCAATTTCGCCTCGAACGCGCGGGTGAACGAGGTCATGCACGCCAATTCAAAGCCGATGAGCCCCGTGGAAATTCGTGAGATTACGGCTTTTCTCGCCGCTCAGTAACGAGGGATGCCCTGCCAATGATCAAGAGGGAAGCGGGGCGGCAACCCGGCGCGTCGAATGGGCAGAAGTCTGCGGGACCAACCAGCCCGGGCCGCCGTAGTTGACGATCAGGATCTCGCCAGCGCCGCCCTCGGCCTCCCTCATGGTTGACCTAGCGCAAAGACAAGGAGGGAGAGGAGCCGCAGGATCGCTTATTGCCCGCAACTGGAGTGGCGAACATGAGCCACGTGGAACGAGCGGCGGAAACGCCAACTGTGGGGTCGATCATTCTTGGCGTCGCGGCCGGACTCAAACAGCGGGCGACGGCGATCGCCAATGTCGGCGCGCGTCGGACGGTCGAGCGCGAGATTGGACTGTTTGCAGGGCTCGGGCAACTCGACCCGGTTATGGCCGATCGCGGCCTGTCGCAGAGCTATCTTGCCGCCTTGGACCGGCCGATGCGCGGCTGGGCCGGCCGACTGCACCGGATGCAACGGCAGCTGGGCGTCGAAGAGCGGGCGGAGCTTTGCGACCTCGTTCTGATCCGCGACATGGACCGGGTCTGCCGACGCTGTTCGGCAGTGCAAGAGTGCGAAAAGTGGCTGTGCGCCGGCGCGGGCCATGCCGTTCCGTGCTTCTGCCCGAATCGGCCGAATTTCGAACGGCTATGCGGAGACTGAAGGGCACGCGAGGCGGCGCCGCGGATGAGTCGCCTTCAAAGTCGCCGGATCCCGGCCGCCTCCGCGGCCGCGGCGAGACTGCGCGCCGGGGCAAGCTCGGCGTCGAGGATCGTCCATTCGATCGGGCCGGCACCCCGCGCCACTTGCCGCCGAACCACAGCGGCGGTCGCGTCGGAGGCATCGCCGGACCTGCCGGTTACCCGTGCCTCGAGTGTCGCCGGTGCGGCCGTCAGCCAGACACCGTGGAAGGATACTTGCGCCGAGCGGGCAAGTTCGGCGACGGCCTGGCGCTCGTCTGGCCTCGCGAAGACGGCATCGAGGATCACGCTGCAGCCGGAGGCGAGGGTCGCGGCCGCCATCTCGTCGAGCCGGGCATAGACGGCAGCGCTCGCCGCCGGGCCATAGGCTTCCTCGGGTAGCCGTGTCGTCTCTGCCACGCCCAGGAAATGCTTGCGGACCATATCGCTGCGTAGGACGCGCGCGCCGGGGACCGGCGGCAGCAGCGGCGCAAGCCCCCGCGCGAGGGTCGTCTTGCCGGTGCCGCTGAAGCCGCCGACCGCGACGAGACAGGGCTCGACCGGATGAAGTAGCGCGATCGCGAGGTCGAGATAGCTGTGCGCCTCGACCATTGCCCGGGCGTGTGCCGCCCGATCCGCCAGGCGCCGGCCTGCCGTTTCCGTCACCTGGGCGCGGATGCCAGCGCGCAACGACAGGAACAACGGCAGCAGCGGCAACCCTTCGGCCTCGTCGCTGAGGTCGAGATAGCGGTTGAAGAGCAGGTTGCCGAGGTCGTCGAGATTTCGGTGATGGAGATCCATCAGCAGGAAGGCGAGGTCGAATAAGACGTCGATACAGGCGATCGACCGACTGAATTCGATGCCATCGAACAAGGTCGGGCAGTCTTCGAACAGGCAGATATTGCGCAGATGCAGATCGCCATGGCATTCGCGTACCTTGCCGGTTTGGCGGCGATGCTCCAGGAGATCCCGCTGGATGGCGAGCGCGGATACGACCGCCGCATGCCAGCGCTCGATATCGCCCAAGCCGAAGGCCTCGCCCGGCCGCAGATTGATGTGCGTCGTCTCGATTGCCTCGGCGATGCCGGCCTCGCCGCCCATGTCGGGCGCAAGAGGTGCGGCGTGATGGGCCGCCACGATCCGCTCGGCCAGCCTGCTCATGAGCTCCGGGGTCAATCTGCCGTCCTGGGCCATCCGGTCGAACAGGTCGTCGTCGGCGAAGCGGCGCATTTCGAGCACCCAGTCGACCGGCCGGCCGTGACCGCCGATCGACAGAGTCCCATCCTCATGTCGGTTCACGGGATTGACCGCCAGATAGAGATCCGGCGCAAAGCGCCGGTTCAGTTCTAATTCCCGGTCGCACGCGGCCCGACGCAACGGCTCGGTCGAATAGTCGAGATAGGAATAGCGAACGGCCCGCTTCAGTTTGTAGACACGATCGCCGGCCAGGAAGATCAACGAGGCGTGGGTCTCCATCCGCTCAACCGGCTGGCCGCCATGGGTCAGCGGCTCGGCGAGCAAAGCGATGGCTTCCGCCTGATCTTCTTCGGCCATGGCAGGCTCCTCCTCGCCTAAAGCATCCCAAGGCCGGCCCCGCCCTCCTGCAGCGGGACGGGCCATTCAGATCGTCACGACGACCCGGCCATCGATCTTTCCATGGCGCAGGCGATCGAAGATCGAATTGATCGCCTCCAGCGGCTGGGCCTCGACGAGGGCTTTCACCTTGCCTTCGCCGGCGAACGTTAGGGCCTCGGCGAGATCGGCCCGGGTCCCGACGATCGAGCCGCGGATCGTAATGCGGTTCAGTACGACGTCGAAGATTGGCACTCCGAACTCCCCCGGCGGCAGCCCGATGAGCGCGACCGTGCCGTGACGCCGCGCCATGCGGATCGCCTGGGAGAAGGCGGCGGGCGAGACAGCCGTGACCAGCACGCCATGGGCGCCGCCGATGTCGCGCTGCAGGCGGGCAGCCGGGTCCTCCTCCACGGCATTGATCGTGAGATCGGCGCCGAGTTCACGGGCGAGGGCCAGCTTGCTGTCGGCGACATCGACGGCGGCGACATGCAGTCCCATCGCCTTCGCATATTGCACGGCGACATGGCCGAGCCCGCCGATGCCCGAGATGGCGACCCATTGGCCGGGCCGCGCCTCGGTCTCCTTGAGACCCTTGTAGACGGTGACGCCGGCGCACAGGATCGGCGCAATCGAGACGAAATCGACGTTCTTCGGCAGACGGCCGACATAGTCTGGGTCGGCCAGCACATATTCGGCATAGCCGCCGTTGACCGAATAGCCGGTATTCTGCTGGGCAGCGCACAGCGTCTCCCAGCCGGTAATGCAATGCTCGCAATGGCCGCAAGCCGTATAGAGCCAGGGCACGCCGACCCGGTCGCCCTCCTTCACCGACCGCACGCCGGACCCGACCGCCGCGACATGCCCGACGCCTTCATGACCGGGAATGAACGGCGGGCTCGGCTTGACCGGCCAGTCGCCGTCGGCGGCATGCAGGTCGGTGTGGCAAACCCCGCTGGCGGCGATGCGGACCAGGATCTGCCCGGCGCCGACTTCCGGCACGGGGACTTCGCGGATTTCAAGCGGGGCGCCGAGCGTGTGGACGACGGCCGCCTTCATAGAGCGGGGCATGATTGCAACTCCCGATGAGATTGGACGATACGTCGGTCAGACCATGTATTGGCCGCCGTTAATGCTGAGCGTGGCGCCGGTCATGAAGCGTGTCTCGTCGGCCACGAGGAAAAGGACGGCGCGGGCGACCTCTTCCGGGTCGGCCAGCCGGCCGACCGGGATATGCTCGATGATCTTCGCCAGCACGTCCTCGGGCACGGCCTTGACCATGTCGGTCGCGACATAGCCGGGGGCGATCGCATTGACCGTAATGCCCTTGGCGGCATTCTCCAGGGCCAGCGCCTTGGTGAAACCGATGATGCCGGCCTTGGCCGCAGCATAGTTGGTCTGGCCGAACTGGCCGGCCTGGCCGTTGACCGAGGCGACGTTGACGATGCGGCCGAAGCCCCGCGCGCGCATGCCGCCGATCACCGCATGGCACATGTTGAAGCAGGAGGTGAGGTTGGTCGTGATCACCTCGTGCCAATGCGCCTCGGTCATCTTGTGGAGCATCGCATCGCGGGTGATGCCGGCATTATTGACGAGGACGTCGATCGGACCGACCGACCGCTCGACCCCCTTGACCGCGTCGGCGCAGGCCGCGAAATCCCCGACATCGAAGCGCTCGACATGGATGCCCATCGTGCATGACAGCGCCCGGGCAGCCTCTTCATGGCCGACATATGTCGCGACCACCCGATACCCGGCCGCCTTCAAGGCTAGGCTGAGGGCATGGCCGATACCGCGCGTGCCGCCCGTAACCAAAGCGATCCTCGACATCCGAACCTCCCATCCGAAACGGTCCACCCATCATCGCGAGCCCAACTTCGCCGACGATTGAACCGGAATGGACGCAGCAGCGCGTTGACCTGAATCAACGGCCTGCTGCAATCGGGATAGGATTGAAAGCCAATCGGGGCAGCGCCGCGGCCGCGGAGCTTTGGCTGAAGAAACCCATCGCAGAAGCAGTTCCCTCGGGCCGTTCCGATGAAGCGGCGATCTTTGCTTCGAATGCATCGAGCGTCGTGCAGCCGATGATCGTGCCGCCGATGCCATTGCACTCCTGCCGCGGCATCACCTTGTGGGCGTAATACGCATCCTCGACGCGGCGGTAGGGATATCTCAGCCGCAATGGGCGCAGAGCGGAATAGCCGATGCGGGCCGACAGCGGACTGGCCGCTTTGCGCAACTGGAAAGGTCTAACCAGATGGGGTGGATGGCTCCCGCTCACGGCATCTAAGTGCCAAGCTTGTGGAAGTTGTCGAGACAACCACGAGCAAAGGGAGCCATCCGGATGAAGATTACCACTGTCGGCCTGGACTTGGCCAAGAGCGTCTTCCAGGTGCACGCCGTTGATGGCGACGGTAACGTCGTGGTCAGGCGGGCGCTGCGGCGCGCGCAGGTGCTGACGTTCTTCAAGCAGACGCCCCCCTGCCTGGTAGGGATGGAGGCGTGCGGGACGTCACATTTCTGGGCACGGGAGCTGAGCAAATTCGGCCATGAGGTGCGGCTGATGCCGCCGGCGTATGTGAAACCCTATGTGGAGCGGGGCAAGACCGACGCCAACGATGCGGAGGCGATCTGCGAGGCGGTGACGCGGCCGACCATGCGCTTTGTGCCGATTAAGTCGGTCGAGCAGCAAGCAGCGCTAGCGCTGCACCGGACGCGCGATCTGCTGGTCAAGCAGCGCACCCAATTGGTCAACATGATCCGGAGCTTGCTCGCCGAGTTCGGGATCGAGACGGCTCGCGGCCTGCATCATGCGCTCGAACTCGCCGCCCGCATCGCCGGTGGCGCGACGCCGGATGTGCCCGAACTGACTGTGCGGATTATCACCAGCCTGGCGGGTCAGATCGGCGACCTCCAGGTCCGGGTGACGTCGCTGGAGAAGGAGCTGCTTGCCTGGCATCGCGCGAACGAGCTGTCCCAGCGGCTGAGCACGATCCCCGGGATCGGCATCATCTCGGCGACCGCGCTTGCCGCGTCCGTCACCGATCCCAGCCGCTTTCGCTCCGGCCGACAGTTCGCGGCCTCGCTCGGGCTGACGCCGCGGCAGAACTCCAGCGGCGGAAAAGAACGGATGGGGCGGATCTCGCGCATGGGCGATCGCTATCTGCGGCGACTGCTCGTCGTCGGCATGACCTCGCTCGTCCGTCGAGCGCGGGCGAACCCGAGTGCCGTCGACCCACGGATCGTGGCCATGCTGGCGCGCAAGCCAGTGCGGGTCGCAACCGTCGCCATGGCAAACCGCGCGGCGCGCGTGGCCTGGTCGATCATGACCCGCGGCGAGATCTACCGCGCTCCCACCGGCCTGGCCGCGTGGCCCAGGGCAGAAGCGGCGGCGGCCTGCCCTACGGCTACAGGGTCAGCACGACGCATCTGAAGGACGGGAAGATTGAGGCGGG
>DATGEK010000127.1:0-29984 GCA_035310205.1 Aliidongia sp.
CGGATCGCCGATGCGGCGGTGGTCGGTTCCGCGATCGTCGACAATATCGAACGCCATCTCGACGCCGCCGGCCGGGCCGGGCCGGATCTGGTCGAGGCGGTCGTGGCCCAGGTGAGTGCCCTTGCCGCCGGCGTACGCAACGCCCGCAAGGCCTGAAGAAAGTTAGAGAGACCCGTCGATGAGCTGGCTTACCAACGTCGTCCTGCCCAAGATCCGCGCGGTCGTCTCGACCAAGCGCGAGGTGCCGGACAATCTCTGGACCAAGTGCCCGGCCTGCGGCCAGATGCTGTTCCATCGCGAGCTGGAGGCGAACCTGCAGGTGTGCCACGCCTGCGGCCATCACATGCGCATCGACGCCAAGCGGCGCATGGGCTTGCTGTTCGACAATGGCGAATATACCCGCATCGAGCTGCCGAAGCCGGTCACCGATCCGCTGAAGTTCCGCGACAGCAAGCGCTATGTCGACCGGCTGAAGGAAGCCCAGGCAAGCCACGGGCCGAACCGGGACGCGATCCTGGTCGCCCATGGCAAGATCGGCGGCAATGACGCCGTGGTCGCCGTGTTCGAATTCGGCTTCATGGCCGGCTCCATGGGCGTCGCCGTCGGCGAGGCGATCGTGGCCGCTGCCCGGCTCGCGGTGCTGCAGTCGGCCGCCCTCATCGTCGTGCCCGCATCCGGCGGCGCCCGCATGCAGGAAGGCATCTTGAGCCTGATGCAGATGCCGCGCACGACGATCGCGGTCGAAGAGGTCAAGGAAGCGGGCCTGCCGTATTTCGTGCTGCTGACGGATCCCACGACCGGCGGCGTCACCGCCTCCTTCGCCATGCTGGGCGACATCCAGATTTCCGAGCCCGGCGCCGTCATCGGCTTCGCCGGGGCCCGCGTCATCGAGGAGACGATCCGGGAGAAGCTGCCCGAGGGCTTCCAGCGCGCGGAATATCTGCTCGATCACGGCATGGTCGACCTGGTCGTGCGCCGCCACGATCTGCGCGAGACGATCGGCCGGCTGATCGGCCTCCTGCGCCGGCCGATGGAAGTGCCGCTGAAGGCGCGGGCTTAGAGACTTACTCATTTAGTCGTCATGGCCGGGCTTGACCCGGCCATCCACGCGGCTGGGCAATGCGCCATGGCTTCCGGTTCATTCAGGCGGAGGCGCGTGGATGCCCGGGTCAAGCCCGGGCATGACGAGGAAAAGCGAACGGCTTCCGGGAAATCGCCCAATGACACGCTCCCCCGACGCGGTGCTGGCCCGCCTGGCCGGGCTCTATCCCAAGGCGATCGACCTGTCGCTGGATCGGGTCCGGCATCTCCTGGCCCGGCTCGGCAATCCGCAGGATCGGCTGCCGCCGGTCATCCATGTCGCCGGCACCAACGGCAAGGGCTCGACCATTGCGACCCTGCGCGCGATCCTGGAGGCGGCGGGCTATCGGGCCCATGCCTATACCTCGCCCCATCTGGTCCGCTTCAATGAGCGGATCCGGCTGGCGGGCCGGCTGATCGAGGACGAGGCCCTGGTGGCCCTGCTCGACGAGATCGAGCGGACCAACGACGGGACGCCGATCACCTTCTTCGAGATCACTACGGCCGCGGCCTTCCTGGCCTTCGCCCGCGAGCCGGCCGACATCGTGCTGCTGGAGACCGGCCTCGGCGGCCGGCGCGACGCCACCAACGTCATCGCCCGGCCGGCGGTGACCGCGATCACGCCGATCTCGATGGATCACATGAATTTCCTCGGCGACACGCTCGCCCAGATCGCCGAGGACAAGGCGGGCATCATCAAGGCCGGCGTGCCAGTGGTGATCGATCCGCAGCCGGCCGAGGCAAAGGCGGTGCTGGAGGCGGAGGTGCGGACGGTCGGCGCCGAGGCCTATCGTGCCGGCGCCGAATGGCAGGCCCTGCCGACCGACCGGGGCTGGCGCTTCGAGGGCCGGCGCTGGTCGTTCGATCTGCCGTTGTCGCGCCTGCCCGGCCGGCATCAGGTCCTGAATGCCGGCGGCGCCGTCGCCTGCCTGGAGTTTCTCCAGGACTTCCGCATCGACCGGGATGCAATCGCCCGCGGGCTCGGTGCGGTCGAATGGCCGGCCCGGCTGCAGCGCCTGACGCGCGGGCCGCTGGTCGAAGAGCTGCCGGCGGACTGGGAGTTGTGGCTCGACGGTGCCCATAACGAAGGCGGCGGCACCGTGCTGGGCGAGCATCTGGCATGCTGGACCGACCGACCGACCCATCTGATTGTGGGCGCGCTCAGCACCCGCAACCCAGCGGATTTCCTCAGGCCTGTGGCGCCCCATGCCGCCTCGGCCAAGGGCGTCGCGATACCGGGGGCGGAAAACAGCCACACGGCCGATGCGATCGTCGCGGGTGCCAAGGCGGTCGGGCTGCCGGCGGCACCGGCCGCCTCGGTCGAGGCGGCGCTGGCCGCGATCCGGGCGGAGGCGGGTCCGGGGCCGGCCCGGGTCATGATCTGCGGTACGCTCTACCTTGCCGGGTGGGTGCTCGCCGAAAACGGCTGAACAGCGGGCCGGAACCGGCTAGGTTGGCAGGCAGGGAGGAAAGACGCCCGCCATGACGACGCTGCTCTATACCCACCGTGCCTGCCTCGACCATGATCCCGGTCCCCATCACCCGGAACGTCCGGCCCGGCTTGAAGCCATCTGGCAAGCGCTCGACGCGCCGGAATTTGCCGGGCTGATCCGCCGGGAAGCGCCGCGGGCGACCTTCGAGGCGCTGGAGCGCGCCCATCCGCGGCGCCATATCGATCAACTGCTCACCGCCGTGCCCGCAAGCGGGCATGTCGCGGTCGACGCCGACACGGTGCTGTCCTCGGGATCGGGCGAGGCGGCGCTGCGCGCTGCCGGCGCGATCGTCGCCGCGGTGGACGCGGTCGTGGCCGGCGAGGCCAAGAACGCCTTCTGCGCGGTGCGCCCGCCGGGCCATCATGCCGAACCCACGACGGCCATGGGCTTCTGCCTGTTCAGCAACGCCGTGATTGGCGCGCTCCATGCGCGGGCGGTTCACGGCCTGCGCCGGGTCGCCATCGTCGATTTCGACGTCCATCACGGCAACGGCACCCAGGCCTTCGCCGAACATGACGCCGACCTGTTCTATGCCTCGACCCACCAATGGCCGCTCTATCCCGGCACCGGCGCCGCCCGCGAGACGGGGCTCGGCAATATCGTGAACCGGCCGCTGCGCGCGGGCTCGGACGGCGCCGAATTCCGCACCGCCTTCGGCGAATGGATCATGCCGGCGCTCGGCCAGTTCGCACCGGACCTGGTCATCGTCTCCGCCGGGTTCGATGCCCATGCCGCCGATCCGCTGGCCGGGCTCAATCTCCGCGAAGCGGATTTCGCCTGGGCGACGGAGCAGCTGACGAGCTTCGCCGGGCGCTATTGCGGCGGCCGGCTCGTCTCGACCCTCGAGGGCGGCTACGATCTGGATGCGCTGGCGTCCTCGACGGCGGCCCATGTCGCGGCATTGATGGCGGCCTGACGAACCAGACGGCAGCGCCCGCGTCCCTGGGTTTCGTCACCGGCCATTGCTCGCCACCCGCCCTGCCGCATACACTCCCGCCCGCGCGCCGGACAGGGTGCGCAAGAATGATGGGGAACCGATGGCCGAGACCGAACTGCCCGAGATCGCCGGCTTGAGCTTCGAGGAAGCGCTCGAGGAGCTGGAGACGATCGTGCGCCAGCTCGAAGCCGGTCGCGGCCGGCTCGACGACGCGATCGGATCCTACGAGCGCGGCGCGGCGTTGAAACGCCATTGCGAGGCCAAGCTCAACGAAGCCAAGGCGAAGGTCGAGAAGATCGCGTTCGCGGCCGATGGCACGCTGAAGACGGAGGCACAAAATCTTGATTAATTCGCTCTGGTCCAACCCGAGCCACCTGCCGACGGCGCTGGCCGAATCGGCCGGTGTGGTCGACCAGCTCATCGATCGGCTGCTGGCGGTGCCCGATGGTCCGGAGGCTCGCGTCTATGAGGCCATGCGCTATTCGGCGCAGGCGCCGGGCAAGCGGCTCCGGCCGTTCCTCGTGCTGGCCAGCGCTTCGCTGTTCGGCGTGTCGCTGACCGGCGCGTTGCAGGTCGCCGCCGCGATCGAGCTCGTCCATACCTATTCGCTGATCCATGACGACCTGCCGGCGATGGACAACAGCGACCTGCGCCGCGGCCGGCCGACCTGCCACAAGGTCTATGACGACGCGACCGCGATCCTGGCCGGCGACGGCCTGCTGACGCTCGCGTTCGAGGTGCTGGCCGACGCCGACACCCACGGCGATCCGGCGGTGCGCTGCGAGCTCGTCTCGTACCTGGCGAAATGCGCTGGGTCCGCCGGCATGGTCGGCGGCCAGATGATCGATCTGCAGGCCGAACATGATTCGACGCTCGACATCGGCGCGATCACCCGGCTGCAGCGGCTGAAGACCGGCGCGCTCATCGCCTTCTCGTGCGAGGCGGGCGCCATCCTCGGCAAGGCGGCGCCGGAAGTGCGCCGGCAGCTGCACAATTACGCCCATGACATCGGGCTCGCGTTCCAGATCGCCGACGATCTCCTGGACGAGGAAGGCACCGCCGCCGAGACCGGCAAGTCGGTCGGCCGCGATGCCGAGGCCGGCAAGGCGACCTTCGTCTCGATCCTGGGGCTCGAGGGCGCCAAGAACCAGGCTCGGGCACTGGTCGACCAGGCTCTGGGCCATCTGGAGCCGTTCGGCGACAAGGCCGAGCTGCTGCGCCAGGTTGCCCATTTCGTGATCGAGCGCCGCTCGTGACGGCCTGCAACGGATAGAAGATGACCGGTATCCCGACGCCGTCCGGGCGACCGAGCCGGCGTCGGGAGCTGACCGAGATCCTCGGCCTGGCCGCCCCGCTCGCCGCGGCCCAGGTCGCCACCATGCTGATGTCCATCACCGATTCGGTGATGCTCGGTCATCTGTCGAGCGAGGCGCTCGCCGCCGGCGGCCTGGGCGCCAACGTCGCCTTCATGCTCATCATCCTGATGCAGGGCCTGCAGGCGGGCATTCAGCCGCTGATCGCCCAGGCGCGCGGCGCCGGCGACACCGCGCCGATCGGCCGCGCGCTGTGGGGCGGCTTCATCATCGGCGCGCTCGCCATCCTGCCGATCATGCTGGTGCTGCTGCGCATCGACGGGATCCTGCGGCTGATCGGCGAGCCCGAGGACATCGCCACGTCGGTCCTGGTCTATGAGCGCGCGTTCGTCTGGAGCATTCCCGCCTCGGCACTCGTCGGTGTGCTGCGCTATTTCCTGTCGGCGACCGAGCGGCCGCGCGTCACCATGGTCGTGGCCATGGCCGGCGTCGGCGTCAATCTGCTGCTGAACTGGGCGCTGATCTTCGGCCATCTGGGCCTGCCGGCGTTCGGCCTCGCCGGCTCCGGCTATGCGACCGCCATCACCTGGGCGCTGATGGGGCTGGCGCTCGCCGGCTATATCGGGCGCGCCCGGCTGCTGCCCGCGGGCTTCTGGCACTTGTCTTGGGCGGAACGCGGTCGCGGCCTCGAGGCGGTGTTCCGGCTCGGCTGGCCGATCGCCGGCATCTATGCGGTCGAGGTCGGGCTGTTCTCGGTCTCGTCGCTGCTGATGGGCTGGTTCGGCGCCGTCGCGGTCGCGGCCCATCAGATCTGCCTAGGCGTCTGTTCGCTCACGTTCATGGTGCCGCTCGCCGTCGGCCAGGCCGCCACCGTGCGGGTCGGCTTCCATATGGGGGCAGGTGCCGTGGCGCGCGCCCGGCTGGCGGGCTTTACCGCGCTCGGGTTGGGCGTCGGCTTCATGTCCTGCAGCGCGGTCGCGATCGCGTTCAGCCGGCACCTGGTCTTCGCCTTCTACCTCGACCGCGACGATCCGAATTACGGCCAGGTCGTGAGCCTGGGCATGAACCTGCTGCTGATCGCCTGCGTCTTTCAAATGTTTGACGGCGCCCAGGTCGTGGCCGCCGGCGCGCTGCGCGGCCTCAAGGACACGCGCGTGCCGATGCTGCTCGGCGCTTTCGGCTATTGGGGGCTGGGCATGACGATCGGCGTGCTGCTCGCCTTCCAGGCCGGGGTCGGCCCGGCCGGCCTCTGGTGGGGCTTCGTCGGCGGCCTCGCCACCGTGTCGATCCTGCTCAGCCAGCGGTTCCGCGCCCTGATGGCCCGGTATCTCGCGGTCCAGGTCCGCCACGGCCTGGCCGGCGCCCTGCCCGAGCGGGGCTGAGGCATGGACGCCGCCGACCGCCGCCGGCTCGACCAGCTCATGGTCGAGCGCGGCCTCGCCGACAGCCGCAGCCGGGCGCGGGCGCTGATCGAGGCCGGTCTCGTCACCATCGACGGCATTGCCGCCGACAAGCCGTCGCGCGCCGTCGCCGGCGACGCGGCGATCGCGGTCACCGGTCTCGACCATCCCTGGGTCTCGCGCGGCGGGGTCAAGCTCGTCCATGCGCTCGACCAGTTCGCGATCGCGGCGGCGGGCCGGGTGGCACTCGACATCGGCGCCTCGACCGGCGGCTTCACCGACGTGCTGCTGGCGCGGGGTGCCGCCCGGGTCTATGCCGTCGACGTCGGTCACGACCAGCTGGCACCGAGGCTCCGGGCCGATCCGCGCGTCGTGGTGCTGGAACGGGTCAACGCCCGCCATCTGACCGCGGCGGAAGTGCCGGAGCCGGTCTCGCTCATCGTCTCCGACGCGAGCTTCATCGGGCTGGAGATCCTGCTACCGGCGCCGCTCGAGCGGGCGGCGCCGGGCGCCGAACTGGTGGCGCTGATCAAGCCACAGTTCGAGGTCGGCCCGGCGCTGGTCGGCAAGGGCGGCGTTGTCAAGGACCCGGCCTTGCACCAGGCGACGTGCCGGCGCATCTCGGACTGGCTCGATGCCCGGCCCGGCTGGCGGGTGCTGGGCCTGGTCGAAAGCCCGATCCGCGGGCCGGACGGCAATGTCGAATTCCTGATCCATGCCCGCCGGACTGACGGAGAGACGCCATGAGGGGACGATCCCGCCCGGCCAAGCGGCAGCCCGAGGCCGCGGCGCGCGAGGTCGAGCTGCAGATCGACAAGCTCGGCAGCGAAGGCGTCGGCGTCGCGCGGCTCGATGGCAAGCCGGTGCTGGTGCCCGGCGCTCTGCCGGGCGAGCGGATCCGGGCGCGGGTCGCGGGTGCCGGCGCCACGATCGTCGAGCTGCTCGCGGCCAGCCCGGACCGGGTGGCGCCGCCCTGCCGTCATTTCGGCACCTGTGGCGGCTGCGCGCTGCAGCATCTCGCCTGGCAACCCTATCTCGATTTCAAGCGCGACCTGGTGGTCGAGGCGCTGCGCCGCCAGGGGCTGGGCGACGTGCCGGTCGCCGCCATCGCGGCGAGCCCGCCCGGCAGCCGCCGGCGCGCGACGCTCGAGGCGAAGCGGGCCGGCGGCACCGTGCTCCTGGGCTTCCATGGCCGGGCCAGTCACCAGATCGTCGATCTGGGCGAATGCCCGGTGCTGCTCCCTGAACTGGCGCGGCTGATGGCGCCGCTGCGGACGCTGCTCAAGCTGCTGCTGCCGGCCGGCGGCGGCGCCACGGTGCAGCTCAATGCCGGCCCGGGCGGCGTGGATCTGGGCCTGATGCTGCCGGCCGCCCCCGATCTCGAGCAGCTTGAACGGCTCGCGGCTTTCGCCGAATCCGAGGATCTGGCGCGGCTGTGGTGGCGGGTGGGCGAGATGGCGCCGGTGCCGGCGGCACAGCGACGCTCGCTCGGCTTGCGCTTCGGCACCGTGCCCGTCGATCCGCCGGCGGGCGGCTTCCTGCAGGCGACGGCGGCGGGCGAGGCGGCGCTGTCGGCGGCGGTGGTCCGGGCGCTGGCCGGGGCCGAACGCATCGCCGATCTGTTCGCCGGCTGCGGCACCTTCGGGCTGGCGCTCGGGCCCCGGGCCGAGCTGCATGCGGTCGAGGGCGATGCCGCGGCACTCGCGGCACTCGCCGGCGCCGCCCGACGGGCCGGCCTCGGCCATGTCACGACCGAGCGGCGCGACCTGGAGGCGCGGCCGCTGCTGGTGCCAGAGTTGAAGCGGTTCGACGCCGTGCTGTTCGACCCGCCGCGGGCGGGGGCCAAGGCGCAGGCTGAGCAATTGGCGGCCTCGGCGGTGCCGGTCGTGGTCGGCGTGTCGTGCAATCCCGCGACCTTTGCCCGCGACGCGCGCATCCTGGTCGACGGCGGCTACCGCCTGGACGAGGTCCTGCCGGTCGATCAGTTCGTCTGGTCGCCGCATGTGGAGCTGGTCGGCCGGTTCCGGAAAGGCTGAGTTGCGTGCGTCGCGTTCCAGGTGCGGCGGTGACTCGAAATCAGACATCAAGCGTCAGCTCCTCCGACAAGGCGCGGGAGACACAAATCATGATGGCGCTGTCGTGCTCGTCATCCTGCAGCACGAAGTCACGATGCTCGGCGACGCCGGCGAGCAGCCCGGTGCGGCAGCTGCCGCAGGTTCCCGCCTCGCAGGAAAACGGCACCTCGACCCCGTGCCGACGGAGCGCGGCCAGGATGCTTTCGTCCGGTTCCACCGTCAGCACCTCGCCGCTGCGGGCCAGACGAACACGGAAACGGCTCTCGCCGACGGTGCCGGGGTGCGCGCTGGTGCCGAAATCCTCGAAATGCACCGTGCCGGGCGGCCAGTGCTTCGCGGCTTCCCGGACACCCTGCATCAGCGCACGGGGGCCGCAGCAGTAAAGGTGCGCGCCCGGCGGATGCTCCGCCAGGTGCGCGCCCAGGTCGAGGGCGCGAGCGGGATCGCCGTCGTCATAATGGATGACGGTCCGATCGGCTAAGTCCGGTGCGGCCAGAACGTCGACGAACGCCGCCGCTTCGGCCGAGCGCGCGCAATAGACCAGGCGGAACGGGGCACCCTGCTCGCGCAGGTGGCGCGCCATGGATAGGATCGGGGTGATGCCGATGCCACCGGCGATCAGCAGGGAGAGACCCGCCGTCGGGTCGGGGGGGAAGTAGTTCACCGGCAGCGACATCGGCAGGATGTCGCCCTCGCGCAGGTCCTCGACCATGCTCGTCGATCCGCCACCACCGCCCGGCTCGTGCTTGACGCCGATCTGGTAGCAGGAGCGGTCCGATGTCGAGGAGCATATCGAGTACCGCCGCAGCAGCCCGGCAGGGGTGCGCACCAGAAGATGGGCGCCCGGCTCGAATGGCGGCAGTTCATCCCCATGCAGGCTGCGCAGCTCATACAGCCAAATTCCCTGCGCAACTTCCTTTCGGCTTGCGACCAGCAGCTGCAGCGCGTCTGCCCGCGCCTCCGCTTCGCCGGCCTCGACCGGCTCGATCTCCGGGGTCATGGCCGGACGGGCTCCTGATCGCGCGGCGTCACCCCGCCGCCCGCCGCGTGCGAATGCAGCCTAGTCGTTGAAACCACGGCAATCTCCTCCGGTCCTATCGAGTCATGCATCCAATCGAGCCGACCGAAGGTCGGATCGCTTCGGCTGTCACCGTTTTCCGGCATTGGCCGGCGTCGCCGGGGCTCATGGCGACACCTCCGCGTCCTGCCGCGGCGGCGCCATCGCTAGCGCGAGCACTTCGGGCTCGAGGGGCGGCATGCGCGTGACGGCGACGATCTCCTCCATCTGCTCCAGCGACGAGAAGCCGCCGAGAGCCGTCGTAGTGCCTCGATGCCCCAGGACAAAGCGGTAGGCGGCCTGCGCGATACTGCCGCCGCAGGCCCGCGCGAAGGCCTCAAAACGGGAAGCCTGTTCGTGTTTGCGCCGGCCGGCGCCCGAGGCGAGATCCCGCGTCCGGGCGAGCGCGTGCTGGACCGCGTCGCCGGCCAGGAACCCGCCGGCGAGCGGGCTGAACACCGCAGCGCCGGCGTTTCGCCGCTGCGCCGCGCCGAGCACGTCCGCGCGATCTTGCTCGCCCGGCGCGGGGACGGCCCCGCCCGCGCTCTGGTTCAGCAGGTTGTAGGCCACGTTGATCAGGCGGAAGAGACCGGTCTCCAACAGCCGGCGCACCTCCGCACCATCATCGCCGCGGCAGACGAAGCCCACGTGCGCCACCAGTCCTCGGTCCAGCAGCCGGCGCAGCCCTTCCATCGCGCCGCGGGGGCCGAGGAAATGCTCGAGCCACAGCGTGTGGTAGTCGCCGTTCTCCATCGCCGGCGGCGCCGATACCGGACCATTGTGGATCTGCAGCACGTCGAGCTGCTGCAGGCCGAGACGGCGCAGACTCTGCTCCGCCGACCGGACCACGTGGCCGGCGATGTCGTTCAGGTCTTGGCGCCGTACCTCCACCTTGGTGGTGATGATCGGACCGCCTGCCGCGCCATGCACCGCCCCCGCCGCCCGCAAAGCCCGGCCGAGCGCAATTTCCGCGGCGCCGTCGCCATAGTCCGGCGCGGTGTCGAAGTAGTTGATCCCCAGCTCCAGCGCCCGCGCGACCACGCGCGCCTGCTCCGCGGACGTGCTGCGGACCATGAGTCCGGCATTGCCGCCGCAGCCGAACCCGATCTCGGATGCCCGGAGCCTGGTGCCAGGGATGCTGCGGTAGAGCATGGATCAGAGCTCGATGACGCGGACGGAGGTGAGGCTGGCCTCGGGGCTCAGCTCACAGAGGATCTCGTGATGACCGCCTTGCACGCGGACACGCGCGACCGACCCCGCGCCGGGGGACGGCGTGAACGTGACCTCTTCGACGCGCATCGTGGGAAGCTGCTCCAATACGCTCGCAATCGCGTCCATGGCAGCCTGCTCGAGCTTGTCCGGCATTCCGCGATCCCTCCGTTCGAACAGTTGGCTCAATCCGCGGCCAGGAAGTCTTTCCAGCGCTCCACGAAGCGCTTTTGCTGGACCAGCAGGCGACGGGTTTCGACCGCATCGTCCGGTGTGAGGTTCGCGTGGTTGCGCTGCGCCCAGGCGAGCACGGACGGGTCGCGGAGGGCACGCACCAGGGCGTCCGACAGCGTGGCGGCGTCCGCGGCGGGAAGGCCCGGCGGTGCGGCGATCGGGCGAAGCTGGACGATCTGCGCGAGCTCCGGCAGGCCGAGCGCAGTCGCGTCGGGCACGCCGGGCAGCGTCCCGCTGGCCTCGAATGTGGCCAGGATGCGGATCAGTCCGGCGGCCTGAAACTGGTTCAGCGCGGTAAGCGAGGCGACCGCCGCGTCGCCGTCGCCGCGCAACGCGGCAACGACATAGTCATTGGTGCCCTTGTAGCCCGCGATCACCCGCGCCGGAATATCGAGCAGGTGGGCGCCGATGCGCGTTGCGGAATAGCCGGTGCCGGCCGGGCCGATGCAGGTGAATTTCACCGGTCGCCGCCGTCCGAGCGCACGCAGATCGTCGAGCGAGCGAACCGACGAATCCGCGGGCACCATGAGCCCGTAGGAGTCGCGTCCCATATTCGCGAGCCACGACAGTTCGAGCAGATCGAAACCGAGAGTGCCCTGCCGCTGCAGGATGAGCACCCCGGGCACGTTGACTACGGAAATCGTCGAGCCGTCGGCACGGGCGCGATGGAGCAGGTTGGCCGCGCGGGCGCCACCGGCGCCGTCTTCGTTGTCCGGCAGCACACGCACGCCCAGCGCTTCCTGCAATGCCGGGATGACCGCCCGGACATAGGCATCGAATCCGCCGCCGGGCGCATAGGGAATCACGAAGGACACGTCTCGGCCGCCGACGGCGCCTGCGCCGAGGGAATTGCGGCCGAAGCGCAGGACGGCCCCGGCCGCCAAACCGGCAGCACCGAGCAGGAACAGGCGTCGCTGCATCCTTCCGTTCGGCCGGCGCGCCTCGCCCATCACCAAGTGCCTCCAAACAGCAGCCCCGGAAACAGCGGCAAGCCGAGCAGAAGGCCGAACAGCAGCCAGATCGCCAGTGCGACCGAGCCGCCCAACGCCGCGGCCACGATCCAGCTCCGCCCCGCCCGATAGCGCAGCGCGAACAGGCCGAAGGCCACGACCGCCGGCACCACGCCCACGAACACCATCATCGCGACTAGCGCCGCGAGCGCCACCAGCGCCACCCACTGTAGGTGGCGCGGTGGCGCAGCCGAGGCCACAGGCACGGCTGGATTCGCCCATTGCAAGAGACGCCGCCCAAGCTCGGTGTCGCTGCGCGACACGGCATCCATCAGACAGAATATCGCCATCGTGCCACCGACGAGCTGCGGCATCGCCCGCGAGGCCGCGCCGAAGCGCTGGGCCATGACGGTAAAGCCGACGGCGAGTGCCAGCAGGACGAGCGGCAGGGCATATCCGCCGGGCCGGGCCGACACGCCGCGCGGATCGGAGGGGACGGTCATGCGACGATCCTCGGGGGACGCGCGGCCCTTCGCACGGCCAGATGACGGAACAGCGCCCGCGTGGGAGAGAACAGCAACGCGCACGTCAGGCAGAGCAGCAGCAGTACGCAAATGGGCCGCTCCAACAGGATCGCGGCGCTGCCGTCGCCCATCGCGACGCTCTGTTCCCAGGTGCGCTCGATACCGGCGCCGAGGACGAGGGAGATGACGACGGGCAGACGCGGATAGCCGAACCGGATCATGCCGTAGCCGAGCATGCCGAAAGCGGCCGTCAGGATCACGTTCTCGATGGACCGATCGACCGCCCAGGACCCGACCAGCGCGATGCAGAGCACCGGCGGCACCAGCAGGCTGGAAGGCAGCAACGTCAACAAGGAGAGGGGACGCACGAGCAGCAGGCCGCCCATCGACGCGAGGACGCAGGAGCCCGTGAGCGCCCAGATCAGTCCGTAGATCTCGGTCTGGCGATTGATCAGGATGAGCGGGCCCGGTTGCATCCCGTGCAGCACGAGGATGCCGAGGAAGACGGCCATCTCCGCGCCCCCTGGAATGCCGAAGGCGAGCGTCGGGATGAGCGAGGAACTGTCCTTGGCGTTGATCGCCGCCTCGGGGGCGATCACGCCCGCGATATTGCCGTGCCCGAAGCTGTCGGGATCCTTCGAGAATTGAACGGTGCTGCTATAGGACAGGAAAGCCGCGACGGTGCCGCCCACGCCGGGAATGGCCCCCACCACCGTGCCGATCAGCGAGCCGCGCAGCACGACCGGCCAGTGACGAAACGTCTCCATCAACCCGTCGGTCGTGCGCGTGATGCGCACGCTCCCGCTGGTACGCGCGACCGATCCACCCTCGACCCAGAGATTGATCATCTCCGCCACGGCGAAGAGGCCGACCAGTGCCGGCACCAGGCGGACGCCATCCCATAGGTATTCGATGCCGAAAGTGTAGCGCGTGCCGCCGTTCATCTGGTCGTAGCCGACCATGGCAAGCATCATTCCGAAGCCCGCCGACACCAGACCGCGCAGCATCTTGCCGCGGGTCGAGCATGCGACCATGACCAGGGCGAGGACGGACAGCAGGAGGAACTCCGGGGGGCCGAAGGCGAGAACCAGGCGGGTCGAAATCGGCAGCACCGCCAGGAGCGTCAGCGTCCCGATCAGGCCGCCGATCGAGTTGGCGCTAGCCGCCGCCCCGATCGCGAGCCCGGCCTTGCCCTGTTGCGCCAGCGGATAGCCGTCTAGGCACGTCGCGGCATTCGGCGCCGACCCCGGTGTGTTGAGCAGGATCGCGGAAATCGAACCGCCCATCGGGATGGCGCCCATGACGCCGCCCGCCATCGCGAGCGCGGTGATTGGATGCATGCCATAGGTCAGCGGCAACAGCAGAGCCAAGCCGGTCGTGCCGCCCAGGCCCGGGATTGCGCCGAAGAACAGCCCCAGGATCATACCCAGGAACAGCAGGAGCAGCTCCTGGGCATGCAGCAATCCCGTAAGTCCGGAGATCCATGCCGTCAGCATGGAAGGTTAATGCCCGCCATTCATTCCTCCCGCGTGTTTATCCTTTTGAACACACCCCAAGCCGTCCCGCAGTCGAGTGCGGAGTGATTATCAGGCTTTATGCTGCCGTTGGACTGGCTGACTTCTCGTCGGCGGGCCGGGCAAGTTCATAGGCTTCGATGTCACGGTGCAGCGCTTTGACCGTCTCGAACAGCGGACCGTACCGATCGGCATCATCGATGCCGAAGCCCTTGTGATATAGCTTACGGAAGGTATGGCGTAGCAGCGGCTTGTCATAGTCGGGGGCCGCACCGCTCGGATAAATGATATCGGGCGATTCCGCCCAGGTGTTCATCGGGGCCTTGCCCTCTTCGACCCGCTTGATCTGTTCGTCGAGCTGCCGGCGCAGGACCACGATGGGAATGTCGGTCCGACCGAGCAACTCGGCCGACCGGTCGGCGATCGGCCCTTGCGCCTTCCACACCAGCGCGTCCTGCGCCAGCACGTAGTCGAGGATGGGACGGCCGTTCTCGTCCTCGGTCGGCGGGACGTAATAAGGTACCACGTCCTGCTCCGGCGCCGTCACGCCCGGCGGTGCGGCGTAGCACTGGTAGCAAATGTGGTAGGTGTGCGTGTCGTCCATCGGCACGCGGATTTGATACTCGCTGCGCGGCGCCCCGGTTTTTCCGGTCTGCGTGTAGAACGGGAAGAGTACCGTCGAATGTTCGACCGTCTTGTCTTCCTCGGCGCCGAGTTCCTTGGCGTATTTTATCCCCTTACGGAACCCATGCTGGGTCTGATAGGCGTAGATTTCCTTGATCCCGACCCCCACGGCCTTACGCGTGTGGATCGTGTGAATCTTCTCGTCGACGCGTTCGGCGGTCGCACCGGCGCGTTCAAGCACATATTCGAACATGTGCCCGTGCGCCCAGGCGCTATGTGTCGGGTCGCCGGTATTCTCCTGACACTGGAGCCAGTTGCACGGGATGATGTTGATGCCGATCTGCCGGATCGCGTTGGGCAGCACGAACAGATCCCAGCGCGGCAGCGCCGGTGCCGGCAGCGGCCCCATATAGGTGAAGACGAGCCCGCCCAATTCCTGCACGGGATAACCCGGAAGCTTCTGCTTGAGCTTCGCACAAGGCGAGCCCTCCATCGGCCGCTCCAGGCATTCGCCGGTCTCGCCGAACAGCCAGCCATGATAGGGACAGCGAAGCCCGCTTTCGTCCGGGATGCCGTATTGGAGATCGACGAGACGGTGCAGGCACCGGTTCCCGATGAGGCCCAGGCCGCCCGAAGTGTTGCGGTAGAGGATCAGGTCCTCGCCGAGGACCCGGATCTTCTGTACCGGCTCCTCCAGCAGTTTCGCGGCGGGCAAGATCGGAATCCAGTAGCGCCGCATGAGTTCGCCGCACGGCGTGCCGGGGCCGACACGGGTCCAGCGATCATTCATGGCTGTGGTTACCATTGGCGTCCTCCCTAGGCGCGTCGAACCGTACCTAGCGATAGGCCGCCGCCCCTCGTTCCGTCAATCGGCACGCGTTCCACTTGACAGAACGACCGAGGCGTCATTAAAAGTCGCCATGAGCCAGGAAACCGCCTCCTCCCCTTCAGATCGCGTCGAGGCCGTCGAACGCGCCTTGGTGCTGCTGCGATGCTTCAAGGCTCCGGGGGAGGCGCTCAGCTTGGCGGTGCTGGCGCAGCGTTCGGCGCTCTACAAGAGCACCATTCTCCGGCTGGCCGGATCCCTGGTGCGGCACGGCTTCTTGCACCGCGATACCGATGGTCGCTACCTGCTTGGTCCGGAGCTTCGGCGCCTCGGCGGACTGAGCCACGCTGAACCCGATCTGGTCGCTCTGATCCGACCGGTGCTGGCTTATCTCGTGACCCGATCGCAGGAGACGGCATCCTTTTATGTCCGCCACGGGGATGCCCGGCTGTGTTTGGTACGACAAAATTCGCCGCGGTTGGCGAGGCATCATCTGGAGGAAGGCGCGCTTCACCCGCTTGGCAGCGGCGCTGCAGGCTCAGTGTTGCGTGCCTTCGCCGGGGAGAGGGGCAAGGAAGCCGATGCCATTCGCCGCCAAGGCTGGGCAGTATCCCTCGGCAACCGCGACCCGGACCTGGCCGCTGTGGCCGTGCCGGTTTTCAATGGCTCCGGATTGCTGCTGGGGGCCTTGACTGTCTCCGGTTTGCTCACGCGCTTCTCACCGGACTTGATCGCGGAATATCGCAACATGCTGATCGAACAATCGACGGAGCTGAAACCAAGGCTTGGCGACCTTATGCCTCCTGCATGACCCGTCGAGGATGAGGGCCGAAGCTCAGCGCGCATGGTCTGAGGAAATAGCCATCCCTTGGATCAGGATGAATGTCCGCTCATAGGACGGCCTCAACACTCGCCGCAATGACCAAAATGGACGCTCTGCCGACAGGCCGCTCTTCGACTTGAGCGGGCTGGAAGCGGAACGGCCGCTTCAGGAAATCGAAGCGCGAAAGCAGTCGTTCACTTCGGGGCGAACGAGATGCTCGCCGTCTTGGCGTCGTTCAGATGTGGAGTCCTCCCGTTCGATGGTCGCGATTAAGCGGCGATCTGTTCGGGTGTCTGGCGATAGAGCCGGAAGTCAGGCCAGAGTGTTCGCAACGAGCTCCGCGGTTGCAAGGAGCGCGCCATCGTTCGACTTCCGAGCGACGATCTGCAGTCCGCACGGCAAGGAAGCACTTCCCTCCAACGGGATCGATATGGCCGGCAGCCCCGCGAGGTTGAAGGGTGCCGTATAGCTCATCAGCGCCTCGCGGACATTGCCCTGCCACCCGCCAAGCCGGAGTTCTTGGACTCCGATTGACGGTGCAAGGCAGGGGCAGGTCGGAAGGACGAGGTAGTCGAACTCGTCCATGAAGAGGGTCAGACTGCGCGTGAAATTCGCTCGGAGCATCTGGGCCCGTCCATAATCGCCGAGCGCCGTCAACTTCGCCCGGTCGATCCGCTCGCGCGTTTCGGCGGTGTAGGACGATTGGATGGTCGCCTCGTCGCCCCGTGCTAGGTGCACCAATCCAGCCTCGGCGAGGACGATCGTCGCGAACATTGCAAAGGCGCCATCGAACAGGTGACCAACGGACAGCTCCGACACGGCGAACGACCGCCCGAGACGGTCGACGGCCCTGTCGAAGCAATCTGCCACCGCGGCCTCGACCGGCACGGGGCCGATCTGGCGGATGACGCCGAGCCGAGGCCTGTCGGCCGAGGGCCGCGCCGCGATGCCGAGCGCCCCTGCCAGCAGGATAAGGTCGTCCATGGAGCTTGCCAGCAGGCCCGGATGATCGAGGCTCGAGGCGAGCGGAAAGATCCCTCGGGACGAAAGGGCGGCAAAGCTCGGTTTGAAGCCGACCGTGCCGCATAGGGCAGCCGGAATGCGGACCGATCCGCCCGTATCGGTGCCGAGCCCGACCGAGACGGCGCCATAGCCGACGGCCGCCGCGGCACCGCCGCTCGACCCGCCGGGAATGCGGGTTGGGTCCCTCGGATTGAGCGTATCGCCGAAGGCGGTACTCGCTGTCGTGACGCCCCAGGCGAACTCGTGGGTCGTCGTCTTGCCGATGATGATGGCGCCGGCGTGCTTCAGCCGCCGAACAATCGCGGCGTCCTCAATCGGAACATGGCCCAGATGGGCGGCGGAGCCATAGCGGGTTTCGATGCCCTTCGTGTCGATCATGTCCTTGACGGCGATCGACAGGCCCTCGAGCGGCCGTGGACGATGCTCACGATAACGCCGATCGCTTTCCCTCGCGCGCGCCATTGCCGCTTCGTGGGCGATAACCGAGAACGCATGGAGGTCTCGGCGACAATCCTCGGCGGCAGCGAGCGTCCTCGCCGTCATCTCGACGGCGCTCGCCCGGCCGCTCGCCATGGCCTGCAAAACGCCCCGCGCCGCGAGGGCACGCCTGTCGGGTGGCGCGGTCAGCGCTCTCGGTATGCTCACCACAAGCTCTCGAGCAGCCGCTCCAGCTTCCGCTCGGCATCGGCACCGAGATCCACCACTTCGTTCGGATAATTCGCCTTCAGCAGACTGGAAACCTGGGGGACCACATCCCGGCCCAGGCCGAAATCGCCGATGCGATGGGGCAGATCGAGCCCGGTGACGAGCCCGGCGATCCGGTCCGCCAGCGCCACGCCGGCCTCGTTCGCCGCCGCTCCCGCCGCAAAGACAGCCAGGCGCCCCTCGTAGAAATCGGCGCAGGCCCGGATGACGGGTGCCAAGGTGATGCAGGAGGTGGCACTGTGCGGCAGCCCGAAGGTGCCGCCCAGAACATGGCCGATGCGGTGGCTGAGGCCGTAGATGACCGAGGCCGGCGAAAAATAGCAATGCCAGGCGGCAAGCTGCAGCTGCAGCAGGTCCTGCATCCCGATCTCTCCAGCCTCCACCGCCTGCCGGGTCTCGAGCTGCTTCGGCCATTTCGTAAGGATGGAAAAGAACCGCCTGACGCCGTCCGCTGCCATGATCGCGTGTGGGTGCTCGACCGTCACATGCCGCATGCCCTCGACCGCGTGATCGATGCCCTTGATGGCGGACGAGAGCAGCAGGAAGCGAGGGGTGTCGATCAGCAGGCTCGGGTCGAGGGCGACCACCGCCGGAACGGTCCCGGTCACAGCATAGCTCCGCTTGAATTTGAGCGGGCCGTCGCTTTCCGTGATGCCGAAGTAATGGGAAAATTCCGACCCCGAGAGTGTCGTCGGGAAAGCGGCGATCGGCAGGAAGCGGCCCGTCCTGCCATGATGGCGGTAGGAGACCGCCTTCGCAGCATCGAGCACAGAACCGCCGCCATAAGCCACGATCGAGCGGGCGCCGCACTCGAGGCACGCCTCAAGAGCGCGCCGCACGGCGCCATCCGGCACGTGCGCGGGCAGATCGGAGATCATCCCGACTCTGTCCTTCACATGCGGCCCCAGACGCTCGCGCCCGATCATTGCGAGCGCCTCGGCCGTAAAGATGATCGGCCGCTCGACGCCCCAATCGGCAAGCCGCCGGGCGGCATCAGGAGCAACGCCCTCCCCCCACAGCACTACCGCCTGCGGCAGTACGGTTAATTGGCCCATGGTCATCATCCTGGAACAGGCCGGCCAGCCTGGCGGGTCCAGACTGGCCGGCGTCGGCGAACCCTAATCGAGCACCGGCGTCGGCGCCGGACGGAAGGCAATCTGCCGTTCGATCTGGATGCGGTTCGCTTCCAACGCTTCCGGCAGGCACAGCTTCCGCCCGAGCGCATTTGCGTCTTCATCGACAGTGAAATCGCTTGGGGTCGACACCGCGCAGATGTGCCCGTCCGGATCGAGGAAATGGAAGAGCTGTGCGTAGATCGCATCCTGGATGGACGAAACCCGGACCTCGGCCTTCTTCAGCCGTGCATGGAGATCGCTGACGGCCGCGTCATTTTCGACCTGAAGCGTGAAATGATGGGCGAGGCCCGTCCCAAGCCGGCCCGGCTTGTAATCGGGCAGGCCCAGAAACGTGAGCACGGAACCCGGCGACAGGTCCTCGTTGCACGCGTAATAAAAGTGAGTCCCGCCTTTCTCGTCGAGATAATCGGTTTTCTTGATCAGCGGCAGCCCCACCGTCTCGACGAAGAATTTCTCGGTCCGCTCCGCATTGCTCGATACCGACGTGATGTGGTGGAAGCCGCGCAGCGAGAAATCCTCGGTGACCGTGGGCACCGGGTGCGGCCAGGTCTCGAAGGCGACCGCGAACTCGTCGCGGCCACCGATCAGGTTTTCCTTGGGCTGCGAGCGATAGCCGGAGCCCAGGATCGCCTCGTCATGGCCGAAGCCCGGCTCGGAGGTGGCGATTTCGATGATGGCGCCGTCGGGATCGCGGAAATAGATCGCATGGAAGTAATTGCGATTGTAGGGGCCGGTGACGTGGATGCCGAGATCGGTCAGGCGGCGCTTCCATTTCAGCAGCCCGTTGCGGTTGGGGACATGCAGTGCCAGATGGTGGTTGGTGCCGGCGCCCCACCGCCCCTTCGGGTCTCCCGCCCGTGGCGAGGCGACCCCACGCACGGTGGTCTCTGGGTCGACGAAGCCCGCCTCCGGAACCATGTAGAAGATCGGGTTCCACTCGATATAGCTGATGGTCTCGCCGCGCGGCGCTTCTTTCCCGACCCGCTGGAAGCCGAAGGTCACCATCGGCAGATGCGCGCTCAAGTGATGGACCGAGCGCTTGACGACCGGCAACCCGAGGTACTCGGTATAGAAAGGTTCGATCCGCCCCAGATTTGCGGCGACGAACGTCTGGCTGTTGATGCCGTTTATGATCATCTGATTCATCCAATCCTCCTTCGACGGAACGGCCCTGAGCGCTCCGTGGGACGGCCATGGCGGGATGACGCCAGGCCGGCTGCGATACGTGGATGCTCAAAAGTAAGGTGACGGGGGGATGCGAAAGAAGATGCGGTTCTTGGACTTAGCGTTCGGCCTGCTGAACGACGCGGTGCTTCTCCGATCGGCAGGGCATCACAGGCATTCGCGCAGGAACCGCAGCAGGCCAGGGGCCAGCCGGATCGGATAGCCGTAGGGATCGTCCAGCGGATCCGACATCCAGAAGTGCGGCGCGTCGGTGAACGCCAGCGTGCGGACGAAGCAGCCGACCTGCTTCAGCGCCGTCACGAAGGGCTGCGACTGGCTCTGCCATTCGACCACATCGTCGGCGGTGCCCCAGGCGACGAGAAACGCCGTGCCGCGGCTCCGCCGGGTGACATGGCTCAGCGGCGAGGCCGCGAGGAAACGCAGCCGGTCGTCCAGCGGCGAGTGGCCCATGAAGATCTCGGTAATCTGGTCATCGGGCCGGGCCACGAGATCGTGCTGCCATTGCGCCACAAGATCGTAGACGCCATAGACGGCGACGACCGCCCTGACGTCGAGCGGTGGCCCGTCGTCACCGGCCGCGGGGTTGCCGCCGAGGGCTGCAAGCGTCGCCAGGTGCGCGCCGGCGGAATCGCCAACGAGACCGACGCGCTGCGGATCGATGCCGAGACGCGCCGCATTCGCCCGCACGAAGCCGACGGCGGCGACGACATCCTCGACCGCGGCCGGGTAGCGATGCTCGCCGCCCTCGACCAGGCGGTAGTCGATAGCGAACAGCGCAATGCCGCGCGCCGCGAGATACGGTCCCCAATGCTGGTAGAACCGGGCGGAGCCGAGCTTCCAGCCGCCGCCATGGACGACGACGACGACGGGCACCGCGGCGGCCGTCTCGGGCCGGTAATAGTCGCCGGACAGCGCGATCCCATCCGCGGTTCCGTAGACGATGCCCGGTTCGACATGCACCGGCAGCAGCCGCTCGTCTCGATCGGTCGTGATCAGCAATCATCCCTCCTTGGTGCCGGACGCGACGTCGCCTGCCGGCCGTAGATATTCCGCGCCGTGAGCCGCCGCCGCGTGGGCGGGATAGCGATAGGGGCCGAGCCTGAGCGCCAGGCCGGATGCCGAGAGCAGCGCCGCCTCGAAGATCGCGAGTGCCGGCCCGTAGGAATGGGCGCGGTCGAAGGCGAGGCCCATGACGAAGGGGCCGAGGCCGGTGCCGATGGTGAAGACCGCGAAGAACAGGCCGTAGATGGCGCCATAAGCGCGCATGCCGAAATATCGGCCGATGAAATAGGCGATGAGATCGACCTCGGCGCCGACGCCGAGGCCGCAGAGCGCCGCCCCCACCAGCAGGGGCGCCGGCTCACGGGCGAATGCCAGCAGGGCGATGCCGAGCATCGGGAAGCAGAACGAGGCGACTGCGATATGGCGGCCGTGCAGGCGGTCGAGGCAGAAGCCCGCGATCACTCGCCCGACGATGACCGCGATGCCGGCGAGCGACATGGCGCCGGTCGCGGCCTCGAGCGGCACGCCCCGATCGGTCAGGAGGGCGACGGCATGGGCGAGCGTGCCGTTGATCGCCGTGACGGCCAGGAAGAAGCAGGCGTTCAGTTGCCAGAAGCGTCCCGAGCGCCAGGCGTTCGCGAGCGACACGCCCGCGCCGCTGGCGACGACGCCCCACCGGGCCGCCGGCGGCTCGCGCAGGAACAGCGCCACCGGCAGCAGCGCCAGCGCCAGGATTGCGCCGCCGAGGCCGACATAGGCCGTCCGCCAGCCGTGCCCGGCGATGAGTGCCGCCGCGAGCTGCGGCACGAGCGCCACGCCCAAGCCCACGCCGGTCTGCGCGATGCCGAGCGCGAGGCCGCGCGTTCGATCGAACCAGGCCGAGATCGTCTTGACGTAGGCCGTCGGCGTCTGACAGGTGCTGAGCACGCCCTGGACGCCGAACAGCAGGTAGAGCACCGGCAGCGACGGCTGCAGCCGGGAGAGCGCCATGGTCGCGAGCGCGAACAACAGGATCATCGGCAGGAGCACGGTGCGCACGCCGAACCGATCGACCAACCGCCCGACGAACGGCGTCACGACTGCGGCCGCGACAGTCAGGAGTCCGATCGCCGACGAGAAGGTGCCGCGGTCGATGCCGAGATCGTCGGTCACCGGCTTCAGGAACACACCGAGCGTGAAGATGGTGATCGGGCCTTGCCCGACCGTCATGCCGAGCGCGCCCGCCGCGACGATCCACCACCGGTTCCGGAGAAGACCGCGCATCGCCGCTAGCGCCTATCGCGACGATGGTCGACGCTGAAACGACCCGCACCGTAAGCGACGATGTAGAGCAGGCCGCCCGCCGTCTCGAGATGGAACAGGAACAGGTTGAGCTGCAGCCCGTACTGCTTGGCGTCGACCGCCCAGAACGGGTGGAAGATCACGGCCAGCACGCCGGTCCAGACCAGGAGCGCCACGGCGGTCCAGCGCGCCCATAGGCCGGCGACGAGGAGGAGACCGCCGGCGAGCTCGAACGCGGTCGCCGGCGGCAGCAGGAGGCCCGGCGCCGGCACGCCATTGCTCGCCATGTAGGCGGCGACGGAGGCCATGTCGCCGATCTTGCGACAGGCGGAAACGACGAAGATCGATGCCAGCAGCAGACGGCCGGCGAGCATCACCCAGGTGGCGTCGGCCGCCTTGAGCGAAATCGGTACAGCTTCGGTGGTCATGGGCGCACTCCCGCAAACGAGCCTCACATCCGGACGGCCCCGAACCGTCTCCGTGGGACGGATGGCGTGGGGGCGCGCCCGAACCAACATTGCGGGAGTGTCGTGGGAGCGTCGCGACAGGAGTTTGCGACGCAGCGTTCGATCTATTGGACGCCGGGCCGGGCGCCGTCGCGGATGTCGTGCGTCAGCCGCTCGAGGTTCTGGTCGAGATACGTGAGGAAGGCCCGGATGCGGCTCGCCAGGTGGCGCTTGCTCGGATAGAGCACATAGACGTCGGCGCTTTCCGGTTGCCAGTCGACCATCAGCCGTTCAAGGCGGCCGCCGCGCTCGGCCTCGCGGCACTGATAGCACGGCAGCAGCGCGACCCCGAGCCCGGCGATCGCCGCGTCGCGCAGCACGGTCAGGTTATTGGCCTCGACCGTGCCCGTCGGCTGGAACGAAGCCTGGCCGCCGGGTCCGGTGAAGACCCAGGCGCCGTGATAGAACGCGGTCTCGAACCTGAGGCAGTCGTGGTCGGCGAGATCCGCCGGCGACGTTGGCCGGCCGCGCGCCGAAATATAGTCGGGGCTGGCGTAGAGACCGCGCGGGATGCTGAGGATCCGCCGCGAGATGAGGGCCGAGTCCTCGAGCGTGCCGATGCGCAGCACCGCGTCGTAGCCCTCTTCCACGATATCGACGTTGCGGCTGGTCAGCTCGAGCTTGAGGCGCACGCGCGGATGGGCCTTCAGGAACCCGGCCAGCACGCCACCCAGGATCTGCATGCCGAACTCGATCGGCGCGCTCAGGCGCAGGGTCCCGGTCGGCTCCTTCGTCTCCTGCCGAACCTCGGACTCGGCATCCTCCAGCTCAGCGAGGATGCGGACGCAGCGCTGGTAATAGACCGCCCCTTCCTCGGTCAGGCGCACGACGCGCGGCGTCCGGTGCAACAGCCGCACGCCCAGCCGCTCCTCGAGCTGCTGGACGCGATGGCTGACGGTCGACTTCGGCAGCGACAGCCGCCGTCCGGCCTGCGAGAAGCCGCCGGCATCGACGACGGCGACGAAGCTCAGGATCTGCTCAATCATCTAAGGGGCCGGCGCGACATGGTTGATGGGCAGGCGAAGTGGGCGCTTCACAGATTTACTGCCCGCTCAGATCGCCGTGCAACAGGGTATGGGGCAGGCCCCACACCTGCTTGCGGCCTAATCAGCTTCCATGAAGCGGCTCGCAAAGACTGCGAAGCGATCGACGAATGCTTGAAGAAACTGTCGGGTCGGCTCGACCGTGATGTTGCCGTCATCGTCGATGAGCTCCGGCGTGAAGCCGCCGATGTAGGCCTCGCCGCCCATCACGGCGGCGCCTAGGAAGCCGCTGAGAATCTGCCGGACGTGCTGCTGAACCAACGCCGTGCCAATGGCGCCGCGAGCAGCGCCGGTGATGGCGACCGGCTTATCTCGCCAGACATTTGCGCTCATCGGGCGCGAGCCCCAATCGATCGCGTTCTTGAGCACCGCAGGGAGCGACCGGTTGTGCTCCGGTGTCACGATCAACACTCCATCCGCCTCCGCAACTTGGCTGCTGAAACGATTGGACGAAACAGGCCAGTCCTTCTCGAGCTCGAGATCATAGAGGGGCAGTTCGTGGATCTTGACGATTTCGAAATCCGACTTGTCGGCGCCAAGTCTTACGATGGCGTTCGCAAGCTTCCTGTTGATGGACTCTGCACGACTGCTGCCGACAATCATGGAAACTTTGGGGATGCGCATGAACGGTTCCTTTCCAGGTTTTAGTGAGCGACGGAGCTCTTCCCTGAGCGATCTTCGCCAAACCTACTTGTTGAATTGGCGGGCGACCCGCGGCAGCAGCCTGAGCGCGTTCTCGGAAGCGATCTGCCGGACGTCCGCTTCGCCGTAGCCGGCGAAATCGAACACGTCGTCCTTCGCCTCCCGAATGTCGGCTTCGGGCATATAGGGGAAGTCGCTGCCGTAGAGGATGTGGTCGGGCCGGACGAGGGCGTTGAGCGCCGGCAAAGTGAACCGGCCGCTGACCATGGCGAGGTCGAAATAGAACTTGGCGAGCTCGCCGATCGTGTCGACCGGCGCCTTGCCCTTGAGGCCGGCGACGATCTGCGGGCCGTAGGTCAGCCGCTTGGCCAGGAACGGCACGGTGCCGCCGGCATGCGACAGGATGAGCTTCAGGTTGGGGAAGCGCCCGAACACGTTGTTATAGGCGACCTGCACCGCGACGCGGGTCGATTCGAACGTGAACTCGTAGAGCGACGGCGGCAGGCCGAAATCCTGCTCGGCGCTCAGCACTGGCGGGCGCGGATGGATGTGCACCGGACAGGCCTTGCGATTGAGCAGCGCGAACAGCGGATCGTAATGCGCGGAACCGAAATAGGGGCCGTAGTTCGACATGACGCCGATGCCGTCGAGCTGCAGCACATCCAGCGCATGCTCTGCCTCGCGCAGCGATCCCTCGATGTCCGGCAGCGGCAGCGTCGCGAAGGCGGCGAACCGGTCCGGACGGCGGGCGACATAGGACGCCAGGGTCTCGTTGACCCGGCGGGCAATGTCGCGGGCCTTGGCCGGATCGCCGTAGGGAACGCCGGGCGAACTCAGCGACAGCACTGCGACGTCGATGCCCATCCGATCCATGAACTCCACGCTGTCGTCGATCGACCAGGCGGGAATGTCGACGCTGCCGAGATCGATGTCGCCGGTGAGATCCGGCAGCAACGCGTGGTGATGAACGTCGACGATGGGACCGCGCCGCGCCATTTGAGCTCTCCTGCCCTGTTGCGAATTTCAATGGCGACAAAGGGTAGTGTCAGGCCCATTCGCTCAGAAGCCGCGGAATCCTGCACGCATCGTCCAATAAATCTGCCCCCGGCCGGCGCATCGGCCGACGGCGCCGACCGCACCAGGCGGCTTCGTCCCGGATTGTTGGACGATATGTCCAAGCGGCGGTGCCTTCTGTCTTGCCGGGACTCACGCCAGATCTGGGGCCACACCAAAAGAGAGTGATGGATAATGACGATGTCAGCCGAGCATGCCGCCCCCGGGCGGGCTAGGTTTTCGCCGGTCGTTGCCGGCGGGCCGATGCGGATCGGGACCGGCTTCACGGCCTTGCAGTTTCATCACGACCAGTTCGCGCCGCGCGCTATGTCGCCCTTTGTCCTGGTCGATCATTTCCACATGCGGGAGCCGACGTTCGACCTGCATCCGCACGCCGGCATGTCGGCGGTGACGCTCGTGTTCGAGGACACCGAAGGCGAGATGGCGAGCCGCGATTCGGTCGGGCACAACGCCACCTTCGGCGCGGGCGACCTGCATTGGACGCTCGCCGGCCGCGGCATCCTGCACACGCAAGTGCCGGTCGGATCGTCGAGCCACATTCACGCGCTGCAGATCTTCGTGAACCTGCCCGGCCAGCTGAAGTCCTTGGCACCAGACTCGTTCCGGGTAGCGGCCCACGAGATGCCGAAGGTGCGCGGTGAGGGTTCCCGGGTGCGCGTGGTCGCGGGCGAACTCGCCGGTCTGAGATCGCCGGCCCGACCGCCGGCCCCCATCCTCATGCTCGACGGCTATCTCGATGCCGGCGCGAAGGCGGCGGTCATTCCCTTGCAGGCACACTGGAATGCCTGGATCTATCTGGTCGACGGCGCCATGAGCATCGATGGCGCCGGCACGCTGACCGCGGGCCACGCCCTATGCGCCGGGGCCGCGTCCGACGGGACGATGCTGTCGTTGCAATCGACTTCGGCTGCCCATTTCGTCGTACTCGCGGGGCCGAGGATCGACGAACCGGTCGTCCAGCATGGGCCGTTCGTCCTCGACAGCGAGGCGGCACTGGCCCAGGCAGTCGCCGACTTCCACGCTGGACGCTTCGGCACGGTCGCGGACGCTCGATAGAGTGCTGACCGAGACGGCCCAGGCCGTCCGACGAAGCCACAGCGCCCAGGGAGCCTCGGAACCAGGGTCAGTTAGTCGGCCGCATCGCCCGAACGATAGTCGGACGGCAGATCAGCGACGACGGGATTGCGCAAGATGCCCACACCGCTGATCTCGACTTCGACGATATCACCGGGTCGCATATGCACGAGGCCAGGCACCTTGAAGGGACCGAACTGTTGGTCAAGGGCTCGCCCCGCCAGATCGTCGGGGCCGGGTTTGAGTGCACCCGGCGTGCCCATGGCGATCATGTCGCCTGGTCGCAACGAATAGCCATCGGACAGGTAGCTCACAGTTTGAGCCACGCTGAACAGCATGTCATTGAGCGGCGAGCTTTGTCGGACGACCCCGTTGATCCGTGTCAGCACCGACTGCCGCTCGGGCACGCCCACCTCGTCCGCCGTCACCAGCCAGGGACCATAGCTGCCGGACGCCTCGAAATTCTTGCCCAGGCCGAACTGTCGGTTCTGAATTTGGTATTCGCGCACCGAGCCTTCGTTGACGCAGGTATAGCCGGCGACATGCTCGAGCGCGCGCTCGACCGGAATATGGCGTCCCGGCTTGCCGATCACCACGCCGAGTTCGCCTTCGTAGTCGTAAGCGCGCGCGACCGTTTCCGGCGGGCATCGCAACGCCTCGCCGTGGCCGGCGTAGGAGGACGCGACCCGGAGGAAAACATGAGGAAAGTCCCGCGAGGTCGTGAGGCCGGTTTCCTCGATATGCGTCTTGAAGTTCAGCGCTAGCGCCCAGAGGGCGTTCGGCCGATCGAGAAAGGGCTTCAGGGACACGTCGGCAAGACGCCGGCTGCCCGGTTGACCGGCGACGGCGCGTTCCGTCCGCGCGAGCCCGTCCGGGAGTTCCAAGAGTGCAATGAGGTTCGTCGGCAGCTCGGGCGCGACTTCCGCCAAGGGCACGAACGTCGCCTCGTCCACCATGACACCCAGCGCCGGACGTCCTGCATCGTCGAAAGCGAAAATCTTCATAGGAGTCTCCAAGTCCGCGCGAACCGCGGCAATCCGATGAGAACGGGAGCGAGGGCCGTGATCACGGGGTCGGCGAGCCCCCGATCGCGCCGATGGCCTCGGCAATGACGGCTTCGTCGATCGCAGACGGCGCGCCGCTCGCGCCGATCGCGCCGACCAGCACCCCGTCCAGATGGATCGGCAGCGCGCCCTGGGCCGGGAAGAGCGGCGCGCCGTAACCGAGCGGGCCGGCATTGCCCCAGACCATTGGATTTTCCTCGAAGCGCTGGGCCAGGTTGGTGCCGGGCTGACCACCGGTTGCGACGCAGGCGAAGGCCTTACCGCGGGCGACTTCCGTTGTGATGAACGGCGCGCCGTCCATCCGGCCGGCGGCGACCAGATGGCCCGCGGCATCCAGCACGACAAGCCCAAGCTTGACGCTTCGCGCCGCCGCCGTCCGGACGGCGGCGGCGATGAGCGCCGTCGCCTGCGCGTAGCTTATGATGGCCAGGCTCGGCTGTGGGGATTCTTGGATAGGCATGAACACTCCTCGAACGGGTGATTTAGGCGCCGGCTTCCCCGGACCGGGGACGGCGCGACAGAAGAAGCACGAACCCGGCCGCGACGAATGCGGGGATGGCGGCGGCCAGATAGAACTGCGCGATCGGCACCCCATGCGCGACCAGGAGGCCGGCTGCGAGCGGGCCCGCGATCGATCCGAGGCGGCCGAAGCCAAGCGCCCAGCCAACGCCGGTGGCGCGCGCCTCGGTCGGATAGGCTTCGGCCGCGACGGCGATCATCGTGCCGCCTGCCGCCGAGGCAAAGAAGCCGGCGAACGATGCGGCGAACAGGAGCCCGGCATAGTGACCGGCGAAGACGCCGATCGCGGCAATGGCGATCCCCGATGCGACGCAGGCGCCGAGCAGAGCGACGACGGGCCGGATACGGCTCAGCGCGGCACCGACCAGCAGGGTCCCGACGACGCCGCCCGCATTGTTGAACGCCAGCACGGTGGCGGCACTCGCCGCCGAAAGTCCGGCCCGCTGCAGCAGCGCCGGGGTCCAGAAGGCGACGACGATCAGCACCATCCAGATGGCGAAAGATGCGAGCCACAGCCACAGCGTCCCGATCGCACGTCCATGAGCGAAGAGGGCCGCGAGCGGCGTGAGGCGCCGTTCCGCGGTCGCAACCCGCGGCGCTTCGCGGGACTCCGGCAGCATCGCGACGAGAAGCAGCGCCAACGCCATGGGTGCCGCGAAGCCGATATGGAACATCGCCTGCCATCCGAGCCAAGGCAGCACCGCTGAACTGGCGAAGGAGCCGACCATGCCGCCGAACGGTACGGCCGCCCACATCGTGGTGACGATGCGCGCACGCAGGCGCGGCGGCGCATATTCGGAGACGAGGCCGACGAAGTTCGGCGTCGCGCCGCCGAGCCCAAGGCCGCAGAACAGGCGGCAGGCGACGAGCGTATCGAAGGAATGGACGAGCGCGGTGCCGAGCGAACAGAGCGCGAAGAGGGCGACCGCGCCGACCAGCAGGCGCTTTCGGCCGAATCGGTCGCCGAGCGCACCGAAGCTCATGGCGCCCAAGAGGAAGCCAAGCTGCGAGGCGCTGAAGATCGGCCCGAGTTCGCCAACCGAGACGCCGACGGCGGCACCGATCGCCGCCGCCGCGGGCCCGATCGATTGCGTATCGAAGCCGTCGAAGAAGGCGACGAGCGAACACAGCAGGAAGACGCGCCGTTCGATCGGCGCTAGGCGCGGCTTGGCCGCGGCGACGATCCAGCCGGGATTGGGAGCTTCGGCAGGCTGCAATTTCCGCTAGGCCCCCGTGCGCACCGACCGCGCGATATGCTCGCGCAGCGACGGGTCGAAGATCCCCTTCGGCAGCATGCCGTGCACCGTCTTCGCCGGCACGGTCGCATAGACCGTGTTGGTTTGGTGCGCATATTGCGTGATGCGGAAGCTGGCCGCGATGCTGCAGAGCGCGTAGACGTCGACCGGCTTCAGCGAGGTAGGCCCGCTCAGCCACTCGATCATCTGTCGGAGCGAGGCAGTCAGCGCATCTTCGAGCGCCTCGCCGAAACCCAGCATGATCCAGTGGGACGGCGTCTCGGCGATGGGTCCGGCCAGCCCCGCCCGCTTGTGCAGGACATATTGGATCCGCAGATCCTCCATGGCGGTTTCGATGGCCGTCTGATCGACCACGCCATCGCCCTGGGCCGCGTGGGAATCGCCCGTCCAGAGGCGGCCGCCGGTGACTTCGACC